>NZ_JBEXJR010000002.1:57720-216391 GCF_040609235.1 Streptomyces sp. NPDC004732
ACGCCGAGGCGGAGAAGCCGAAGCGCCGCACTCGCAAGACCGCAGCGGCCAAGGTCGCCGACGCCGTCGAGGCCGAGGCCACCACGGAGGCCCCGGCCGCCGAAAAGCCGAAGCGCCGCACCCGTAAGGCTGCGGAGAAGGTCGTCGAGGCCGCCACCGTCGAGGTCGCCGCGACCGACGCCGAGGCGGAGAAGCCGAAGCGCCGCACTCGCAAGACCGCAGCGGCCAAGGTCGCCGACGCCGTCGAGGCCGAGGCCACCACGGAGGCCCCGGCCACCGAAAAGCCGAAGCGCCGCACCCGCAAGACCGCGGAAAAGGTCGCCGAAGCCGCCACCCCCGAGGTCACCGCGACCGACGCCGAAGCCGAGAAGCCCAAGCGCCGCACCCGCAAGACCGCGGCCAAGGCTCCGGCTGCGGCCGAGGCCGCCGAGGCCGGAATCCCGGCCCAGGCGACGGAGGAGTCCAAGCCCCGCCGTCGTACGCGCAAGGCCGCTGCCGCCCCGGCGGACACGGCCGAGGCCGAGGCGACCGCCCCGGCGCCGCGTCGTCGCACGCGCAAGAAGGCGGAATCCGTGGAGACTCCGGAGGGCTGACCTCCGGTCCCCTCCGTCCGGTTCTCCACCGGCCCGCCGTACAGAAGGCCCGTCCCCTCCGGGACGGGCCTTCTGGCGTCGGAGGGGAGCCACGCTGCCGCGACGCGCAGGTCACCCGTTAGCCTCGGCTCATGAGCAGGCCGCCGACCTTCGTCCCGCCCCCGTGCGCCAGCGCGCGGACCCTCCGCACCGAGCGGGGTGACTTCGCCGTTCTCGACGCGGTTCCGGCGGCAGGTGTCCGGCGCAGAGGCACTGTCCTCCTGCTCCCCGGCTTCACCGGCAGCAAGGAGGACTTCATCGCCCTCCTGGAGCCGCTGGCGGACGCGGGCTACCGCGCGGTGACCGTGGACGGGCGCGGGCAGTACGAGACGCCGGGCCCGGACGACGTGTCGGCGTACGCCCAGACGGAGCTGGCCCGGGACGTGCTGGCCCAGGCGGCCGCCCTGTCCGAGGCCCGCCCCCACCTCCTCGGCCACTCCCTCGGCGGCCAGATCGCCCGCGCCGCCGTGCTCCTCGAACCCCGCACCTTCGCCACCCTCACCCTGATGTCGTCGGGCCCCGCCGCGATCACCCCCGACCAGCAGACCCGCGCCAAGATGCTGGCGGACGCCCTCGCGGCGCTGTCCATGGACGAGGTGTGGCAGGCGATGCGGGCCATGGAGCCGCCGCCCCCGCAGGACGCGCAGACGGGCGAGGGCGAGGGCGATCCGGACTGCGAGGACGACGGCGAGGACGACAGCGAGGCCCTGCACGCCCGCTGGCTGCTGCACAGCCCGGCCCAGCTCATCGCCACCGGCAGGCAGCTCTCCGCGGAACCGGACCGCGTGGCCGAGCTCGCCGCGCTGCCGCTGCCCAAGCACGTCATCTCGGGCGAGCGCGACGACACCTGGCCCGTGCCGCTCATGGACGACATGGCCCACCGCCTGGCCGCCCACCGCACGGTGATCCACGGCGCCGAGCACTCCCCCAACACCGACCGCCCGGCGGAGACCGCCGCGGCTCTGGTCGACTTCTGGCACCGGCACTGAGGACACCGGCACGGCAGCGGGAGGGACCCTCAGTACTGCACCCTCAGTACTGCCCCCTCAGTACTGCGCCTGCAAGTGCTCCCAGAAGCCGTCCCGCAGCGCCCTGCGCAGATCGGACTGCCCGCGCAGCGAGTACTGCAGCAGCCGCTCCGCCTCCACCAGCAGGTCCTGGTCCACCGACCCGGGCAGATAGGGATGCCCGGGCAACAGCCCCACCAGGGCCTCGCGCCCCCGCGCCCCGAGCCACTTCGCGGCGATCTGCGCGCCGACGAAGCGGACGTCGTCACGGGAGGGGCGGTGCGCGGCGGTGCCCGTCTCGTACGCCGCGACGGTGCGCCGCACCACGTACGGCTTGAAGAAGTCGAGGTCGAACGTGCGCTGGCTGTCGACCTCCCAGAGCAGCGCCTCCGCCTGGTTGCGGCCGTCGGGGGCCTCGATGCCCCACAGGTGGACCCGCGCGCCGTAGCCCTGCGCCGCCTCGACGGCCGAGACCAGGTCCTCGTCGCCGCCGATGAGGGCCGCGTCGCTGACGGCGCGGTGCCTGGCGAGTGACTCCAGGTCACTGCGGATCAGGGAGTCGACGCCCTTCTGCTGGTTGTTGGCGTTGAGGTTGCCGAGCCTGACCTTGACGTCGGGCAGCTCCGCGATCGACTGCTGCTCGGTCGTGTGGATGCGGCGCCTGGCGCCGTCGTACCAGTAGACGCGCAGGAGTCGGCTGTCCGCGAAGATCGTCCGCGCCTTGTCGATGAGCGCCTCGATGAGGCCCTCCGCATCGAGGTCGAAGGCGCGCCGGTCCTCGGTTCCGGCGACCAGCCGGCCCGCCGCGGCGTAGAGATACCCGGCATCAACGAAGATCGCGTGCGTGGACGGTGTCTTCGCCACCTCGGCGAGCACCCGCTCCAGCAGGCTGTTGGTGCGCTCCAGCTGGGCGCTGATGTCGACTGCGCTGGGATCGGCGTCGTTCATATCGGTCCCAGTCTCCCGCTGGTCACGCAGCGAACACAACCGCTCTCGCTACTCACAAGTAATTAGGTTACCGAAAAATTTCTTTAGCGTAGGGAATGTTTGCAGGGGGCAACTCGTTGTACCCATCAGGAACACAGCAGTTCTCCTTGCAGGAGGATGACCAGACGAAGGGAGAAGCCCTATGCGCTTCGAAATCATGCGACTCGACGACGTCGACGGCTCCGCCGTGGACAGCACCGTCGTGGACGCCGCCTCCGTCAATCGGATCGTGCAGCAGGCCGCAGCGATCGGCCAGCGCATCTATATCCGACCGGCCGACACCTCGGCCTCGTAACGCAGACGTCGAAGGGCCCCCGTACGGAATCCGTACGGGGGCCCTTCGTATGTACGTGGACGGCCGGTACCGCAGTCAGAGCACCCGGGCTCCGCTCAGGCGCCCTTGATCACCTGCGTCACGCCGTTGATGATCTGCTGGACCGCGATGGCGGACAGCATCATGCCCGCCAGGCGCGTCACGAGCACCACGCCGCCGTCCTTGATCACGCGGATGATCAGCAGCGAGTACCGCATCACCAGCCACAGCACCACGTGCATGGCCACGATCGCCGCCCAGACGGAGATCTGCGTACCGACGCTGTCGGCGTCCTGGACGGCCAGGATGACCGAGACGATCGCGCCGGGACCCGCGAGCAGCGGCATGCCGAGCGGCACCAGCGCGACATTGACGTCCTTGGTCTGCTTCGGCTCGTCCGTCTTGCCGGTGAGCAGGTCGAGCGCGATGAGGAGCAGCAGCAGCCCGCCCGCGATCATCAGCGCGGGGACGGAGACATGCAGGTAGTTGAGGATCTGGTGGCCCACGAGGCCGAAGACCGAGATGACGCCGAAGGCGACGCAGACGGCCTGGAAGGCCATCCGCTGCTGCACCTTGGCGGGTCGGCCCGCGGTGAGACCGAGGAAGATCGGGGTGATCCCAGGAGGGTCCATAATCACAAAAAGCGTGAGAAAGAGGGATCCGAAAACGGCAACGTCGAACACAGTGATGGCCTTGCGGAGAGTCGTACGAAGGAGCCCGCGACGGACGGCCCCGGGCGCGGGGCACGGGCGACCGCCGTCACGGAACGGTGGGATGCGGTGAAGCGAGGTGGAGGGAGGTGAAGTGAGGTGGCGCGAAGGGCAGTGCCGCTCGATGCGGGCTGCTACGCGGCGGAGTGTCCGCCCGCGCCCGGCACCGGGAACGCGCCCGTCGCGCGGCGCGTGATCTCGCCGTAGATCTCGGGGTCGGTGGTGAACTCCCCGAGCACACACGTCTTGCGGCTGCCGTGGTAGTCGCTCGACCCGGTGACCAGCAGGCCGAGGTCCCCCGCGAGGGCGCGCAGCCGGGTGCGGGTCTCGGACGTGTGGTCCATGTGGTCGACCTCGATGCCGTCCAGACCGGCCGCCGCGAGGTCGGCTATCACGCTCTCGGACACGACCTTGCCGCGCTTGACGGCGCCGGGGTGCGCGAAGACGGTGACGCCACCGGCCGCCTTGACCAGGCGGATCGCGTCGAAGGGGTCGAGCTCGTGCTTGTCGGCGAACGCGCGGCCGCCGTCGGAGAGCCACTCGGGCGTGAAGGCGTCGGAGACGGTGGGCACGACGCCGAGATCGACGAGTGCCTCGGCGATGTGCGGGCGGCCCACGGAACCGTCGCCCGCGATGCGCGCGACCTGCTCCCAGGTCACCGGCACACCGAGCCCCTGCAGCTTGCCGATCATCGCCTTCGCGCGCGGCACCCGGTCGTCGCGGACCAGCTCGCACTCGCGGGCCAGCTCCGGCTCCTCGGGGTCGAAGAGGTAGGCCAGCATGTGCAGGCCCATGCCGTCGAGGTTGAAGGAGAGCTCGGCGCCGGTCACGAGGGCCAGGTCCGTCGGGAGCTCGCTCAGGGCCCGCTTCGCCTCGGCGTATCCCCGGGTGGTGTCGTGGTCGGTCAGCGCGACGACGTCGAGGCCTGCCGCCGCGGCGTTGCGGACCAGCTCGGCCGGGGTGTCCGTGCCGTCGGATGCGGTGGAGTGGGTGTGCAGATCGATGCGCACGACGCTGGCTCCAGTGCTCTGACGGGGCGAATGAGGGGACGCTCAAGGATAACGGGAGTCGGACGTCTCCCGGCCCGTCTCCGAAGAGGCATCGCTCACCACGCCGAGCGGCCCGCTCCGCACGAGGCCGACAGGGCCGCCCCGCTCACGGCATGAGCAGCCGCGGGGACAGCGCCCCGCACGGCAGCAGGTCCACCTCGGCGCCCGCGTCCCGCAGATCCGTGAGGACCAGCTCGTCGTACATGAGCAGGCCCGACTGCTCCGGCCACGCGATGGCCCACAGCCACAGGCCGCACGCCTCCCCCGCGAAGACGGCGCGGTCGTCCGGCGTCCCGGAGACGTGCCACATCGGCGTCGGCCGCCCGGCGGCGAGCACCTTGGTCTGCGGCGGCTTCTCGACGCTCATATGGGGGCCGGGGTCGGGGCCGTCGATGCCCGCGTACCGCGCGCCGAGGCCGACACCGAGCTCCTCGGCGACGAGCACCAGCTCACCGACGCCGCCGAGCGGCGCGGGCCCCGAGCAGGCCACGGCCGTCGCACGGCCGCCACTCCTGTCGTCCCCCGCGCAGGCCACGCCCGTGAACAGCCAGCCGACCGGCAGGGGCCACGGCATCCACACCGGGACCTGCGTGCGGTGCACCACGACCTGGAGGGCCTCGACGCTGGGCGGGATCACGGGCTGCAGCGGGTGCACCGTGCCGTGCACATCGCACTGCCAGGAGTCGGCAAAGAGACCGGGAGCCCTGACCCGGCCACCACACTTCGGGCAACTGGGTTCGCCCCTCATAGCGCTCAACGGTCCTCCCCGGTCGGCGCCCCGTCAAGGACGATCACCCGTCCGGTGGCGCTGTCACCAGGCAAAATTACATGTAGCTTGCACCAATTAGGCTCTCTAACTTAATATGTGTATACGTCAACGACTTCCGTGGAAGCGGCGGAAGCAGCGAAGGAGCGGCTGTATGAACAGCAGTACAGGGGGTCCCGCCGAAGGGGACCCGTTCGACGCCGGGGCGGGCAGCCTGCTGCGGCAGCCCAAAGCCGTGTGGGCCACGGCGGGCGCCTCCGTCGTCGCCTTCATGGGCATCGGGCTCGTCGACCCGATCCTGCCCTCCATCGCCAAGGGCCTGGACGCCGACGCGAGTCAGGTCTCCCTCCTCTTCACCTCGTACTTCCTGATCACCGCCGTCGCCATGCTGGTCACCGGCTTCGTCTCCAGCCGCATCGGCGGCAAGAAGACCCTGCTGCTCGGCCTCGCGCTCGTGGTCGTCTTCGCGGGGCTCTCCGGGACCTCGGGCTCGGTCGGTGAGCTCGTCGGGTTCCGGGCGGGCTGGGGCCTCGGCAACGCGCTCTTCGTCTCGACCGCCCTCGCCGTCATCGTCGGCGCCGCGGCCGGTGGCAGCGCGGCCGCGATCCTGCTGTACGAGTCGGCGCTGGGCCTCGGCATGGCGTGCGGACCGCTGGTCGGCGCCCTGCTCGGCGACGCCAGCTGGCGCTACCCCTTCTTCGGCACCGCCGCGCTGATGGCGATCGGCTTCCTCTGCATCACGGCGTTCCTCAAGGAGCAGCCGAAGCCCGCGCAGAAGACATCGCTGCTCGACCCGGTCAAGGCGCTCGGCCACGGCGGCCTCGCCTCCGCGGCGGCCTCGGCGTTCTTCTACAACTACACGTTCTTCACCGTGCTGGCCTTCACACCGTTCGTGCTGAACATGTCCCCCTACAAATCGGGCGCGGTGTTCTTCGCCTGGGGCGTGCTGCTCGCGGTGTTCTCGGTGCTCGTCGCGCCGCGGCTGCAGGCACGGTTCGGCTCGCTGAAGGTGCTCGGCGGCTCCCTGGTGCTGCTCGCCGTGGACGTACTGGTGCTCGGCTACGGCAACCACACCGTGGCCGTCGTCTGCACCATCCTGTCCGGCGCCTTCATCGGCGTGAACAACACCGTGTACACCGAGCTCGCCCTCGGGGTCTCCGACGCGCCGCGCCCGGTGGCCAGCGCGGGCTACAACTTCGTCCGGTGGTTCGCGGCCGCCGCCGCGCCGTTCTTCGCGCCGAAGATCGAGGAGTGGAGCAACATCCACATCCCGTTCGTGGTCGCGGCCGTCACCGCGGTGCTCGGCGCGGTCGTGGTGTGGGTGCGCAGGGATGCCCTCACCCACGAGGCCGAGGAACTCGAACCGCGGCACGCCACCGAGGACAGCGTGACGGTCTTCGCCAACTGAGCTTCCGGCGGCGGAACTTCAGTCCAGGGGCACGGACTTGCGCAGCGGATCGCGCAGGTCCGTTCCGCTGTTCAGCCAGCGCTCCTGGAGGGCCGCCGCGCCGTGCACCCGCTTCCACGCCGCCTCGTTCGGCGTCATGGGGAGCAGCGGCAGGAAACGTACGGGATCCATGGGCTCGTCCAGCGCGAGGTCCTCGAGCAGACCGCCGGACTCCGCCACGAGCACCGAGGTGAACGGCGCCCCCGGCCACAGCGGTTCACCCACGTCAAGGGATGCGCCCGGCGCCACGATCAGCCCCTCCACCTGGGGTGAGGCGGCGAGGACCGCGAGCGGCCGCAGCACCTTGTCCGTGTCGACGGTGCCGGTGAGTCCGCCTCGTACCGACAACACCAGCTCGGCGCGCGGCCCCTTGACCGGATCGGCCAGCGCGGCGGTGGGGTCGGCCATGGGCTGGGCCGACATCCCGAGCGTGGCATAGCGCACCACGTCGCCGTCCGTGAACCGCAACACTTCGATGCGGTCGGTCCCGAGGAAGGTCACCGCGGCGCGCGCGTCAGGTTCCCCCAGGCCAGTGCGGAAACGGGCCTCGACCAGCGCAAGAACATCAGCCATGACGCGAGCATAGAACTCGTCAGGGGCGGGCAAAGCGGGGGCTTGACACTTCTGTCGGCTGATAGTGTTGGCCGCTGGCTCAGGGCAGCACGCAGAAGCGTCGCTTTCAAGCCCTGCAGACAGACACTGACTTTGCGCCACGGGCGTGAAGGGCGCATGGGACTTCCCTTACGGGGGACCGGCCGGAGGAGGTGGGGCTGCAATGGACCGAAGTCGACCGTGCAGTACCACCCGCTCTTCCGCCCGGTGATTCACGCAGCCCCGTAGCTGCGCGAGCACACGCACGCACCGCGAGCACCGTTCGTGCCGTGTGCGTCGGAAGAGCACTTCGTTCCCACCTGATCTGTCTGAGATTCCTGATCTGTGTCAGTAGCGAAGCTGCCACCGCGACGGTGCGGTGCTCCCCGCTTTGTGGACGTGCCAAACATTCCGCAGTAGGACGTCCCCATTCCGGGCAGTTCCAACCGTCGCCGGCGGCCTCCTTCGAAGGAGCCTGCCCATGTCGATGATCCGCGACCTTCGTGCCGCCGTCCGCCCCTCGCTGCGCAAGGACGGCACCGCCTATCCCTCCTCCCCCGCCTCCTACGACACCTACGACGCCACCCGCGACGCCGCGTCGGCCGTCGTCGACTGCGCCGTCTACCGCGACGGGAGCCGTCTGGAGTGCGCCGACGCCCTCACGCCGCACGAGGCGATGCTCGAGGTGCGCCGCAGGGGCGGCTTCGCCTGGATCGGCCTGCACGAGCCGACCGAGGCCGAATTCGCCGGAATCGCCGCCGAGTTCGGGCTGCACCCGCTCGCCGTCGAAGACGCCGTCCACGCCCACCAGCGGCCCAAGCTGGAGCGGTACGACGACACGCTGTTCACCGTCTTCAAGACCATCCACTACGTCGAGCACACCGAACTCACCGCCACCAGCGAGGTCGTGGAGACCGGCGAGGTGATGTGCTTCACCGGCCGGGACTTCTTCATCACCGTCCGGCACGGCGGCCACGGCTCGCTGCGCGCCCTGCGGCGCCGCCTCCAGGACGACCCCGAGCTGCTCGCCAAGGGCCCCTCCGCCGTCCTGCACACCATCGCCGACCACGTCGTCGACGGCTACATCGCGGTCGCCGACGCCATGCAGGACGACATCGACGACGTGGAGAGCGAGGTGTTCTCCGCGCCGAGCAAGGGCAAGGGGACCTCGCGCGGCGTCGACGCCGGGCGGATCTACCAGCTCAAGCGCGAGGTCCTGGAGTTCAAGCGCGCCGTCTCGCCGCTCCTGCGCCCGATGCTGCTGCTCAGTGAGCGGCCGATGCGGCTCGTCGACCCCGACATCCAGAAGTACTTCCGCGACGTCGCCGACCACCTCACGCGCGTCCAGGAACAGGTCATCGGCTTCGACGAGTTGCTCAACTCGATCCTGCAGGCCAACCTCGCGCAGGCCGCCGTCGCGCAGAACGAGGACATGCGCAAGATCACCTCGTGGGCGGCGATCATCGCCGTCCCGACGGCCGTCTGCGGGATCTACGGCATGAACTTCAAGCACATGCCCGAGCTCCAGTGGCGCTACGGCTACCCGATGGTGCTCGCCCTCATCGGCGGCGTCTGCTTCGCGATCCACCGGACCCTGAAGCGCAACGGCTGGCTGTGACCCCCACTCGGTAGGCTGCCGCCATGACTGCTGACCCGCTGCTCGACCGCGCCCTCGTCGAGGAGGCCACCAAGAAGTCCGGCCTCGTCTGGGTCCAGGGCGCGGGCTCGCCCGCTCGGGCGCTCTGGCACGTCTGGTACGAGGGTGCGGTGCATCTCGTCGGCGACGGGCCCGGCGAGCAGCCGCTGCCGGGGCTCGTCGACGGGGGCACCGCGGAAGTGACCGTGCGCAGCAAGGACAAGGGCGGGCGGGTCGTCGCCTGGACCGCGGCGGTCGCCGAGCTCGCGCCCGGCTCCGAGGAGTGGGAGGCGGCGGTCGCGGAGCTCAAGGGGAAGCGGTTGAACGCGCCGGATGCGGAGCGGGTCACCGTGCGGTGGGCTGAGCAGTGTCGGGTCGTCCGGCTCACGCCGCGTGACGGGGTGAGCGCGTTGCCCTCGGGGTCCCTGGCGGCTGTGCCCCTGCCCACGGGGGCTACGACTCGGCAGCCGGTGCCGGATGCGCTGCCGCGGCTGCTCTTCAAGCGCAAGCGCCGTTGAGGGCTGGGTCGCTCTGCTCTGCGGGTGCGTTGTGGCTGGTCGCGCAGTTCCCCGCGCCCCTGAGGCCTGCCCCTGCGGGGCTTGCCTCACCCGGCCCCCGTCAGGACGTCGGGAGTTGTTTTCCGTAGTCGACCATTTCGTCCTTGCCCGGCTCCTGCAAGGAGAAGTCCTTGTTCCAGTCGGTGAGTTTGAGGGTGCCCGCGCCGCCGCCGCGGTCCAGGCGCAAGGGGTACGGCTTGCCGTCCAGGGAGACGGAGAGCGTGCCGCCCGCGCCGTCGTCGCCGGTGATCTTGATGCTGCGCAGCGAGCCCGTCTTGCCGCGGTCGCCCACGGCGAGCTTGCCGTGCAGGGTGAGCATGCCGTCCAGGAGCTTGTCCTTGTCCGTGAAGCCGCCCAGCTGCTGGTAGGCAGGGTCGCCCTGCGGGACCTTCACGTACTTGCCGTCCAGCTTGGCCGCGGCCGTCGCGTCCGACTGCCCGGACTTTCCGTCGCCCTTTCCGCCGTCGTGCGTCCAGAACTCCGTGTCGGCCTTCAGATACAGCTGCTCGCCGACCCTCAGCAGCTGGAAGGTCTGCCCCTTGGAGGTGACCGAGCCGGTGCCGCCCTCGCCCTTGAGGCGCATGTCGAGGGTGTACGTGTGGCTCTTGCTGACCACCGTGCCGGAGAGCCGCACCGCCGACGCCGCCCCGGCCGCCGTGCCCGCCTTGCCCTGGATCTTCGACGCGGAGAGCTTCCCGACGCCGTTCGTGCCCGCGTCCGGGTCCTCACTGCTGCTGCAGCCCGCCAGACTCGTCACCGCCACCGCCAGGCCCGCGCACATCGCACTCACGAACGCTGCCCTGCGGGCGCGGCTGGCCAGGGGATGAGCGGTCACAGGTGGCGCTGCCTCTCGTGCGGACGACCTCTACGGCTTCGGCAGTACGGCAGCGTACCTGTGTCGGCGCAGCCGGTCGGCGGCAGTCCGTCCGGACCCTCCGCCGGGGCGTATCCGACCGGGACGGGCTAGCCTGAAGCCCGTATTGACGGACCAACCGGCATGAAACCCCCGGCCTGAAGGAGGCGCTCGCATGGCGGCAGGTGCCCCCAGGGTCTTCGTCTCACACCTCTCCGGCACCCCCGTCTTCGATCCGAACGGCGACCAGGTGGGCCGGGTGCGCGATCTGGTCGCGATGCTCAGGGTCGGCAGGCGGCCGCCCAGGCTCCTCGGCCTCGTCGTCGAGCTCTCGACCCGGCGCCGCATCTTCCTGCCGATGACCCGCGTCACCGGCATCGAGTCGGGCCAGGTCATCACCACCGGAGTGGTGAACGTGCGGCGCTTCGAGCAGCGGCCCACCGAGCGGCTCGTCCTCGGCGAGATGCTCGACCGGCGGGTGCGGCTCGTCGGCACCGGCGACACCGATAACACCGACAATGAGGTCACCGTCCTCGACGTATCGATTCAGCAGCTCCCCGCCCGCCGCGACTGGGAGATCGACCGGGTCTTCGTACGGAAGGGCAAGGGCGGCACCTTCCGGCGCAAGGGCGAGACGCTCACCGTCGACTGGTCCGCCGTGGACGGCTTCTCCCTGGAGGAGCACGGACAGGGCGCCGAGAGCCTGCTGGCCACCTTCGAGCAGCTGCGCCCCGCCGACCTCGCCAACGTGCTGCACCACCTCTCCCCCAAACGGCGGACCGAGGTGGCCGCCGCCCTCGACGACGACCGGCTCGCCGACGTCCTGGAGGAGCTCCCCGAGGACGACCAGATCGAGATCCTCGGAAAGCTCAAGGAGGAGCGCGCGGCCGACGTCCTGGAGGCCATGGACCCGGACGACGCGGCCGACCTCCTGGCCGAGCTGCCGGAGGAGGACAAGGAGCGGCTGCTCACGCTGATGCAGCCCGGCGACGCGGCGGACGTGCGGCGTCTGATGGCGTACGAGGAGCGCACGGCAGGCGGCATGATGACCACCGAGCCGATCGTGCTGCGGCCCGACTCGACGGTCGCCGACGCGCTCGCCAGGGTGCGGCAGCAGGACCTCTCCCCCGCGCTCGCCGCGCAGGTGTACGTGTGCCGCCCGCCCGACGAGACGCCGACGGGCAAGTACCTGGGCACCGTGCACTTCCAGCGTCTCCTTCGCGATCCGCCGTACACGCTGGTCGGCTCGATCCTGGACGACGATCTGCTGCCGCTCGCGCCCGGCACCACGCTGCCTGCCGTCGCCGGGTACTTCGCGACGTACGACATGGTGGCGGCCCCCGTCGTCGACGAGAGCGGCTCGCTGCTCGGGGCGATCACCGTCGACGACGTGCTCGACCACATGCTGCCGGACGACTGGCGCGAGACGGAGTTCCACTTCGAGGAGGAAGGGGCGGTCCATGGCGGCTGACCGCGAGCGCGAGAACCGTCCCGAGCCGCGCACCCCGCGATTCCGCCTCGACCAGCCGAGGCCGCCGCGCAACAGGCTCCTGCCCGAGTACGACCCGGAGGCGTTCGGGCGGCTCTCGGAGCGCATCGCGCGGTTCCTGGGCACCGGCAGGTTCATCGTCTGGATGACGGTCGTCATCATCCTGTGGGTGGTGTGGAACATCGCCGCCCCCGACCACCTGCGCTTCGACCAGTACCCGTTCATCTTCCTGACGCTGATGCTGTCGCTGCAGGCGTCGTACGCCGCCCCGCTGATCCTCCTCGCGCAGAACCGCCAGGACGACCGCGACCGCGTCAACCTCGAACAGGACCGCAAGCAGAACGAGCGGTCCATCGCGGACACCGAGTACCTCACCCGGGAGATCGCCTCGCTGCGCATGGGCCTCGGCGAGGTAGCGACCCGCGACTGGATCCGCTCCGAGCTACAGGACCTGGTCAAGGAGTTGGAGGAGCAGCGCGCGGTATTCCCGTCGGAGCGCTCGCGCGGAAGTGATGTAGGCGACCGCTGACATACCTTTCCGGGGCGGGGTTACCGCGCCGTACTATCGGTCTTATGGCTACGGAAGACGCGGTGCGTGAAGCACTGGCGACGGTGAACGACCCCGAGATCCAGCGACCCATCACCGAACTGGGGATGGTCAAATCGGTGGACATCTCCGCCGAGGGGGCGGTAGCGGTCACCGTGTACCTGACCGTCTCCGGCTGCCCCATGCGCGAGACCATCACCAAGAACGTGACCGACGCGGTCGCGGCCGTCGAGGGTGTCACGGACGTCACCGTGACCCTGGACGTGATGGGCGACGAGCAGCGCAAGGAGCTGGCGGCCGCGCTGCGCGGCGGCACCGCCGAGCGCGAGGTCCCCTTCGCCCAGCCCGGCTCCCTGACCCGGGTCTACGCGGTCGCGTCCGGCAAGGGCGGGGTCGGCAAGTCCTCGGTGACGGTGAACCTCGCGGCCGCGATGGCCGCCGACGGCCTGAAGGTCGGCGTCGTGGACGCCGACATCTACGGCCACTCGGTGCCCCGCATGCTGGGCGCCGACGGCAAGCCCACCCAGGTCGAGAACATGATCATGCCGCCGTCGGCGAACGGCGTGAAGGTCATCTCCATCGGCATGTTCACGCCGGGCAACGCGCCGGTCGTGTGGCGCGGCCCGATGCTGCACCGCGCGCTCCAGCAGTTCCTCGCGGACGTCTTCTGGGGCGACCTGGACGTGCTGCTCCTCGACCTGCCGCCGGGCACGGGCGACATCGCGATCTCGGTCGCGCAGCTCGTCCCGAACGCCGAGATCCTGGTCGTGACGACGCCCCAGCAGGCGGCCGCCGAGGTCGCCGAGCGCGCCGGGTCCATCGCCGTCCAGACCCACCAGAAGATCGTCGGCGTCGTCGAGAACATGTCGGGCCTGCCCTGCCCGCACTGCGGCGAGATGGTCGACGTGTTCGGCACGGGCGGCGGCCAGCGGGTCGCCGAGGGCCTCACGAAGACGACGGGCGCGACGGTGCCGGTCCTCGGCTCCATCCCGATCGACGTCCGGCTCCGGGAGGGCGGCGACGAGGGCAAGCCCGTCGTCCTGACCGACCCCGACTCCCCGGCGGGCGCGGCGCTGCACGCCATCGCGGGCAAGCTGGGCGGCCGCCAGCGCGGCCTGTCGGGCATGTCGCTGGGCATCACGCCGCGCAACAAGTTCTGAGGAACGCCTGGGAGCGCCCCGTAAGGGGCGCGGGGAACTGCGCGACCAGCCACAGCGGCCCCGCAGACGAACCACGAGCACGTCCTTCGGAAAGGGGGGCGCCGTCATTCCGACGGCGCCCCCTTCTCCGCTCAGCCCGCCGCCCTAGGCGTACGCGCCAATGTCCTTGATCACTGAGAAGCCCAGGCCGTACGCGCTCATGCCGCGGCCGTAGGCGCCCAGGTGCACGCCCTCCTTCGTGGAGCCCGCGAGGACCCAGCCGTACTCGGACTCGCGGTAGTGGAAGGGCGTCGGCACCCCGTCCACCGGCAGGGACAGCGTCGACCAGTCGGAGCCCTCCAGGTCGTCGGCGAGCACCCAGGCGGTCTCCGTCTGCTGGTCCAGCCAGTCGTCGCGCAGGGTGTGGTCCATCTGGCCGGGCCAGGTGAAGGACAGCAGGCCGACCCCGGCGAGCCAGGCCGCCGAGGAGACCGAGGTGGCCTCCAGGACGCCCGTGCCGTCCGCGGTGCGCCGCACCGGGTTGGCCGCGACGGTCACCACGACCGCGAAGCGCTCCTTGTCACTGTTGCCGAGGCTGCCCTCGCCACGGACCGACGGCTCGTCGCCGTGTCCTATCGAACCGTGCTCCACGGTCCCGTCCGCCGTCGCGCCGACCTGCATCAGCCAGCGCCGCCCCGTGAAGGCCTCGTCGAGGCCGTACCAGGGGAAGGGCGCCAGCAGGTAGCCGTCGACCGTGCGTCGGGCGGTCGGCACCGCTTGTGCGGTGCCTTCCGCGGTCGGCGCCTGCGCGCCCACCCGACTTGTCGTCTCCATGTACCCGGCCGCCTCCTCGCTCTCGTGTGTCCGGAGCGGCCCGCCCCCCTCGGGCGTCCTCACGCCGGACAACAAGGCAGGATAGCCACACCTGTTGGCGGGGGCAGTCCAGGCGAGGTCTCAGGTGGCGTCCGCGTCGAACGGCGGACGGTCGCCGGAGTCGAGCTTCTGGGGCTCCGCGGGCTTCTTCTGCATGTCGACGCGGGCACCGCCGGACGCTCCGCCGGACGAGGCCGCGGAGGTCTCCTTACCTGTGTCGGAGGAGTCGCTGTCGCGGCCGTGCACGGCGTCCGCGACCTCGTTCATCTCCTTCTTCAGGTCGAAGCCGTTGCGGATTTCCTTGAGCCCGAGCTCGTCGTTGTCGAGCTGCTTGCGGATGAACTTCTTGGGGTTCAGGTCGTCGAACTCGAAGTCCTTGAACTCCGGACCCAGCTCATCGCGGATGTCCGCTTTCGCGCTGTCGGAGAACTCGCGGATCTTGCGGATGGTGCGGGAGATGTCCTGAATGACCTTCGGCAGCTTGTCCGGACCGAAGATGAGCACGGCGAGGACGACCAGCGTCACTATCTCGAGTGCGCCAATGTCATTGAACACCTGGAACTCCTTGCGATGTCCTCAGCCCGCAGCAGGTCGTCGGCAACAGGTCGTCGTCCGAGGTCTGGACCGTGACCACGGTACCCGGCGCTGATGTATGTCCGGTAGCCGCTGCACGACAACCCGGTCCACCGTGGCCAGTCCTTTACTCAGCTACCACCGGCCGAACCGAGCACCAGGGTCACCTCGCGGTCGTTGCCGTCGCGCTCGACGGTGAGCCGCAGTCGGTCCTTCGGACGGTGCGCGCGGACCTTGACGATCAGTTCGTCGCTGGAGTGCACCGCGCGGCCGTCGACCTCGGTGATGACGTCGCCGGGCTTCAGTCCCGCCTCGTCACCGGGGCCGTTCCTGTTGACCGACGGGCCGCCGTTCTTGCCCTTGTCCGCTATCCGGGCCCCGTCGCCGTTGAACTCCGTGTCGAGCGTGACGCCTATCACGGGGTGCGTGGCCCTGCCGAAGTTGATCAGCTCTTCGGCGACGCGCTTGCCCTGGTTGATCGGGATGGCGAAGCCGAGGCCGATGGAGCCCGCCTGGCCGCCGCCCTGGTCCGAGCCGTCGTCCGCGGAGCGTATGGCGCTGTTGATGCCGATGACGCGGGCCTTGGCGTCGACCAGGGGGCCGCCTGAGTTGCCCGGGTTGATGGGGGCGTCGGTCTGCAGGGCGTCCACGTACGAGATGTCGCTGCCGTCGCCCTTCTCGCCGCCCGCGGTGATGGGCCGCTCCTTGGCGCTGATGATCCCGGAGGTGACCGTGTTCTCCAGGTCGAAGGGGGCGCCGATGGCCACGACCGTGTCGCCGACCTGGACGTTCTCGGAGTTGCCGAGGGGCAGGGGCTTCAGACCGCGGACGCCGCTCACCTTGACGACCGCGAGGTCGTAGCCGGAGTCGCGGCCGACGACCTCGGCCTTGGCGGTCTCGCCGCCGCTGAAGGTCACGGAGACCTCGCCGCCGGTGCCCGCGGGCTCGACGACGTGGTTGTTGGTGAGGATGTGGCCCTTGCCGTCGAGGACGAACCCGGTGCCGGTGCCCTGCGCGGAGTCGCCGCTGACGTGCAGCGTCACGACGCCGGGCAGGGTGGCCGACGCGATGCCCGCGACGCTGCCCTTGGGCCGGTCGGCGGACTCGGCGTCCGCCTGCCGCAACTCGACGTCCCCGCTCCCGTTGCGCTCCAGATACGCACCGGTCGCACCGCCGATGAGCCCCGAAAGCAGCGCGATGAGGGCAACCCCGACGAACAACACCCGCCGCCCCCGCTTGTCCCGCTTCTCCCGAGTCTCGGGCGGCACCGAGCCGACCTGCTGAAGGGGAGCGTTCCAGGGGTCGTAGGGCTGCCGAGGCGGCACGGTTTGCGAGGCCGCGGGGGGTGTGGGGGGTGCGGTGGCCTGGGGGGCTTGGGCGGCTTGGGCGGCCTGGGGGTGGGAATGGGGTGCGTGTGGCTGGGGTTGGGGCTGCTGTTGCGACTGGGCTGCGTTTGGCTGGGGCTGTTGCGGCAGGTGCGGGGCGGGGCCGGGGGTGCCGTGTGGCGGGGTGCCCTGGCCAGGCCCCGGGGTGCCGTGCGGCGGGGTGCCTTGGGCGGGGGCGAGGGTGCCGTGCGGCGGAGTGCCCTGGGCAGGCCCGGACGTGCCGTGCGGCGGAGTGCCGGGGGCGTGCGCGGGCGTGCCGTGGGCGGGCGTGCCGCCGTGCGGGGGCTGGGCGGGCGTGCCGTGGGCGGGGCCCGGGGTGCCGTGCGGCGGGGTGCCTTGGGCGGGCCCAGGCGTGCCGTGCGGCGGAGTGCCCTGGGCGGGCCCGGGCGTGCCGTGTGGCGGGGTGCCGCCGCCGTGCGGGGCCGTGGAGAGGGGCGTGCCGTGGGCCGGGGTCGCCGCGGGGTGCTGGACCGGAGGCGCGGGTGCCCACGGGCCCGGTTCGCCGTAGGGCGGGGTGCCGTACGGGTCCGGGTCGTGGAGGGGGCGGGGCCGCTCCGCAGGGCCGGGTCCCTGCGCCGGAACCGGTGCGGACGGGACGTCGGCGCCCGGTATGGGCCCACTGGGCGTGGCATTCTGCGGGGCTTGATCGGCGACCGGGGCGGACGGGAACGCGGCGGTCGGCGCCGGGGCGGCGGGGCCGGGCGGCGGCACGTCCTGCGGCGCCGGAGCCAGCGGGAAGTCGGACGGATCGGCCGGGGCGTCCGGGATGCCCTGCGCCGGGGCGTCAGAGCCCGGCAGCGTCACATCCTGCGGCGCCGGGACCAGCGGGAAGTCGGACGGATCGGCCGGGGCGTCCGGGATGCCCTGCGCCGGGGCGTCAGAGCCCGGCAGCGTCACGTCCTGCGGAGCCGGAGCCAGCGCGAAGTCGGACGGATCGGCCAGGGCGTCCGAGGTGCCCTGCGGCTGGGCGTCAGAGCCCGGCGACGTCACGTCCTGCGGCGCCGGAGCCAGCGGGAAGTCAGACAGATCGGCCGGGGCGGCGGGGCCGGGCGGTGTCGCGTCGTGCGGGGGCTGCGTGGGGGCCGGGGGCGGCACGGACGACTCGTCCGGCACTCCCCGCTCTTCCGGCCGCGGGCGGCTCCACCAGTTCGCCTTCGTGGGCTTCCCGTCGTCCATGTTCTCCCCACAACTGGCCCGCGGCGGACGCCGTTTGCATGCTCAACCCCGTGACCGCCGAATCCCCGGCGGGCACGGCCCACCGAGGATTCAACCAGGTTCGCCCACGGAAGCGCAGGGCACCGTCGCGTCAGTGAATCTGCGACGTGCCCTTCAGCGGTCCGGCACCCGGCGGCGCCGCACTGGTCCGCACCGGATCCGCGCCCCCCGGCACCATGGCGTCCGCCGCCTGCGGCAGCTTGATGCCGGGCATCGCGGCGGTGTGGCGGCCGGGCGGCGCCGGGCGTATCAACGGGGAGATGGCGGCGGTGCCCGCCAGCATCGGAGCCGTCAGCTCGTACACCGAGTCGCGGGAGCGCAGGGGCTGCGCGGGGGCTCCGGGCAGCAGTGGTCCCGTCACCTCCGTCGGCGCGACCGGCGCCGACAGCGCGCCGGGGCGCTGGCCCTGCGCCGACAGCGGATTGCCGCCGCCGCGACGGCGCACGGAGTCGGGGGTGGCCGCGGAGCCCGAACCCTGGGTGCGCTGCGGGGTGACATTGCTCCCCGAGCCGCCCGCGCGGGTGTCGCCCGAGTCCACGGGGACGCCGACCGTGACGCCACCGAGGGCGATCGCGGCCATCGACACCGCACCCGCCGCCGCGAACGCGAAGCGGCGCCCGCGCCAGACCGGACGCTCCGTCTCGTGTCGCCGGTTGACCTCGTGGATGCGGAAGCCACGCTGCTCACTGGGGAGCACCGCGGCATGGGCTCCGGCCGGGGCGTACTCCACGAAGGGGTCGGTGCTCACGCCGAAGATCCCGTTCCGCGGAAGTCCCGCGGAATCAGTTGCTCCGGTGGCGAACCCGTCCCCGTCGCCGGGTCCTCCGGACGGCCCGGAACCGCCTCCTGGAAGACCTTGGAGGCGGGCGAGGAAACTCTCGGTGGGCGGCGGCGGTGCCGCCTGCGCGAAAACGCTCTTCAGGCGACGCTGCGCGTCGGCCTCCGTCTTGCACATCGGACAGGTCGCCAGATGTGCGAGGACGCGCTCGCGCGCGTCATGACCCAACTCGCCGTCCACAAGGGCTGCGAGCCGGTCCCCCAGATGCTGCTCGGCCTCGGCTACATGCCGCTCGGCAGGATTCGACCGTGATCCACTCACTCGGTCGCGCCCCCTCCTCCCAGCGCCACGGCTCCCGTGACCGCGAGCGAACGGCGCTCGGCGCGGGCCTCGGGAGACCGGTGCTGGAGGGCCTTGCGCAGCTGCGAACGGCCCCGGTGGATACGGCTGCGGACCGTACCGAGCTTGACGCCGAGGGTTGCGGCGATCTCCTCGTACGAAAGGCCCTCGATGTCGCAGAGGACAACGGCCGCACGGAACTCGGGCGCAAGGGTGTCCAGCGCCTGCTGGACGTCCGCGTCGAAGTGCGTGTCGTTGAACACCTGCTGGGGCGACGGCTCGCGGCTCGGCAGCCGCTCCGCGGCGTCGTCCCCGAGCGCGTCGAAACGGATGCGCTGCTTGCGGCGCACCATGTCCAGGAAGAGGTTCGTGGTGATGCGGTGCAGCCAGCCCTCGAACGTGCCGGGGGTGTAGGTCGAGAGGGACCGGAAGACACGGACGAAGACCTCTTGCGTGAGGTCCTCGGCGTCGTGCTGGTTGCCGGTCAGGCGGTACGCCAGGCGGTACACGCGGCCGCTGTGCGTGCTGACGATCTCCTCCCAGGTGGGCGGAGTCCACGCCTGCGATTCCGCGTCAGCGGCAAAGGTCGCGGTCTGAGCGGAGTCGTTGGCACGGATTCGGTCAGCGGTGTCGGTCACGGATTTCGGCTCACCCGCCAATCCGAGAAAGCGCCGGAGCACTCCTCCCCGATCCGCGGACGCAGCCGCACCTCCCCTGTCGGCTCTGGTGGTGTCCAGTGGAGCCCCTACCATAACCACCTCGCCCGTTAGCTCCGGATAAGCGTTTTTACGTGAATTTGGTACGGGCTTCGCTGCAGGTGTCCTGCCCCTGCGAGCCGCCCACTTCAAGTCTTGATCCATCCGTTACCCCCGCTGCGCGTCCACCCCCTATAAACGCGCGGTCCCATCTGCGGGTTCCCGCCCCCAACGGATACAGTCACGGCCAGGCAACCACGGGGACAGGAGAGGGCCATTACCGGCAACCGGCAGACGGGCTGGGCGTTCGCCGACGCCTTTGTCGCCGAGGACGAGGCTGTGCGCTGGGCCCGGGAGCGGGCCCGGGAGGCAGGCCTGCCCTCGGTGTCTCCCGGCACCGGCGCCGCGCTGCGCATGCTCGCCGCCACGGCTGACGCGAAAGCGGTGGCCGAAATCGGTACGGGCACGGGAGTGTCGGGGATCCATCTGCTGCACGGCATGCGGCCCGACGGCGTGCTGACCACCGTCGACCCCGAGCCCGAGCGCCAGCAGTTCGCCCGGCAGGCCTTCCGCGCGGCCGGGTTCGCGGGCAACCGCGCACGGTTCATCCCGGGCCGCGCCCTCGACGTACTGCCGCGCCTCGCGGACGGCGGGTACGACCTCGTGTTCTGCGACGGCGACCGTCTGGAGTCCCTCGAATACCTCGCTGAATCGTTGCGCCTGTTGCGGCCCGGCGGCCTCGTCTGCTTCGAGGGCGTCTTCGCGGACGGCCGGACGGTCGACTCGGGGCCCCAGCCCGTCGAGGTGCTGCGCCTGCGCGAGCTGCTGCGCGCGGTGCGCGAGAGCCAGGACCTGATCCCCTCGCTGCTCCCTGTGGGCGACGGCCTGCTCTGCGCCGTCAAACGGTGATCCCCGGGCCCGCCGTCAAACGGTGACCCCCGGCCCCACCGGGCCGCCCACACCCCCGTACAACCCCGCACACCCCCCTAAAACAGCACTGCCCCGGCATCGTCGTACGATGCCGGGGCAGTGAAAAGAGTGTGCGCGCTTCCGCGTCAGCCGACGACCTTCTTCAGGGCGTCGCCGAGCGCGTCGGCCTCGTCCGGAGTCAGTTCGACGACAAGTCGTCCGCCGCCTTCGAGCGGAACGCGCATGACGATGCCCCGCCCCTCCTTGGTCACCTCGAGCGGGCCGTCGCCCGTCCGCGGCTTCATGGCCGCCATGCTCGTTCCCCTTCCTGAAACCAGCTCATCGCAGCCGACAACCCAGGTGTCACCGGCATCGAACACATTGCTTCCAGGCCATTATCCCGCATGGCAGGACCCGATGACCAACATCGGTCGGCATCGCTTGGGCAACGCGCGCCCGCAAAACCACCCAATTCGGCGATGTGGCTGCGATACTTCGCCGCCCCATACGCCTCAGGGGCCCGGAATTCTTTGACGCAGGTCACATAGATGACCTCATGCCGGACCCCGATGATCTCCGTCATGCTGAGCTCCTACGCACTGGACCAACGGAGGGGACCATCATGGCCGACAGCGTGCTCTACGAGGTGAGTGACGGCCTCGCGACGATCACGATCAACCGTCCCGAGGCGATGAACGCCATGAACACGGAGGCCAAGGTGGCCCTCCGGGAGGCCGCGCTGGCGGCCGCCGCCGACGAGGCCGTGCGCGCGGTGCTGCTCACCGCGACGGGCCGCGCCTTCTGCGTGGGCCAGGACCTCAAGGAGCACATCGGCTTCCTCGCCGCGGACCGCGAGGCGGGCACCGGGCAGACCATGAGCACGGTCAGGGAGCACTACAACCCCATCGTCCGGGCGCTCACGGGCATGCAGAAGCCGGTCGTGGCGGGCGTCAACGGCGTCGCCGCGGGGGCGGGCCTCGGCTTCGCCCTCGCCGCCGACTACCGGGTGGTCGCGGACACCGCCAAGTTCAACACTTCCTTCGCGGGCGTCGCGCTGACCGCCGACTCGGGCGTCTCCTGGACGCTGCCGCGGGCGATCGGCCCCGGCCGGGCCGCGGACCTGCTCCTCTTCCCGCGCAACATCGACGCACGGGAGGCGTACGACCTGGGCATCGCCAACAAGATCGTGCCCGCCGCCGACCTCGCCGCCGAGGCAGCCCAGGTGGCCCGCGCCCTGGCCGAGGGCCCCACGCTGGCCTACGCGGCGCTGAAGGAGTCCCTCGCCTACGCGGCGGGCCACTCCCTGGACGAGGCGCTGGACAAGGAGGACGAGTTGCAGACCAGGGCGGGCGCGTCCGAGGACCACACGATCGCCGTCCAGGCCTTCATCGCCAAGGAGAAGCCCAAGTACCTGGGGCGCTGAGTGCGCTCAGGGCGCTGATCGGCAGCGGTTACGACGCCTCGCGGGCCACGCAGTCCGCGAGGTGGTCGTCGACCAGGCCGCAGGCCTGCATCAAGGCGTACGCCGTGGTGGGGCCGACGAAGCGGATGCCGCGCTTCTTGAGGGCCTTGGACAGGGCCGTGGACTCGTCGGTGATCGCGGGCACGTCGGCGAGGGTCCGCGGGATGCCGCGGGTCGCCGGGTCCGGCGCGAAGGACCAGATCAGGGAGTCCAGTTCGCCCTCGGGCCAGTCGGCGAGCACGCGCGCGTTGGCGAGGGTCGCGTCGACCTTGGCGCGGTTGCGGATGATCCCCGGGTCGGCGAGGAGCCGCTCGCGGTCCTTGTCGGTGAACTCCGCCACCGAGGCGATCCTGAAGTCGGCGAAGGCGGCACGGAAGCCCTCGCGGCGGCGCAGGATCGTGATCCAGGAGAGGCCGGACTGGAAGGCCTCCAGGCAGAGCCTCTCGTACAGCGCGTCGTCGCCGTGGACCGGGCGGCCCCACTCCTCGTCGTGGTACGTCACGTAGTCCTCGGTGGACAGGCCCCAGGGGCAGCGAAGGCCGCCGTCCGGGCCCGGAACCGCGCCGCTCTCGGTGCTCACTGGTCGTCACCCTTCTTGTCCTCGGCCTCGCCCGGTTCGTGCCCGTCGAACAGGGCGGGGCCCGCCACCGCGGTGGCCTGCGCCCCGGCAAGGGCGGCCTCCAGCTCGGCGATGTGGGCGTCCCGCTCGGCGAGCTCGGCGCCGAGGCGGCCGAGCACGTCGTCCACCTCGCCCATGTGGTAGCCCCGCAGGGTCATCGGGAAGCGCACCGCGTCGACGTCCGCGCGGCGCAGCGGCCGGTCCGCGGGCAGCGGGTCGGTGAACCGCTCGGGCGCGGCGTCGGGCAGCGCTCCGCTCTCGCCGCCGCCGATCACGGCGAGGGTCACCGCGCCGACCACCACGACGAGCGCGATGACCAGGAACAAGAACAAGACCATCTCTTCAGGCCCTCACGCTCGACTGCCCGTGCTCAAACTGTCAGGGTCCGATCGTGCCACGTGGCTCTGACAGTTAAGGTCACAGGCGGCCGCACCGCGACTAGGACCCAGGAGGGCCGCAGGGGATGCTCAGGCTTGGCAGGCGCGAGTTCGACGCGCACGAGCCGGTGATCATGGCGATCGTCAACCGGACCCCGGACTCCTTCTACGACCAGGGCGCCACGTTCCGCGACGAACCCGCCCTCGCGCGCGTGGAGCAGGCCGTGGCCGAGGGCGCCGCGATCATCGACATCGGCGGGGTCAAGGCGGGCCCGGGCGACGAGGTGAGCGCCGAGGAGGAGGCGCGCCGCACGGTCGGGTTCGTCGCCGAGGTCCGCAAGCGGTTCCCCGATGTGGTGATCAGCGTCGACACGTGGCGGCACGACGTCGGCGAGGCGGTCTGCGAGGCGGGTGCCGATCTGCTCAACGACGCGTGGGGCGGCGTTGATCCCAAGCTCGCGGAGGTCGCCGCGCGGTACGGGGCGGGTCTCGTCTGCACGCACGCGGGCGGCGCCGAGCCGCGCACGAGGCCGCACCGCGTCACGTACGACGACGTGATGGCGGACATCCTGCGCGTGACGGTCGGCCTGGCCGAGCGCGCGGTGGAGCTCGGCGTGCCGCGCGAGTCCGTGATGATCGACCCGGGCCACGACTTCGGCAAGAACACCCGGCACAGCCTGGAGGCCACCCGCAGGCTGGAGGAGATGGTGGACACGGGCTGGCCCGTCCTGGTCTCCCTGTCCAACAAGGACTTCGTGGGCGAGACCCTCGACAGGCCGGTCAAGGAGCGCGTGATCGGCACCCTCGCGACGACGGCGGTCTCGGCCTGGCTGGGCGCGCAGGTGTACCGCGTGCACGAGGTCGCGGAGACGAAGCAGGTCCTGGACATGGTGGCGACGATCGCGGGGCACAGGCCCCCGGCGGTCGCCCGCCGAGGGCTCGCGTGAACTCCCCGAAGGGGAGTCTGTAGCTACTTCCCGACTTCCTTCGTCACCAGGGAGATGGCCTCCTCGACGTCGTCCGTGACGTGGAAGAGGAGCAGGTCGGCCTCGGAGGCCTTGCCCTGGGCGATGACCGTGTTCTTGAGCCAGTCGATCAGGCCGCCCCAGTACTGCGACCCGAAGAGGACGATCGGGAACCGCGTGACCTTGCGGGTCTGGACGAGGGTGAGCGCTTCGAAGAGCTCGTCCAGGGTGCCGAGGCCCCCGGGCAGGACCACGAAGCCCTGCGCGTACTTCACGAACATCGTCTTGCGGACGAAGAAGTACCGGAAGTTCACGCCGATGTCGACGTAGGGGTTGAGACCCTGCTCGAAGGGCAGCTCGATGCCGAGGCCGACCGACATGCCCTTCGCCTCGACGGCGCCCTGGTTGGCGGCCTGCATCGCGCCGGGCCCGCCGCCCGTGATCACCGCGAAACCGGCCTCCACGAGCGCCTTGCCGATCTCGACGCCCGCGGCATACTCCGGAGAGCCCTCTCCGGTGCGCGCCGACCCGAACACGCTGATCGCGGGCGGAAGTTCGGCAAGGGTGCCGAAGCCCTCGATGAACTCGGACTGGATCCGCAGGACTCTCCAGGGATCCGTGTGGACCCATTCGGAGGGTCCGTCGGAGTCGAGGAGACGCTGATCGGTGGTACCGGCCTGCACCTGGTCCCGCCGGCGCAGCACCGGGCCGAGCCGCTGCTCCTCGGGACGCCTACTTGCAGCGCGGGCAGCACTGTCATCGGAATTGCTCATCGTCTGCTCCCTCCATGCGTACGTCTGTCACAGCGTAGGTCTACGCGGGTTACGTACGAGGGACCTCGGGATGTCCGGCACCAGGAGCCTCGTGTGCCTACGACGTCAGCCAGGACCGCAGCTTCTCCTCCGCAAGGGGGATGAGGGACGCCTCGACGCGTTCGTCGATCTTGTGCGCGAGCAGCGGGTTGCCGGGGCTGTAGTTCACCGCGGGCACGCCGAGCGCGCTGAAGCGGGAGACGTCCGTCCAGCCGAACTTGGGGCGTGCCTCGCCGCCGACGGCCGCCATGAAGGCCGCGGCGGCCGGGTGGGTGAGGCCGGGGCGGGCCGCGCCCGTGTGGTCGTCGACGATGAACTCGTCGACGCCGCAGTCCGCGAAGTAGTCGCGTACAAAGGCGAGCGCCTCGTCCTCGCTGCGGTCCGGGGCGTAGCGGAAGTTGACGGTGACGGTGCACTCGTCGGGGATGACGTTGGTGGCGACGCCGCCCTCGATGCGGACGGCGTTGAGGCCTTCGTGGAACTCCAGGCCCTCCACGACCGGCTTGCGGGGCTCGTACGCGGCGAGCTTCTGGAGGATCGGGGTGGCCGCGTGGATGGCGTTGGAGCCCATCCACGCGCGCGCGGAGTGCGCCCGTACGCCCTTGGTCTTCAGGAGGACGCGCAGGGTGCCCTGGCAGCCGCCCTCGACCTGTCCGTCGGTCGGTTCGAGGAGGACGGCGAAGTCACCGGCCAGCCAGTCGGGGTGGGCCTCGGCGACGTGTCCGAGGCCGTTGAGGTGCGCGGCCACTTCTTCGTTGTCGTAGAAGACGAAGGTGAGGTCGCGGTTGGGCTCGGTCACCGTCTGCGCGATGCGCAGCTGGACGGCGACGCCCGACTTCATGTCGCAGGTGCCGCAGCCCCACAGGACACCGTCCTCGTCGAGGCGGGACGGCACGTTGTCCGCGATCGGCACCGTGTCGATGTGCCCGGCGAGGATGACCCGCTCCGTGCGGCCGAGGTTCGTCCGGGCCACCACGTTGTTGCCGTGCCGGTCGACCGTGAGGTGCGGCAGGGCGCGCAGGGCCGTCTCGATGGCGTCGGCGAGCGCCTTCTCCTCGCCGCTCGGGGACGGGAAATCGACCAGTCGCGCGGTCAGCTCCGCGGCGTCGAGCGTGAGGTCAAGCGGTGTGTGAGGCATGCCGACGACCCTAAGCCAGCGGTCGGTCCTGGCTGTCGGTGGACTCCAGTACCTTGGACGCGTGCCTGAGCCCCCCACCCTCGTCCGGCGCGGCCGTCTCGTGCGTATCGGGGCCGCGGCCGCCGTGCTGCTCGCCGTCGTGGGCTATGTGGCGCTGCAGTACGTGTACGGGGGCAAGCCCGAGCCGCGGTGCACGGTGGTGTCGGCTAAGGGCGACGGCGCTTCGTACACCTTCACGGCCGAGCAGGCGGAGAACGCCGCGACGGTCGCGGTGGCCGGTACCTCGCGCGGGATGCCCGAGCGCGCGGTGACCATCGCGCTCGCCACCGCGCTGCAGGAGTCCGGTCTGCGCAACATCGCGCACGGGGACCGGGATTCGCTCGGCCTCTTCCAGCAGCGCCCGTCACAGGGCTGGGGCAACGAACGCCAGATCATGGACCCGGCGTATTCGGCGGGCCGTTTCTACGCGCACCTGGCCGAGGTCCCGGGCTATTCGCGGCTGCC
Organism: Streptomyces sp. NPDC004732; assembly: GCF_040609235.1. Taxonomy (NCBI): domain Bacteria; kingdom Bacillati; phylum Actinomycetota; class Actinomycetes; order Kitasatosporales; family Streptomycetaceae; genus Streptomyces; species Streptomyces sp. NPDC004732. Next base: position 84,088 of record NZ_JBEXJR010000002.1, read on the forward strand.
CCTCACGGTCGCCGCGCAGCGTGTGCAGCGCAGCGGATTTCCGCAGGCCTACGCCAAGCACGAGCCGGACGCCGCGCTGCTCGCCGCCGCGCTGACGGGCCGCGCGCCCGCCACGTTCAGCTGCGAGGGGCGCCCGGACACGGACCCCGGCGGCCCCACGAAGGTGCGCGCCGCGCTGCTCCGCGACTTCGGCCGCGAGGTGCACCCCGGCGCGGCCCGGGGGCGCACGGTCACGGTGCCGGTGCCCGCTCCCCTGGCCACCGACCGGGCCCCGCAGCGCGGCTGGGAGCTGGCGCACTGGGCCGTGGCGCAGTCGTCGGCGCTGCACATCGAGCGGGTCTCGTACGGCGGGCGGGAGTGGCACTCCGGAGGGCCGGGAAAGTGGCGCCGAGCGGACCCGGAAGCGGCGAAGAACGGGGCCGCGGGGCCGGGCGGGGCCATGGACGAGGTCCGGATCATCACCGGCCAGTAGTGCGACGGGTCCCCCGATGGGGGCATGCCGAGTGCTACGGACCGACACCCTGTCCGACTTTCCCTCCCGCGTCCCTCCAAAACCCCGAATCCCTTGAGATCACCAGGGATGAAGGTTTCTGCAGCGGATCGGCCCTGAAGCTCTTTGCCCGTTTTTATCCGCAGCCGATTATGCGACGCATTGCCAACTCTTTACGTTGGCGCACCGAAACCTTCGCGGACTTCGAGCGGTAGTCACTGCGTCCGATCGCCGGAAGCCGTCCGGTGGAACGCCGGATCCGATCCGGCCGGACAACCCAACGTTCTCTCCCGTCTGAAGGAGCATCATGTCCCTCCCCCTGACCCGCCGGATCGCCCGTGCCGCGCTGCTCAGCGCCGCGGGTGCAGCTTCCGTGGTCGGTGCGGCCGGCTCCGCGAGCGCCGTTGATCTTCCCGCCAGTCCCGACCTGGGCGGCATCTCCGCCATGGACGGCGACGGCCTCGGCAACACCGTCGACGATGCGGCTCAGAACGTCAGCAACCTCGCCGGTGACACCGGCAGCAAGGCCGTGAAGAAGTCCGTCCCGACCGCGGGCAAGGCCGTGGGCCGGGTCGGCAAGACCGCCACCCCGGCCGCCCAGCAGGCCGCGGGTGACGTCGCGGGCGGCGCGGGCAAGGCGCTCGGCGAGACCGCGGACTCGGCCACCGGTGGCGGCCTGCCCACCGACTCGCTGACCCAGGGCGGCCTCCCCACCGACCAGCTGCCGGTCAAGAGCCTCCCCCTCGGCTGATCGCCCGGCACGCACACAGAGGGCCCGGAGCCATTGGCTCCGGGCCCTCCGCCGTGCTCACGCCGCTGGACTCACGGCTGCCGTGCTCACGCCAGGCGCTCGACCGCCGCGGCGACGCGCTCGTCCGTCGCCGTCAGGGCGACACGCACGAAGCGGTCGCCCGCCGGGCCGTAGAAGTCACCGGGCGCCACCAGGATGCCAAGACCGGCGAGGTGGCCCACGGTGTCCCAGCAGGACTCCTCGCGGGTGGCCCACAGGTACAGGCTCGCCTCGCTGTGCTCGATCCGGAAGCCGTGCTTCACCAGGGCGTCGCGCAGGGCGGTGCGCCGGGCCGTGTACCGCGCGCGCTGCTCGCGCACGTGCTCGTCGTCGCCCAGCGCCGCCACGACGGCCGCCTGGGTCGGCGCGGAGGTCATCATGCCGCCGTGCTTGCGGATCTGCAGCAGGTCCCCGAGGACGGCCTCGTCACCGGCGACGAACGCCGCGCGGTAGCCCGCCAGGTTGGACCGCTTGGAGAGCGAGTGGACGGCGACGATCCCGTCGTACGAACCGCCGCACACGTCCGGGTGCAGGACCGAGACCGGCTCGGCCTCCCAGCCGAGCTCCAGGTAGCACTCGTCGCTGACGAGCAGCACGCCGTGCTCGCGCGCCCATGCGACGGTACGGGTGAGCTCCTCGCGCGAGAGGACCCGGCCGGTCGGGTTCGAGGGCGAGTTGAGCCACAGGAGCCTGAGGTTCGTCGGGTCGAGCTCGGTGGGGTCGTCGTAGGCGACGTACTCGGCGCGGGCCAGGCGGGCGCCCACCTCGTACGTCGGGTAGGCGAGCCGCGGGTAGGCGACCACGTCGCCCGGGCCGAGGCCCAGCTGCGTCGGGAGCCAGGCCACCAGTTCCTTGGATCCGACGACCGGCAGCACGTTGCGGTGCGTGAAGCCACGGGCGCCGAGCCGCCGCTCGCACCAGCCGGTGAGCGCGTCACGCAGCGCGGGCGTGCCCCAGACGGTCGGATAGCCCGGCGAGTCCGCGGCCGCGATCAGCGCTTTCTGGATCAGCTCGGGGACCGGGTCCACGGGGGTGCCCACCGACAGGTCGACGATGCCGCCGGGGTGGGCGGCCGCCGTGGCCTTGTACGGCTCGAGCTTGTCCCAGGGGAAGGTGGGAAGCCGGTCGGAGACTGCGGACACGTGGTGACTCCCGTGCTGGTACTGGTCGTTGCAAACGCCTCGGTCCCGTGCGGCGAAGATGCCGTACGGGACCGGGGCGACGCTCGGGCTGCCGTTACTGGTTCTGCGGCGGCAGGGCGGCGATGAAGGCGTGGTCGCGCTCGATCAGACCGAGCTTGCTCGCGCCACCGGGCGAACCGAGCTCGTCGAAGAACTCGACGTTCGCCTTGTAGTAGTCCTTCCACTCCTCAGGAGTGTCGTCCTCGTAGAAGATCGCCTCGACCGGGCAGACCGGTTCGCAGGCTCCGCAGTCGACGCATTCGTCCGGGTGGATGTACAAGGACCGGGAGCCCTCGTAAATGCAGTCGACCGGGCACTCCTCGATGCACGCCTTGTCCTTGACGTCGACACAAGGCTGCGCGATGACGTAGGTCACGCTGTCGTTCCTCCTCGATACGGGCGTTGGCGGGCCGTCCTCAGGCTCCGCTCGCCTGGCGCGCGGGAGCGCGGCGTCGTCGATGCCCACCCCTAGTATCTCCGTTCCCGGGCATGATCCGAACAGGAGGGGCTTACAGAGCTGTGGAATTCACTGCGGGCGGACGTCTCGAGGTCCGCATCACCCCTGCTGACGTGGGCAAACGAGTCTCTGTACGGCGCTTGAGCGACGCTTTGATCTCGGGTGAGAAGTTCACCGACACGGTGGGCGTTCTCGCATCGTGGAACGACGGTGTGGTGCTCATCACACGGCGGGACGGCGAAAGCGTCCGCATCCCGGAGCGCTCCCTGGTCGCCGGAAAGGTCGTGCCTGCCGCGCCGGCCCGCCGCAGGGGCCCCGCCGCCTCGTACGAGGAGCTGGCGCGCGTGTCCGCCCGCGCCTGGCAGCCGGTGGAGAGCGAACGCCTCGGGGAGTGGGAGCTGCGGTCGGCGGCGGGATTCACCAGGCGGGCCAACTCCGTGCTGCCGCTCGGCGATCCCGGGCGGCCGCTGGAGGAGGCGCTCCGGTACGTCCGCGAGTGGTACGCGGACCGCGGCCTTCCGCCGTACGTCCAGACCGCGACCGGCGCCGAAGGCACCCAGGAGCTGCTCTGCGCCGCGCTGGAGGAGCACGGCTGGACGCGCGAGGTGAGCACCCAGCTGCACATCGGCGCCCTCGCCCCGGTCGCGGACCTGGACGCGGACACGGACCGCGTGACGCTGTCCCGGTCCTTCGACGAGCCGTGGCTGCGGCGGTACAAGCGGTTCGGGGTTCCCGGGCCGCATGTGCTCGAGGTGCTGGCGGGCGGGCCCTCGGTATGGTTCGCTTCCGTGCCCGGGAGCGGTGACGCTCCGGCCGCCATCGGGCGGTGCGTGGTGGACGGACGCTGGGCGGGCTTCATGGCGGTCGAGGTGGCCCCGGAGCACCGGCGCGAGGGGCTCGCCACCGCGGTGATGACCGCGCTGTCCCGGCAGGCCCTGGCCGAGGGCGCATCGGCGGCCTGGCTGCAGGTCGAGGACGACAACGACGGCGCGCGGGCGCTGTACGACGGGATGGGCTTCGCCGCGCATCACGCCTATCACCACTACCGGTACGGCCCCGCCTGAGCGGGAGCGGCAGAGCAGCAGAGCGACAGAGCGGCACGACCGACGGAACAAGGCACGGCACAGCAGAGCACGGCACGGAAACAGCGCCCGGCGAGGGCAGACACGAGGCACGTATGCACGCGGAGTCCGGCGAATGGCGGCGGCGGTTCGCCGAAGAGGCAAGGTCCGAACGGCCCGGTCTCGCACCGCTGTGCCTGCTGATCGGCACCGAGGCCGACCCTTCCCTCGACGACGCGGGGATCGACGCCGCCGAGATCGAGCTCGACCGTCTCGCGGGCCTGCTGCCCTTCCGCCCCGGCGGACCCCGTGCGTGGGCCGCCGCCATGGCCGAACTCCTCGGCGAGCAGTGCGGGTTCGAGGGCACGCCGGGCGACTACCAGCGGCTGGACTCCTCCCTCCTGCACAAGGTCCTGCGGCGCCGCAGAGGCCTGCCGATCCTGCTCTCCGTGGTGTGGATGGAGGTGGCGCGGCGCGCGGGCGCCCCGGTGTACGGGGTGGCGCTGCCGGGGCACTTCGTCGTCGGGTTCGGGCCCAAGGACGACCAGATACTCGCCGATCCCTTCGACGGCGGGCGGCTGCTGACCGGGGCCGACGCGGAGCTCTTGGTGGCGGGTACGGCGGGCACGGGCATCCAGCCGTCGATGCTGACGCCCGCCGACCCGCTGAACATCGTGCAGCGCATCCTCAACAACATCCGCGCCTGGGCGGCCGCCAGGCCCGAGCGCTCCGACGTCGCGCTGTGGGCCCTTGAGCTGTCTCTCCTGCTGCCCGCCCATCCGGCGCGCCTGCGCTACGAACGGGCCCAACTCCTCGTACAGCGGGGCGACTTCCTCGGGGGCGCGACGGAGCTCGACGCCTACGCGGATGTGGTGACGACGGTGGAGCCGACCACGGCGGAGCGGGTCCGCCAGCAGGCGCGGGCCGCGCGGGCGATGCTGAACTGAGCCCCGGCCAGGGAGTGCGGCCCCGCCCGGCCGACGTATCGATCGAGGCGACCGGGCACGAGGGACGTATGCACCCCCGACCCCCCGGAACCACCAAGTGGCGGCGGCTGTTCGCGGCCGAGGCCGGGTCGCCCCGACCCGACCTGTCGCTGCTGTGCCTGCTGATCGGCACCGAGGCGGACCCTTCGCTGGACGAGGCGGGCATGGACGCCGCGCGGCGCCTGCTCGACCGGCTGGCGGAACAGGTCGCGCTCGGTCACCGGTCCCGCAGGAACGGCGGCCCCCTCGCCTGGGCCGTGTCCACCTCCGAACTCCTCGGCGGGAGCCACGGGTTCAAGGGCAGACCCGGCGACTACCAGCGGCTGGACTCCTCCCTCCTGCACCAGGTCCTGCGACGGCGCAGAGGACTGCCGATCCTGCTCTCCGTCGTATGGATGGAGGTGGCGCGGCGCGCCGGTGCCGCCGTCCACGGAGTGGCGCTGCCCGGACACTTCATCGTGGGCTTCGGCCCTCCGGAGGACCGGGTCCTTGCCGATCCGTTCGGCGGCGGGCGGCTGCTGTCCGGCATGGACGTGGAGCTGCTCGTCGCGGCGGCCACGGGGACCCCGACGGCGGCGTCGATGCTGGGCACCGCGGGGCCGCTGGAGATCGTGGCGCGCATCCTCAACAACATCCGCGCCTGGGCCGCGTCCCGCCCCGAGCGCTCCGACGTATCGCTCTGGGCGGTGGACCTCTGCCTGCTGCTGCCCGCGCCGCCGCCCCGACTGCATTACGAACGCGCCCAACTCCTCGTACATAAGGGGGAGTTCCAGGCGGGCGCACGGGAGCTCGACACCTACGCCGACGAGGTCGCCGCGCTGGACCCGACCACGGCCGACCGGGCGCGGCGGCAGGCGATGGGGGCGCGGGCGATGCTGAACTGACTGCCGGGGCGACGGAGGCAATCGAGGCGGCCGGGCTTCAGAGCCAGCCCTTGTCCCTCGCCGCCTTGACCGCCTCCGCGCGGTTGCGGACCGCGAGCTTCTGGATCGCGGTCGAGAGGTAGTTGCGGACCGTGCCCTGGGAGAGGTGCAGGGCGGTGGCGAGCTCGGCGTTGGTGGCGCCGTCGGCCGCCGCGCGGAGCACCTCGCGCTCGCGGTCGGTCAGCGGGTTCGCGCCCCCGGCGAGGGCGGCCGCCGCCAGCGTGGGGTCGATGACCCGCTCCCCCGCGAGCACCTTGCGCACCGCCGCGGCGAGCTGGGCCGCGGGCGCGTCCTTGACCAGGAACGCGTCGGCACCGGCCTCCATGGCGCTGCGCAGATAGCCGGGGCGGCCGAAGGTGGTGAGCACGACGACCTTCAACTCCGGGAAGTGCGTCCGCAGTTCGGCGGCCGCCTCGATGCCCGTACAGCCGGGCATCTCGATGTCGAGCAGCGCCACGTCCACGGCGTGCTCGCGCGCCGCCGCGAGCACCTCGTCGCCGCGGGACACCTGGGCGACGACCTCGATGTCCGGTTCGAGGCCGAGCAGCGCCGCGAGGGCCTCACGGACCATCGCCTGGTCCTCGGCCAGCAGAATCCTGATCATGAGGGGGATCCTACGGCCGCCTTCGCCAGCGGTACGCGGACCGCCAGGCGGAAGCCGCGGCGCTCCGCGGGCCCCGTCTCCAGGACTCCGCCGACCGCCGCCACGCGCTCGGTGAGTCCCGTCAGGCCGTTGCCCGCCGTGGCGCCGGAACCGCCCACCCCGTCGTCCTCCACGGAGAGCTCCAGAAGCCGTCCGTCGAGCGTCTGGCGCGCCGTGAACGCCACTGTGCAGCGCCCGGCCCCGCTGTGCCGCACGACGTTGGTCACGGCCTCCCGCAGCGCCCAGGCCAGCGCCGCCTCGGCCTCCTCGCCGGGCAGTTCGGCGGGCGGCTCCAGCGGCACCACGGGGTCGACACCGGCGGCGGTGAGCGCCGTGCGCGCGCCCGCGAGCTCACCGGCGAGGGTGCGCCGCCGGTAGCCGGAGACCGCCTCGCGCACGTCCACCAGGGCCTGGCGGCTGACCTGTTCGATGTCGGCGACCTGCTGGGCGGCCTTGTCGGGGTCGGTGGGGAGCATCCGCCCGGCGAGCTCGCTCTTGAGCGTGATCAGGGAGAGCGAGTGGCCGAGCAGGTCGTGCAGGTCCCTGGCGAGCCGCAACCGCTCTTCGTTGGCGGCGAGTTGGGCGACGGTGGCGCGGGCCTGGCGGAGCTGGACCGTCGTGCGGATCAGCTCGCGGACGCCGGACATCGCGAAGCCCACCAGGAGGGTGATCACTCCGAGGTTGGTGATCAGGTCGCCGAGGCCGTCGTCGCGCAGGCCGACCACGATCATCAGCAGGGTGACCGCGGGGATGACCCCGAGCGCGTACCGCACCGGCAGGACGGCTCCCGCGGAGACCGAGACGTACACGAAGAGTCCGAGCCAGTTGTCGCCGAAGCTGAAGGCGAGGAGCACGGCGAGGGCCACGAGCACCGCGAACGAGGTGATGACGGCGCGCCATTGGAGGATCTTGGTGGTGTAGCGGAAGACGAGGGTCAGATAGCAGGCCACGAAGAGCGCGAGGCCGAGCGAGCCGAGCACCGTGGCCAGGGGCGTGTGACGGCCCTCGGCCAGGTCCCTGACCGGAGCGCTCAGGAACACCAGCCAGACACCGATCCAGGCCGCCTTCGTGAGGAACTGGCGGCGGCCCTGCGGCGGCCGTCCGAAGGTGTACACGGGGTGGAGTTCGCTGCACTCAGCGTCTTTCACGTTCACGCCTTCAGTGTGTCCTTCCGGTACAGCCACGCCGCGCCGCCCGCGAAGAGGAGGAAGTAGGCGACCAGGAGCGTGATGTCCTTCGCGTGCGGTGCCTCGCCCAGTTCGATGGCCTGCCCGAGGGCAGCGTACGCGTGGGTGGGCAGCCAGGACGCGGTCTCCTGCAGCCAGTGCGGGAACGTCGTCACCGGCATCCACAGGCCGCCGAGGATGGAGAGGCCGAAGTAGATGATCATCGTGATCGGGCGTACGGCGTCGCCGGTCGCGAGGTAGCCGATGGCCACGCCGAGCGCGGCGAAGCAGAGGCTGCCCGCCCAGATCGCTCCGGTCAGCGCCCCCCACTGCCAGGCCTCGAAGCGGACGTCCTTGAAGATCGCCGCGACGGCGAACACCACGACGATGGACGGCAGGCTGACCACGGCCGCGCTCGCGGTCTTGGCGAGGACGTAGCCGCGCCCGGGCAGGGCGGTCAGGCGCAGCTGCCGCACCCAGCCGCTCTCGCGCTCCTTGGCGATGCGCTCGCTGTTGCCCATGAGGACGGCGGTGAGGGCGCCGAAGGACGCCATCGAGACCATCATGAACGCGGGGACGGAGAGGCCGGTGTCGGGGACCTTGTCGGCGCCGTTCTGGTTGCCCGCGATGATCACGAAGAGCACCGACGGGTAGATGACGGAGAAGAAGAGGAACTTGCGGTTGCGCAGGGCGCGGGTGATCTCGAGCTTGATCAGACTGTTCATCGGGTCCTGGCCTCCTCGGCCTCGGTGATCGCCACGAAGGCCTGCTCCAGGCCGAGCCCGGCGACTTCGAGGTTGCGGGGGTAGAGGCCGAGCCCGTACAGCGCGTGCACGGTGGCGTCGGCGTCCGTCGACTGGATGCGGACCGTGTGGCCCGTGATGTCGAGCGTGGTCAGGAAGGGCAGCTCGCGGAGCTGCTCCGTGCACGCCGGATCGATCTCCGCCAGGTCGAAGGCGACCTTACGGGCGCCCGCCTTCGCCTTGATCTCGGCCGCGGTGCCGTCCGCGAGGAGGCGGCCGCGGTGCAGGACAAGGACGCGGTCGGCGATCGCGTCGGCCTCCTCCAGGTAGTGCGTGGCGAAGAGGACCGCGCGGCCCTGGTCCGCCTGCTCCCGCATGGTGGCCCAGAACGCCTGGCGGGCGGAGACGTCCATGCCGGTGGTCGGCTCGTCGAGCACGATCAGGTCATGGGCGCCCGCCGTGGCGAGCGCGAAGCGGACGCGCTGTTCCTGGCCGCCGGAGAGCTTGTCGACCTTGCGGTCGGCGATCTTGGTGATGCCCGCGTGGGCGAGCACGTCGTTGACGCGGTACGGCCTGGGGTGCAGGTCGCAGGCGAGCGTCACCAGCTCGCGCACGGTCACCTCGCCCATCAGGCCGCCGCTCTGCAGCATGGCGCCGACCCGGCCCGCGGTGATCGCCTCGCGCGGCTCGGCCCCGAAGACCCGCACCGTGCCGCTGTCCGGCCGCCGCAGGCCGAGCAGCAGGTCGAGAGTGGAGGACTTGCCCGCGCCGTTCGGCCCGAGGAGCGCCACCGTCTCGCCCGGGCGGAGGTCGAGGGTCAGGCCGTCGACGGCACGGACGTCGCCGTAGCTCTTGGTCACCTGCTCGAAGCTCACCACGTCGGCGGCGGGCGGTGCTGTGGTCGTCGTCATACCGAACATCGTCACAAAAGCGCAGGTGGCAGCGGCAGTGTCGGTTGTGGTGACTCCGGGATGACAGATGTCATGCAAAAGACCGGACGGTTCACCCGAGTGGCCCGGGTGAACCGTCCGGCCTCCGTGTGCCGGGCGGGATCAGCTCGCGTTCGTCTCGATGACCCCGATGCGCTCCGCGGGCGTCTTGCCGGTCAGCGCCTTGCCCATCGCCTGGGCCACGTCGGTCGCCTGGACCGGCGTCTTGGAGCCGTTGCCGCGCTGGATCAGGACGCCGTCGAAGACGTTGCCGTACAGCTTCTTGAGCTCTTCCAGGTTGTAGTGCACCTGGAGGGTGCCGTCCTTGAGGGGCTTCGTCTCAAGGATCTTCGGCAGCGACTTCTCCGGGCCGAAGGGGATCGACTTGGCGCCCGCCTTGATGGTGACGTTGGCGGACATCGCGGGCTTGGCGAACCCGGTCATGAACTTGTCGACCGCGGCCTTGGAGATCGTCGGCTTGCGCGTCGTGACCGGCACCTGGACCGAGCCCGCGCTGCCCGTCTCGACCTGCTTCTTGTACGCGTCGGCGACCGCCGTGGTCGACGCCTGCGGGTCGATGCCCTTGCCGACCTTGCCGTAGACCGGCACGGCCTTGCCCGGCACGAAGTTCACCGTGCCCTCCTGCGCCGTGCCCGAGCCGCCCGCGGCGCGCTCCAGGGCGGCCGCGAGCTTCTCCTCGTCGACGGGCATGACGGGCTCGACGACGCGCTGGCCGCCGAAGAGCGAGCCGATCACCGAGACGGGGTTGTAGTCGCTGCCCGCGGCCTCGCGGACGGTGGCCTGGCTGTCCAGGGTCAGGCCCGACTGGTCCGGCTTGAGGTTGACGGTGTCACCGTCCACCGAGAGCTTCAGGGACTTGGTGACGCGCGCGTCGAGTGCCGAGTCGAGCTTCTGGACGGCCTCGTCGCGGGTGCCGCCGCCGATGTCGACGCCGAGCACGGTGGTGCCCTTCGGGACGTCGGCGTGGTTCATCAACAGGCCCGCGCCGTACGCCCCGCAGCCCACGACCACGACGGCGACCGCGAGGAGGACCAGCTTGTTGCGGCCCTTCTTCTTGGCCTTCGCCTTCGGCGCGGGAGCGGCGGGCGGCACGTCCGAGCGGACCGGCTCGGGCAGCTTCGGCGGGGTGTGCGGCACGGGGCCTTCGCCCTGCGGGCCGGTCCCGAAGGGCGAGTTGTCGTGCGCGGGCGGTACGACGGGGATGCCGCTGGTCAGCGTCTCGCCGGAGACGTTGGAGCCCGGCGCGGGAGCACCGGGGCCGCCAGGAGCACCGGGTCCGCCGACGGGAGGCCGCGGGCCGCCGGGCGGCGGCGAGACCGGACCGGCCTTCTGCGGCGTGAGGATCGCGGTGTCGTCGCCCATGACGCCGGAACGGGGCGGCCGCGCGCCGGAATTGGCGGGGCCACCGGGGCCACCGGGGCCACCCGGAGCGCCAGGACCACCGGGAGCACCCGGGCCCGACGGACGGGCCGCCTGGGGCGTCGGAGGCGCCAGCGGGCTGTCACCCGTGACGGGACCGCCGGTCGGCCCTGCCGGGGGCCGGGAGCCGCCGGGGCCGCCCGTACCGCCGGAGAAGTACGGCAGGTCGCCGCGCTGCGGATCGCCCTGCGGGGCGCCCGTGCCGAGGGGGCCCGACGCCACGGCGCCGGACACGTCGAAGGAGCCCGTACCGGACCCGTTCGTACCGGAACCGCCCGAACCGCCCGTGCCGCTCCCGCCCTCGTTCCTGGCGGGCTTGCGCGGTGCGAACCAGTCGCTCGTCTTCTCCTCCGCCGGGGAGGAGGATCCCGTGCCGCCGTCGCCCGGGGCGGCGGACCCGGCGGCGACCGGGGCTCCGGCCCCCGTCGCCCGGCCCGTCTCCCCGGCGCCGGGAGCACCGGATGCTCCGGGAGCGCCGGGAGCGCCCGGCGCGGCACCGCCACGGCGGCCGCCGTCCAGGGGCACGGACTCCCCGCGCGGACCCTCGTCACCGACGGGCGTGCGCATGACGACCGGCGGGATGGGCCGCGAACCGGGGATGTTGATCCGGATGCGGGTGGTCAGCGTGGTCTGGGTCTCGGGCTCTTCGGGCCGCTCCTCGGCGGCCTGCCGCCGCGCTCCGTCCATTCCGCCGTCGGCGGGAGCACCCTGTGCCGGGGAGCCGTACGGCGGCGTCCCCGAGGGGTATGCGGCTCCACCGCGCCCCTGGGGCCCGGAGGACGAACTGTCAGTTTCACGACTCAAGGCAGGTTCTCCTGGTTGACTCCGCCGCCCGTCTCGACCTCATCCGGGGTCCCCCCGGCCGGAGGTTGGGGGAGGCTCGGCGGCCGCACCACCATACTGGCCGCCGTCGGCACTCATCCCGTGACCGGTGTCAAACCCGTGCGGCACACCGGCCGAAGTGGTACGTCACTTGCCAAGTCGGGCGGCGGACGCGCTCGGTTGCGGCCCCTGCCCGAGCGTGGCGCACATCACAGCGACGGCCATTCCGCCGAGCAGGAAGCCGTACGAACCGAGACCCGCGCCGAAGAGGAAGTCGCCCTCGGGCCTGGTGGCGGTGAGCAGCATGACCACGACCAGCCAGCCCGCGGCAGGCGCAACGGCCCCCGCCCTGGTGCCGATCGCCCGCGACCCGCCGTAGAAGAGGCCACCCGCGCCGACGAGCGCGAGCAGCAACCCCGCGGGGAAGAAGCCCCCTTGGACGAGCGCCCCGGCGACGCCGACGACGGCGCCGAGGACGAAGAGCAGGGCATAGGCGGCGAGCCGTCCCGCTCTCAGGGGCTGCGCGAGGAAGCTGCCGGGGGCTCCGGCGGCGTCCGCGGCGGACGTCGGACCGGACCCTGCCCCCTTCGGAGCGGGGGGCTTGGAGGCCCCGGAACCGGCCCCTGACGACGCACGGGAACGCGTACTCACAGCGCGGTCACCTCAGCCACATCCGTCACCCTTTCGAGTCCCGCGAAGAGATCGGTCTCCCGGGACGTTCCTTCTGCCGACGCTTCTCCCCGCACCAGCTCGTAGTACTCCACATCGAAAATCGGCTGCGCGAGCTCGTTGGAGAGGATGAAGAGCGGACCGCTCACCGTGATCTGGGTCGCATGGGCCGCCATGGCCGCCGCCTTGGCCGCCTTGTACGGTCGGCCGTCGATCTCCGTGGTGATCCGCTCGTCGTCCGTGACGCCGGGCACGTCGGCGACGACGGCGGGCGTGCCGAACGGCGAGTGCCGCAGCGCGCCCGACATCCAGTGGAAGCGTTCCTCGACCACGGACCGCGGAGCACGGTTCCAGTAGATCTTCGCGATGGTGTGGGGCGTGCCGAGGTCCGCGCGGAAGGCGGGCTCGGAGGCGAGCTCGGCCGCGCGCATGGCGACGCGGTGCGCCTGGATGTGGTCGGGGTGGCCGTACCCGCCGTCCGGGTCGTACGTCACCAGGACCTGGGGGCGCACCTCGCGGATCACCTCGACGAGGTGCGCGGCGGCCTCGTCGAGGTCCGCCGACCAGAAGGCGCCTGGGCGGTCGTTCTGCTCGACGCCCATCATCCCGGAGTCGCGGTAGCGCCCGGTGCCGCCGAGGAAGCGGTGGTCGGCGACCCCCACTTCCTTCATGGCGGCCGCCAGCTCCCCGATGCGCTGGGCGCCCAGGGAGTCCTCTCGGTCGGCGGCAAGATGGGCGAGCTCGGCCGGAATGACCTCGCCCTCCTCGCCCAGCGTGCAGGTCACCAACGTGACATGAGCGCCCTCGGCCGCGTACTTGGCCATGGTCGCGCCGGTGGTGATCGACTCGTCGTCGGGATGCGCGTGCACGAGCAGCAGGCGCCGGGCGGGCAGTTCCGTCATGGGACCACCCTACGAGCCCGCGTCAGAACTTGATGTCGCCGATCATCCCGGCCACGTTGGTCGTCAGCTCGTTGATCGTGGGCGCGACGGACGAGCTCGCCAGATAGAAGCCGAGCAGCGTACAGACGACCGCGTGTCCCGCTTTCAGTCCTGACTTCTTGACCAACAGGAAGACGATGATCGCCAGCAGCACCACCGCCGAAATCGAGAGTGCCACGGCGGTCACCTCCAACTCGTTGTCGTACCCCAGTGCGGACCCCAGCAGGTCTATACCCACCAAGCGCTACGGATCATAACTATCCGTGCGGACGCATGAGTCGGAGCACGGCAGCACAGGGGGGCGCATGAGCCATAGGCTCGGGGGATGACCACCGAGAACCCCGGAATTCCCAGGCCCGACGAGAGCCAGGCACAGCGGCTCTCCTTCCCGCGTCAGCACGCCAGGACGCAGCGCTTCACCCTCGGCGCGCCCCGTGCGTTCACGGTGGCGCCCGACGGGTCGCGCGTCGCCTTCCTGCGCTCGTCAGACGGCACCGACCGGGCGAACCGGCTCTGGGTCCTCGACGTGTCGGACGGCAGCTCGGAGCGGGTCGCGGCCGATCCGCACGTGCTGCTCGGCGGCGTTGCCGAGCAGTTGTCCGCCGAGGAGCGCGCACGGCGCGAACGCAGCCGTGAGGGCGGCGCGGGCATCGTGGGCTACGCGACGGACGCGGCGGTGGAGCTGGCCGCGTTCGCGCTTTCGGGACGTCTCTTCACCGCGGAGCTGCGCGCGGGCACGGCGCGCGAACTGCCCGTGCCCGGGCCGGTGATCGACCCGCGCCCCTCGCCCGACGGGCGGCACGTCGCCTACGTGGCGCAGGGCGCCCTGCGCGTGACGGGCGCCGACGGCGCGGGCGACCGGCCCCTCGCGGAGCCCGAGGCGGGCCAGGAGGCCACCGTCACCTACGGTCTCGCCGAGTTCATCGCGGCGGAGGAGATGGCCCGCTCCCGGGGCTTCTGGTGGTCTCCGGACTCGGCGCGGCTGCTCGTCGCGCGGGTCGACGACACCCCTGTGCAGCGGTGGTGGATCGCGGATCCCGCGCACCCGGACCGTGCGCCCGAGCAGGTCGCGTACCCGGCCGCGGGCACTCCCAACGCGGACGTGCGCCTGTGCGTGCTCGGTCTGGACGGCTCGCGCACCGAGGTGGTCTGGGACCGCGCCCGCTTCCCGTACCTCGCCCGGGTGCACTGGTCGGCGGACGGCGCGCCGCTGCTTCTCGTGCAGTCCAGGGACCAGGGCAGCCAGCTGTATCTCGCGGTGGATCCGGACAGCGGTGCCACGCGGATGGTGCACGCAGAGGAAGATCCAGAATGGCTTGAACTTTTCCCTGGTGTGCCGTGCTGGTCGCCCAGCGGGAAGCTGGTGCGGATCGTCGACGAGGGGGGCGCCCGCGTCCTCGCGTGGGGGGAACGTCCGCTCACCGGACCGCAGTTGCACGTCCGCGCGGTCCTCGACGTCACCGAGGAGGACATCCTGGTTTCGGCGTCGGCGGGTGCGGCGGCGGCCGACCCGGAGACCGGCGAGATCCACGTGTACCGCGTCAATGAGCTGGGGGTGGAGCGCGTCTCGCAGGAGCCGGGCGTGCACTCGGCGGTGCGCGCGGGCGGCCTCACCGTCCTGGTGTCGGCCACGCTCGACCGCCCCGGCGCGCAGGTGCAGGTGCTGCGCGGGGGCAAGCAGGTGGCGACCGTTGCCTCACACGCCCAGCGCCCGGGGCTCACTCCGCGCGTGACGCTCACGGAAGGGGGCACGCGGAACATCCCGTGCGCCGTCCTGCTCCCCACTGATTACAAGGAGACGGACGGGCCTCTTCCGGTCCTGCTCGATCCGTACGGCGGCCCGCACGGCCAGCGCGTCCAGCGTGCGCACAACATCTTCCTGACCTCGCAGTGGTTCGCCGACCAGGGCTTCGCGGTGCTCGTCGCGGACGGCCGCGGCACCCCGGGCCACTCCCCCGGCTGGGAAAAGTCGATCAAGAACGACAAGACCCTCACCCTTGAGGACCAGGTCGACGCCCTCCACTCGCTCGCCGAACGGTTCCCCTTCGACCTGTCCCGGGTGGCGATCCGCGGCTGGTCCTACGGCGGCTACCTGGCGGGCATGGCCGCGCTGCGCCGACCCGACGTGTTCCACGCCGCGGTCGTCGGCGCCCCGGTCACGGATCTGCGGCTCTACGACACGCACTACGAGGAGCGGTACCTGGGCGATCCCAACCGGACCCCGGAGACGTACCGGCACAACTCCCTGATCTGGGACGACGGGCTGGTGGAGGCGGCCGAGCCGCACCGCCCGATGCTCATCGTGCACGGTCTGGCCGACGACAACGTGGTGGTGGCGCACTCCCTGCGGCTGTCCTCCGCGCTGCTCGCCGCGGGCCGCCCGCACGAGGTCCTGCCGCTGTCCGGCGTCACCCACATGACCCCGCAGGAGCAGGTCGCGGAGAACCTGCTCCTGCTCCAGGTGGACTTCCTGAAGCGCTCCCTGGGCCTGCCGGGGAAGTAGCCGCGAGCAGCCCCGCCCGCTACGGCACGACCTGCTTCTCCTCGGCGAAGTGGCAGGCCGAGTCGTGCGCGGCGGGGCTTTCGTCGAGCCGGAACTCCGCCGGTACGGCGAGCAGCGGGACCTCCAGCGCGCACCGCTCCTGCGCCTTCCAGCAGCGGGTGCGGAAGCGGCAGCCGGAGGGCGGGTTGGCGGGCGAGGGCACGTCTCCGGAGAGGATGATCCGCTCGCGGTGCTCGCGCGCCTCGGGGTCGGGGACGGGCACGGCGGAGAGCAGCGCCTGGGTGTAGGGGTGCGTGGGGTGGTCGTAGATCTCCGCGTCCGAGCCGATCTCCACGATCCGCCCGAGGTACATCACGCCGACCCGGTCGGAGATGTGCCGCACGATCGAGAGGTCGTGCGCGATGAAGACGTAACTGAGGTCGAACTCGTTCTGCAGCTTCTCCAGGAGGTTGATGACCTGGGCCTGCACGGAGACGTCGAGTGCGGAGACCGGTTCGTCGGCGACGATGACCTCGGGGCGCAGCGCCAGGCCGCGCGCGATGCCGATGCGCTGGCGCTGACCGCCGGAGAACTGGTGCGGATAGCGGTTGATGTACTCGGGGTTGAGCCCGACCACGTCGAGCAGCTCCTGCACCTTCTGGCGGCGCGAGCCCTTCGGCGCGACCTCGGGGTGGATCTCGTACGGCTCGCCGATGATGTCGCCGACCGTCATCCGGGGGTTCAGGGACGTGTAGGGGTCCTGGAACACCATCTGGATGTTGCGGCGCACCGCCTTCAGGGCGCGGCCGGAGAGGCTGGTGATGTCCTCTCCCTTGTAACGGATCTCGCCCGCGGTCGGCCGCTCCAGGTTGACCAGCATCCTCGCGACCGTCGACTTGCCGCAGCCGGACTCCCCCACGATGCCGAGCGTCTCGCCCTGCCCGAGGTCGAAGTCGACGCCGTCCACGGCCTTGACCGCGCCGACCTGCTTGCGGATGACGATGCCCTGGGTCAGCGGATAGTGCTTGACCAGGCCGCGGACCTGGAGGATGGGTTCGCGCCCCGACTCCGATCCGTGCGCGGCGAAGTCCATCTCGCCCTTGGCCTTGTCCATCAGCTGCCGCGCGGTCTCGCCCTCCTCCGCCAGCTGCTTCTTGCTGATGTGCGCGCCGCCTTCACCGTGTCGCATCGAGCGTCTCCTTCCAGAAGTGGCAGGCGCTCCTGCGGTCGGCGGTCAGTCCTTCGTACGTCACCTGCGCGAGCGGCGGCTCGTCGGTGCGGCAGACGTCCTGGGCCATGGGGCAGCGGGGGTTGAAGGCGCAGCCCGGCGGGATGTTCATGAGGTTGGGCGGCAGCCCCTTGATCGCGTACAGCTCCTGGCCCTTCTGGTCCAGGCGCGGGATGGATTCGAGCAGGCCGCGGGTGTAGGGGTGTGCGGGGGCCCGGTAGATCTCGTGGACGGGGGCCTGTTCGACGATGCGGCCCGCGTACATGACGGCGATGGTGTCGGCGACGTCCGCCACCACGCCGAGGTCGTGGGTGATGAGGATCAGGCCCATGTTCATCTCGCGCTGGAGCTCCGCGAGCAGGTCCATGACCTGGGCCTGGACCGTCACGTCGAGGGCGGTGGTGGGCTCGTCGGCGATGATCAGCGAGGGTTCCAGCGCCATCGCCATGGCGATCATGATGCGCTGGCGCATGCCGCCGCTGAACTGGTGCGGAAACTGCCCGACCCGCTCCTTGGCGGCCGGGATGCGCACCCTGTCCATCAGTTCGACGGCCTTGGCCTTGGCGTCCTTGCGCGACATGCCGCGGTGGACGACGTACATCTCGCCGAGCTGCTCGCCGACGCTGAGCACCGGGTTCAGGGAGGACAGCGCGTCCTGGAAGATCATCGCCATCCCGGCGCCGCGGATCTTGCGCCGCTCCTCCTCCTTGAGCTTGAGGAGGTCCTGGCCGCGGAAGAGGATCTCACCCCCGGTGATCTTCCCGGGCGGGGTGTCGAGGATGCCCATGACGGCCTGGGCGGTGACGGACTTGCCGGAGCCCGACTCGCCGAGGACGGCGAGCGTCTCGCCCGCGTCGACGCTGTAGTCGACGCCGTTGACGGCTCGGGCGACGCCGTCCCTGGTGCGGAACTCCACGTGCAGGTCACGCACTTCGAGCAGCTTGGACGCCGCGGGCGTGCCGGACGCGGCCGCCTCGGATGCCACGGTTGCCATGGGCGCCTACCTCAGCTTCGGGTCGAGGGCGTCGCGCACCGCGTCGCCGAGCATGATGAACGCGAGCACGGTGATGGCCAGGGCTCCGGCGGGCCAGAGCAGCATGTGCGGGGCGTTGCGGATGTACTGGGAGGCGGCCGAGATGTCGATGCCCCAGCTGACGGTCGGCGGCTTCAGACCGACGCCGAGGTAGGAGAGCGTGGCCTCCAGGGCGATGTACGTGCCGAGCGCGATGGTCGCCACGACGATCACGGGGGCGATGGCGTTCGGGGTGATGTGGCGCAGCAGCATCCGGGAGTTGGAGGCGCCGAGCGCCCGGGCCGCCTGGACGTAGTCGTTCTGTTTGGCGGTGATGACGGAGCCGCGGGCGATGCGGGAGATCTGCGGCCAGCCGAGCAGCACCATGAAGCCGATCACCGGCCAGACGGTGGAGCTGGTGACCACCGACAGGAGCACCAGACCGCCCAGGACGACGGGGATGGCGAAGAAGATGTCGGTGATGCGGGAGAGGACCGCGTCCCACGCCCCGCCGAAGAACCCGGCGAGCCCGCCGAGCACGCTGCCGATGAGCGCGACGCCGAGGGTGGCGCAGACACCGACGGTGACCGAGACGCGGGTGCCGTACACGACGCGGGTGTAGACGTCGCAGCCCTGCTCGTTGTAGCCGAAGGGGTGTCCTGGCGCCGAGCCCTTCTGGGCGTTGGAGAGGTCGCAGTCCAGCGGGTTGCCGGAGGCGATGAGCGAGGGCCACAGGGAGATGACGACGAGGAAGAGGATGACCAGGCCCGAGACGATGAAGATCGGGTTGCGCCGCAGATCGCGCCAGGCGTCGGACCAGAGGCTGCGTGCGGGGGCGGAGGGGCCGCCGCCGTCGGGTCCGCCCGGCGTCTTGTCCAGGGAGGTCGCCTCGCTCGCCGCGAGGTCCATCGCGCCGCCCATGCCGGTCGCGGCGATGGCGCCCTCTGGCTCATGGGGTTCAGGCATAGCGGATCCTCGGGTCGAGTACGGCGTACAGGAGGTCGACGATCAGGTTGGCCACCAGGAAGACGAGGACGAGGACGGTCACGAAGCCGACGACGGTCTGGGTGCTCTGGCGGAGGATCCCCTGGTAGAGCTGGAAGCCGACGCCGTGGATGTTGAAGATCCGCTCGGTGACGATCGCGCCGCCCATCAGTGCGCCCACGTCGGTGCCGATGAAGGTGACGACGGGGATCAGCGAGTTGCGCAGCAGGTGCCGGGTGACGACGCGGCGCCGGGGCAGGCCCTTGGCGACGGCGGTGCGGACGTAGTCGGCGCGCCGGTTCTCCGCGATGGAGGTGCGGGTCAGGCGGGTGACGTACGCCAGGGAGACCGAGGCGAGCACGAGTCCTGGGATCAATAGCTCGTTGAAGGGCGCCTCGCTCGACACCGAGGGTTTGATGACGCCCCACTGCACGCCGAGCAGCAGTTGCAGGACGAGTCCGGTGACGAAGGTGGGGATGGAGATGACGACGAGCGTGAGCAGCAGCACCACGGTGTCGATGGGGCGCCCGCGCCGCAGGCCCGTCAGCACGCCCAGCGAGATGCCGATGACGATCTCGAAGACGATGGCGACGACGGTCAGGCGGATGGTGACCGGGAAGGCGGCCGACATCAGCTCGGTGACCTTCTGACCGTTGAACGCGGTGCCGAAGTCGCCGGTGAAGACGTTGCCCATGTACGTGAGGTACTGCTGCCACACCGGCTTATCGAGGCCGAACTCCTTCTTCAGCTGGGCGGCCGTGGCGGGGTCGCACTTGCGGTCGCCGCACAGGCCCGCGACGGGGTCGCCCATCACGTTCACCATCAGGAAGATCAGCAGCGTGGCGCCGATGAAGACCGGGATCATCTGCAGCAGACGCCGGATCACATAACGTCCCATGGGGGCTCCGGAATTAAGGGGAGCGGCCGCCCGGCTCCCCCGCGGGGGCCGGGCGGCCGCTCCCGGCGTCTCAGTTGACCTTGATCTCGTTGTAGACCGGCACGCTGAACTGGTTCAGCGAGACGTCGGAGACCTTGTCCGAGTAGCCGGCGCTGCCGTTCTGGTACCAGAGCGGGATGGCGGGCATCTCCTTGGCGAGGATCTTCTCGGCGTCCTGGAACTTGCCGATGGCCTTGTTGGTGTCCGTCTCCCCGTTGGCCTCGTTGACGAGCTTGTCGAACTCCTTGTCGGAGAACTTGCCGTCGTTGGACGGGGCGTCGGTGAAGTAGACCGGCTCCAGGAAGTTCTGGATCAGCGGGTAGTCCATCTGCCAGCCCGCACGCCAGGCGCCGTCCAGCTCCTGCTTGGAGGCCTTGCTGCGGAAGTCGGCGAAGGTGCCGACGGGGTTGGCGACGCAGGCCTTGTCGTTGCCGAGGGCCTTGTTGATGGAGTTGCAGACGGCGTCGACCCACTCCTTGTGCGAGCCGGTGTCCGCGTTGTAGGTGACCTTGAGGGTGCCGCCGGGGATGCCGCCGCCCTCCTCGACCAGCTTCTTGGCCGCCGCGGCGTCGTATTCGCAGGCGTCGCCGCACAGCCCCTTCTTGTAGCCGCCCTTCTCACCGAGGACCGGAGAGGTCCAGTCGGAGGCGGGCGTCCGCGTCTTCTGGAAGATCGTTTCGGTGATCTGTTCGCGGTTGATCGCCCTGGACAGGCCCATCCGGACCTTCTCCAGGCCCGGCTTGTTCCACTTGCTGTCGTAGAACGGGAAGGCGAGGGTCTGGATGATGCCCGCGGGGGTGTTGATGTAGCGGTCGCCGAGGTCGTTCTTGGCGTTCTTGAGCTGCGAGGCGGGGACGTCGTCGACCAGGTCGAGGTTGCCCGCCATCAGGTCGGTGTAGGCGGTGTTGTTGTCGGTGTAGACCTTCATGTCCACACCGCCGTTCTGCGCCTTGTCGTCGCCGGGGTAGCCGTCCCACTTGCGCAGGGACATCTTCGAGCCCTTGGTGTACGAGTCCACGGCGTACGGACCGTTGCCGACGGGCTTGGAGAGCCAGGCGTCGTGGTCGTCGTAGAACGCCTTGGGCAGCGGCGCGAAGGCCGGGTAGCCGAGGGTGTCGGGCCAGGTGGAGAACTTCTGGCTGAGCTTGACCGTGAAGGTCTTGTCGTCGACGACCTTCAGTCCGGAGAGGGTCTGCGCGCCGGGCTCGCCCTTCTCGGGGTGGACCTTGTCGTAGCCCTCGATGTAGCCGAAGAAGTAGGCGTTCTTCTGGTTGTTCTTGAGGTTGGCGCCGTAGTTCCAGGCGTCCACGAAGGACTTGGCGGTGATCTTCTCGCCGTTGCTGAACTTCCAGTTGTCCTTGATCTTGACCGTGAAGTTCTGGGCGTCCTTGGTGTCGATCGACTCGGCGATCATGTCCTTGGCCTCGCCGGTCTTCGGGTCGTACCGCTTGAGGCCGCGGAAGACCATGTCGAGGATCTTGCCGCCCTGCACCTCGTTGGTGTTCGCCGGTTCCAGCGGGTTCTGGGGGTCGCCCCAGGAGGAGCTCACGATGCCGGAGCCGTCGCCACCGCCGCCGCCGCTGCTCCCCCCGCCACCGCAGGCCGTCGCCGCGAGAGCGACGGTCACCGCACATGCGGCCCACTTGGCGTGCGTGGCTCCACGCATGGAGTCCTCCTGTCCCCAGCTACCTGGCTACTTGGCTACCGCGATTACTTACCGCCAAATATCGCCTCAAGAGGAATGAACCGCACATTTATCCCACCCGTACGGGTGTGAGCCCATCCGGATGTACGCATTCCGAGACGTCCGCGCCCGCATATCGGACTCATATCGGACTCATTGCCACGTTTGCCCGGAGCTGTCATTTCTTGTCCATCACGCATGATTACGCCAACGCAATGGCATGCCCATGTTCAGGTAAAGACTAAGTAAAGGACCTCAAGAGAGGCTCAAAGCGGCCCACGATTCATTGACCGCGTGGGAAACGCCTTGCGAAAGTCGCGCCAAGCCCGTGGGTGCTGGTTGTCCTGCGGATTCCTGATGACCCTCTCCGGGCCTGGAGCGCCATGACCTCCCCAACTCCCGCCGCTGCCGCCACGCTTGAAGTGACGGACAAAACAGACGGCACGCCCGAACCGCCCAAGGACCAGGGCAGCAAGGGCCGTTCGCCGGGACGGCTCGCCTGGACCCGCTTCAAGCGGGACAAGTCCGGCGTGATCGCCGCCTGCGTCGTGATCTTCTTCTTCGTCATCGCGCTCTGCGCGCCGCTGATCGCGAAGGTGTACGGGAAGAATCCGTACACGACGTACGGGGTGAATGATCCGAGCCTCTTCAACGAGTTCAGCTATCCGATCAAGCCGAACGGCGGCATCTCCAGCGACTTCTGGTTCGGCATCGAGCCCCAGCTGGGCCGGGACGTCCTCACCTTCCTGCTGTACGGCATGCGCAACTCGCTGCTGATCGCTGCGGCGACGACGATCCTCGTGACGATCATCGGCATCGTCGTCGGCATCACGGCCGGATACATCGGCGGCAAGACCGACTACTTCATCGGCCGCGTCATCGACATCCTGCTGGCCTTCCCCTCGACGCTCTTCTTCATCGCCTTCTGGCCCGTGATGATCTCGGTCGTGGTCGCCCCGGAGGACAAGACGCCGACGTGGCTGACGGTCACCAGCCTCATCGCGGTGATGACCGCCTTCGGCTGGGCGTCCATCGCCCGTCTGCTGCGCGGTGAGGTACTGGCCCTGCGGGAGCGGGAGTTCGTGGAGGCGGCGAAGGTGACCGGTGCCTCGCCGGCCCGGATCATCTTCAAGGAACTGCTTCCCAACCTGTGGACGCCGATCCTCATCCAGGCCACGCTCGCCCTCCCCATGTTCGTGACCGCCGAGGCCGGACTCGCATTCCTGGGAGTGGGACTTCAGGAGCCCACCCCCGACTGGGGCGTGATGATCCAGCGCGCCTCCGAGGTGTACGAGCAGGACATCACGTACATGGCCTTCCCCGGCATCGCCATGGTGATCTTCGTCGTCGCCTTCAACCTCCTCGGTGACTCCGTGCGCGACGCGCTGGACCCGAAGACCAAACGCTGACACTCCCCGGTCCTGGCACACGCGACGGGCGTGCCGGGTCGTTCCCTCCGCTCCTCTTTACTTCGACAATCAGGGTTGGTAGCCACATGTCTCTCTCCCGCAGAAACTTCGTCGTCGCGACCACGGTCGCGGCCGGTGGATCAATGGTTCTGTCCGCGTGCAGCAGCGGCGGCTCCGGCGGTGGCGGGGGCGGAAACCACGGTGGCGCCACCGAGTACACGGGCGCCTCCGTCAAGATCGGCACGGCGGACGACTCGAAGGGCCCCGCCCCCGAGGTCCCGGGCGCGAAGAAGGGCGGCACGATCTACGGCGTCGCCGAGGACGACGTGTCGCACATGGACCCGCAGCGCATCTACTTCGCGTACAACTCCTCGGTGGCCAACCTCTACGCGCGTGCCCTCACCGGCTACTTCATCGACGCCAAGGGCAAGATGACCCTCGTCGGCGACCTCGCCACCGACGTGGGCAAGGCGTCCGACGGCAACAAGACCTGGACCTTCACGCTGAAGGACGGTCTGAAGTGGCAGGACGGCAGCGAGCTGACCGTCGAGGACGTCCGGCACGGCTTCGAGCGCGCCTGGGCATCGTTCATCACCGAGGGCGCCTCGTACGTCCAGACGGCCCTGACCGGCAAGGGCGCCAAGTGGCGCGAGGGCTACAAGGGTCCCTATGGCGGCGACCACCTCGACTCGATCGCCATCGACAAGGCGAAGAAGACGATCACCTTCAAGCTGAAGGAAGCCCGCCCGGACTTCAACTTCACCCTGGCGATGACGTCGTACTCTCCCGTGCCCGTGAAGCACGACACCAAGGAGAAGTACGACAAGGCGCCCTTCTCCTGCGGCCCGTACCTCGTCAAGCACCGCTCCATCGACAAGTCGATGACGCTGACGCGCAACAAGCACTGGGACCCGAAGACCGACCCGATCCGCAACGCCTACCCGGACAGCTTCGAGTTCGAGTTCGGCCCGACGGGCCTTGACTCCTGCGACCGCTTCATCGCGGACCAGGGCAAGGACCAGCAGATGATCGCGATCTACGAGCCCATCCCCGCCGAGCGCATGCAGAAGGTGCTCACCAACCCGGACGTCAAGAAGCGGTCCTTCAACGGACTGTCCTCCGGCACGTACTACTACGCCATCAACTGCAAGCGCATCACCGACGTCGAGGTGCGCAAGGCCCTCAACGTCGCCTGGCCGCTGGAGCAGATCCGCCGGATCTACGGCGGCGAGTCGGCGGGCGACCTGGCCACCACCATCCTCAGCCCCGACATCATCGGCCGCGAGGAGTTCGACGTCTTCGGCAAGCTGAAGAAGCCCGCGGGCGACCCGAAGCGGGCCAAGGAGATCCTCAAGAAGGCCGGCAAGCTCGGCCAGAAGATCGTCTACGCCTTCCCGCAGCGCCCCACGTACGACAAGACCAAGGTCGTCATCGAGAACGCGCTGAAGGATGCGGGCTTCGACCCGGTCATCAAGCCGCTCAACTCGACGGACTACTACGACCAGGCCCAGCGCATCGACAACAAGTTCGACGTCATGTGGTTCGGCTGGTCCCCGGACTGGCCGACCGCCTACACCCTGATCCAGCCGCTGTTCGACGGCGAGGCGATCGGTGACGGTCAGAACAACATCTCCCAGACGGACATCGGCTGGATCAACGAGGCGATCAAGAAGAACTCGGTCATCCCGGATGTGAAGGAAGCCGGTAAGGCCTGGGCCGAGCTGGACAAGAAGATCATGACCGAGGTCGTGCCGATCATCCCGGAGACCTACCAGCGCCGCTTCTACCTCCACGGCTCCAAGGTCGGTGGCGCGCAGCACGACCCGCAGTTCGCCGCGACGCTGATCTACAAGACGTACGTCAAGGCCTGACGACCGGCCCCACGGTGGGGCGGCTCCTCGCCGAGGACCGCCCCGCCCCCTCATCACCCACGGCACCCACGGCATCCGTCAGGAAAACCAACTGCCATGCTCCGCTTCCTCCTTCGCCGCATCGTCGGTGGCGCGGTGATCCTGCTGATCATCAGCGTCCTCGTCTTCGTTCTCTTCTACGCCGCCCCGCGCGACCCGGCCCGTCTCGCCTGCGGCAAGGTCTGCTCGCCCGACACGCTGGCGTTGGTACGGCAGAACCTGGGCATCGCCGACCCGCTGCCGGTGCAGTACTGGCACTGGTTCGAGGGCCTGTTCATGGGCCGCGACTACGGCTCGTACGGCAACTGTCCCGCGCCCTGCCTCGGATACTCGTTCCGCAACCGTGAGCCGGTCCTCGGCACCATCCTGGACCGCTTCCCGACCACCGTGTCGCTCTCGCTCGGTGCCGCGGCCGTGTTCGTCGTCTTCGGCGTGGGCACCGGCATGCTGGCCGCCGTGAAGCAGGGCAAGGCCCTCGACAAGATCGCCTCGTCCGCCTCGCTGATCGCCTCCTCGCTGCAGATCTACGTCGTCGGCGTCTTCGCCGTCTTCCTCTTCGTGCACCAGCTGCAGTGGATGGACCGGCCTCAGTACACGCCGATCACCGAGAACGCCGGCGAATGGTTCTCCGGACTGCTGATCCCCTGGCTGGTGCTCTCGCTGATCTTCACGGCGAACTACACCCGCATGACGCGCTCCCAGATGGTCGAGACGCTCAGCGAGGACTACGTCCGCACGGCGCGCGCCAAGGGGCTCTCCAGTCGCTCGGTGTTCTTCCGCTTCGCCTGGCGCGGGGCGATGGGGCCGATCGTCACGATCTTCGGCCTCGACCTCGGCGTACTCCTCGGCGGCGCGATCATCACCGAGAAGACCTTCGCACTGCACGGCATCGGCGACCTCTCGGTACGGGCGGTCAACACCAGTGACCTGCCCATGCTGCTGGGCGTCGTCCTCGTCGCAGCCACCGCGATCGTCGTCTTCAACATCCTCGTCGACGCGGTGTACGCCCTCATCGACCCGCGCGTGCGCCTCGCCTAGGAGCCGGAACCCATGAGCACCCCCTTCCTCTCCGTACGCGACCTGCGCGTCCACTTCTCCACCGAGGACGGCATGGTCAAGGCCGTCGACGGCCTCGACTTCGAGCTGGAGAAAGGCAAGACCCTCGGCATCGTGGGCGAGTCCGGATCGGGCAAGTCGGTCACGAACCTCACGATCCTCGGCCTGCACCACAAGGACAGCACCGCCATCGACGGCGAGATCCTCCTCGACGGCAAGGAGCTGCTCACCGCCACCGAGCGGGAGCTGGAGCAGCTGCGCGGCAACAAGATGGCGATGATCTTCCAGGACGCGCTGGCGTCCCTGTCGCCGTACCACACCATCGGCCGGCAGATCGGCGAGACGTTCCGCAAGCACACCGGCGCCTCCAAGAAGGAGGCCAGGGACCGGTCGATCGAGATGCTGACGAAGGTCGGCATCCCGCAGCCCGACCTGCGCGTGGACGACTATCCGCACCAGTTCTCCGGCGGTATGCGCCAGCGCGCGATGATCGCGATGTCGCTGGTCTGCAACCCGACGCTGCTGATCGCCGACGAGCCGACCACCGCGCTCGACGTGACGGTCCAGGCGCAGATCATGGACCTCCTGAAGGACCTCCAGCAGGAGTTCGGCACGGCGATCATCTTCATCACGCACGACCTGGGCGTGATCGCGGACATCGCGGACGACGTCCTGGTGATGTACGGCGGACGGTGCGTGGAGCGGGGCACGAAGAAGGAGGTCCTGCGTGCGCCGCAGCACCCCTACACCTGGGGCCTGCTGGGCTCCATGCCTTCCCTGGAAGGCCCCGTGGACGTGCCGCTCTCGCCGATCCCCGGCACCCCGCCGAGCCTCCTCAACCCGCCCTCCGGGTGCCGCTTCCACCCGCGGTGCGCGTTCACCGAGCAGGTCGGGGACGGTCGCTGCGCGGGCGAGCTGCCGCTCCTCGAACTGACCGGGGGCCGGGGCGCGGCCTGCCACCTCACGGCCGACCAGCGCACGGAGTTCTTCGCGGACTTCGCGGGCACGCGCACCGACTGACGTACAAGAGACGGGATTTCACGACGATGAGCAGCACCACGCCCTCTCCTCTTCTGGACGTCAGCGGGCTGACCAAGCACTTCCCCGTGATGGGCGGGTTCCCGTTCAAGCGGAAGATCGGCGCCGTGCAGGCGGTGGACGGTCTGGACTTCACCGTCGGCGGGGGCGAGAGCCTGGGCCTGGTCGGCGAGTCCGGCTGCGGCAAGTCGACGACGGGCCGCCTGATCACGCGCCTCCTGGAGCCGACCGGCGGGAAGATCTCCTACCGCGGCCAGGACATCACGCACGCCTCGCGCAAGGAGCTGGCGCCGGTCCGCTCCGAGATCCAGATGATCTTCCAGGACCCGTATGCGTCGCTGAACCCGCGCCAGACGGTCGGCAAGATCATCGCGGGTCCGATGGAGGTCAACGACATCAACCCGGCGGGCGGCCGCGAGGCACGCGTCCGTGAGCTCCTCGAAACGGTCGGCCTCAACCCCGAGCACTTCAACCGCTTCCCGCACGAGTTCTCGGGCGGCCAGCGCCAGCGCATCGGGGTGGCGAGGGCGCTCGCCCTGGAGCCGAAGCTGATCGTGGCGGACGAGCCGGTCTCGGCCCTGGACGTGTCGATCCAGGCGCAGGTGGTCAACCTGCTCCAGCAGCTCCAGAAGGACCTGGGCATCGCGTTCCTCTTCATCGCCCACGACCTCGCCGTCGTACGCCACTTCTCGCAGCGCGTCGCCGTGATGTACCTGGGCCGCATCGTGGAGATCGCCGACCGCGAGAGCCTCTACGGGAACCCGCGCCACCCCTACACCAGGGCGCTCCTGTCGGCGGTCCCCGAGGCGACCCCTGACGACGTCCCGCGCCGCGAGCGCATCCTGCTCAAGGGCGACGTGCCGTCCCCCGTGAACCCGCCCTCGGGCTGCCGCTTCCGCACGCGGTGCTGGAAGGCGACGGACAAGTGCGCGTCGGAGGACCCGCCGCTGGTCCAGATCGACGGGAACGGGGCGGGGCATCTGACGGCGTGCCACTACCCGGAGACGGCCTCGGAGCTGGCGGTCCCGGGGGCCCGCAAGTCGCTGTAGTCCCGCACAGCCCCCGGCCCCGGCCCCGCCCTCCCCCTCTTGACCCGAGCTGGGCGCGTCGCCCGGAGCCGGGACACGCGGAAGGCCCGCGCCGCCCTGGAGCGGCGCGGGCCTTCCGTCGGGATGCGGGGCCGTGCCCGTACCCGTGTCCTACGACGACCGGTCGAAGTCGTCCAGCGTCTCCACCACCGACAGCCACTTCTCGCCCTGCTCCAGGTACACGCGCAGGTGGGACCGCGGGCCCGTACCCACCCCCGTGTAGTACGCGGCCGCCCCCTCCCCACGCCGTTCCATGCCGCAGTCGTGGAGCACGTTGCGCAGGTGCCGGACCACCGCGTCCGCGTCGGCGGCGCGGCCGAACTCCGCGTAGCGGTGCCGGGCGGCAGCGTTGCTGTCACCCCGGTAGGTCCGGGTGTAGCGGCCGTGGCCCGGCTCGTCGCCCGAACCGAGCGGCGCGCAGCCGACGTCGTTGATCCCGATCTTCATGATGCTCAGTTCCGCGTCGACGCCCTGATCCTCCTTGTCCTGCCAGTGCCACTTCCCGTACAGCGGAAGCTTCTTCGCGCCCAGCAGGTGCACCACGCCGTTCTTCCTGTACGAGGTGTCCGTCTTCTCGTACACGCCCCGCTCCGTCGGCCGGTCCGCCGGGCGCACGTCCCTGCCGCCGTCCCCGCCCCCGGGCGCCGCCGCCCACACCACCGCCCCCGCCACGGCCGCGACCGCCGCCGCGGACAGCGCGATGCGGCGCCGGAGCTGCCGCCTGCCGCCCCTGGCCCGCAGCTCGGCGCCGTCCGGCAGGCGCAGCTGGACGTCGTCGAGGAGTCCCTCGACCTCGGTCCGCCCCTTGATCTCAGCCATGGCTCGCCGCCCCCTCCGTGCTGAACGCCCCTGTGTCGGTGAGGCGTTCGCCCAATACCTTGCGGGCCCGGCTGAGCCGGGTGCGCACGGCGCCGCTGGAGGCGCCGGTCTCCTGTGCCACCTGCTCCACGGGCAGGTCGAGGAGGTGGTGCAGGACCACCACTTGCCGTTGCTGGGGCGGGAGTTGACGCAGGGCCTCGACCAGCGCCACCCGGTCCGCGGACAGTTCCGGGACATCGGCGCCGGGGCCGTGCCGCAACTGCGCGCGCAACCGGTTGCGGGTCCGCCGCCAGGTGCTGATGGCGAGCCGCGAGGCCACCGTGCGCACCCACGGCAGTGGATCGCCCTCCCGGGTGAGCCGGTCCCACCGCTGCCACGCCCGTACGTACGCCTCCTGCACCGCGTCCTCGGCCTCCGCCAGATCGCCGGTCATCGCATAGACCGTGGCGACCAGGCGTTTGGCCGTGGCGGCGTAGAACGCGTCGAAGTCGGCGCCCTGTCCCCGCGCTGTCTCTTCGGACCGCGTCGTCATCGTCCCCCGTCCATCGCTCGTCCGGCGCGCACCTCCGCCCGCCGCTTCTGACTGGTACACGCCGGGCGGACGGAAGTTGTTACAGCCGGATTCCGGGCACCGGGTCCGACGCGAGTCGGGCGTGCAGTTCCACGTCGTACCGCACCCCGTCGTACGAGAGCTTCTGGCGTTGCAGGCCCTCCACCGCGAAACCGGCGGCCAGGGCCACCCGACACGAGGCGGGGTTGTTCGTGCGGTGGCCCAGTTCCAGACGGAAGAGGCCCAGTTCGCCGAAGGCCCAGCGGGCCAGCGCCGCGCACCCGTGGGCGGCCACGCCCTTGCCCCGCGCCTCCGGAGTCGTCCAGTACGACACCCAGCCGGTGGAGTGGTTCCTGTTCACCGCGCCCACCGCGGCGTTGCCCAGTGCCGTGCCGTTCTCGTCCGACACGGCGAAGGCGTACGCCCTGCCGGTGCCGCGGTCCCGGGCCCTGCGGGTGATCCAACGGGCGGCCGCATCGAGGGAGTCGACCGGCTCGTCGGCCTGGCGGGCCATCTCGGGCGCGCCGAAGGCGGCCAGGACGGCTGCGGCGTCCGCCTCCCGCCAGGGGCGCAGGGACAGGCTCATGGCGCCGCCTCCGTGGCTACGAGAGGAAAACGCCTGTGCTCCGCGAACATCGTGTTCGCGGAGCACAGGCGTCTGTTCGGAGAGGTCACGCCGCGTGCACGACGTCCTTCTCCTCGGCGAAGTGGCACGCCGACTCATGAGCCGCCGGAGTGTCCTGGCCCTTGAACCGCTCCGGGATCGCGAGGAGCGGGATCTCCTTGGAGCACTTGTCCTCCGCCTTCCAGCACCGGGTGCGGAAGCGGCAGCCCGAGGGCGGGTTCGCCGGGGACGGGACGTCGCCGGAGAGGATGATCCGCTCGCGGCCCTCGCGGGCCTCCGGGTCCGGGACGGGGACGGCCGACAGCAGCGCCTGGGTGTAGGGGTGCGTCGGGTGCTCGTAGATCTGCTCGTCCGAGCCGATCTCCGCCATCTTCCCGAGGTACATCACGCCCACGCGGTCCGAGATGTGCCGGACGATCGACAGGTCGTGCGCGATGAAGAGGTAGGAGAGGTTGAACTCGTCCTGCAGCTTCGCCATCAGGTTGATGACCTGGGCCTGGACGGAGACGTCCAGGGCCGAGACCGGCTCGTCGCAGATGATGATCTCGGGGTTGAGGGCCAGCCCGCGCGCGATGCCGATGCGCTGGCGCTGGCCACCCGAGAACTGGTGCGGGTAGCGGTTGATGTACTCGGGGTTGAGGCCGACCACGTCCAGGAGGTCCTGGACCTTCTGGCGGCGCGAACCCTTCGGGGCCACCTCGGGGTGGATCTCGAAGGGCTCCCCGATGATGTCGCCCACCGTCATCCGGGGGTTCAGGGACGTGTAAGGGTCCTGGAACACCATCTGGATGTTGCGGCGGACGGCCTTCAGCGCGCGCCCAGACAGCTTGGTGATGTCCTGGCCCTTGTAGAAGACCTCGCCCGCCGTGGCCCGCTCCAGGGTCATCAGGAGCTTGGCGACCGTGGACTTGCCACAGCCGGACTCGCCCACGATGCCCAGCGTCTCGCCCTGGTACAGGTCGAACGAGATGCCGTCGACCGCCTTGACCGCGCCGACCTGCTTCTTGATCAGGATTCCCTGGGTGAGAGGGAAGTGCTTGACCAGGTTGCGGACCTGGAGGATCGGCTCGCCGCGCTCGGCAGGCGCCTCGATCGCCGCGACGGCCTCGTCGGCCGTGGCGGCGTCCACCGTCTCCACGTCGGAGACGTTCGGCGTCGCGTCGGCGGGCTCGTCCGTCTTCGAGAGCTTCGAAGCCTTGATCGGCTCAGCCATGGATCGTCTCCTTCCAGAAGTGGCACGCGCTGCCGCGGCCCGACAGCTCCGCGCCGTCCTGCTCGGTGACCGGCACGAGGGCCGGGACCTCCGTGCGGCAGATGTCCTGCGCCTTGGGGCAGCGCGGGTTGAACGCACAACCGCCGGGGATCTTCAGCAGGTTGGGCGGCAGGCCCTTGATCGCGTAGAGCTCCTGGCCCTTCTGGTCCAGGCGCGGGATCGAGTCGAGGAGGCCGCGGGTGTACGGGTGCGCCGGGCGCTTGTACAGCTCGTGCACCGGAGCGGTCTCGACGATCCGGCCCGCGTACATGACCGCGATCTTGTCCGCGACGTCGGCGACGACGCCGAGGTCGTGGGTGATCAGGATCAGGCCCATGTTGTACTCGCGCTGGAGCTCGGCCAGCAGGTCCATGACCTGCGCCTGGACCGTCACGTCGAGCGCCGTGGTGGGCTCGTCCGCGATGATCAGGTCCGGCTCCAGGGCGAGCGCCATCGCGATCATGATGCGCTGGCGCATACCGCCGGAGAACTGGTGCGGGTAGTCGTTCACCCGCTCCTTGGCCGCCGGGATCTTGACCTTGTCCATCAGCTCGATGGCCTTGGCCTTGGCCTCCTTGCGGCCCATGCCCTCGTGCACCCGGAACATCTCGCCGAGCTGGTAGCCCACCGAGAGAACGGGGTTGAGCGAGGACAGCGCGTCCTGGAAGATCATCGCGATCTTGCGGCCGCGGGTCTTCCTGCGCTCCTCGTTGGACATCTTCAGCATGTCCTGGCCGCGGAAGAGGATCTCGCCCTGCGGGATCTTTCCGGGCGGCATGTCGAGAATGCCCATGATCGCCTGAGCGGTCACGGACTTGCCGGAGCCCGACTCACCGAGGACGGCGAGCGTCTCGCCCGCGTCCACGCTGTAGTTCACGCCGTTGACGGCCTTGACCACGCCCTCGCGGGTGTGGAACTCGACGTGGAGATCCTTCACGTCCAGGAGGCGGCCGCTCTTCTCCTCGCCCGAGCGGGGGGCGGGGACAGAGTCTGTCTTGAGGTCGATGCTGGTCACGTTGTCCTCCCTCAGCGCAGCTTCGGGTCGAGGGCTTCGCGTACGGCGTCGCCCATCATGATGAACGCCAGCACCGTGATACTCAGCATTCCTGCCGGGAAGAACAGCGTGTGCGGGTTGTTCCGGATGTCCTGCGTGGCGTCGGAGATGTCGCCGCCCCACGAGATGGCACCGTCACCGAGGCCGAGGCCCAGGTACGACAGCGTCGACTCGGCCACGATGTACGTGCCGAGCGAGATGGTCGCCACGACGATCACCGGAGCGATCGCGTTCGGCAGGATGTGGCGGAAGAGGATCCGCTTCGTCCCGGCGCCGAGCGCGCGCGCCGCCATCACATAGTCGGCGTGCTTGGTCGTGATGACCGCGCCGCGCATCACGCGGGCGATCTGCGTCCAGCCGAGGAAGGCCAGTGCGCCCATGACGACCCACACGGTCCGCTCGGTGAAGGCGTTCAGGACGACCATCGCGCCGAGCAGGAACGGAATACCGAAGAACACGTCGATGAGACGCGAGATCAGGCTGTCCCAGAACCCGCCGAAGTAGCCCGCGAGCATGCCGCACAGGCCGCCGAAGAGGGTGACGAGCACGGTCACGCCGACGCCGACGAGGATGGAGTTGCCCGCGCCGTGGACGACACGCGCGTAGATGCTGCGGCCCGTCCTGTCGTATCCGAACCAGTCCGCCTGGAAGAAGTGGGTGAGCTCCGGCTTGCCCAGGAAGTGGTTGACCTGGTCGCCGGTGTCGGGGTCCGTCCCGGTGAACAGGCCAGGGAAGGCCGCCACCATGAGCAGGATCAGGATCAGGACCGCGGAGATCACGAAGAGCGGATTGCGCCGCAGCTCGCGCCAGGCGTCGCCCCAGAGGCTGCGGGGCTTGCCCGTCGAGGCCGGTGCGGAGACCGCCGAACCCGCCACGACTTCGTCCTGTGCCGCCGCGGTCTCTTCGGTGGTCGAGGTCTTGGTCAGATCAGGCATAACGGATCCTCGGGTCCAGGACCGCGTAAAGCAGGTCGACGATCAGGCTGGCTGCGAGGTACACGAGCACCAGGACGGTGACGACACCGACGATGACCGCGCCCTCACGGCGGGCCAGCGCCTGGAAGAGCAGGTTGCCGACGCCCGTCACGTTGAAGATGCCCTCGGTGATGACCGCGCCACCCATCAGGGTGCCGACGTCCGTACCGAGGTAAGTGACCACGGGGATCAGCGAGTTGCGCAGCAGGTGCCGGGTGACGATGCGCTGGCGCGGCAGGCCCTTGGCGACCGCGGTGCGCATGTAGTCGGCCTGGCGGTTCTCCGCGATCGAGGTGCGGGTCAGCCGGGCCACATAGGCGAGGCCGACCATTCCGAGCACCAGGGCGGGCACGAGCAGCTGGCCCATGTTCTCGGAGTCCTGGACCGTGGGCGTGATCCAGCCCAGCTCGTTGCCGAAGAACAGCTGGCAGAGCAGGCCGACCACGAAGATCGGGACGGAGATCACCAGAAGGGTGAAGAGCGTGACCGTGTTGTCGACGAAGCGTCCGCGTCGGATGCCCGCGAGGACACCGAGCGTGATGCCGACGACGAGCTCGAACGTCCAGGCCATCGAGGCCAGTCTCATGGAGACCGGGAATGCCTGGGTGATCTCGTCGAGCACCGGCCGGTTGCCGGCGATGGTGTTGCCGAAGTCTCCTTGCAGCAGACCACCCATGTAATGCAGGTACTGCTGCCAGAGCGGCAGATCCAGACCACGGTCGTGCCGGATCTGCGCCACCTGGGTGGGGTCCGGCGGCTTGTCGCCCCACAGCGCCCGTACCGGGTCGCCGGGGAGGACATTGACCATGATGAAGATCAGCAGTGTTGTCCCGATGAAAACCGGGATCATCTGGAGCAGTCGCCGTGCGACGTAGCGCCCCATTGGTGCCTCCGTCCAATCCGGAGCCGCCCCAAGCGACGCCCGGTGGTGACCGGGCGTCGCTTGGGGACGGACCTCCGTCGACTACTTCTCGAAGACCTGGATGTCGGACAGGACGGGGTCACCGGCCTGGTCGAACACCACGTTCTTCACGTTCTTGGAGTGCGCGGAGAGCGTCTTGTTGTACCAGAGCGGGATGCCCGGGAAGGTGTTGCGCAGCTCCTCCTCGGCCTTCTGGTACAGCTCGGCGGACTCGTCGATCGTCTTCGCCGCGTCGGCCTTCTTGGTCAGCTCGTCGAACTTCTTGTCCGAGAAGCCGCCCTTGTTGCCGTCGACGCCGGTCCCGTAGAGGTCAGCGAGGAAGTTGCCGTTGAACGGGTAGTCGAGCACCCAGCCCGACCGGTACATCGCCTTGACCTGCTTCTTGTCCCGCACCTCGGTGTCGGCCTGGAAGTCGGTCTTCGGGTCGCCGACGCACTGCACGCCGGTCGACTTGGTGATGCTGTTGCACACCGCCGTGACCCAGCCCTTGTGGGGCTGGTCGGCGTTGTACTGGATGGAGATCTTGTTGCCCGGAACGCCGCCGCCGTCCTTGACGAACTGCTTGGCTTTCTTCGGGTCGAACTTGCAGAACTCGCCACAGGCGCCGGCCTTGTAGCCCTTGACGCCCTTGGCGACCCAGCCGGTGGCCGACTCGCGGGTGCCCGCGAAGGTCGTCTTGGCGATGGTGTCGCGGTCGATGCCCATCGACAGACCCTGGATGACCTTGACGTCCAGGTCCTTGAAGGTCTTGCTGTAGAACGCCGGGTTGACCGTGTTGATCGCCGAGAAGTCCTGCTCGATGGCGCGGTCGCCGAAGTCCTGCTTGAAGTTGGCGAGCTCGCTGTCCGGGATCAGCGGCATCGTGTCGACGTTGTCCGAGCGCAGGTCGTTGTACGCGGCCTGCGGCGTCGTGTACGCCTTGAAGTTGATGCCGCCGTTCTTGGGCTTGTCCTCGCCCTTGTAGCCGGACCAGGCGGTGACCTGGATCGACTTCTTGTGGTCCCAGCTCTTGAACTTGTAGGGACCGTTGCCGACCGGGGCCTCGCCGTACTTCTTCGGGTCCTTCAGCGCGGCCGAGGGCATCGGGAAGAACGGCTTGTACACCATCTTGTACGCGTAGTACGGGACGCCGCTCTTCAGCGTGATGGTGAACGTGTTGTCGTCGACGACCTTCAGGCCGGACATGGCCTTCTTCTTGGCCTTGCCCTTCTCCGGGTGGACCTCGTCGTAGCCGACGATGTCGCGGTACCAGGAGCTGTTCTGCTGACCGTTGGCCGGGTCGGCGGCCCAGTTCCAGGCGTCGACGTACGACTTCGCGGTGACGGTCTCACCGTTGTGGAACTTCCAGCCCGGCTTGAGCTTGACGGTCCACACCTTGTTCGCCTTGTCGGGGGTGACCGACTCGGCGTTCTCGTAGGTGATGTTGCCCTGCTTGTCGTAGTACACGAGGCCCGTGAAGAGGGCGTCGATGACGACGCTGCCGTACGCCTCCATGGTGTTCGACGGCTGCAGAGCGTTCTGCGGCTCGCCGTTGGCGTAACTGACGATCCCCTTGGGGTCGACCTTGCCGCTGCCATTGCTGTCGCTGTCGCCGCCGCCACAAGCGGTGGCCGTCAGCGCCACAACACCGGCTATCGCGACCCACTTGGCGCTCTTGGCACCACGCATGGGGTTCCTCCTCATGAGTCCACTTGTTCACTACAAGAGGGGGTACGAGAAACCGCGCCGACACCCCTGACGGCAACGATCGAGTACCCCAGTGTGCTCGTGAGTCGGCGCTCCCCACAGCGCGTGACCCATTGACCCGAGCTATACGCGGTCAACTATTAGCCATGAGGTACCGCCCGACCACACCCTTTTGGTCTCGGTTCAATCACACCTGGCACGTACAACTTCCAAAATCCGGACAAACCGATCCGAGATAGATGGTTGCGAAACGGACGTGTTACACATCTAACGGTCAGTGACGTCCGGATAGCGGACGCTTGGCAGCCAAAAACCGGTTGCCCGGAGCCCCCGGCGCAGCAGTGGCCACACGCTACCCGCCAGCAGAAACACAAGAGGCCGACTTCCGCCCAACTCCCTCGGGAGCGGTGGAAATCGGCCTCTCAGGCGGCGGTGTGCCGCCGACCGGCTACCTCAGTGGGTCAGCTGTGCTTGGCGCGGGACGCCGAGCGGCCGCGCTCCTTCTGGTCCAGGACGACCTTGCGGATGCGCACGGCCTCCGGGGTCACCTCGACGCACTCGTCGTCGCGGCAGAACTCCAGGGACTGCTCGAGCGACAGCTTGCGCGGCGGCACGATCGCCTCGAAGGAGTCGGCGGAGGCGGAGCGCATGTTGGTGAGCTTCTTCTCCTTGGTGATGTTCACGTCCATGTCGTCGGCGCGCGAGTTCTCGCCGACGATCATGCCCTCGTACACCTCGGTGCCGGGCTCGGTGAACAGCACGCCGCGCTCCTGGAGGTTGGTCATCGCGAAGGCGGTGACGGCACCGGAGCGGTCGGCGACGAGAGAACCGTTGTTGCGGGTCTTCAGCTCGCCGAACCACGGCTCGTGGCCCTCGTGGATGGAGTGGGCGATGCCCGTGCCGCGCGTCTGCGTCAGGAACTCCGTACGGAAGCCGATGAGGCCGCGGGACGGCACGACGAACTCGAGGCGGACCCAGCCGGAGCCGTGGTTCGACATGTTGTCCATGCGGCCCTTGCGGACGCCCATGAGCTGCGTGACGGCGCCCATGTGCTCCTCGGGCACGTCGATCGTCATGCGCTCGACCGGCTCGTGGGTCTTGCCGTCGACCTGGCGGGTGACCACCTGCGGCTTGCCGATGGTCATCTCGAAGCCCTCGCGGCGCATCTGCTCGACCAGGATGGCCAGCGCCAGCTCACCGCGGCCCTGCACCTCCCAGGCGTCGGGGCGCTCGGTCTCCAGGACGCGCAGCGAGACGTTACCGATCAGCTCGCGCTCCAGGCGGTCCTTGACCTGGCGGGCGGTGACCTTGCGGTCCTTGACCGCGGCCTTGGCGTCCGCGCCCTTGCCGGTGCCACCACGGCCGACCAGCGGCGAGGTGTTCGTACCGATCGTCATGGAGATCGCCGGCTCGTCGACCGTGATGAGCGGCAGCGCGATCGGGTTCTCCGGGTCGGCGAGGGTCTCGCCGATCATGATGTCCGGGATACCGGCGACGGCGCAGATGTCACCGGGGCCCGCCATCTCGGCGGGCTTGCGGGTGAGCGCCTCGGTCATCATCAGCTCGGTGATGCGGACGTTGGCGATCGTGCCGTCGCGCTTGATCCAGGCCACGGTCTGGCCCTTGCGCAGCTCGCCCTGCTCGACGCGGAGCAGCGCGATGCGGCCGAGGAAGTTGTCCGCGTCGAGGTTGGTGACGTGGGCCTGGAGCGGGGCGGCGTCGTCGAACGTCGGCGCCGGGACGCTCTCCAGGATGGTGGTGAAGAACGGCTCCAGGTTGGTGGAGTCCGCCGGGACCGTGCCGTCGTCCGGCTTGGTCAGCGAGGCGATGCCGTCACGACCGCAGGCGTAGACGATCGGGAACTCGATCTGGTCCTCGTCGGCGTCCAGGTCGAGGAAGAGGTCGTACGTCTCGTTGACGACCTCGTCGATGCGCGAGTCGGGACGGTCCGTCTTGTTGATGCACAGGATGACGGGCAGCCGCTGCTGCAGGGCCTTGCGCAGCACGAAGCGGGTCTGCGGGAGCGGACCCTCGGAGGCGTCGACCAGCAGGACGACCGCGTCCACCATCGACAGACCACGCTCGACCTCGCCACCGAAGTCGGCGTGGCCGGGGGTGTCGATGATGTTGATCGTGATCGGATCCCCGCCGTCCTTGGGGTGATACTTCACCGCCGTGTTCTTGGCGAGGATCGTGATGCCCTTCTCACGCTCCAGGTCGTTCGAGTCCATCATGCGGTCGTCGAGGGACTCGGCGGCGTGCGCGGCGAACGAGCCGGCCTGCTTGAGCATGGCGTCGACGATGGTCGTCTTGCCGTGGTCGACGTGAGCGACGATGGCAACGTTGCGGATGTCGTGGCGCGTGGCCATAGTGCGGCGTACTCCTGGAGTGAGTGGACAGTCGCGCGTACATCTGAGTTACGCGGACCCTGCCGGGCTGGACACGCCACGGCCTCACCCCAGTCTACGTGTCCTTCGCGGAGGCAGCCTCCGCGGGGGCGTCGCAGGGGTGGGGAAAGCCTTGGGAACTCTGGGGAAACAGCAGGTCAATGGGTAAACACGAGCTTGCCCGCCGGAAGGGCCGGCGGGCAAGAGAGTTGAGCGGAATCTGAGGCGGGGCTATTTCGCGGACGGTTCGCCCGACGGCTTCGCGCCCGGCTTCAGGAAGCCGATGTCCTCGTACCGCGGGACCTGGAACCCAAACGCCCCGGCGTTCGCCAGGTTCGGACGGGCCGCCATCAGCTGGGGGCGCTGGTAGAGAGGAATCGATCCTGCCTCGGCCCAGATGCGGGCGTCCGCCTTCCTGACCAGGGAGCGCGACGTGTCCTCGTCCAGTTCACCGACCGCCTGATCGAACAGCTGATCGATGTGGTCCGTGCCTACGCGCGTGTAGTTCTGCTCGACGTTCAGCGAGCCGTCCGCGGCCGGGACCGGCTTGGCGAAGATCGGGCGGGCGTCGGTGGCGGGGAAGGCCGACGCGGGCCACGAGTAGAGGGCGAGGTCGTACTGGCCGGACGCGATGTGGTCCTTGAAGTAGCTCTCGTCGGCGACCTTCGCCGTCTCCGTGCGGACACCGATCTTCTGCAGCATCCGGGAGATCCGGTCGGCCACCGCGCGCAGCGACTCCGAGCCGTCGCCGGAGGGGAGCACGAAGCGGAGGGTGAGGGGCTTGCCGTCCTTGGCGAGCGGTCCCGCGGCGGCTCCCGCCTTCGCTCCCTTGGCTCCTTCCGCTCCCTTGGCTCCGGCCTCTTCCTTGGGTGCGGCGGTGCCCTTCGGGGCGTACGCGCCCGGGGCGCCGCCCTTGGCCGCCTGGTCCCTGGACTGCCCGGCGTGCCTGGCGTGGTCGCCGGGCTCCTTCTTCTTCTCCTTGTCGGCCTCGCGCGCCAGGCCGAGGGCGTCGGCCTGGCGGTTCAGGACGGCGCGCTGGTAGGCGGCCGCGGGGGCCGGGGCGAGCACGGTGGTGCCGTTGTCGCCGGGCTTTCCGTCCTCTTCGCCGACGATGTAGGTGCCGTCGTCCTCGCTGTTGCTGTCGCCGTCTCCGGTGGAGCCGTCGGACTCCTTCGCCTTCTTGGCGTCCTTCTTGTCCTTGGCGTCCTTCGCGTCGGACTCGCCGCCCGCGGTCCCCTTCTCCCCCTTCTTCTCCTCCCCTTCCTTTTCCTTCTTCTCCTTCAGCGCGCCCGGCGTCCATCCGGCGTCCGCGAGGAGCGCCCGCGCCTCGGCCGTGTCCTGCTCGCCGAGGGCCCCGCTGTTGTCCGCGTACGCCTGCTGCCCGGCGAGGGCGAGGTGGCTGCCGACCGGCTCGGCGGGCAGGCCGAGCGGCTTGAGGACGGTCCTGGCGAGTTCCTCGCGGTTCAGCGCGCGGGCCACCGCGCGGCGCACCCGGTCATCGGCGAGCGGCCCCTCGGAGCCGTTCAGGGCGAGCTGGGTGTACGCGGGCTCCAGGGACTTGCGGACCACGTAGCCGCGCAGCCCGTCCTGCTCGGTCGCGTACCGCTTGACCGCCTTGCGGGACTTGGCGCGTGCCTCGGTCTCCGCGTCGGCGGCCTCCTCGTCGGAGCCGTGCGCGATCGCCCAGGAGCGCAGCGCCCTGCCGGGGGTGAGTGCGGCGCCGGGGCCGTGGGCCAGCGGGCCCTGGCCCCCCTTGTCCCGGGCGGCCAGGGAGATCCGCCCGGCCTCCGCCGAGTCGATCGAGGCGAGGTCGACCCTGCCCTTGGCGAGCGCCTCGGCCCGCTCGTCGCGCCCCACCTCGCGCAGGACGATCCTGTTGAGCTTGGCCGGACTGCCCCACCAGCGCGCGTTGCGCTCCAGCGTCACGTCACCGGCCTTGCGGTCGGCCCCGGCGAGCGCGAAGGGGCCCGCGGTCACCGGCAGCTTGCGCCGCGCGCCGTCGTTGAAGGAGTCGGGCGTGCCCATGACCTGCTTCGGGTACAGCGGCGAGAAGAGGGAGCGCCAGTCCGCGTACGGCTTGGCGAAGGTGACCCGCACCTCCAGGTTGTTCGCGCCGCGCTCGATCTTCGCGATGCGGTCGTAGCCCGCGTTCCGCGCCGTCCAGTACGCGGTGTCCTTGCCCGACAGGGCGCGCCACTGCGCGGCGAAGTCGTCGGCGCCGATCTCCCTGCCGTCGCTCCAGACCGCCTGCTGGTTGAGCTTGTACAGGACGACCTGCTGCGGCTCGCGCTCGACGACCTCGGCCGACTCCAGGAAGTCGGCGTTGCGCTGCGCCCTGCCCTGCGCGTCGAGGCGGAACAGGGACGGCAGGACCGCGCCCGCGACCCGTGCGGTGCCCTCGTCGGCATCGGACTGGAAGGAGTTGAACGTTTCCGGCAGCGCGTCGACCGCCCAGTTCACGGTCCCCCCGTCGGCGACCAGATCCCGGGCGGCAGGAGCGACGTCCTGGCCCGCGGCCGGGCGGCCCGCCTCGTCGTTCGAGCTGCATCCGGCGAGGGCGGGCAGAGCCAGCACCCCCGTCGCGAGGAACACGACAGATCTGACTCTGGCGCGGTCGTGGGACATGACTGGTACCTCCGGGGTCCGGGGCTCGCCCGGCCGCCCGCTACCAGGACCGGGCCGGGTTTGATCACGTTTGGCGGTATATGGAGCTGATCACATCTATCGCCCCACTGAAGGGGACGGGACAGGCACCGCGGGGGAGGCACGACGCGGGGCGCCCATATCCCACTCGTGCGGCCCAATGGGGCGCCCGGTGCCGCCGGGCGGGGTCGGTCGCCCGCGCCGGACGGGGTCGGTCGCCGCCGGTCGGGGTCGGTCACCGCCGGTCAAGGTCGGCGCGATCAGCGCGTGATCCGGCGCATTCACCGCCCCCGATCCGGCAATCACTGCAGATCCCTTCACAAGCCGGGATGTGACGCGCGACACTCGCAGGCGCATGAGCGTTGCCACCGCACCCCCGAAGTGAGGGCAAGTAATGGCTCTGCACGATGAATTGACAGCTGTTCAACGATGTGTGGACGACCTCGTCCGCACCGTAGGCAGGCTGGAGCAGCAGGCGGGCGACCAGATCGCGGGCGTCGACGTGCGCCGGGTACGCACGGACACCGACCACCTGCGCGAGAGCGTCGCGCTGCTGCGCGCGGCGGCCCCGCCACCGCCCTCCCGCCCCGAACCGCACCGGCACGACCTCGTGACCATCCCCGATACGCCGTACGACCGCTCGATGTGGACGAACACCGGAGATCTCGACGACGAGGGCCTGGGCGGCAGCGACCGCCACGCACCCTGACCAGCACGCCGTACGTACTCACGCAGGCACTCATGCACTGACGCACTCACGCATTCGCTGAGCTTCTCCCCGATCCGAGGAAGAAGGAGTGGAGCCTCGTTGGCCACCGGCACGGAACCCCAACCGAAGAGCGGACCGGCACCGGGCGGCGGCGTGCGCGACGGCACGCGCGCCGCCATCAGCGCTGCCCATCTGCGTACGGACCGCTGGTGGCTTGCGCCCGCGGCGACCACCGCCGGGCTGCTCGCCTTCATCGTCTACTCGACGTGGCGGGCCTTCGCGAACGCGGACTACTACGCCGCGCCCTACGTATCGCCGTTCTACTCGCCGTGCGTCGCCGAGAACTGCGAGCCCATGCGCGGCGGGCCCAACTGGGAGATCTTCGGCAGCTGGTGGGGCCTGTCCCCCTCGGTGCTCATCCTGATCTTCCCGCTCGGCTTCCGGCTGACCTGCTACTACTACCGCAAGGCCTACTACCGCGGCTTCTGGGCGTCACCACCGGCCTGCGCGGTCGCCGAGCCGCACAAGAAGTACACGGGCGAGACCCGCTTCCCGCTGATCCTGCAGAACATCCACCGGTACTTCTTCTACGCTGCCGTACCCGTGGCGGGCATCCTCACCTACGACGCCGTCCTCGGCTTCCGGGACGAGAACTACGAGTGGGGCCACATGGGGCTCGGCACGCTCGTCCTGCTCGTCAACGTCACCCTGATCTGGATCTACACGCTCTCCTGCCACTCCTGCCGACACGTCATCGGCGGCAAGCTCAAGCACTTCTCCAAGCATCCCGTCCGGTACCGCATGTGGCAGTGGACGGGAAAGCTGACCAACCATCACATGCTGCTCGCCTGGACGTCGTTGGCGAGCGTGGCGCTCGCCGACTTCTACGTCTACCTGGTGGCGAGCGGCGTCTTCGACGATCCGCGCTTCTTCTAATGGACGGGACCTTCTGATGTCTCAAGTGGAGCGACAACAGTGGGACGTCGTCGTGGTGGGGGCCGGGGGCGCGGGCCTGCGGGCCGCGATCGAGGCGCGTGAACAGGGCGCCCGCACGGCCGTGATCTGCAAGTCGCTGTTCGGCAAGGCCCATACGGTGATGGCCGAGGGCGGCATCGCCGCCTCCATGGGCAATGTGAACTCCGGCGACAACTGGCAGGTCCACTTCCGCGACACCCTGCGCGGCGGCAAGTTCCTCAACCAGTGGCGCATGGCGGAGCTGCATGCCCGCGAGGCGCCGGACCGCGTGTGGGAACTGGAGACCTGGGGCGCGCTCTTCGACCGCACCCCGGACGGACGGATCTCACAGCGCAACTTCGGCGGCCACGAGTACCCACGGCTCGCACACGTCGGCGACCGCACCGGCCTGGAGCTGAT
Source organism: Streptomyces sp. NPDC004732 (assembly GCF_040609235.1). Taxonomy (NCBI): domain Bacteria; kingdom Bacillati; phylum Actinomycetota; class Actinomycetes; order Kitasatosporales; family Streptomycetaceae; genus Streptomyces; species Streptomyces sp. NPDC004732. Next base: position 127,152 of record NZ_JBEXJR010000002.1, read on the forward strand.
CCGCACCCTGCAGCAGAAGATCGTCGCGCTGCAGCAGGAGGACTACAAGGAGTTCGGGGACTACGAAGCACGCCTGAAGGTCTTCCAGGAGTGCACGGTCACCCGCGTCCTGAAGGACGAGGCGCCCGATCAGGACGACGAGGGCGGCCGGGTCGGCGGGGCCTTCTGCTACGACCGGGAGTCGGGCCGCTTCTTCGTGCTCGAAGCGCCCAGCGTCGTCCTCGCGACCGGCGGCATCGGCAAGTCCTTCAAGGTGACGTCGAACTCGTGGGAGTACACGGGCGACGGCCACGCGCTCGCGCTGCTCGCCGGGGCGCCCCTGCTGAACATGGAGTTCGTGCAGTTCCATCCGACGGGCATGGTCTGGCCGCCGTCGGTCAAGGGCATCCTCGTCACCGAGTCCGTGCGCGGCGACGGCGGGGTCCTCAGGAACTCCGAGGGCAAGCGGTTCATGTTCGACTACGTCCCCGACGTCTTCAAGGAGAAGTACGCGCAGTCGGAGGAGGAGGGCGACCGCTGGTACGAGGACCCGGACCACAACCGCCGCCCGCCCGAACTGCTGCCCCGTGACGAGGTCGCGCGCGCCATCAACGCCGAGGTGAAGGCGGGCCGCGGCTCCCCGCACGGCGGCGTCTTCCTCGACGTGTCGACGCGCATGCCCGCCGACGTCATCAAGCGCCGACTGCCGTCCATGTACCACCAGTTCAAGGAGCTCGCGGACGTCGACATCACCGCGGAGGCGATGGAGGTCGGGCCGACCTGCCACTACGTGATGGGCGGCATCGCGGTCGACTCCGACACCGCGGCCACGCGCCGCGTGGCGGGGCTCTACGCCGCGGGCGAGGTCGCGGGCGGCATGCACGGCTCCAACCGGCTCGGCGGCAACTCGCTCTCCGACCTGCTGGTCTTCGGACGGCGCGCGGGCCTGCACGCCGCCCGGTACGCCGCCGGGCTCACCGTCCGGCCCGTGCCCGACGAGGTGCAGGTGGACACGGCGGCCGCGGAGGCGCTGCGGCCGTTCAGCGCCGAGGGCCTGGCGGACGGGGCGACGGCCGAGAACCCGTACACCCTCCATCAGGAACTGCAGCAGACCATGAACGACCTGGTCGGCATCATCCGCCGGGAGGCGGAGATGGAGCAGGCCCTGGAGAAGCTCGCCGAGCTGCGGGTGCGGGCACGGCGGGCCGGAGTCGAGGGCCACCGGCAGTTCAATCCGGGCTGGCACCTCGCCCTCGACCTGCGCAACATGCTCCTGGTCAGCGAATGCGTCGCGCGGGCCGCCCTGGAGCGCACGGAGAGCCGTGGCGGTCACACCCGCGAGGACCACCCGGCGATGAACCGCGAGTGGCGGCGGGCCAACCTGCTGTGCCAACTCGCCGACCCGAGCGGGGGTCTGGCGGCCACCGATCCCGTACGCGGCCAGATCGACCTCGTCCGCGTGTCGACCGAGCCCATCCGCCCGGACCTGCTCGCCCTCTTCGACAAGGAGGAGCTGGTCAAGTACCTGACTGAAGAGGAGCTGTACGAATGAGTTCGTACGACGCGCAATTCAAGGTCTGGCGCGGGGACCTGAGCGGCGGTGACCTGGAGGACTTCAAGATCGAGGTCAACGAGGGCGAGGTCGTCCTCGACATCATCCACCGCCTGCAGGCCACCCAGGCCCCCGACCTCGCGGTGCGCTGGAACTGCAAGGCGGGCAAGTGCGGTTCGTGCTCGGCGGAGATCAACGGCAGGCCCCGGCTGATGTGCATGACGCGGATGTCGGTCTTCGACCGCGACGAGGTCATCACGGTGACGCCGCTGCGCGCCTTCCCCGTGGTGCGCGACCTGGTGACGGACGTCGGCTTCAACTACACCAAGGCGCGCGAGGTCCCGGCCTTCGTGCCGCCCGCGGACCTCAAGCCCGGCGAGTACCGCATGCAGCAGTCGGACGTGGACCGCCCACAGGAGTTCCGCAAGTGCATCGAGTGCTTCCTGTGCCAGGACACGTGCCATGCGGTGCGCGACCACGAGGAGAACAAGGGCGCCTTTGCGGGGCCCCGGTTCCTGATGCGCGTCGCCGAGCTGGACATGCACCCGCTGGACGCGGCGTCGGAGTCGGGACTCGACCGGAAACGGACCGCCCAGGACGAGCACGGGCTCGGCTACTGCAACATCACCAAGTGCTGCACGGAGGTGTGCCCGGAGGGCATCAAGATCACGGACAACGCGCTGATTCCCCTGAAGGAACGGGCCGTCGACCGGAAGTACGATCCGCTGGTGTGGCTGGGGAACAAGATTCGGCGGCGGACGGAGTAGGGGTCTGGGGGGCCGGGTCCGGGGCCAGGTCCGGGTCCAGGTCCGGGTCCGGGTCCAGGTCCGGGTCCGGGTCCGGGTCTCTGGGGGACATCCCCCAGGTGGGATTTCCATGATTTCCCCCATGGCGGGGAGGGTCGGGTGACGATCACTCTGGAGGCATGACTTCACGTGCTTCCGAGACCTCACGTGCTTCCTTGACCGCACGTGCTTCCTTGACCCGTCGCTCGCTCGTCGGGCTCGCGGCCGCGGGGCTGGTGGCGACCACGCTGTCGCTCCCGGCGTCCGCGGCCGCGGCCGGGGCGGGGACGGGGGCCCCGCGGGCCCACGCCACCGGTGCCGCGGCCCACCTGCCCGCGCCCACCGGGCCGTATGGCATCGGCACGGTCTCGGCCCGCCTCGTCGACCGGACCCGGCACGATCCGTGGGTGCCCTCGCAGCCGTTCCGGGAGCTGATGGTCAGCGTCTGGTATCCGGCCGCGCCCGGCTCCGGCCCCGGACACCCCCGCGCGCGCTACATGGCCCCGGGCGCCGCCGAGCGCTGGGACGCCACGTCGCCGCACAGCATCCCCAAGGGCGCCCTCGACTTCGCCGCCACGCGCACCCATGCCCGCGAGGGGGCGCCCGTGGACACGCGGGGCGGTCGGCGCCCCGTGCTCGTGTACGCGGCGGGCGCGGGCGACCCGCGCACCTGGGGCACCTCGCTGGTCGAGGAGATGGCGAGCCGCGGCTATGTCGTCGTGACGGTCGACCACACCTACGAAAACCCGGGGGTGCAGTTCCCCGACGGCTCGGTCAAGGACGACGGGCCGCTGCGGAAGGCGCTGGAGGAGGCGCAGCAGAACGGCACGATGCCGGAGCTGCTCAAGAAGACCCTCGACATCCGGGTCGCCGACTCCAAGTTCGTGCTGGACAGCCTCGGTTCGCTGCCGCACGGCCTGTCCCGGGTCGTCGACCGTCGGCGCGTGGGCATGTTCGGCCAGTCGGCGGGCGGGATCGCCGCGGCCGAGACCATGTACGAGGACCGCAGGGTCAGGGCGGGCGTCAACTTGGACGGCACGCTGGAGTTCAACCCCGAGCCCAACGGCACGAACCTGATGCCGGTCGCGGAGCACGGCCTCGACCGCCCGTTCCTCCTGATGGGCCGCGAGGGCAGCGACCGCACGACCGAGCTGTCGTGGCGGTCGTTCTGGTCCCACAGCACCGGCTGGAAGCGGAACCTCACGCTGCGGGGCTCACTGCACCAGTCGTACACGGACCTGCCCGCGCTCCTCCCCCAGGCCGGAGTGGACCGGAAGGTGATCGAGGAGAACATAGGAACGGTCGACCCGGCACGCGCGGTGGCGGCTCAGCGGGCGTACGTGGCGTCGTTCTTCGACCACTGGCTGAAGGGGAAGGACGACGGCCTGCTCGACGCGCCGTCCGGGCGGTATCCGGAGGTGGAGTTCGCGGGGTGAGGACCGGGCCCGCTCCCCCGCGGGCGCTAGCCGTCCTCGGGCTCCTGCCACGCCAGCCGTTCCGCGCGGGTCAGCCAGTGGAGGTACCACTCGGCGAAGGTGACCCGGTCCGTGCTGCCGTAGAACTCGAACGGGATCACGCCCTCCGCCGCCGCGCGGACGTCCTGCCACATCGTGCCGCGTTCGGGGCCGGTCAGGGCCAGCAACGTGTAGTAGGCGCAGCCCTGTTCGCTCACGTAGAGCGCGCCTTCGGTCAGCGCGTCGAGGAGCTCGTCGTCGCGCTCGTCCCAGGCCGCGTAGGCGGCGCGGAACCGCTCCCCGTCCTCGTCCGAGTCACCGTAGGCCGCCCGCCGGGGCTCCGCCGCCTGGTGCTCCTCCCACTCGGCCGTGCGCTCGGGGCGGAACGGGAGGGGGTGGTCGGGCGGGGTGGTGGCTGTTGCGGGGGCGGACACCGGCTCGGGCTCGGGCACCGGCTCGGGCTCGGACTCGGACTCGGGCTCGGGCTCGGGCTCGGGCGGCTTGACGGTGAACACGCCGTAGTCCGGGCCCGCGCCCCCGGCCCCGACCTCCTTGAGGAAGCCGCGGTACTCCGCAGGGAACGTCACCCCGCGCCGCCGCTCCACCGCGTCGACCTGCTCCTCGGTCAGGACAGGACACAGCTCGAAGCGGTGGCCGTACTCCTTGAAGTACGCGCCGAACACCGCCCGCCGGTTCGGCGCGTCCCGGAGCGCGAGCACGCGCGCTCTCACACCTGTCCAGACCCCGCCCACCTGCGCCCCTCCCCGTTCGGGCCGCCTCCGCGGAGGGACCCGGCCTTGCTCACGGTCACCGTACGCGCCTAGTGTGAATGCGCTTTCAAAGGTCCAGAGAATCAGGCGGTCGGGTGAGCACAACTCCCACGGTGTACGACGTCGCCGAGCGGTCGGGCGTTTCCATCGCGACGGTGTCGCGTGTGTACCGCAACCCGGACTCGGTCCGTGAGAAGACCCGTGAGCGGGTCCTCACCGCGGCCCGCGAGCTCGGCTACGTGCCCAGCGGAAACGCCCGCGGGCTCGCCAGCCGCTCCACCGGAGTGCTCGGGCTCTGCTTCCCCGACTACTCGGACCCGGACACCGAGACCGAGGCCGCCGACACCGACGACGACCACGCCTTCATGCTCTACTCCGACCAGATCATCCGCGGCATGGAGCGGGCCGCGCGTCGGCACGGGTACGCGCTGCTGATCGCCGCCTCGCTCAAGGGCGGCCCGGAGAGCCTGGTCGCGAAGGTCGCCGGGCGCGTCGACGGGTTCGCCGTGCTCGCGAGGACGGTGCCGACGGAGGACCTCGACGTCATCTCGCGGCGGCTGCCCGTCGTCATGCTCGCCGGGCCCCGCGAGTCCGATCATCTGGACCACCTCGACCACATCGAGGTCGCCAACGAGGACGGCCAGCGCGAGCTGACCCGGCACCTGATCGAGGACCACGGGCTGCGGCGGCTCGTCTTCGTCGGCGGCGAGGAAGGCGCGCCGGACGCGCAGGCGCGGTTCCGCGGGTATCAGGAGGCGTGCCGGGCGGCCGGGCTTCCCGTACGCGAAGAGCCCGATCTGCGGGCCGAGATGATGACGCAGGCGGCGGGAGCGCGGGCCGCCGACGCGTTGCTCGACCGGTCCGGACCCGACGGCAGTGCGTCGGCGCCGCTCCAGGCCATGCTCTTCGCCAACGACCAGATGGCCATCGGGGCGCTCCACGCGCTGGAGCGGCGCGGGGTGCGGGTGCCGGAGGACGTGGCCGTCACCGGGTTCGACGGGATTCCGCTCGGGCGCCTCGTGCGGCCCGCGCTGACCACCGTGCGGCAGCCGATGCGGCAGTTGGGCGAGGAAGCGGTCGAGCTGCTCGTGCGGCGGCTCGGCGAGGAGCGGGACCGGGCACCCGTCGACCTGATGCTGCCGGTGAGCGTGGTGCGGCGGGCCAGTTGCGGCTGCGCCGGAGCCTCCGGAGCCCCCGCGCACGGCGACCGGCCGGGGCCCGCCTCCGTCAGCGAGTGAGCGTCGCCCCGAAGAACGCCTCGCGCGCCTTCCGCAGGGCCGCCGTCTCCGCGGGCGTATCCGCGTGCTCGAAGTGCCCCGCCTGCAGTACGTGGAGTTCGCGCGGGCCCGCCAGGGCGTTGTGCACCGCGAACTGGCCCGGCGGCGGGACTGCGGGGTCGAAGAGCGCGGGCGCGGTGAGGGTCGGCATGCGCAGGTGCGTCGCCGCCGTGGCCGCGTCGAAGTAGCGCAGTACGTCGGTGACTTCGGGGTGGATCCGGTGGTACGCGCGCACCGACTCCCCGCTGCCGGTGCACGGGAGCGTCAGGCGCAGGGGGTGGTTGCCGAAGGTGGGGACCGTCAGCTGTGCCGCGGCGAAGCGGTCGTCCCAGGGGAGGGCGAGGGCGCCGAGGCCGCCGCCGAAGCTCTCGCCCAGGTAGCCGAGGCGGGGCGGTGTCCCGGGGCCGCCGGTCAGCTCCGGGACCAGTTCGAGCAGCGCCGACGCGGCGCACCAGAGGTCGGCCACGCACTCGGCGAGCACATAGGTGTCGCGGGACTCGATGCCGTGCAGGACGTGGGCGTCGGCCTCCGCGGGGATGCCGGGGTGGCGGCCGCGGGTCTCCATGCCGCGCACGCAGGGCAGGAGCGCGGCGGAGCGGGGCAGCGGGAGCGGGACGTCGGGGCCGGGTTCGTGGCGGCCGCCGTAACCGTGGCCCACGACGAAGCCGTGCGCCACGCCGCCGGGCGGGCCTTCCGCGGGCAGGACCAGCCAGCCGCCGAGCCGTACCCCGCCGACCGAGGTGTACGTGACGCCGTGCACCCGCACCCCGTCGCGCTCCTCTTCCACGGGGCCGACGACGGGAGCGGTCGCGACGGCACGGGCGGCCTCGTACCCGGCCCGCCAGAAGTCGGCGAAACCGGTCGGGACGGGAGGCGCGGGGACCGCGAGGAGGTCGTCGAGGGAGTGGCCGTGCGACGGGTCGAACCCGAAGCCGTGCGGAAACGCGGACATGCCGCGACCCTAACCAGCGCCACCCCGCCGAGCGGAGCCGCTCACCCCACCGGGCGGAGCCGCTCGCCCTCCCATGCCACCCCGCGGCAACTGGTCTGCCGACCATGAGGCGGCCACCACATTCACTTTCAGGATGCAAATGTTCCGCTTAGTTTGCTCATGTCGGGCATCCCCGTGCACATCCCATGTCGCCCCCGTTACGCGAGTGTGACCAAGACCCTCTTGCGGTCGTCCGGGGGGCTGCAACAGAGTGATGTATGCGCTTACAGACAGCGCATACATCCGGCGCCGCAAGGCCCCGGACCCGGGAGCTCAAGGAGGAGCCGTCCATGCACCGCGCCGCCAGAACCGCCTCGGCCGCCATCGCACTCGCGACGGCGTTCGCCGTCACCGCGTGCGGCAGCTCCGCCGGTGACGAGGTCGCCGCCGACAAGAAGCAGACACTCACCGTCTGGGCCATGGGCGCCGAGGGCGAGAAGCTCGCGGAGGTCGCCGAGGCGTACAAGAAGGCGAACCCGCACGTCACCGTCAAGGTCACCCCCGTCGGCTGGGACGTCGCCCACCAGAAGCTGGTCTCGGCCGCCGCCGCGGGCAAGCTGCCCGACGTGGCGCAGATGGGCGGCAGCTACATGGGCGAGTTCGCCGAGCTCGGTGTCCTCGAACCGGTCGACACGAAGACCTTCGACGAGAAGGACTTCTTCCCGGCCGGGTGGCAGCAGGGCGAGGTGGAAGGCACCGCCTACGGCGTGCCCTGGTACGTGGACACCCGCGTCCTCTACTACCGCACCGACCTCGCCAAGAAGGCCGGTATCAGCAAGCCCCCGGCCGACTGGAAGGGGCTGCGCGCCATGGCCTCCGCCCTGAAGGAGAAGGCGGGCAGCAAGTGGGGCATCTACCTGCAGCCGCGCGGGCTCGACACGGTGCAGTCCTTCTACCCGTTCCTGTACTCGGCGGGCGGCGAGATCGTCGACAAGGACGGCAAGGCGGTCATCGACAGCCCGGCGGCGGTGAAGGCCTTCAAGGAGTACGGCTCGTACGTGAAGGACGGGCTCAGCACCAAGAGCGCCCAGCCCGGCTACGACCCGCTGAAGGACTTCAACACCGGTGACGTGCCGATGTTCTTCTCCGGCCCCTGGATCACCACGCTCATCAAGGACCAGTACCCGGACCTGAAGGGCAAGTGGGGCGTCGCTCCCGTGCCCACCGACAAGACGTCCACCTCGATGGCGGGCGGGTCCAGCCTGGTGATCTCCAAGGACAGCCCGCACAAGGCCGCCGCCAAGAAGTTCATCCAGTACCTGACGGACTCCGAGGGGCAGTCCGACTGGTACGAGCGGACCAGCGATCTGCCCGCCAACACCAAGGCGTGGGAGAGCGGCGAACTCGCCGAAAACCCCGACCTGCAGGTCTTCAAGAAGCAGATGGAGACCGCCAGGACCTCGCCCGCGCTGGCCAAGTGGACCGAAGTGACCTCCAAGGTCGACGCGGCCATCGAGTCGGTGACCCAGGGCAAGGCCTCCGCCGAGGACGCCGCCGACAAGGCGCAGTCCGAGGTCGAGAACCTCGTGAAGTAGGCCGCCACCATGAGCACCACTGCCGAAAAGGCCGCCACCGGAGAGCCCGCCCCCGGAAAGACCGCTTCCGGAAAGACCGATGGGACGCCACCGTCCGCCGGGCGGCGCAGGCGGGGATCCCTGGGCGTGCAGAACCTTGCCGGGTGGCTCTTCTCCACCCCCTTCCTCGTTCTGTTCACCGTCTTCATGGCGTTCCCCATCGTCGCCACGCTGGCGATGAGCTTCACCGACTTCGGGCTGCGCAACGTCACCCGGCCCTGGGAAGCGAACTTCATCGGGTTCGAGAACTATTCGCAGCTCTTCGGCGACGAGAAGTTCCTGAAATCCCTCTTCAACACCGGGTACTTCGTGGTGATCGGTGTCCCGCTCACCATCTGTCTCGGGCTCGGCGTGGCCGTGCTCCTCAACAACGGGATCGACCGGGCCAGGACCTTCTTCCGCGTGGGGTTCTATGCGCCGGTCGTCACCTCCATCGTCGCCGTGGCCGTCGTGTGGCGTTTCGTGCTCGATCCGAGCGACGGGCTGATCGCCGGAGCCTGTTCCGAACTCGGCCTCACCGCACCCGACTTCCTGGGCAGCGAAACGCTCGCCATGCCCTCCCTCATCGCGATGGCGGTGTGGCGCAATCTCGGCACCGTGATGGTGCTCTTCATCGCCGGTCTGCAGGCCATCCCGACGGAGGTGCGGGAGGCGGCCAGGCTCGACGGGGCCGGAGGGTGGCAGGAGTTCCGCCGCATCACCGTCCCGCTGCTGAGGCCCACGCTGCTGTACACCACGGTGATCACCACGATCGGCTATCTCAATGTCTTCGAGGAGCCGTTCGTCATGACGCAGGGCGGGCCTTCCGACTCCACGCTCACCGTGTCGCTCAACATGTACCGCGAGGGCTTCAACTTCTTCCACATGGGCTATGCCAGCGCCATGGCGTACGTCCTCTTCGTGGTAATCATGGCCATCACGGTGCTCCAGCTCCGACTGCTGAAGGACAACACCAAATGAGCGCCAAGTCCGTGGCGGTGAAGAAACCGCTCGTCTATGTGCTGCTTTCCTTCGGCCTTTTCGTCATGGCCGCCCCATTCCTCTGGATGGCGCTCTCCGCCTTCAAGACCTCGACGGATCTGACCGCCAGCCCGCCGGTGTGGATTCCCTCCGAGTGGACGCTCGACAGTTTCCACCGACTGCTCGACAAGCTCGATCTGCCGCTCTACTTCATGAATTCGGTGATCGTGGCCGTACTGGTCACCGTCGCGAATCTCGTCTTCTGCTCGATGCTCGGCTATGCCCTGGCCAAGCTGAGCTTCGTCGGACGGAACAAGATCTTCGGCCTGGTGCTCGGTGCGCTGATGGTGCCCGGCAACCTGATGCTGCTGCCGCTGTTCGTGCTGATGAGCAAGTTGCAGCTGATCGACTCCTATGCCGCGCTCGTGCTGCCGTTCGCCGCCGGGGCCTTCGGGGTCTTCCTCATGCGGCAGTTCATGCAGTCGATCCCGGACGAGCTGCTCGAAGCGGCGCGGATGGACGGCGCCAGTGAGTGGTACATCTTCTGGCGGATCGTGATGCCGCTGGTGAAGCCCGCCCTCGCAACGCTTTCGATCTTCACGTTCCTCGGGTCCTGGAACAACTTCGTGTGGCCCTTGATCGCCACCAACGATCCCGACAAATACACCCTCCCCGTCGCGCTGGCCACCTTCGCGACCGATCCCAACAAGTCGTCCGGCTCCAACGGAATGCTGATGGCCGGGGCCTTCCTGATCGTCCTTCCGGTGCTGCTCGTCTTTGCCGTGCTGCAGCGGTACTTCACCCAGGGCATCGCCACGTCCGGCATGAAGTAGCCCCGCCGGCCGCTCCCCCACCGCGTAAGAGAAAGACAATCTGCGATGACGCACACCCCGATCCCGTTCCCCGAAGGCTTTCTGTGGGGGGCCTCCACCGCCGCCCACCAGATCGAGGGCAACAACATCAACAGCGACTGGTGGGTGAAGGAGCACACCGCGGGCACCCACATCCAGGAGCCCAGCCTGGACGCCTGCGACAGCTACCACCGCTGGTCCGAGGACATGGACCTGCTGGCCCGGCTCGGCTTCACGGACTACCGCTTCAGCATCGAGTGGGCCCGCATCGAGCCCGTCGAGGGGCAGTTCTCCCGGGCCGAGCTCGCGCACTACCGGCGGATGGTCGAGGGCGCGACCGAGCGGGGCCTGCGGCCGATGGTGACCCTGCACCACTTCACCGTGCCGCAGTGGTTCGAGGCGCGAGGCGGGTGGACCTCCGAGGGCGCCGTGGAGCTCTTCGCGCGCTACGTCGCCGCTTGTGCGCCGGTCATCGGGGACGGTGTGCCGTACGTCTGCACCATCAACGAGCCGAACATGATCGCCGTCATGGCGGGGCAGGCCAAGCGCGGGGACATCGGGTTCCCGCCCGCCGGTCTGCCGACGCCGGACGAGGAGACCACGCAGGCCGTGATCGCCGCGCACCACGCCGCCGTCAAGGAGGTCAGGGCGATCGACCCCGCGATCCGGGTCGGCTGGACCATCGCCAACCAGGTCTACCAGGCGCTGCCCGGCGCCGAGGACGTGGCCGCCGCCTACCGCCACCCGCGCGAGGACGTCTTCATCGAGGCCGCCCGCGGCGACGACTGGATCGGGGTCCAGTCCTACACCCGCACGAAGATCGGCCCCGAGGGCCCGGTCCCCGCGCCCGAGGACGCCGAGCGCACGCTGACCCAGTGGGAGTACTACCCGGCGGCGGTCGGGCACGCGCTGCGGCACACCGCGGCGGTGCTCGCCGACGCGGGCATTCCTCTGATCGTCACCGAGAACGGCATAGCCACCGACCTCGACGAGCGCCGCATCGACTACTACAAGGGCGCGCTGCACGAGGTCGCCGACTGCCTGGAGGACGGCCTCAACATCGGCGGCTACCTGGCCTGGAGCGCCCTGGACAACTACGAGTGGGGCTCCTACCTGCCTGCTTTCGGGCTCATCGGCTGGGACCGCGAGACGTTCACCCGCACCCCCAAGCCCTCCGCCCACTGGCTGGGCGGGCTCGGGCGCACCCGTGAACTTCCGCGCGTGAACGGCTAGCTCCGCCGGTTCCGCGAGCCCCGGCGGTTCCGCACCGCTTCCCCAGCTCGGGGGTCGGCCGCACCTGACAGCGGTCGGCCCCCGTACGACTTCCTCGGGCGGTTCCCGGTGCCTCCGGAGCATGCCCCGCCCCGGGTCGCGGAGCCCCGAAAGCGGCCATACGCTCCCAAATGTGACGCCGCCCTCGCCGATAGCCGCGCGGGCAGCAGCGGCCGCGGTGGCCGTGCTGCTCGCCTGGTTCCCGCTGCTGAGCTCCTCCCCCGCGGCCGCCGACGACCCGGTCACGCTCTCCCGCTCGGGCCAGATCACCGACAAGGTGGATGCGCTCGACGGCCGCGCCGACGTCGCCGAGCGGGCTCTCGACCGGCTGTACGACGACCGGCGCGTGCAGCTCTTCGTCGTCTACGTACGCGACTTCTCCGGCCGTTCCGCGCAGAGCTGGGCGGACGCCACGGCCGACCGCAACGGCCTCGGGCTCGACGACGTACTGCTCGCCGTCGCCACGCACGACCGCCAGTTCGCCTACTCCGTGGACGAGGGTTCGCGGCTCACCGACGCCCAGCTCCAGGACGTGGCGACCACGGCGATCAGGCCCGCCCTGCGCGAGAACGACTGGGCCGGGGCCGCGATCGGCGCGGCGGACGGCTACCGCGCGGTGCTCGGAGGGCGCCCCGTGCCCGCCCCGTCGGTCACGCCGGGCAGGGCCGACCCCCGGGCCGAAGGCTCCGGTGCCGACGACGCCGACAGCTCCGACGACGCCAACGACTCCGTAACGGGCGATCTGGTCCTGCCCGTGGCTGCGGCGTGTGCGGCCGGTGTCGCCGCCACGGTCGCGTACAAACGGCGCAAGAAACGCGCCACCACCCGTACGACCCCCGGCGGCGGCTGGGGGCAGGGGGCGGACGCCACCCCGCTGCCCGAGCTCGACAAGAAGGCCCGGCTGCTCCTCGTGGACACCGATGACGCGGTCCGCACCAGCACCGAAGAGCTCGGCTTCGCCACCGCGCAGTTCGGCGAGGACGCGGTCCAGCCCTTCGCCGACGCGCTCGCGTACGCGCAGGCGGAGCTGACGGCGGCGTTCCGGCTGCGTCAGGAGCTCGACGACGCCTTCCCCGAGGACGATCCCACCAGGCGCCGCATGCTGGACGAGATCGTGGCGCGCTGCACGGAGGCGGGCCGCCGCCTGGACGCCGAGACCGCCGGATTCGACGAGCTGCGCGCCCTGGAGAAGAGTGCCCCGCAGGCCCTGGAGCACGCGGAGACGGTGTTCCGGCAGGTCGCCGGGCGTACCGGCGCCGCGGAGGAGACCCTGACCGGCCTCCGCGAGAAGTACGCGCCGACAGCGTCCGCCGCGGTGCTCGGCCATGTCGAGCAGGCCAAGGACCGTCTGGTGTTCGCCACCACCCACCTCAATCAGGCCCGGCAGAGCGTCGACGCGGGCGACAGCGGCAAGGCGGCCGTCCACCTGCGCGCCGCCGAGGGCGCCGTCGACCAGGCAGGGACGTTCGTGGACGCCGTGGACCGCCTGTCCGACGAACTCGCGCTGGCCGCCGAGAGGCTGCCCGGAGCGCTCGCCGATTCCGAGGCGGATCTCGCCGACGCGCGCGGGCTCCTCGACGGCACCTCCGAAGAGGTCTCCACGGCGGACCTGAGGGGCCGGGTGGCCCGCGCGGAGTCGGTCATCGCCGAGGTGCGCGGGCGGACGTCCACGGGGCCCTACGACCCGCTGGACGCCCTGCGCCGCGTCGAGGAGGCCGACGCCGCGCTCGACGAGGCCCTCACGGGTGCCCGCGAGCGCGAGGTCTCCGACCGGCGCGCCCGGACCCTGCTCTCCCAGGCGCTGCTCACCGCGCGCAGCGCCGTCGGGGCTGCCGCGGACTTCGTCACCACGCACCGCGGCGCCGTCGGCAGCGAGGCGCGGACCCGCCTGGCCGAGGCCCAGCGCCACCTGGCGCAGGCGGAGGCGACCGAGGACGGCGATGCCACCGCGGCCCTCGCCGCGGCGCAGCAGGCGGACGCGCTGGCCCGGCAGGCGCAGGAGTTCGCCGAGCGGGACGTACGGGGATACGGCAACCCCCATGGAGGCCTCGGCGGAGGTGGTGGCCGGGGCGGCGGCATGGGCGGCGCCGTCCTCGGCGGCATCATCCTCGGCGAGCTCTTCGGAGGGGGTGGCCGCGGAGGCGGTGGCTACGGAGGAGGCGGTTTCGGCGGAGGCGGTGGCTACGGAGGGGGCAGTTTCGGGGGCGGTGGGCCCGGCAGCTTCGGCGGTGGCGGCACGCGGGGGCGCAGGGGCGGAGGCGGCAGGTTCTGACGCACCCCTGAAGACGACCAAGCCTCCGTCCGTCCCCCGGCGCAGGAACCCTCGTACAAGGAGACCAAGGCCATGACGAAGCAGACCATCCTCGGCCGTGTCACCCAGCTCGCCAAGGCGAACCTCAACGCGCTCCTCGACCAGGCCGAGGACCCGCAGAAGATGCTCGACCAGCTGATCCGTGACTACTCGAACAACATCAGGGAGGCCGAGGAGGCGGTCGCGACCACCATCGGGAATCTGCGGATGCTGGAACAGGACCTGAAGGAGGACCGGGACGCGGCCGTCGAGTGGGGCGGCAAGGCGCTCGCGGCGAGCAGGAAGGCGGACGAGCTGCGCGCGGGCGGCGGCGCCACGGAGGCCGACAGGTTCGACCGGCTCGCCAAGGTGGCGCTCGGACGGCAGCTGCAGTCCGAGAAGGAGGCGAAGGACGCCGAGCCGACGATCGCCTCGCAGACCGAGGTCGTGGACAAGCTGAGGTCCGGGCTCGACCGGATGAAGACGAAGCTGACCGAATTGGAGTCGCGACGTGATCAGTTGGTGGCCCGCGCGAAGACCGCGCAGGCTCAGAACCAGATGATGGACGCGGCCCAGAACATCGACGTACTGGACCCGACCAGCGAGTTGAGCCGCTTCGAGGAGAAGGTGCGGCGCGAGGAGGCGCGGGCGCTCGGCAAGCAGGAGCTGGCCGCGTCCTCGCTCGACGCGCAGTTCGAGGAGCTGGACGCGCTGGGCGACGAGGCGGAGATCACCGCCCGTCTCGCCGCCATCAAAGCGACCACATAGACCCCGGGAGCCTGGTGTCGGAACCTCCCCCGGGACCCGGCGTCAGAACAGACTGAGCAGCGCCTCCGCCGCGTCCATCGGCTCCGTGCCCCCGTCCGGCAGCGCCATCTCGAACCACACCGTCTTGCCGCGCGGTGTCCTGCGCGCCCCCCACGCGGCGCTGAGCAGGCCGACCAGCTGGAGGCCCCGCCCGCCCTCGTCGGTGTCCCGTGCGCGGCGGCGGCGCGGCTGGACGTAGCTCGCGTCCCAGACCTCGCACACCAGCGTGCGGTCGAGCAGGAGGCGGAGCCTGATGTCTCCTTCGCCGTACCGCAGGGCGTTGGTGACAAGCTCGCTGACCAGCAGCTCCGCCGTGTCGCAGAGCCGCTCCAGGTCCCAGGCGCGCAGCTGGTCGCAGGCGAGCTCACGGGCGCGGCCGACCGACTTGAGGTCGCGCGGCAGCGTCCAGTCGCCGACGTGGTCGGCCGGGAGTCCTTCGACGCGGGCCATCAGGAGGGCGATGTCGTCCTCTCCGTGGTGGGTGTCGAGGGAGCTCAGGACGTGGTCGCAGGCGTCCTCCAGGGCCGGTGGGGCGTCGTTCAGGGCGCGTACGAAAGCGTTCAGGCCCTCGTCCAGCGGATGGTCGCGGGATTCGACGAGACCGTCGGTGTAGAGCGCGAGCAGGGCGCCCTCGGGGAGGTCGACCTCGACGTCTTCGAAGGGCTCGCCTCCGACGCCGAGGGGCATGCCAGGAGGCACGTCGAGCATGAGCGCGGACTCGCCGGGCTCGACGAGGACGGGCGGGAGATGGCCCGCGTTGGCGAAGGTGCAGCGGCGCGTGACGGAGTCGTACACCGCATACACACAGGTGGCGAGGTAGACCTCGCTGAGGTCCGCGCCCGCCGCCTTGCGTGCCCCCCGGGTGGCCTGCTGGGGCCCCGCGGGGTTGCCGAGGCCCCGGGCGATCTCGTCGAGGGCGGAGAGCACCTCGGCGGGCTCCAGGTCGAGGAGCGCCAGGGTGCGCACGGCGGTGCGCAGCTCCCCCATGGCGACGGCGGCGCGCAGGCCGCGGCCCATGACGTCGCCGACGACCAGGGCGGTGCGGTGGCCGGGCAGTTCGATGACGTCGAACCAGTCGCCGCCGACCTCCGTCGCGGCGTTGCCCGGCAGGTAGCGGCAGGCGATGTCGAGGCCGGACGCCTCGGGGTCGCCGGGCGGCAGCAGGGAGCGTTGCAGTATCAACGCGCGCTCGTGCTCGCGGCGGTAGAGGCGGGCGTTGTCCATGCAGACGGCGGCGCGCGCGGCCAGTTCGACGGCCAGTGCCCGGTCGCGCTCGCCGAAGGGTTCGCTGCCCTTCGTACGGGAGAACTGGGCGAGGCCGACCACCGTGTCGTGGGCGACCATCGGCACGGCCAGCGTCGACTGGACGAGGCCGCCGGTGAGACGGCTCGCCGACTCGTCGTCGTCCGCGGTGATCAGGCGGGGCCGGGCGGCACGCAGGGCGTCGGCGCAGGGCGACGTGAACGCGAACCGGTGGACGGCGCCTACGTCTATGGGCGCGCTGCCGTCCGGGAACGGGGCGTCGGCGACGGCGCTCGCGAAGGCCACGCGGCGCAGTTCCGCGCTGCCGTCGGCGAGCCCGGGCGGCGTCTCGTCGCCGTCGAGGAGGCCTTGGTAGAGGTCTACGGAGGCGAGGTCGCAGAAGCCCGGCACGGCGACGTCGAGCAGCTCCCTGGCGGTGGTCTCCAGGTCGAGGGAGTTGCCGATGCGGGCCCCTGCCTCGTTCAGGAGAGCAAGATTGCGCCGGGCGTGGGCGGCCTCGCGGGCGGCGGCGTGCCGACGGGTGACGTCGGTGCCGAGACCGGCGACGCCGATGGGGCGGCCCGAACCGCTGTGCACGCGGTAGAGGTTGATCGACCAGTGCCTGCGGTCGTTGCTGCCGGGCGCGGGTCCCACAATCTGCATGTCCGTCACGGAATCGCCGGTTTCCAGCACCCGCTTCAAGGCGGCGGCCATGCGGTCGGCCTCGTGCCGCGGCAGATAGTCGTGGCAGGTCCGGCCCCGCTGGTCCTCGACGCCCCCGCCGAAGACGTCGGCGAACCGGCGGTTGGCACGCTGCACCTTCAGGTCCGCGCCGAACAGCAGGAAGCCGAACGGAGATTGGCCGAAAATTGCCTGTGAAGCGGCGAGGTCCGTCTCGATCTGCCGGAGCACCCGGACGTCGACGACGATACAGACCGCGGCCCGCTCGCCCTCCTCGGTCACGGTCGGCATCACGTATACCTCTGCAATGCCTTCCAGGCCGCCCGCGCCCCGCTCACGGCGCTCCCCGAGGCCGCCGGGCCCGCCGGGACCCGCACCGCCCCCGAGCCCGCCCGGCGCCCCGGAGTCCTCCGGCATCCGGAAGGGCACCACACCCGTCCACTCGCGCCCGTCAAGGATCTCCGCCATCTTGCGGTGGCCGCCCGCGCGCAGCTCGGGCGGCACGAAGGCCTCGATGGGGTCCTTGCCGACCGCGTCCCGCGCGGCCACGCCGAACAGCCGCTCAGCGCGCATGCTCCACTGATCGACCAGGCCGTCCGCACCGATCGAGAACGAGGCGACCTTGATGTAGTCGTATATCGAACCGGGTGGGTTGCTCTGCCACGTCTCGTCGAGCGGCACGCCGCCGACCGGCACGTCCTCGGCCGGCCCGGCGCCCCGGGCGCCGTCGCCCGTCGCGCCGTCCGCGGCCCCGTGGGCCATCGCGTCGCCCGACGGTCCGTCGAACTCCGTCGCCTTCGCTGGTATCTCGCTCACGCGAACCGTCCCCTCCAGCTCACCGCGTCCGGCACCGGTCACCGCATACGGCTGACCGCAGTATCCAGCACTACGGTGCAGCGCCACACGGCGTTCACGATCACAGCACGGACTCGACGCTTTTTGGCCCGTGCCGACCTTGTGCGGGACGCTTCTCGCACACTGCCAGTCTTCTAACCCGGCAACGCCAGCTCGAACCACACCGTCTTCCCCGTCCTGCCCGTACGACCCGGACGTGTACCCCAGCGCCGTGAGGAGCGGGACACCAGCTGGAGGCCTCGCCCGCCCTCGTCGTCGAGTGCGGCGGTGCGCTCCAGGGGCGGGTCCGGGAGCGGATCGGATACCTCTACGAGGAGGGTGCCGCTGGGGTCCACGGGGCGTACGAGACGTACGCCGATGGGGCCAGAGGCATGACGCAAGGAGTTGGTCACCAGCTCGCTCACGAGCAACACGGTGACGTCGCCGAGGGCCTCGAGACCCCAGTCGGCGAGCTGCTTGCGGACAACTGTGCGGGCGGTGCGGACGGCGCCGGGGTCCGCGGGAAAGGCCCACTCGGCACAGTCGCCTTCGGTGTCGATCACGCCGATCACTTCCAGACCAGTAGCTGAACCTGCCCGGCAACCGCCCGGCAACCTGTCCGGTTTCATGGGGTTAATGGGCACATACCCGATATCCAGGCTGGTTTACCGCGTATCAGGGCGCACTGTGGCACGAACGGCGTAGGCGGGATCAATGCGCGGCGCGCGGAAGGCCGAGCGCCGCCTCGACGGCGGGCACGTCGGCGGCCAGCCAGTCCACGGACCAGACCCGATCGGGGGTGAGCCAGCGCAACTCGTCGTGGTCCTCCAGGGGCCGGGGCTCGCCCGACACCAGGCGGGCCGTCCAGACCCGCAGGACGTACCCCTTGGGAAGCGGCCACTCCCCCGGCACCCGGCCGGTCAGCTCGGCCTCGACGCCCAGTTCCTCGCGGAGCTCGCGCACCAGCGCGTCCTCGCTCCGCTCACCGGGCTCGACCTTGCCGCCGGGCAGCTCCCAGCCGCCCGCGAGCTCCGGGGGCGCGCTGCGCCGCGCGGCGAGCAGGCGTCCGCCGTCGTACAGGGCGGCGCCCACCACGATGCGTTCGTTCATGCATCGGAGCCTAAGGGGCGGCACGGCCGCCAGGAGGGACAGGGCTAGCCGTCGGGCGGATCTAGGGCCTGTCTGCAGACAGGCCCTGGCGCCCGCTGCCGTTCTGGCTCAGCTTCTCGATCGAGTAGAGCTGCTTGTGCCCGCGGTCGTCGAGGCTGTCCGCGATCTTCTGGGCTTCGGCCTTCGTCGCGTACCTGCCCACGCGATAGCGGTTGCCGTTGTCGTCCTGCCGTATGACGAACCAGGGCAGCAGAACTGTGCCGTCATTCATCGCGCCCCTCCGTTCGCCACCCCCGGCGCGCCCCACGCCTCGATCTGTAAGGAAACCGCAATCCGCATATGCCCGAGCCTACGCCCGACCTTTACTCAGCGGATACGAGTTTGCACAAAGAGGTACGCGACAGGACCGCTATCGGCCACGGCCCGGGCGACGCCCGCACTGCGAGGGGCTCACGGGCCGTGAGGAGAGAGCCGAAACCCGCCCCTGCACACAATCGGCCAGGAGCGGGCAAGGGAGAATCCCGGAGAGGGCGAATCCCGGAGTTGTGGGCGAATCCCGGCGTTACCGCACAGGCAGGTGGTACGCGATCCGATAGCGGTCGGCGGGCACCACGATGTCGGCCGCCTCCACTGGGCGGCCCGACGCGAAATACGTCCGGTGGACGACGATGACCACATGGCCGGGGACACCGCCGAGCGCCGTGAGCTCCTCGGCCAGGCCGGGGCGGGCGCCGACCTCCTCCGCGACGTTGTCCACGATCACGTCGATGGCCGCCATCCGGTCCACCACTCCGCAGCCGCCGAGCGGGCCCTCCTCGGGGAGCATCACGGGGGTGCGCCCGGTGACGGCCAGGGGCTCCCAGGACGTGGAGATCATCATGGCCTCCCCGGCATCCCGGAAGACGTACTTCGTGCACATCACGCGGTCACCGACGCGAATGCCGAGGCGCTCGGCCACCGCGGCGTTCGCCTCGATCTGCTCGCTGCGGGACTCCCAGGTGCCGCGCACGCCGTCCGCGGCCTGCTCCTGACGGAACGGCGTCGAGCCGCCGTTCACCGCGCGGTAGCCGGTGCGGGCGATCTTGCGCGGGACGGGGCGCTCGCGCACATAGGTGCCCGATCCGGAGCGCCCTTCGACCAGGCCCTCGGCCATCAGGACCTTGCGCGCCTCCAGGGCGACCGTGTCCGACACCCCGTACTCCTCGCGGATTCTGGCTTGCGAGGGGAGGCGGGTGTGCGGCGGCAGCGAACCGTCGGCGATCTTCTTGCGGAGATCACCCGCAACCCGCAGATACGCCGGCTGTTCACCGAAAGTCACTGGCCACTCCCATCAGGTTGACAGACAGCAACAGCCTGGCAACCGTGGGTTGTTGGGTGCAACCCAAGGCCAAGGAATCACCCGAAGTGATGATTTCTCCTGGCGCAGGTCTTTACGCAGGGGCTTTCCCCGGATATAGCGAACGGTCCAGGGCACTGAGGAAACGTTCGGTCGCGGCGCGCGCGATCTGACTGCCCCAGCCTCCCCAGTTCACGTCGAAACAATGATCGGCCCACGGCAGTTCGACATACGTCGCCGGCGCACCGGCCCCCTTGAGGCGCCGCGCCAGCTCGCGCGCCTGCGCCACCGGCACCGCGCGATCCGCGCTCCCGTGCAGCAGCAGCGTCGGCGGTACGTCGCCCCGGACGAGCCGCACGGGCGAGCCGAGGCGGTAGCGGGCGGGAGCGGTGGCGGCCGAACCGCCCATCAGGAGCGGGATCATGGGGTCGCGGCGCAGCGCGGTGCCCGCGATCAGACGCCGCATGTCGGTGGGCCCGTAGAGCGAGAGCACGCCCGAGACCGAACTGTCCCGTGCCGCGCAGGACGCCGGAACCCTGCCGTCGTCCTCCGTGTAGGCCGCGGCGAGGGCGAGGTTGCCGCCCGCCGAACTGCCCGCCAGGAGAAGGCGGTCGGGGTCGATGCCGTACACGCGCGCGTGCCGCCGCACCCAGCCGACGGCGCACTTCACGTCGCCGATCTGGTCGAGCTGGGTGGCGCGGGGCGCGAGTCGGTAGTCGATGTCGAAGACCGACCACCCGCGCGCGTTGAACCACCGGTTCCATCGGGGGGTCTGACTGCGGTGCCCCTTGTTCCAGCCGCCGCCGTGCACCCACACGACGGCGGGGCGCCGCACCTCGGCCCGCTTGGGCAGCGCCCAGAGGTCGAGCCGCAGCTTCTGCCCCCTGCCGCGGTGCGCCCCGTGACCGCGTCCCACGCGCGCGTAGGTGAGGGTTCGGGCGCGGTCGGGCACCTTGGCGTAGTTGACACCGTCGAAGTACTGCGCGGGTGCGAGCTGTTGACCCTGCTGCCGCGCGGTGCCGTACGCAGCGGCGTACGGCATCACTCCGTAGACGAGGGCCGCGAAGGAGGCGAGCGCGGCGAGCCCCGCGCACCAGGGGTGACGTCTGCCCGCGAGCGCGGCGCCCGCGAGGCCGAGCAGCCCCGGCGGCAGCAGCACAAGACCCCAGGAGGTGATCGCGGCGGCGACGAGCACCAAGAGCGGGACGCGGGGCAGCGGGGCGGCGACGAGGACGGCGAGCGCCGCGTTCAGCAGGCCGGTGGCCAGGAGCAGGACCCGGGCCACGGCGGGCGGCGGCACGACGGACGTCACACCGAAGAACTATCACAGAAGCGGACAAAAACCCCTCAGGATGCCCGCCCCTGACGGCACGTGACCCTAGGCGCCACCGGGCGGGTGCCGCGGAGCCGGATCACGCGTCCTCGGTCTCGCCGCCCTCCCCGTGCTCCTCGTCGAGGCCCGACTCCGGCCCGTCCTCAGGAGTCGCGTCGCGCGGTGAAATCGTCGACAGGTCCAGCGACTTGCGGGCCGCCGCTGCCTCCTTGTCGCCGAGTCCCTGAAGGCCCGCTACGTAGTGCTCGGTGAAGCTGTCGGCGTCGGGAGCCCCGGCCGCCTTCACCCACTCCTTGCGGCTCTTCCCGATCTGGGCCACGAGCTTGTCGACGTGCTTCTGCGTCGCCGCGGGCCAGTCGTGCGCGCGCAGCCGCCGCGCCTGCTCGCCGAGGCCCTTGTCGACTCCGGCGGCCCACTTCTTGTGCCCTTCGAGGTCGTCCTCGATCCGCTCCTCCGCGGGCGCCTCCTGCAGATACGCCTCGTCGAAGGGCCGGTCCGCCTTCACATAGGCGAGCTGGTCCGCGTCGAGCGTCGTCGCGTCGCTGCGCAGGGACCCTTCGAGCTGCTGCTTCGGATCCGAGGCGCCGAAGATGCACGTGACGTGACGGTCGCCCCGGCCCCAGGTCCTGCGGTCGGGCGTGAAGTAGTAGAGCTCGGCGTCGCCGAAGTCCGCCCAGCTGTCCATGACGTACTCGAACTGGAGGTCGGTGCACCTGGTCTCGGCGAGTTCGCGCATGTCGGCGTCGCCCGGGTAGCCGGTGTGGTTCACGCGGAACGACGCGTAGACCTCGCCGTCGTGCCCCTGGGAGCACGGGACCTCGTCGACCTCGGAGGCGTACTTCATGGAGTCGATCTTCCCGTCGGACGCGTCGAAGCAGCCGCCCTTGCCGACCGGGAAGGCACCGGCGTTCTGCCGGGACTCGCGGGCCGCGTCCCGGAACCCCTCGGCGAAGTCACGGGCGCCGCCCGTGGCGACGGCGAGGACGAGCAGCAGGACGCCGACCACGGAGATGATGCTGCCCGCGATCGCGAGGCCCTTGCCGCGCTCGCCCTTCTTCTTGATCTGCGCGAGCGCGACCAGGCCGAGGATCAGGCCGACGGCGGGCAGGAAGCACAGGATGCCAAGGACCAGGGAGGCGATCGCGAAGCCGTTCACCGGCGGCCGGGAGTAGGGGGAGTACGGGCCGGGCCACTGCCGGTAGGGGCTGTGCCCGTACGGCGGCAAGGGCGGCCCCGGCTGGCCCGGCTGGCCTGATTGGCCCGGCTGGCCCGGCTGATCCGGCTGCCCTCCAGGAGGCGCGTACGGACCGGGCGGCGGCGGTATGTCCACGGGTAGCGTGCTCCTGGATTTCTGGTGGGCGGTGCGCAGAGCTTGGCGCATCGTAATCGCGGCGGGGGCGAAAAGGTAATGCGGCGGCAAAGTTCGACAACTCGGACAGTCGTGCGGGCCGTCAACGGCCTGACCTCGCGATGGGCGGCGACGGCGGCCGCCGACCGCGGCACCGTCTTCTCGGCGCCCGGCGTCTGGCCGCTCCTCGCGTTCCTCGCGGACGGCGCGGACGGCGCGGCCCGCACGGAGCTCGCGGCCGCGGTCGGGCTCCGGGCCGACGGAGCGGCGGCGGCCGCAAGGGAGTTGCTGGCCGCGCTGCACGGCGTACGGGGCATGGACGCGGCCCTTGGCCTGTGGACCAGGCGCACCCTGACCCTGCGGGACGCGTGGCGCGACGGGGTGCCGGTGGCCGCGCTGGGCGTGCTGACCGGGGATCCGGCGACGGACGCGGCGACGCTCGACGCGTGGGCGGCGGAGCGGACGGGTGGGCAGATCGAGCGGATGCCGGTGGAGCTCGCGCCGGACACCGAGATGGTCCTCGCGAGCGCGCTCGCGCTGCGCGCGGACTGGACGACGCCGTTCGAGCAGTACCCACTGGAGCCCGCCACCGGCCCGTGGCAGGGCTTGCAGATCGCGGGGCTCCGGCGGTCGGCCCCCGGCCTGGACGCCGTACGGATAGGCCGCTGCCCCGCCGGTCGCATCACCGCGGTGGCTTTGCGCGGCACGGCGGACGTGGACGTGCACCTGCTGCTCGGGGAGGCGCACATGGGCCCCGGCGAGGTCCTGCCGACGGGCCTCGGCATGCTCATGGACGACGTCCCCACGACATCGGGCAGCGAGCTGGCTCCGGGGCAGGCCGGGCCCGGCGCGGTCCTGCGCGAGACCCTCGCCGACGCCCCCGACGAGCCGCCGCACGTCTCGCTGGACACCGTGGAGTTCACCCTCGACGCGGAGCACGACCTGAAGGCACCGCCCGGGATCTTCGGCCTGGAAGCCGCGAGCGCCCCGCGCCCCGGCTCGTTCCCTGGCATCTCCGAGTGGCCCCTCGCGGTGGGGTCGGCCCGGCAGACGACGACCGCGACGTTCGGCGCGACGGGCTTCCGGGCCGGTGCGGTCACGGCGGTCGCCATGGACTGGATGGGGCTGCCCTCGTACACCACGACCGAGCTTGCGGTCACGGTGGACCGCCCCTTCGGCTTCCTCGCCCTGGACCGCGGAACACGCCTCGTCCTCGCGGCGGGCTGGGTCACCGACCCGAAGCCGTACCGCGAGGACGAGGATCACTGACGCACGTACTCACATACGAATACGCACGCACTCAGAGACTTACAGACTCAGGGCCTCAGGGACTCAGAACTGCAGCCCCCACGAGTCGATCTTCCCGGTGTCCTGCGCCGCGTTGTCGCTGACCCGCAGCTTCCACGTGCCGTTGGCCGTCTCCGAGGAGGCGTTCACCGTGTACGTGGTGTTGATGTTGTCCGAGCTGCCGCCGGTCCCGTAGCCCTTGAGGGTGTAGGCGGTGCCGTCGGGGGCGACCAGCTGGACCTGGAGGTCGCCGATGTAGGTGTGCTGGATGACGACCGGCACGGAGAGGGCCGCCGGGGCCGAGCCCTCGACGCCGGTGACGTTGATCGGCGACTCGGCCGTGGCGTTGTCGTTGATCGCGAAGTCGTCGGTGTTGCTGAACGACTTGCCGGGCGGGTTGGTCGTGCCGCCGGTGACGTTCAGGAGCCGGTTGGGCGAGCCGGAGCCGGGGCTGCCGACGACGCCCGACGAGGCGGCGCTGACCAGGCCCGCGGAGACCTGCGCCGGAGTCGACGTGGGGTTCTGGCCCAGATAGATCGCGGCCGCGCCCGCGACGTGCGGGGAGGCCATCGACGTACCGGAGATGGTGTTGGTCGCCGTGTCGTTGGTGTTCCACGACGAGGTGATCGAGGAGCCCGGGGCGAAGATGTCGAGGATGCTGCCGTAGTTCGAGTAGCTCGCCCTGGCGTCGGTGTTGGTCGTGGCACCGACGGTGATGGCCTCCGCCACGCGCGCGGGCGACTTGGTCGAGGCGTCCGTGGACTCGTTGCCCGCCGCCACCGCGTAGGTGATGCCCGCGGCGATGGAGTTGCGGACGGCCGTGTCGAGCGCGCTGTCGGCGCCGCCGCCGAGCGACATGTTGGCCACGGCGGGCTTGACCGCGTTCTTGGTCACCCAGTCGATGCCCGCGACGACCTGGGCCGTGGTGCCCGAGCCCGAGTTGTTCAGGACGCGGACGCCGACGATCTTGGCCTTCTTCGCGACACCGTGCAGGGTGCCCGCGACGGTGCCCGCGACGTGCGTGCCGTGGCCGTGGCCGTCCTGGGCGGTGTTGTCGTTGTCGATGGCGTCATAGCCGTAGGAGGCGCGGCCGCCGAAGTCGGTGTGGCTGATGCGGACGCCGGTGTCGATGATGTACGCGGTGACGCCCTCACCCGCCGAGTCCGGGTAGGTGTACTTCTGGTCCAGCGGCAGGTTCTTCTGGTCGATGCGGTCCAGCCCCCAGGACGGCGGGTTGTTCTGGGTCGCGGTGGCGGTGAACGTCCGGTTCTGGACGACCGCGTCGACCGCGGGGTCGGCGGCGAACTTCTTCGCCTCGGCCTCGGAGAGCTCGACCGCGTAGCCGTTGAGGGCCTTGTCGTAGATCCGCTCGATCTTGGCGCCGTACTCCTTGGCGAGGGCCTTGCCCTCGGCGGAGCGGGCCTTCGGAGCGTTCTCGTCGAGGCTCACGATGTAGCTGTTCTTGATCGTGCCGGGGACGCCGGCGTTCTCGATCGTGCCTTCCGCCCGGTCCGGCTGCGCGTTCGCCGGGAGGGCGGAGACGACGCCGAGGGCGAGGGCCGCGACCGCGGTCGCGCTGAGCCCGGCCAGTCTTCGGCGGTTGTTACGCATCACTGCCATCTGAGGGGTCCTCCTCAATAGGTGGTGCGTCGGTGGGGGAATGGTGCCGTGGTGCCCACACTCACGGAGTCGCGCGGCAGGGGCATGTCAATGCGACATGCCGGTCCTTGACTCCGTCGGGACGAAAGATTGGCTGATCCATAGGAATCCCACAAGGGTCAGGACCGGACGTAACGCGACTGCCACGGAGGCGTCATGACGCACCATCAGCAACCGCCACGTACCTCTCACGTCCCGGCTTCAACAACCGTCACGCATAGCCTGCGCGCATGACAGACATGACGGACGGCGTGACGGGCGAGGTGACGGGCGAGGTGACTGACGACATGACAGGTGCCGCACGGGGTTTGGTGACAGGAGCCGTGCCATCCGTACCAGCCGTGCCATCTATGCCACCTGTGCCAGCCGCGACCGTCCTGCCCGACTGCTTCTGCCCGGTCGACGGGACGCGCGTCCCAGGGGGCTCGCTCACCTGGTCGTGCCCGGTCTGCCGCGGCCCACTCGACCTGGACTTCTCCCCCTCGCCCGCTCCCCTGAAGGCGCTCGCGGGCCGGGTGAACTCACTGTGGCGGTACGCGGAGTGCCTGCCCCTGCCCGCCCCCGCGATCTCCCTCGGCGAGGGCCGCACGCCCCTCGTGGAGCTGGCGGGGCCGGTTTCGGCCAAGTTGGACTTCCTGATGCCGACGCTGTCCTTCAAGGACCGTGGCGCGGTCATGCTCGCCGCCCTCGCGCGGCGCCTCGGCCCCGACCGGGTCATCGCCGACAGCAGCGGCAACGCGGGCACGGCCGTCGCCGCGTACTGCGCGCGGGCCGGTCTCGACTGCACCGTGTACGTTCCCGTCGGGACGTCGCCGAAGAAGCTGGAGCAGATCGGCGCGCACGGCGCACGGCTCGAAGTCATCGACGGCGACCGGGAGTCGACGGCGCTGGCGGCCCGTGCCGCGGCCGACGAGCCGGGCACGTTCTACGCCTCGCACGTCCACAACCCCTACTTCCTCCACGGCACCAAGACGTACGTCCACGAGCTCTGGGAGGACCTCGGCGGACGCCTCACCGACGCCCTCGTCGTCCCCGTCGGCAACGGCACGCTGCTGCTCGGCGCGGCGCTCGCGGTCCGGGAGCTGCACACGGCGGGGCTCATCGCGCGGCGGCCCGCGCTGTACGCCGTGCAGTCCGCTGCGGTCGCCCCGCTCGCCGCGGCGTGGCGGGCCGGTGCCGACGACCTGGTCGGCGAGACCCCGATGGCGCCCACCTTCGCGGAGGGCATCGCGATTCCCCGCCCGCCGCGCGCCCGGCAGATCCTTCGCGCGGTACGCGATTCGGGCGGCGGCTTCCTCACAGTGACGGAGGACCAGATCGTGGCGGCGCAGCAGGACCTGGCCTCGCGAGGCCTGTACGTCGAGTCCACGGGCGTCGCCTGCTGGGCGGCCGTGCGGGAGGGCGCGCTCGGCGAGCGGACGGCGGTGGTCCCGCTGTGCGGGGCGGGGGCGAAGACGGGGCTCGCGAAGGCGGTGGGCGGCTGAGGCCAGGCAGGGGGGCAGTGACCACCTCACGGAAGGAAAGGCCCCCGCCCCGGCTTACCCCCGCCCGTCGACCAAGCCCGACTCCCATGCCCAGGCGGCGATCTCCACCCGGTTGCGGGCGGACAGTTTCGTCTGCACGTTGGTGAGGTGCGTCTTCACCGTGCCCACCGAGATGCACAGTTCGGCGGCGATCTCCGCGTTGGTCAGCCCTCTGGCCACCAGCCGCACCAGGTCCGTCTCCCGCTCGGAGAGCGCGGTGTGCGGCTCCCGAGGGGCGGGTGCGGCGCTGTTGAGCTGCCGCAGCAGGCGGACCGTGATGGCCGGGCTCACCAGCGCCTCGCCGGACGCGGCCGCCCTGATGGCCTCGACGAGCAGGGCGGGCCCCGAATCCTTGATGAGGAAGCCGGAGGCCCCTTCGGCCAGGGCGCGCTGGACGTACTCGTCGTCGTCGAACGTCGTCACCACGACGACCTTCGGCGGATTCACGGTGCCGGGGCGCGTCAGTCTGCGCAGCGCCTCCAACCCGTCCATGCGGGGCATGCGGATGTCCATCAGCACGACGTCGGGCCGGTGGCGCTCGGCGAGTTCCACGGCATGCACGCCGTCCGTGGCCTCGCCGACGACGTCGATGTCTTCCTCCGCGGCGAGGATCATCGCGAACCCGGCACGGACCATGGCCTGATCGTCGGCGATCAGCACGCGGATCGTCACGACGCCGCCGCCTTCGTCCGGGACACGGACGCGGGCGCGACCTGGGACGCGACCTGGGACGCCGACGAGGACGCGACCGGGGACTCAGCCGGGGGCTCAGCCGGGGACGCGGGAAGCGTCGCCTCGACGCCCCAGCCGCCCGTCGTCACCGGGCCCGCCTGGATGCTGCCGCCGATCAGGCCCACCCGCTCGGCCAGTCCCTTGAGGCCGAACCCGCTGGAGGAGCCGTGGCGCTGCCGTCCGTCGTCGCTGACCCGTACGGTGAGCCGGTCTCCCGAGCGCTCCACGCGCACCCGCACCTCGGTGCATCCGTGGGCGTGCTTGCGTACGTTGGTGAGGGCCTCCATCACCACCCGGTGCGCGGTGGTGGTCACCTCAACCGGCAGGTCGTCGAAGGTTCCTGCCAGGTCGAGCCGGGCGCGGGCGCCACCCACGGCCGAGAACTCCTCGACGAGCGACCGCACTTCGCCGATCCCGGCCAGCGGCGTCAGCGCCACCTCTCCGTCGGTGTCGCGCAGCATCCCCACCATGTGCCGCATGGAGGTCAGCGCCTCCGAGCCCGCGTGTTCGATCCGCTCCAGCGCGGGCGGCACCAGCTCGGGCCGTCGGCCCGCGATCGCCTGGGCCCCCTGTGCCTGTACGACGATGCCGGTCACGTGGTGGGCGACGAAGTCGTGCAGGTCCCTGGCGAACTCCGTCCGCTGCTCCAGCCTGAGGGCCGCCGCCTGCCGACGCCGGTCCGCCAGGAGCAGACGCATCCCCAGGCCGATGCCCAACGCGGCGACAGCTGCCAGGGCCCAGAGCAGCGCCATGATGATGGTGGACTGCCGCACCGCGGTCGACACCGGCCGCACGATGATCGCCGTGCCGAGGAGCGGGACGGCGAGCGCCGCCCACGACGGCTTGCCCCGCCGGGCGACCACCAGCAGGAGCCACGTCAGCGCCGCGAGTTCGGCGAATCCCATCGCAAGGCCGCTCGCCCGCATCTCCAGGTGCATCCAGAACGACACGCACAACGACACGCCCGCGAGTACGCAGGCGGCCATCGGGAGTGCCCGGCTGTCGAGCCGGGGCGATGCGGCGACAAGGCCGACGGACAGCAGAGCGCCGATCAGCTTGCCGGGGCCGTAAGCCTCGATGTAGTAGAGACCGCCCACCGAGTCGAGCAGGACGAGGGAGACCAGGCCCGCGAACAGCAGCAGCCACACCGATTTGGGCAGCTGCCGAGCAAGGCCCTTCGCGTCCGTGGCCGTAGCTGTAGCTGTGGCTGTGGCTGTGGCCGCTGCCTTCGCCGCCTCCAGCATCTTTCTCACCATCCCTAGCGCGGACCGGCCGAAAGTCGGAGTCGGCCGCGAATGATCTGTCTTTCGCCCGATCCGCCGCAAGGCGCGGCGGAGGAGAGTCGTGTCCACCGGGCGGCGCTCGCCCCTCATCGCACGACTCATCCTTCATCGCACTTCATCGCACGAGGAGCATGTCATGGTCACGGCTGACGCCACCCAGGCGGGGAAAACCCGGAGCCGCGCCGCGGGCGCCGCGGGCCCTCGCTGACAGCCGCGCAGGCCCCGCACGGACGGTCCCCCGACACGGCCGCCCCTCCCCCACGCACACGGCGGCCTCCCCTCCACATGCACAGGAGCAACAGATGCACGACGCAGAGACGCACCACGGCGTCCCCGGTTTCGGCGGTTTCGGCGGTTTCGGCGGTTTCGGACCGCCCCCCGAAGGCTTCGAACCCCCCGCCGGAGGCTACGGAACAGCCGTCGGCGAGGCGGCGATCGAGGCCCACGGGGTCGGCAAGCGGTACCGGCGCGGCTGGGCGCTGCGGGACGTTTCGTTCCGGCTGCCGAGGGGGCGGGTGTGCGGCCTCGTCGGCCCCAACGGCGCGGGCAAGAGCACGCTGATGGGCCTGGCCACGCACATGATCCGGCCGTCGACCGGCGACCTGCGCGTGTTCGGCGCCGTACCGGGGTCGACGGAGGCAGTCCTGCGGACCGCGTTCCTGACCCAGGAGAAGCCGCTGTTCCGGCGCTTCACCGTGGCCGAGACCCTGCGCCTGGGCCGCGAGCTCAATCCCCACTGGGACCAGGCGGTCGCCGAGGGCATCGTCGACGCGGGCAACGTACCGATGAAGGCGAAGACAGGGACGCTGTCCGGCGGGCAGCGCACCCGCGTCGCCTTCGCCCTGGCCTTCGGAAAGCGCCCCGAACTGCTCATCCTCGATGAGCCGATGTCCGATCTCGACCCGCTGGTACGCCGCGAACTGATGGCCACGCTGAGGGCGGAGGCCGCCCAGCACGGCACGACGGTCCTGGTCTCCTCGCACATGCTCGCCGAGCTGGAGCACATCTGCGACTACCTCCTGGTCATCGCGAACGGCACGCTGCGCCTGGCGGGCGAGGTGAACGAACTGCGCGCCGCACACGCCCTGTTCGCCGCCCCGGGCGACGGCTCGTTCCCCGCCGTCGCACCGCACACGGTCGTCGAGACCCACGGCGCCGAAGACGGCAGGCCCGGCGTCCTGGTGCGACTGAGCGGACCGATCCAGTACGGCGGACCGGCCGAGCCACCCACCCTGGAGGAACTGCTGCTCGCCTATCTGCGCTCACCCGACGCGCCCCCGCTGATCGCGGCCAGCGCCCGGGTCGGCGACATCCACGACATCATCACCCGCGACCGGCAGAAGGCTGTGAACGCATGAGCACCCTCACTCACGACCCGGCAGCCCGCACGGCGCCCGACGGAAGCCCGCGGAACGGAAGGGGCTCCCGGCAGATCGGCCCCCGGCTCAGCGGTACGGCCTGGCTCGTCTGGCGCCAGCACCGCGCCGCGTTCTGGACCATCATCGTCGGCACCGTCCTGGGCGTGGCCGTCATGATCATTCTGCGCGGGCAGATGATGGACTACCTGGGCACCCTGGAACCGCCCCAGAAGAAGCCCGGCAGCACGCCGCCCGACTTCGAGAAGTACGGCGACCTGATGACCGACATCGGGGGCTACCTGAGCTACTTCCCCGTCCTGGCGGGCGTCCTCCTCGGCGCCCCGCTCATCGCGGGCGACCTGGAATCGGGCACAGCCAAGCTGGTGACGTCGCAGTCCGTCAGCCGCCTGCGCTGGCTCACCATGAAGCTCGCCATGCCCGCCGCACTGGTCGCACTGTCCACCGGCGTGCTCTCGGCCGTCTTCAACTGGTGGTGGAGCCCGGTCAAGGGGCTCGTCACGCAGGCGGAATGGAGCAGCAGCGCGATCTTCGACGTCACGGGCCTGATGCCGGTGGCCTACGCCCTGCTCACGTTCACCCTGGGCGTGGCGGTCGGCCTGCTCCTGCGCCGCACGCTGGTGTCGATGGTGGTCACGCTCGGCATTGTCGTGGCGATCGGGTTCGTCTGGGGCGAGCTCCGGTCGAGCCTGGGGCACGTCATGTCGGTCAGCACCGACAAGGGCGTCGGCCCCGGCGCCAAGCAGCCGGAGCTGCCCGACATGGCCATCCAGCAGGGACAGGGCACCTACTTCGTCACCGGCTCCGGCGACCGCCTGGACTGGACGACCTGCCTCGACAAGATCGACAACGACAAGGCACACACGGCCTGCCTGGAGTCCAAGGGCGTCGTCGGCTGGAGCATGGACTACCTCCCCTTCGAGCAGATGGGCACGATGCAGTGGCTCGGAACGGGCATCATGCTCGCCATCACGGCCGCCGTCGTCGTCTTCATCGTCGCCTGGGGCCGCAAGCGCCTCCTGTGACCCAAGGACCCGGCAATCCTCTGGTCCTCCACTCCTGATCCACCTAGGATCAAGAGCTTTCGACGCAAAGTGCACTCATGCCTCCGGGCACTCGCCCTGACGGCATGTCAGGGCAACTGGGGGCAGCGTGGTTCGACAGGCCGGTCAGCGCGAACGCCTTCGACGTGTGTCCGAGCGGCGTCGCGCTGCGGCAGAACCCGAATCCAGCAGGAATTCGGTCCGGACGGTACTGGTGGCTGCTGTTGTCACCGGCTTGTCCGCTGTCATTGAGCAGATCCGCAACGGCCGGGTCAACGATGCACCGGCTCCGCCCTCGCCTATCGAGGCACTCGCTGACACGGCATGCGGCGTTCCCAGTCAGTCGGCTGTGCCGGGCTCCACGACCCACTCGGCTTGAAACCCGCTCACCGAGGCGATCATGTCGAAGTCGCCGTCGTAGTGCAGGACCGTGGCCCCGTGCCGTTCTGCGGTTGGCGCGATGAGGACGTCGGCCAGCGACAGCGCCCGGTGAAAGCCGGCGTTCAGCGCCAATGCCTGGATCGCGAGCGCCTGCTCGAACGCCTCGTCGTTACAGGGCAAGTAGTCGAAACCACGGAGCAGGGTACGCAGGCGCAGCGCCTCGGGCTTTCCACGCGCCGAGTACAGAACCTCGTACTCGGTCGGGGCGCACACTGCTAGGAGTCCATCGCGGTCCAGCGCATCCAGCCGCGCCCGCACTGCCGGTGTACCCCGGCGGGTCAGCGCGGACTTGTCGATGAGGTAGCGCCCTTTCACGCCGCCGAAGTCCCGTCTTCGCGCTTAAGCGAGCCGTCCGGATTCCGCGGCCCCGTCTGCGACCGGATCTCCGCGAACGCGTCATCAAACTCACCATCGTCAATGGCATCGAACAGCTCCCGGCGCAGCCGCAGCCTCACCCCCTCCGCCATGGCCGCCCGCACTGCGGCGGCCTTCGTCTTCGCCCCGTACACCCGCATCGCCTGCTCGACGATCTCCTCATCTAGATCGATCACAGTCCTGGCCATCAGTTGTCCCTCCACGGCTCGACGCCTCAACAGCGATATCAATTTGACCTCAGAAATGGCATCAAAATGCTGGAGTGCGTCGAGGGTGCCTCGATCAGAGTCGGGAGCACGACCTGGACTGGTTGGTCAGACATTGGAAACCGGCGAGAACGAACCCGGGACCCGTCCACGTCCCAGCACGGGATCCGCGACAAAGTACAAGAGATCCCAGGGCCGCCAACGCTGCACGACATGGTCGACCCACGAACTGAGATCCGGCTCGCGCTGCCGGTGTGTTCTGTGCGCGAGTCGGGGCACCTGTTCAAGGGCCGCTCCACGACCCGCGATCCGCGACAAGAACCGGCCCCGGGGCAGGAGTATCCGCAGTGGCCGGGCCCGGCCCGCACTTCGGCTTCGGCTTGTCGGCGACCGTGTTCGCACGCCGTCCAGAGAATCGCGCCGACAGGCCCCGCCGGGGCGGCGAACGGCTGGATCGCTGGCTCCGGGGCCGGTGCTTTGCCGGTCAGGGAGGCTAGGCTGGGCTGCGTACCGTGAGTCGTCCTCGCCCGTGGAATCGGCCACAGTGGCGGCTCGGACGGGCAAACGCGAATCGAGGCCCCGGAGCTATCCGTCATCGGGCACATCATGGCTCTCTGCAGCCAGCCCAACTTCGGCGCGCCTCTCAGCGCGTTGCTTCACGGGCCCGGCCCCCGCTCGTTTTCGCGTGTCAGGGAGGCGTCGGAACGGACATTCGATGCCTGTCACGCCTCGTGACGTCCTTGCCGCTCAGAGCGTGCTCGATCTGGCCTCGCGCACGGACGGTTTCGACATCCTGGAACTGCTGCACGATCTGACGATGCACACCGTCAGCCTGCTGGGCGTGCGCTCGGCAGGGGTCACCATCCTCAACGAGGCCGGAGAGGTCGACTACCTCACCGCCTCCGACGAAACCTGCCGCCGTCTGGAAGAAGACCAGCTCGAACTCGGCGAAGGCCCCTGCGTGGACAGCACCCGCACCGGCGACATGCTGGCCCCGGTCCTGCTGCGCGCCGCCCACCCAAGCCACTGGCTCTGGCCCCGCTTCACCCACCGCGCGCTGCGCGCCGGCATCACCAGCGTCGCCGCCGTGCCCCTGCGCACCCCCCAGCACCCGCTCGGCGCCCTCAACCTGATGAGCGCCGAGCGGGTGCCGACGCGCGAGGACTTGCGCCTGGCCCAGGTGCTGGCCGATGCAGCCGGAACCTGCCTGCACCACCGGCAGGCGCTGCTGACCAAGGACGAGATCATCGGCCAGCTGGAGACGGCCCTGGAATCCCGCATCGTGATCGAACAGGCCAAGGGCGTGCTCGCCTCCCGTCTGGGGGTCGACGTGGAAGAGGCATTCACCCGGCTGCGCAGCCACGCCCGCTCCCGGCATCAGAAACTCAGCGAGCTGGCCGCCGAGGTGGCGCGAGGGGACGTCCCGGCCGACCTCGACACGACGCGCTGACATGCCCCGCGACGCATGGGACGACGCCTTGGGCGGCGCCCCACCACCTCATGGTGGCCCGGCCGACTTCCTGGTCCGCGTCCACCATGCCGCGCGCAACGGACACGGTCCGGGCACCGCTGTGGTTCCCGGCGCTGCCCGCCTGCTCGGCCTGGACGCCCTCACCCTGAACGTGCGCGCCCACAACGGTCACCTCGAACTGCTGTGGTGCGACCCGGACAAGGGGCTGGGCGCCGACCTGGACGCCCTGCAGTACACCCTGGGGGACGGCCCCACCCTGGAAACCGCGCAGCACGGCCACCTGCTGCACGAGCCGGACGTCCTGGCCACCGACCCCGGCCGCTGGCCCCTCTTCCTGCCGGCCACCGCCCGCACCCCGCTCCGCGCCGTCATCACCCTCCCGCTGCGGCTCGGCGCCGCCCTCATCGGCGTTCTCACCGGCTACCGCACCACCCCCGGCCCCCTCACCCCCGCCCAGCTGCGCGATCTGCACCGCCTGGGCCGCAGCCTCCTCCTCCTCCTCCTCCTCCTGTACAGCGACCAGGCCAACGCGGACGAAGCGACCGGCCTGCGGCTGTACCGCGCCGAGGTCCACCAGGCCACCGGATTCCTCGCCAACGAACTCGGCATCCCCCTGGAAGAAGCCCTCCTGCGCCTGCGCGCCCACGCAGCCGCACAGGACCAACCCCTGTCCGACCTCGCCCACGCCCTCCTCACCCGCCGCCTGCCCCCCGACACCTTCAATCCCGCGCCGTAGCCGCACCCACGGACGACGGCACTCGCACACACCGCACCCCGGGGAACACCCGCTCGCACGGCGCCCGCCCACCCGCCCGCCAGGTGTCGTCGAACAATCGAATGACGACAGGCCCCGCGCGCGTCCAATCGACCCGGGAAAAACGGGGCTTGAGGGCGTTGCCGATCCGTTCGGATCCGATGGTCATTGATGACGGATAGTGCTGTTCCTCCGTTGATCCCGAACACCACGACGAGGGACACCATCGCAACCGGGGATCCACCGAATACTTGTAGATCCACCGCCACGCCCTGACCACCCGTCGAAAGGCAGCAAAGCGACGATCAGCACCTCACCTGTGAAATTCGCCTGACCCTGTCGAGCACTGCCCTGTCGCACCGCGGACAGGGGAGGTCAGACCGCCACGAGCCGGACCCGATCGTCGCAGAGCTTGATCATGTCGTCGATATCGGAGGTCAACATGACCACGGGGCGGTGCTGTCGCAGCGCAGCCTCGGCGACGGCCGCATCGATCGCGTACTTGTGCCCGTGCAACCCGGCATTCATCAGCAACGCCAAGGCAGCCCTCGCCTCCTCGTCACCGACCGGGACGACCCGCAGCCCGGAAAGCACCCAGTTCAGGCGTGGCTTGTTCGTACGGGCGTGGACGGCCTCGATGATGGTGAGCGCACTGATCACGACCTCCATGCCGCGCGAGCGCGCCTCAGCAATCAGCGCCACCACTTGCTCGTCGTCGGCGAGCAGCTTCGAGAGCCCCGCACTGCCGAGGACCAGCGTCCCCTCGTGACTCAGCCTGCGGCGGGCCACTCGGGCTCCTCGGCGAACACCTCATCGAAGACCTGCCGCGCCCGCTGGCGGGCCGGCTCGGAAACCGGCCCCTTGCGGCTCTCATAGTCCGCCAGGTACTCGTCAAGGACCTGCCCGCGGAGCTCACGCGCGACCGCCTCGGCGATGAACGCGGAGAACTCCCGCTTGCCCACCCGCGCCCGGATCGCCTCCGCGGTCCCCTGGCCTGGAATCCGTGCGGTGCAGAGCCCCAGGGTCGCGAAGAAGCACGGGCGTTCCCATCCCGTCCCAACACCATCCCAGCACGGGAAAAGACCAAGGGCCCGACCCCGAAGAGCCGGACCCTCTCTGACCCGTACGTTTGCCAGATCAGCGACGTGGCGATACGTCACCCGCTACACGTTGAAGCGGAACATGTGATCACAGGGCCGCGACCTGCGGAAACGTCGGTTTCGAACCCTATATCCAGCACCGATCCAGCACGGTGCGAGTTCATCCAGCACATCCAGCACGGGGAGCTGAAACGAAGGATGCCGC
Organism: Streptomyces sp. NPDC004732; assembly: GCF_040609235.1. Taxonomy (NCBI): domain Bacteria; kingdom Bacillati; phylum Actinomycetota; class Actinomycetes; order Kitasatosporales; family Streptomycetaceae; genus Streptomyces; species Streptomyces sp. NPDC004732. The sequence goes on from NZ_JBEXJR010000002.1 coordinate 163,053, forward strand.
TCGCCATCCCCCTAACCGTTGTGTACACATGGGACACTCGGTACGCTTGGGCGCATGACACAGCCGCTGCCCATAGAGACCATCCGCGACGTGCGCGCGCATCTGGCAGAGGTCGTGGAGCGCGCCGACCGCGATGACGTACCCACCGTGATCACACGCCGCGGCAAGGAAGTCGCCGCTGTCGTCTCCATCGAGGTACTGCGCAAGTACCAGGAATGGGAAGAGCGCGAGATCAATCGGATCATCGACGAGCGCATGGCCAACCCCGCACCCGGCATCCCGATCGAGGACATCATGAGGGAGACGCTGGCGCGCAGTGAGTGAGTACCGAACCGCCTTCCGCCCCGAGGCGCAGGCCGAGCTTCGGAAGATCCCGCGCGAGATGGCGCTGCGCATCCTGGCCAAGCTGACCGAGCTGGAAAGCGATCCGCTCGGCTTCAACACCACCGCACTCGTGTCCCAGCCAGATCGCCGGCGCCTACGGGTTGGCGACTACCGCGTCGTCTACACGATCGACAACGGGGAACTGGTGGTCTGGGTCGTTCACGTGGGGCACCGGTCCACCGTTTACGACACCTGACCACCGCTGACCACACGTCAGAATATCCAGCACCCCTCCAGCACGGGGACGACGAAGGGGTCGGGCTCGACCGAGCCTGACCCCTTCTGACGTGTACGTTTGACTCAACGCCTAACATGCAGTAAGCGCACGACTACACGTTGAAGCGGAACGTTTGACACAGAGCTCCCACCTGCGAAAACGCGGTTTCTGGGGTGCTCATCCCAGCACCATCCCAGCACGGTAGCCACGTCCCAGCACCATCCCAGCACGGCGGCTCGTCACCCGCACCTACGCGGCGGGCTCGAACGCCGTCTGCATGATGGCACGGCACCGGTCCCACGCCTCCGGCACCAGGTGGCCGTAGATGTCGACCGTGGTTGTGATGGATTTGTGCCCAAGCCATCGCGAGACCTCGTGGATAGGTATGCCCGCGGCGAGCGCGGTTGAAGCGAAGAAGTGCCTCAGCGAGTGAGGGTGGTACCTCGGCTTCCCCTCCACATCGACGAGGCCGGCGGCGACGCACGCCTTCCTGAAGTGATACGAGTAGGTGTTCGCGGTGGGCATGGTCCCCTTGCCGCGCTCACGGGGAGCGAAGAAGACGTCGACCTGACGCGCCTTCCCTGCCTTGTCGCGGAACGTGATCGGGATCGGCTCCCACAGCTTCTCGTGGTCGTCGATCTCCGTGCAGATGAAGGGCGCGACCGGCACATCGCGGTACTCGCCCTCCTCGCGGTGCTTGAGCGGGACGAGTCGGGTTCGGCAGTCGTCACGGTGCGCCTTCGCGCTGATCTGCCAGCGGATCCGGATCATGTCGTTGCGCAGGCATCCGACGTGGAAGGCCAGGGCCTCGCTCACTCGCATGCCGACCCCGGCCTGGAGCCAGACAGTGAGCTTGTACTGAGGCGACATGTGCTTGTGCAGCAGCCGCACCTCGTCGAGGGTCGGGATTTCGTCCTCGTCGACGGCGCGCGACCCAGGGGCGTTCTTCACGTCCTTGGTCGGGTCTTCCTGGATCCGCTTTTCTTCCTTCGCGGACCAGAAGATGTGCTTCACCATCTTCATGCGGTCGTACACCGTGCTCGCGGCCAGCTCTTTGGCGATTGCCGCCTTGAAATGCTCGATGTCTCGCTTCGTTACCCCGGCAAGGGTTTTCCGACCCAGTCGGGGGACGAGATGGTTGTCGATGAAGCCTCTGTAATTGTTGTACGTACTGTCGCCGATTATTCGACGTTCGAGCCAGTCTTCGACGTAGACACGGACGGTGATCTTGCCAGCATCGGGGTCAATGTAGACCATCATCCCCTTGTCGGTCTCGACCTTGGAAGCAAAGGCATCCGCGCCGTCCGGGCCAGTCTTCTTCGCAAACGTCTTTTCGCGCTGCCGCGCCGTTCGACCACCAGGCTCCCGATAGCGGACCGTCCAAGAATGCCCACAGCGCGGCTTGTCGCATGGGTACGTGGTGACCTTGGGATCGGACTTGCATCGCTGGTATACGGTTGCCAACTGACACCCTTCATGTGCGAGGAATGGCCGAGCGGCCGTTATCCGTAGTTGTCTTCGAGATAGGCGATGATGTCGCGTTCGCGGAATCGCAGAAGGCGTCCGACTTTCTGCGCCTTAAGCCCCCACGCTCGATATTTGTTCTTCACGGTGATCTCGCTCACCTGCAGCCAGGAAGCCACTTCTCCCGGAGTGAGGAGCCTGTTGCTTCCGCCGGCGGTCACGGTGCCACCTGCGTGACAGGAGCAGAGGCTTGCCGTTCAGCGCCGCTCGGAAGGGGGCTACCTGAGCGAATTTGGGCAGGGGGTATCACGGATCGGCGCACGTTGGGGTTCCTTGCTGGGGCGCATGGTCGATTGGGCAATGCCGACAGCGCTACCCATGCCATGAGGGGCTTGGTGCAGAAGCCGACAGCTGCATGCACGAATGCAGCGGGCGGGCCGGGTACTACCTCTCTATTCGCTAGGCCCTACCTGTTAGCCCGCTCCGACTCCACCGCCAAGCACAGTCGGGTGCGAACTCCCTCAATGGTCTGCACGATCCCCGGTTTCGGTAACCGGGGATCGTGGGCTATATTCCGCCCCGCAACCGCCGACTACGAGGTAAGTCGGTAGGACCTGAGCGCGGGGTGCACGTCGTCGTCCACCAGGGCGAGGAGCCCGTTCTCGGTGAGTCGGCTGAGGTTGCGAGCCACGACGCGTTCGGGGGTGCCGACAGCTCGGGCGATGCCTCGGGCCTCGGCGCCCGGGTGAGCCGCGACGTGCGCGAGCACCATCAGGTCTTGGCGATGCCCGCGCTGCACCAAGTCCTCACCGAAAAGGCCGGCGGCGCAGACGCAGAGACACAGGGCCGTGGAGAGGGCGGCGTAGTCGGCTTTCGTCTGGGCGGTCCATGCGTTTATGGCGCCGAGCGCCAGGAGGATCGGCGCAGTGACGCGGGCCGATCGAAGAGCGGCTTTCGACAGGTGGGCCTCCTTGTTAGGCACCATGGCGCGAGACGGGAGGGGGGAAGCCAACGCAGCACATTGGCGCCCGTACCACCGGGAGCGTCTCTGACCTGGTGTTTTCCGGGGAGGTTGTACGTTGACATGGTCTCCAGCCGTGGTTCCAGTCCTCCGGGGCTCTTTCTCGTCTGCCGTGGGCGAATGGGCATAGCCGCCCCTCGTGTCCCTCAGTGCGAGACACGGCCCACAGAGGCTGAATCCCGGGAGTTTCCGCAGCTCGATGCCCTTGGGCCTGCGGTGGGGCAGCTCTGGCTATCTCGGCGGGAGGAGGGAACCGGCTCCTTCGGCGCGGAGCAGCTGCACCACTTCGTCGATCAGGGCCTGGTCATCACCGACGGGGCGACTAGCGGTCACGTTCGCAGCAGGTCCGCTATCTGGGTCGAACACCGCTGCCGTGACCTGCACTTGGGTACCGGATGCGTCGTACGTGGCATGCACCGAGCAGGCCGTGTGGCAGTCGCCTCGCAGCTCGCCGAGCACGCCGCGCTCGACATTCAGCAGGCGCTGGGCGGACTGGTCGTTGATGGGCTCGAGCAAGCGAGCGGCAGTGGGGTCGCCTGCTCGATGTTCGACGATCACGAATCCGGCCCCGGTGGCGGGCATGAGGAGGTTGGTGGGGAACACCTCGGCGGCACGGCCGGAGAGGCCGATGCGTTGCAGGCCGGCGTAGGACACGACGAGGGCGTCGAGGCCGTCGTCGCCCTCGTCCAGCCGCTTGATCCTCGTGTCGAGGTTGCCGCGCAGCGGGCGGACGGCGAGCTGGGGGAAGCGGGTGCGGAGCTGGGCGGCTCGGCGGGGGGCGATGGTGCCGACCACTGATCCTGGCCGCAGCTCGTGGAGTGGCGTCGGGTCGGCTCCGGTCGGCAGTACGACGGCGTCGCGGGCATCCGCTCGGGGCAGAACCGCACCGATCGCGACTGCTGTCCCCCGCTCGTGGGGCCCAGGCAGGTCCTTCGCGCACGAGACGGCGAGGTCGGCTCGGCCGTCGACCAGGGCCGCGTCGAGTTCTCGAATCCAGGCGCTCTTGCCGCCGACGGTGTCCAGAGAACCGAGGTGCCGGTCAGCGGTGGTCGTGATCTGCGAGAAGTGCGCCACGACGCCGGGATGCGCTTGGCGGAGGAGCGCAGCAACCGCGGCTGTCTGGGCCATGGCCATGGCGGAGGAGCGGGTGGCGATGATGGTGCGGCTTGGAAGGGGAAGGTCGGTCACGGTGGCCTCGCGAGCGCTCCGGCCGGGTAGGGCCGGCGGCGGCCGGTTGGCCGCCTGGTCGGATATCTGTGGGCGACCGTCATGGCTCCGCCGCCGAGACCAACGCGCGACATCAGGGTCCGCGGGCTCGTTGCAGGCTGGGCTATGAGCAGTCTGCGCTGCCTGTGACCGCGGCAGCCCGGAGCCCGTCTCGGGCGGAGGAGTGCAACTTTACCTGCGCTCCTTGGCTCTCTCGTGACACCCCGCGCGTCCCGCGGGACGGGAGCCAAGAGCAACTCGGCGTCGCAGGGGATGGCACCCCGACGGGCACCCGCCCGCCGGCCGGGAACGCTCTCTACGGGTGCGGCAGGGAACCGGCAGGGTTACCGACGACTCGCCAACAGGCCAGGTCACAGCCCCGCGCGGGCCGTTGACAACCAGCCGGAGACGCCAACATGAACGACTGCCTCCCTCACTGCCCCTGCCACACGCCGTCCTGGTATGAGCGCCTCCGCCAGATGGCATCGCTCCTTGCGGCAGCAGGTTTCCTACCGTGGCGGCCCTGGGAGTAGCGGCGCCCACCGCGCCCTGGGCCAGCGCCGTCTTGACGCACCGACCCAGGGCGCGGAACAGTCACGTCGATCACCGTTCGTCTCCGTCGAGGGAGAACGCCATGAATCTGCAACTGATCGGAAAAGACCCGGAGTCCGGCGATCACGGGTCGCCGACCCTGTGGGTCGACACTGACACGCGCGACCTCGTCGTCCAGGGCTGGACCGCGGACGAGCTGACGCGTGCGACGTGCCTGGAAGACGGCCCGATTCCCGACCACGAGGCGGTCGTGCGGATCCCGCCGCGGATGATCCCCCTGCTCCGGGAGGTCCTGCGTGTCGCAGACGCTGGATGACTTCGCCACCCTGATCCGCTCTGCGCGGCACTCCGCCGTGCACCTGGAGATGCGTGACGAATACGCGATGGACAACGAGCATGCGGCGTTCGCCGCCTGGCGCGCCGGAGAACGTCTCAACCCGGACGACCGAGAATCCTGGTGGCGCCCCTGGCTCGACCTCGTCCAGGAGGTGACCAGCCGCGGCGTGGCAATGCGTCGGGCCCGCATCATCTCCGAGCCGGCGAGCGAATACACCCGCTGGTTGCACGACGGAACCTTCACGAACGTCGCCGCCGGCGAGGACATCCGCTGGCTACAGCGACCGCGAGCCGCCGGCCTTGTTCTGCCCGAGACCGACTTCTGGCTCTTCGACGACAAGATCGTCCAGTTCAACGTCTTTGATGACGAGAACCGTTGGGTGCGCACAGACCAGACCGACGATCCGAAGACGGCCCTCCTGTGCCGTACCGCCTTCGCGGCGGTCTGGGACCGCGCGATCCCGCACGGCCGCTTCGCGACCTGAGCGCACGCCCCTCGTTCGATGTCCTCATCACCACTGTCCACAGTCCATGACGTGCGCCGCAGCATCGCTGCGGCACTCGCGGAGATGCGGAACCAGCAAGGGCTGAGCAACATCGATCTCAGTCTCCGCTGCGGCTGGAGCACGAGTAAGACGTCCCGGATCGCCCGCGGCCTCCAACTCGCGAGCGCCCGGGACATCCAGCTCTGGTGTGACGCCTGTCAGGAGCCGAGCCGTGCCGGCGAACTGATCGCCAAGGCGCTGTCCGCCGAGACGATGTACGTGGAATGGCAGCGGCTCCACCGCCACGGGCTGCGGCAGGTGCACGAAAGAACGACGCCGCTCTACGAGCGCACGCGAACCTTTCGGGTGTACAGCTCCTCCGTGATCCCCGGGATGCTCCAGACCAAGGAGTACGCCACTGGCCTGCTGCAAATGATCACGGACTTCCAGCACACCCCCAACGACGTACCCGAAGCCGTCGAGGCGAGGCTCGCTCGGTCGGGTGTCGTCTATCGCGGCCGGCGCAACCTCGCGGTGCTCCTGGAGGAGACCGTCCTCCACCACCTGGTGTGCCCGCCTGATGCCATGGCCCAACAGCTTCACAGGCTGCTCGCTGTAATGCGCCGGCAGCGGGTTTCCGTGGGCGTCCTGCCTCTCGGCGTACGAAGGGCCGTGTGGCCGGTGGAGAGTTTCTACGCCTTCGACCACAGCCAAGTCGCGGTGGAGAACCTCACCGCGGAGGTCAACATCACCTCGCCGGGCGAGATCGCCACCTACCTCGACGCCTTCGAGCAGCTCGCCGCCAGCGCTATCTTCGGCACGGCCGCGAGGGAGCGCGTACGACGCGCGATCCAGGCCCTGGAGTGAATTCGTGCAACGAAATGCAATTTCGTAGACGCCCGCTCTCCTCCAGATCTAGCGTCCCAACTCGCGCGGCAGGAAGGCGAATCGCCTCGCGATGCCGCGCCGAGGAGAACACGCGATGGACTACGAGGAGTTGCTCGACGACCTGTCCGGTCGAGGGGTCCTGACCAAGCAGTGGCGACCGGTCTTCGAGAAGGCTCCGCGGCACCGGTTCGTACCTCAGCAGATCTGGGACCAGAGGGACGGGCGGTGGAGGAGGGTCGATCGCTTCCAGCACCCGAGCCGCTGGCACCCGCTCGTCCACTCCGACAAAGTGGTCGTCACGCAGCTCGACGACGGCGCGAGCGGCGGGCCCGGCGAAGTCACCTCGTCGGGCTCACAACCCACGATCGTGGCCACACAGCTCGATCTGCTCTCCCTCCAGCCGGGAATGACCGTGCTGGAGATCGGACCCGGTTGGACAACCGCCCTGCTCTGCGAGATGACAGGAGACCACAACGTGGTCTCCATGGAGATCAACCAGCAGACCGCCGACGCCCACCGGGGCCTCCTCGCCGCCCAGGGCTACCAACCCCAGATCATCTGCGGTGACGGCCTCCACGGCGCTCCGGGCCGCGCCCCCTTCGACCGGATCCTCGTCAACTGCGCTGTCCGCACGATCCCCGGGAGCTGGGTACAGCAGGCCGCACCCGGGGCACTGATCGTGGCGCCGTTCCAGACTGACTTCGCGCACTGCGGCCTGGTTACCCTCACGGTTCCGCAGGACGGCCTGCGCGCCGAAGGCAGGTTCCGGAAGCCGGCGCGCTTCATGTGGCTCCAGGGCCATCGTCAAGCAGGACTGTCCCTGGCGATCGACGAGGGCGAAGCCCCTCGTACGAGCACGGCGGTGCACGACCCGGTGCTCATCGCGGAGAACCGCGGAGCCCAGACCTACGTCGGGCTCCGGCTGCCCCTCGTCCGGATGCAACACCGTTGGCGCAGGGACTCTTTCGAGCAAGGCGTTGCCGACCGGATCCATCTAGACGACGGGGCCGAGTCACGAGCAGTGATCTTCTGTAAGCCGCCCTACGCTGTGTATCAGTGGGGGCCGCGAAGCCTGTGGTCGGAAGCTGAGACTGAGCTTGCCCGCTGGAACGCACACGGGCAACCGGCCCTCGTCGCAATGGGGTTGGAGATGGATCAAGAAGGGCTGCGTGCAGTCAACCACGCAGCAGCAGCGGACAGCTGGCTACTGCGCGACGCGTACGACGCACTGGGAGCAGGCTGACGTTCAAGGAGGCTGATTCATGGCAGCGCAAAGCGCCCCATGCCCCCTCAGCAGGCCAGGGCCTGCTGATGAGCTACCGGGCGAACTCACCGTTGCGGGCGCCCTGCACGAACGCAACCCACTCAGCCTCGGAGTAGACGAGAGCCGGATCATCCGGGCAGGCGGCGTTCCGCAATGCGACGGCGCCCCCAGGGAGATAGGCGATCTCCACCCGATCGCGGGGATCGCTCTCGGGAGCACCACGCCACTCGGCGCCACTCAAGTCGATCGCGTAGAGCGCTTCCTTGTCCTGTGTGTCCATGTCCGAGTCAGACCGTGCCATCAACAACAGCCGTGACGAAGGTCAGCCACTGGCCCGGACGAAACGTGTGCGCTCCAAGTTCGCGGCGAGTGCTGTCACCGACGGCGACTAGGCCGTCTTCGGTGGCCTGCTTCTCGACGCACGTCCCCCCGTTGTCGCCACTGAAGGAGGACCGCTGCCACTCGTCCTCGGGGAGGTTGTGCCGCATCATGTGGTGTACCTGCCTCAGATTCTCTTCTTGAAGTCTTGCAACGCGCTCGAGATCACTTCGATGGACTGCCGAGACGCCAGAGCGGCGGCTCTGATCTCATCAAAGGCTAGTTGGTACCGCTCGACGGGCCCATCCTCCTCTAGATAGAGCGCCCCGTCGAGGTAGTCCAGGTTCACTACGTCGAGGTCCATGGGGTCCGGATACGTATACACACTGAAGGCCCCGTCTAGCCCTGCATGCCAGCCCTGGCTGAACGGGATGATCTGGATCGTCAACCGCGGTGGATCGCTTATCTCGATCAACTGCTCCAGCTGCCGGGCCATCACCGCTGGGCCGCCAACTTCACGCCGGATCACGGCCTCGTCGAGGACGCAGACGTACTGCGGAGCGGCCTCCCCCTTCAGGATCTCCTGGCGGGTCTGTCGAACCGCCAAGAGCACCTTGATCTCGTCCTCGCTGGCATTCTTCTTCTCTACGCCGCGGATCGAGACTTCGGCGTACTCACGCGTCTGCAGCAAGCCAGGAACGAGCAACGGCTGGAACGCAAGGATGCGCACAGCGTCCGACTCGATCGCGAGCCGCTCCTGGAAGCCCACGGGCAGAACGTCGCCGTACTGCGCCCACCACCCCTTGCGTCGCCCTTCACGAGCCATCGTGATCAGGGCAGTTCGTAGCCGTTGGTCCTCCACCCCGTAGAGGGTGAGGAGCGCTTCGGCCTCCAGCTTGCTGATGCCCTGGCGGCCATTCTCTTGGCGGGAAATCTTCGACTTATCGCCGCCGATCCGCTCCGCCGCCTCCTCGGACTTGACTCCCGCCGCCTCCCGTAGGCGCCTGAACTCGCTACCTACCTTGCGCCGGCGCACTGTCGGCCGCGGGTGTGCTGGGCTTGGCAACTTGGCTCCTTCCCATGACGCGTTGGGCACCAGTGTGTCGTACGCAGCCACAAGACCTCCAACAGTTGGCATATGCCGATGGGCTAAGCCTCTTCTTGCGAATCTGCAATTTTGGAGATGAACCGGTTGCGACCTAAGCATAGGTAGGTCCACTCTGTTGTGCACTACAGATGGCGCTTGGGGGGTCACAGAGCGTCGGCCGTTCGCTATGCGCTCGTCGGGGCGCTGGAGGAGCCATGGCCCTCATGGCAGAAGAACGCACTGCGAAGTATCAAGAGCAGCTGCTCGTCGGAGCCGACACGCTGGCAGGCATCCGCGACCGGATCCAAGTCCGGATGGACTGCTGGGGCTTGGGGTCCGTGGCCGACGAGGCCAAGTGGGCCGCGAACGAGCTGCTAACGAACGTCCCTCAGCACACCGGCTCCGCTGAATGTGAGCTGACCATGATCCGCATAGGCGACACCGTCCGCGTCGTGGTCAGCGACGCGAGCACGACTCTGCCGCGCCTTCGCCCCCAGGACTTCGGCGCCGTGGACGGACGCGGGCTGGCGGCAGTCGCCGCTCTCGCCGACAGATGGGGAGCCGAGCCGAGCCCCACAGGCAAGGACGTCTGGTTCGAACTGCGCGTGGTGAAAGGGGCGTTAGCGTCATGACGGCCGGTCTTCCCGCCGAGCGCTCGGTCATCCCGCTGCCCCGTGGGCGGCGCAGGTCGACGGAGTTAGCGCTCCTTGGCGTCGCGCCAGTAGTTCTGGAGCATCTCGCTGGGCCACTTCGGCTGTGTAACGGGGCCGCGCGGAAGCATCTCCTGGAAGCACACCACGAAGTCGATGACGGGCGTCCCGTCGTCGGCATCCAGGTCCAGGACGTGAAGGTCTCGTCCGTTCACTCGCAGCAGCCTGGGGAAACTCGTCGCAATGCGGGCGGGGCGCCGATGGTTGTGGTGCAGCCAGGTCCCGGTAGCCGGCCAAGCCGGATTGTCGCGCGGGCTTCGGGCATGGAGTGCCACGTCGTCGGGGCTTCCCTCATGGAAGTACCAGGTGACCATGAGGTGGCTGAACTCCTCGATGCCCTGAAGCGTGACCAGGGGGTACTCGGGCCGGAGCCTGATGATCGACTCCACCCCACCCTTGAAGTCGTCGAGACGCCCTGTGTGGCCACCGACCACGTCAGCGACAACAGGCACTTCGATGCCATTGATGGACATGGTCGCCCCCCTATTCGTTCGCAGCAACGGCTAGCCGACGAGCTGGTGCCGACATCCCGTGTCGCCATCGCACAGTCAGGCTACTCGCCCCAGGATCATCCTGGCCCGCTCGTCGATCTCGGCTGCGGCGGTGACGCCGCGGCGGCGGTACGGGGACAGGAGCCGGCGCATGGTCACGACGGTCTCGCGTGCCCGGCCGGAGTGGATGCCGTCCATCGCTTCGAGTGCCCGTTCCCAAGTAGCGCAGGCAGCCTCGACGTTGCCCTGACGTACCTGTACCGCACCCATGTACCCCAGGGTGACGGCGTGGGTCCTGCTGAAGGTGTCAGTCTTCCTGGTCAGCACGCTTCGCTTGAACTCCCTCAGTGCTCCGTCAAGGTCACCGAGCGCCCACAGCGTCCGAGCGGATTCGTGCGCAAGCGAGGCTTCGCGGAAGAACCAGACGCGGGAGGGCTCATCGTCACCGGGCTCGGCGGCGCGGAGATCACCCTCGGCCCGGAGCAACGCGGCAACAGCATCACGCCTCTGCCCGTTCGCCGCGAGGCTGCGCGCCTGGACCACGCCCAGCAGAGCACGCTCCCGGGGCGCCGCGTGCATGTAGCGCTTGCGTGCCACCGACTCCATGGCCAAGTCCGCCCCTTGCTTCGGGTGGCCAAGATCCGTCGCTTGGTGCGCCATAGCCCGCAGGATGTGGCCGACCAAGGGTCCGTCGGCAGCCTCCGCGGCCAGCTTGGTGGCCAGCGTGAAGCTCCTTCGCGCAACTTCATGGTGCGAAGCGTCGAAGCTCATCCATCCCGCCACGTATACCGCTTCGGCGGCAGCGGAGAGCATCTCCCGCAGGGCCTTCTCGCTCCGGAATCGGCCACCGACGTAGGTCGCCACGTCGTCTCCGACGTACTGGTACAGGGCTGTTCTCCCGTCCAGCCCGCCTGCTCGCTGGTCGCGACGTTGGTAGAACGTGGTCATCTCGCGCACGGCGCTGACCTCGGCCGCCCCCACCTCTCGATTCGCGGTCGAGTGTCGGGATGCGGCTCGAGCGGGGGCCCGGTCCCACCATTCCTCGCCGGGCAGCGCCAGGCCGCTCACCGAGTAGGCAGCGCCCGCCAGCAGTTGGCGTCGTTCCAGGTCCACGTTGCTACTCCCGAGATCCACCAGGCCGGTCAAGGTATCGACGTGCCATTCGGATGCCGTGACCGCGCCCGACATCGGCCCACCGAGGCCAATGTCAGCGGTGGTGATGGGGCGTTGGAGCCGACGGGACAACGTCTCGCACAAGATAAGCGGCACTCGGCCCTTGGGGTACGTGCCGGCGATCCACATGGAGACCTGCGACCGTCCGGTACTCAGCAGTTCCTCTGCGCCGACCTCTGCCGCAACTCGAACGAAGGCGGCAGCCAGCTGCTGCTGCGTCCAGCCGGTTTCCTGCACAACGGCAGCCAGCGGCTCGTTGCGGACCAGCGCGGTCGTGCGCATGACTCCCCCCAATTCACAAGGGCACAAAGTTTGGCGGGTTCGGCAAGTTTGGCGGCATCGTCCAGCACTCGGGGATACCTGCCGCTGCCAATACGCGGTTCGCTCAAGGTCAACGAAACCACCAACTGGCAGGCCCTTGGGAGGAATTCGGTGAACGCGCGAGAGATGACCGATGTCGCTGGCATCCGGATGTCTCCATCGGGCATAGCCGAACTGCCGACCATCACGCCCGGACCTGCTCCGGCGGTGCCGGCACGGCAGGACACCGAAGGTGATCATCCTCGCTCATCGCCGGAGGCATTGCGCCGCGCGCTGGGCACGATGACCCGATCGCTCATCGTGGACGTGGATCACTACCTGGAGCGGCTCTTCGGTGAGACGAGGGACGAGCCACTGTCCACCTACGAGTTCGGGAAGATCGTCCCTCGCCTCCAGGCATGCCTGTGGTCGCTCATGAGCGATGCCTTGCGTCAAGCGAACGGGTACCCAGACCCCAACCTCAAGATCACGATCACCCTGGCCTGCTGCTTGGACGCCGAGTCGTACGCCACCGGGTTCGAGCCGACGGACCCCTTCGCGCGTCGGCTGGCAGGGGCCGTCAGGGACTTCCGGGACCTAGCGGCGAGCGGTGAGCGAGTCAACGCAAGTGCAGGGCTCGGCAGTTCAGAAGGTCGAGGTTCGAGATGACGCTTCCCCGAACGTACTGGTGCCACTTCGACCATGCGCACAAGGGGGCGCCTCAGCCGGACGTGCAAGGGCTGTCCACCGAGGCCCCCGGCGAGGCAGTGTCGTGGATCCGCGAATCCGTCCGGGATCTGGTGCCCACGCTCGCCCCGGAGACCTTTGACGTCGCATGGAGCTGGTTGGGGAACCACCCCGCTGTCCACGCTGCGGTTCGCGAATTGAGGCGGGGCAAGCCCTACCAGTTCGCCTTGAAGGCCGGCGCCGACTTCTGGACGTGGACGGTCTACCCCGTGTCACGCCTCCCGCTGGCGGAGATGTGCGTCAGCTGGCGCAAGGGCGAGCGGCAGGTAGCGCTCACCGGGCATCTCGCAGAACCGCCGTAGGGCGCACCTCTCTCGCGCACCGGCCAAGCCACCCCCCTCGCTCGGAGCTTCGATGGACACGATCGCCGTTCACTCACCGTCCCCCCACGCTGCGCCGCCGCTCCCGCCTTCTGTCAGGCAAGGCAGAAATCTCCTGTCTGCGGACGAGTTCCCCCAGCCCGCAAGGGGTGCGGGCGGTGTCTCTCCCGCCGAGACTGCCGTGCTCCAGGCGGTGGCGGAGGGCGCCGGCGAGGGGGCCCTGCGCGACTTGGGTCACTACCGAACATCGCGGAGCGCGCTGCAAGGGGTGGCAGCCCTGGGGCGGCGCCTGAACGACGGGGTGCCGATCAGGTGGACGGCGATCGTCCACCGCGCCGCCACAAGCGGGGCGATAGCCGTCGAGAGCAGGCCCCGCATCTGGGTCTCCGAATTCCAGCTCGACCTTCTGCGCGCGTGGGCGAAGGGACTGTCACTCGACACGTACGCCTACGAGGCCGGGTTGGAACGAGTCGACGCCTGGGAACGGGCGGTGTTCCTCCACATCCGATTGCAGGCATCCGGCGACCAGCAGGCGGTGCTGCGGGCTCACCAGATGCAGGTGCTGACAGCCGACGATCCGCTGCACGTGACCTTCAACGCCGGGGGTTCATGACCGGCCGGCACCGGATTCCTGCTGCGCCCCATCGCCCTCGGTACCGCCCGACCCCCCAGCGGGGCGGGGTAGCGGCGGCCGAGCACACCCTGCCCGCATGCCTCCGTGCAGGGCAGGGCCCGCGGTCCTCCCGGCTGCGACACGAGCCGTTCATCCCCCGCTACGGCGAGCGTCGGGCCGGGAGGACCAGCTTCCCGAAGCCCTTCGCCACCGATCCGTTCGCAGTCTTCAAGGAGACCCCCGTGTCCATCACAATCGACGCCGGCGCTGATTCCCTCACCGAGCTATTCCTCGTCCCGGACGCTGAGGACCGGCCGCTGGATCAGCTCGCACGCGGCATCGATGCGCGCCGCAAGCGGAGTGAACTTCTCATGGTCGAGGCAGCCTTCCCCGCGGGCGACGGTGCCAGCACCGCCGAGTACGGAGTCGAGCGGGCGGACATAGCCCACGACCTGTGCAGGCGGGCCGAAGCGGCCCAAGAACGATGGGCGGAGCGCCTTCCCCGAGTGCAGGGAGTCCCTGACTCCTTACCGCACGAACTGCTCGACGCATCCAACACCCGCGCCCTCCACAGAATCGTGGCGGTGCACGGGTGGCCGGGGAGCCAGCTCGTCGGGGTCGAAGGCGGGGAAGCCGCGCTCTGCATCGCCCTTCGGATATCCGGCGACGAGCCGACCGCAGTGCCCTTCGTCCACACCCTCCTGCAATTGCTCGGCCGAGCAGCAGAACGGAGTGACGTGCCCTGGGCTCACTGGGCCCAGCTGTATGACCGTCTCTGTGTCCTGCAAGGAGTTCCGCAGGCGTACGGCACCCAGTACCTGAGCGGGCCGGGTCGAGGAGGAATGTATCCGGTCGCCGACCCGGCGGGCCTGGACGAGCGACGGGCAGACCTCGGGCTGCCGCCGGCGCTGGGTGCTGCAGCGAATGCAATTCACGTGGCCGGGTCCTCAGAGGAACCAAGGAGGCGGTCGGAATGACGCTGAGTACAAGAGACCAGGCCGAGCACGGCGTCGCCTGCGGGCAAGTTCGGGCGGCCGAGGCGCATGTGGCGGACCCGGCCACCGTGCTCGTCCATTCACTGGCCAGCCGGCTGATCCGGATGTCTGCCGAGGACGAGGCTCTGACCCGTGAAGCCATCGCCATGCCCGGAGCGGCACACCGTCGCCATGCGGTACTGGAGGCCAGGGCCGCACACGGTCAGGCGCTGAAGGTCATCGTGGGAGAGGCCGGCTGGCCCACCTTCGACGATGTCGGCGAAGAAGCATCAACCGCGGCGCTCAAAGTCCTCCTGCACGCGGACGACCTCAATCTTCAGCTTTCGTGCCGGGAGCTGATCCGGGCGGCAGTCCTGGCCGGCACGGTGCCTGCCATTCAAGGCGCCTACGTCGAAGACCACTGCGCTGTGAGCCAGGGCGACAGGCAGACGTTCGGAACGAAGATCAACGAGAAGCTGCTGCGCCCGTATCCGATCGACGACCCAGAACACGTCACCGAACGACGTCGCGCGGTCGGACTTCCACCCCTGGGCGAAGAGATCACGCGCCACCTCCTCGCGCTTCGAAGCCCCCAGTGAGACCGGCGCGAATCCTCACCCCGCCGCGTACCGAGGCCGTCCACTCGGTCGACCCGCTCGCACGCGGCGATCCACGGGCCTCTCCGTCTCCACCCCCGCATCACTCACCTCACCCGCATACCGAAGGATCGCCCGTGTCGCTGATCGAGGACCACATCCTCGTGGGAGACCTGCAGACCGCCTGCCTCATCGACCGCACCGGCACCGCCGCGTGGTTATGCCTGCCCACATTCGAGTCCCCAGCGGTCTTCACCAGCCTGCTCGGAACCCAAAAGCACGGTGCCTGGCAGATCGCGCCCCAGGACCAGGACGCTGTACCGGAACGCCGCTACCGCGGGGACTCCCTGATCGCCGAGACGACCTGGGCGCTTCCGCACGGGGCAGTCCGTGTCCTCGACTTCATGCCGCCTCACCCCACAGGCACGCCGGGCCAGCCACAGCTCATCCGCATCGTGCAGGGAATCCGCGGCAGGGTCCGCATGGCCTCGACGCTGCGATTGCGCTTCAGCTACGGGCAGGTTGTGCCTCGACGTGACCGAGTACGGCAAGCGTTCGGCGAAACACGCGGGGTGGCCGTCGCTGGCCCAGACGCCGTCTGGCTCGACAGCGCCGTGGAGACCACCGACCGCCCGGACGGGAGCACGATCGCGGACTTCACCGTCCGAGCCGGCGAGAGCGTCGCCTTCGCCTTGACCTGGCGGGAGTCCCACCTGCCGGCCCCACCCTGCCCCGACCCGGACCAGGCCCTCGCCGCCACCACCGGGTTCTGGGAGGACTGGATAGACCGCTGCACGTACCTCGGTTCCTACCGGGAGGCGGTGATCAGGTCGCTCATAACCCTCAAGGCCAGCATCTACGCCCCGACCGGAGGAATCGTCGCCGCGCCGACGACCTCGCTGCCGGAGTGGCTGGGCGGCAACCGTAACTGGGACTACCGGTACACCTGGCTGCGTGACTCCGCGATTACCCTGTCGAGCTTCCTGCGCACCGGCTACCGCGAGGAGGCCAGCGCGTGGCGGGAGTGGCTCCTGCGCGCTGCGGCCGGCGACCCGGAGCGCCTGCAGATCATGTACAGCATCACCGGTCGCCGGGAGCTGACCGAGAGCGTCCTCAACCTGCCCGGATTCGAAGGGTCAAAGCCCGTCCGGATCGGCAACGCCGCTGCGACCCAACGGCAGTTGGACGTGTACGGCGAGGTCATCGAGACACTGCACCTGGCCCACGAGTCCGGCCTCGATCACGACGACGACGCGTACCAGCTACAGGTCGACCTCCTCAACTACTTGGCCGCGCACTGGCGAGAGCCCGACAAGGGGCTCTGGGAGGTCCGCGGACCCGACCGTCACTTCGTGCATTCGAAGATCATGGCCTGGGTGGCAGTCGACCGGATGATCCAGCACGCCGAGTCCCGTGGCGACACCGCCCCGCTCCCGCGCTGGCGCCGGTTGCGCACGACCATTCACAAAGAGGTGTGCGAACACGGCTACGACCCGGAGCGCAACACGTTCACCCAGTCCTACGGCTCGAGTGAACTCGATGCCTCGCTCCTGCTGATCCCTCAGACCGGATTCCTGCCGCCCACCGACAGGCGGGTCATCGGAACCATCGAGGCAGTCCAGCGGGAGCTGTCCACCGAGCACGGCCTCGTCCTGCGGTACCCGACCGCGGGCGCGGAAGCCGGCGTGGATGGATTGACAGGTGACGAGGGCGCCTTCCTGGCCTGCTCGTTCTGGCTCGTCGAGGCCCTGACCATGATCGGGCGTCGCGAGGAAGCCCGCGATCTGTTCGAGCAGCTGCTCGCTTTGCGTAATGACGTCGGTCTGCTCGCTGAGGAGTACGACCCTGTCGGCGGTCGGCAGCTCGGCAATTTCCCACAGGCATTCAGTCACTTCGCCCTGATCGGGGCCGCGCTCCGTCTCGTGTCGCCCGCCTCGGATAATCCGCGTGACGGTGCCGTGGCATTGGACGACGCGGGCTCGGCCACACGCACCGAAGAGCCCGCGCTCGCGGGGCGAGCCCAATGACGGGCGCCGCGAACACTTCCAACAACACCTTGAGCGGCAACGTGGGCGGCAGCGCCATCCAAGCCGGGTACATAGCGGGTGGGATCACGATTCACGAGGCACGCCACGAGCCTCCGTCACCCCGCCAGCTGCCGCCGGTCCCTGCGGCTTGGGTTGACCGTGACAGCGACTTGCGCGACTTGCACCGGCTCATCGTCGCCTCGCGCGAGCGCGGCGGGACCCAGGTCATCGGTCTGGCAGGACCGCACGGCATCGGCAAGAGCGCCTTGGCTTCCCGGGTCCTCCATGACCTTCACGAGCGCTATCCCGGCGGACAGCTCCACCTGGACGTACGCAGCTACGAACCCGAGGGCGCGCGCTCCACCACCGATGCTCTCGGCCAACTCCTACGGGCCCTACGATCCGGCCCCTTGCCCGCGGTCGAGCCTGAACTGATCGCCTGGTGGAGGTCCGCGACTGCTTCCAGAGAGCCCCTGTGTCTGCTTCTCGACAACGTCGCCGATGCCGCCACCGTGCGGCTCCTCCTGCCGGGCGGCAACGGCCACCTGGTCGTCGTCACGAGCCATGACCCCCTCGTCGAACTCGCCGGCGACGGGGCGAGCCTGCACGGGCTGGGCCCGCTGCCCCCGGACGCCGCGCGCGCCTACCTGATCCGATGTGTTGGCGAAGAGCGGCTTCGTGCCGAGCCACAGCCGACGGCGCACCTCGTGCAGCTCTCGGCCGGTGTGCCGCAGGCCCTTCACCTGACCGTCGCCCAGCTCGTCCGCCACCCCGACCGGCCTGTGTCCAGCGTGGTCCGTTCGCTGCTCGACAGCCAACGGCGCACGGCTCTCGTACATCCGCCTCTTCGCCTTCCCGGAGCGATCGTGACCACCCACCTCGACACCGCTTACGCCGGCCTGTCGCGCGATGCCGCACGCGCCTATCGCCGGATGGGGCTGCTGCCCGTTCTCGACATCGACGCTTCGTTGACCGCCACCATTCTCGATGTCCCGCCCGACGACGCGGCCTACGCCCTGGAGTCCTTGCAGGCAGTCCAGCTGCTGGAGCAGGCCACCCCACACGACCTGCGTGGCCCGGTCTACCGCTGGCCTTCTGCGGAGGTTCGTCAGCACGCTCGGCAGCACGCCTTGGCCGAAGCAACCGACGGTGAGACAGACGAAGTTCTACGTCGGGCCCTGGGCTGGGCGCTGGCCGCGACCTCCGCCGCCGACACTCTCATTACGCCCACGCACTGCCTGTCCGTGCCCGATTCACGCCACCGCCCCGCGCACCCGGTCACCTTCGAGACGAAGCGCATGGCCATGTCCTGGTTGAAGGCACAGGCCGACAGCGTCCTGGCCCTGATCCGTGCCGCCCACTCCAGCACGGAGTACTCGTTCGCCTGGCGGATCACGTACGCCCTCTGGCCGTGGTGGCGGTCCGACCGCCGGTACGGCGAATGGATCGAGATCCACCGGCTCGCCCTGGACGCCGTGCAACGCTGCCAGGAGCCGCACGCCGAGTGGCGCCTCCTCAACACTCTCGGGCTCGCGCTGCGCGGCACGGGCGCCTTCGACGAAGCCATCGGCGTGTTCGCCCGGGTGCGCGAGATGGCAACCCGCGTCGACGAGGGGCTCGGCGTCGCCCAGGCGCTGCACGAAATCGGCGCCACCTACGTCGATGCGAAACAGCCGCAGGAAGCTGTGCCGTACCTAGAGGAGGCCGTCGAGCAGCGGCTTGATCTGGGCTACAGCCGCGGGGTCGCCCTCACCGAGATCCTCCTCGGCCAGATCGCCGTCAGCAGCGGTGACTACCAGAAGGCCGGCACCGTCTTCTCGCACGCGCGTGATCTGCTGCTCGACGCCAGAGACGAGCACGACGCCGCCCGCGCGCTGGCCTGGCGAGGCCGTACGAGCATGCTCGCCGGCGACATCAGTGCCGCCGAGCACGACCTTCGCACCGCAAATGCCGAGTTCGCCGAGGCGGAGGCTCCCTCGTGGCTGGCACACACCATCGAATGGCTCGGCGAGGCAGCCCAACAGGACCGGCGCCCCCAGGACGCGCAGGCCCTGTACGCCCAAGCACTCGACCTCTACGTGCCGCTAAGCGCTCACGATGCCGACCGGCTGCGCGAGAGGCTCCGCACCCTCGCCTGATCTGTCACCGACGTCCACGTCGGCGCGCGGCATCCCACGCGCCACCCCTCCGCCCCAGCGAGCAAGTGAGGTACCACAATGAGTCGTTCAATTCTCGCGCTGGCCGCCACCATCGCAGCCGCCACGACCGTGCGCACGATCCAACAGCACCGCCAGCACAGGCAGCTGCTGGAGCTGGAAATACACAAAGCCCACGGCCGCATGCTTCAAGTCGCCACGACTCATCCGGATTTGGACCCGATCTGGGTACGCAACTACCCCGAGCACGTCAAGCAGGAGGAATCGGGGGCACTCCTGATGTGCCAGTGGTGGCTCGAGTTCTGGCGCACGGGCCTCAATCTCGGCGTACACACGCCCAACGTACTCCGCGAGAACGCCACGAGCTTCATGACTGACCCCACCGGCCTCAAGGCATGGGCCTTGACCCGCCACAGGCGTGCTGGGCAGTCCCGGAACCGGCGCGACCGGATCCACGTCGGGCTGCTCAACGCTGCCTACGAAGAGGCCGGCGGCCCCGGCCAGTACCCCGACAGCGAGCTCAAGCCGGCCTCGGCGCTCTAGTCCCCGCCGCCGAGCCTCTGCCGCCCATCCCCGAATTCCGACCAACGTCATCCACGAGGTCTGACATGTGCCAACACTCCCCGACTTGTCCACCCGCCAGCAGACCTGACCGCGACGCCGCACACGTCGCTGCAGCCTGGCACGAGCAGGGCTGGAGCCTGCTTTGCAACGGCATCCTGCGCTTTGAGGACACCGGAGAGCTGCTCCCCGACGGGCAGATCATCGCCCCGAACCGTGCCCCCGTTGCCGGTCAGGTGATGGCCGCGTGAAGGACGAACAGAGGGTCCGGCGCCCTTGCCTCCATCTGCTCGCGCGGCCTGACATGGGCCGCTCGCAGCCGAGGTCAGGTGGCGCCGACGAACGCGTGCGAAGTCGTCGAGGGCTGCTGGCTCCGGCCGCCGCCCCGAGATCACTCGTAGGACCACTGCTGGCCGGTGCCGCGGTATTCCTCAACAGGAATCGGGACTACGCCGGCGCGCATGCGCTCGCGGTACAGGACACCGTCGAGGTGGTCGATCTCGTGGCGGACCAGGCGGCTCATGCCACGGGAGAAGCGGGACAGCCGCGTCGCTCCGTCAACGTCGGTGTGCGCGACGACGATGCTCAGGGCCCTGGGAACAAGCCCGCGGACATCGAAGAAGGACAAGCACCCTTCGTACTGCTCGTCCTCCTCTTCGGATACCTCCGTGACGGTGGCGTTCAGCAGCTCGATGGGCGCGGCACCGGCCTCCGGGGGGAACACCAGGGCTGCGGACCGGTCGATGCCGATCTGCGGAGCCGCAATACCCATTCCCTTGCCGAACGTGTGCAGCTGGCGGACACGGTCGACGGCTGCGTGCAGTTCACGCAAGACGCGCCGGGCCTCGTCGGCTTCGGCAGGCAGGTCGAAGGGGCGGGCAGCGCGGGCGAGGACTGGGTTGCCTTCTTGGACGATGCCGGCGTTGGCCATCGCCTGGCTCGCGGAGAGCGTGTTCACTGGGTCGTTCACTTCCGTGTCTGTGACGTTCTTGAGGCGCCATTCCAGGCGGAAACGGGCGTGCAGGGGTGGATCGACCGTGGCCCAGGAGAAGACCGACTGGCCTCCCCTCTCTGTACGTTGGGGCGGTGTGCGCAGCGGCGCGAAATCCGCGCTCATGGACGTCTCGGTGCCCCATACGGTCGGCTCGGCATCGCGCGGGAAGGCAAGTTCCACGGCGAGGCGGCGGGTGGGAAGCCTGACGGCTCTCTGGAACCAGGGGCCCCATTTCTCGGCACCGACGGAGTACGAGTAGGTGATCTCCGCCTCCTGGCCCGGGTACAACGGGAATCGGCTGGTGGGGCTCTGGAACTGGAGCCAGACCTCTTTGAACGCGTCGCGGTCATGCTTCACGGTCCAGCCCATTGGCTCGGTTCCACAGTGCGCCGTGAGGCCCAGCTCCTCCCACGTGAGCGGGTTGCGCCGGTACAGCGCGTTGGAGCGCTCCGGTTCGGCGGGGAAGCGGTCCACGGCGATGCGGACAAGGTAGCGGGTGACCGGCTCGCTTCCGTGATTGCGCAGGAGCCTGCGCATCTTCAGGTGGAAGACGCGGCCGTCGTAGCTCAGTGCCGCCTCGTCCTCCAGGACCAGCAGCCCCGTGCCGGACGGAGGGTCGGTCTGCTCGGCCGCATGCGGCGAAGCGTCGGTGCGCTGCCATGCCTGCCACAGAGCACCGCCGGCGTCGAGTTCGGCGTCGGCTCGGCGGGCGAGCTGGGAACTGCCGTGTTCACGGCCGGCCTCCATGTGACTGACGTACGAGGGGTCGATGCTGAGACGGCCCGCGAGGGCTGCCTTCGACAGACCTCGCACCGTGCGCCAGTGCGTGAGTTCGGCAGCGAAGGTGCCCCGCTCCTCGCTCTCCAAGGCGGCAGTCCTTTCCGGGAGTTGAGGAAGATCGTGAGTGAGTGCTCCTCATGGTCGCCTCATCCTGCCCGCCAGGAGCCCAATGGTGCTAGGCGGCGGCCCCGGTCGCACTCGTGGGCGCCGCGCCCGCCGCCTCCACCTGTCGCTGCGGCGACCTCGTCCGACAGCCGCCCCTCACCGAGGGCGGACTCACTCCACTTCCTCGCGCTGGATCGCGTGGGGGATCTCGAAGGGTTCGGAGATGACTGGGCATGTGCCGCGTCACGCGGTCGTGATTGCTTCCGGCGGGCTGGACAGCACCGCCGCGGCGTACCTGCTGGCCTCACAGGGGTCCAGCGTGAGCTTGCTGTCCTTCGACTACGGCCAGCGCCACCGCAAGGAGCTGGAGAGCGCGGCCCGTATCGCCGCCCTGCTGGACGCCGCACATGAGGTGGTCGACTTGACCAGCGTCGGGCGCCTGCTGGGCGGGTCTGCCCTGACGGACACCGGGGTCGCGGTGCCGGATGGCCACTACAGCGACGAATCCATGCGGATCACAGTCGTGCCGAACCGCAACGCGATCATGCTGGAGGTGGCCGCTGGAGTGGCCGTCGCATCCAAGGCGGACGCGGTGGCCTTCGGGGCGCATGCGGGCGACCACTTCATCTATCCGGACTGCCGCCCGGAGTTCTTCGAGAAGCTGGCCGCCTCGATCAGGGCCGGCAACGAGGGCTTCCTGGCAGAAGGTTTCCAGCTGGTGGCGCCGTTCCTCAATGTCACCAAGGCAGACATCGTGGAGACGGCCGCGGAACTGCAGGTGCCATTCGAGCTGACATGGTCCTGCTACAAGGGCGGCGAGGTCCACTGCGGCACGTGCGGCACATGCACCGAGCGGCGTGAGGCGTTCGCCCTCGCGGAAGTCCCCGATCCGACCGCGTACGCCGCGGGGGTGGCCCGGTGACCGCGCTCGCAGGCCGGTACCGGATCGGAAAGCAGTTCTCCTTCGATGCCGCCCACCAGCTGGCGGGCCTGCCCGAGGAGCACAAGTGCGCCCGGATGCACGGCCATACGTACACAGTCGAGATCGTCCTGACCTCCGACGGATTGAGTAGCCCTGGCTTCGTCACCGACTTCGGAGACCTCGCCCCGGTGAAGACGTTCATCGACGACGTCCTAGACCACCGGGTGCTGAACGAGGTCCTGCCCGTCGAGCCGACGTCGGAGAACCTCGCGCGCTTCTTCGCCGAGTGGTTCATCGAGCACGTCGAGACGGCGGTCGCTGGCCACCTGGAGAAGGTGCGGGTGTCGGAAACCCCGTCGTCGTGGGCGGAGTTCGAGGTGATCCGGGGATGAACGCGGGCGCGCTGCACTTACTGGGCCAAGCGGCTGTCGACGACCGGGGACTGTTCATAGCCGAGACATTTGGGCCGACGTTCCAGGGCGAGGGCCCGTCGATCGGGCGTCAGGCTGTGTTCATTCGGCTGAGCCACTGCAATCTGTCCTGCGGTCAGGGCCGGGGGGCCCGGTGGTCCTGCGACACCGCGTACACCTGGGACTTCAAGACATATAACCCGCAGGATCCGAAGATCAGGCGCCGCGTCACGCTGGACGAGCTGATCGCGTGGGTCCTGGCCCATCCGGGCGCGCTCGTTGTGATCACCGGAGGCGAGCCGTTCGTCCAGGGCGTGGCGCTGGAGCGTCTGGTGGCCGGCCTGCACGCGGCGGGCCGGGAGGTCGAGATCGAGACGAACGGAACGCTGATCCCGAACGAGGCGGTCGTCGCGGCCGTGGACGCGTTCAACGTGTCCCCGAAGCTGGCCGCTGCCGGTGGTCGCGAGGTGATGCGCATAGTCCCTGCGGCGCTCGACGCATTCGTCGCGTCGGGCAAAGCCCGCTTCAAGTTCGTGGTGTGCGACGTAGCGGAGTTCATGGAGATCGCCCAGCTCGTCGAGCGGTTCGCGATGGACGAAGTCTGGGTGATGCCCGAGGGCACGTCCTCCGATGCTGTGCGCCAAGGGCTGCGGACGATCGCGAAGGAGACGCTGGCGCGTGGCTGGAATCTCAGCCCTCGGCTGCACGTGGAACTGTGGGAGGACGAGCGTGGCCGCTGAAACGACAACGCCTGGGTGGGGCCGTCGTTCCCACTCTCCCCGGCCGCGCGTGTTGGGAAGCGGCCACCAAGGGGAGGGCGGGATCGTTCCAGCCACCCAGGCTTCCCCCACTGTAGCGCCCAACTCGCCTTCTGCGTCTGCTCATTCACTGATGCCGTTCCTGATCGAGCCGGCACACCTCAAGCGGGCGGCAAGGGAATGCATGCGTCGGGCTTCCTCTCCGGGGGCCGACGGGCTGAGCTGGGCAGGGTTCCGCACCGGGCTGAGAGAGCGCCTCGACGAACTGGGCGAGCAGTTGCACCACGGCACCTGGCAGCCCGGTCCGCTGAGGGCGTCGCACGTGGTGGCGTACACGGGCAAGCACATCGACACGGTGATCCCGACGGTCCGCGACCGGGTGGTTCACCGGGCGATGCGCCGCGCCGTCGAGCCGGTACTCGACCAGACCGCGTTCGCGCCGTGGGTCTCGGGCTTCCGCCGGGGCCGCAATCGGCTCACTTCGCTGCGCCAGTCCGCCGTGCACCTCGCCCAGGGGCGGACGTGGGTGGTCGACGTCGATGTTCAACAGGCGTCGGCCGGCGCGCGGTCGGAAGAGGTCGTCGACTGGCTGTCTGCACACGTCCACGACGGCACGTTCCTCTCTCGGGTACGCACCGCCCTTGAGGTATTGCCTGACCCGATCGTGCCGGGGTGCGGGCTGAGCCCGCTCCTCCTCAATCTGCGGCTGTCCCAGGTGGACGCACAGTTGCAGGGGCTCACGGTGGTCCGTTTCGCCGACAACTTCTGCCTCTTCGCCGAGAGCCGTAGCGACGCCGAGTACGCGTACGGCGTGCTGGTGACCTCGCTCGCCGCTGTGGGCCTGCGCCCACACCCGGAGAAGAGCCGCATCCGCTCCTCGGCCCACGCCGAGGACCTGTTCCTGATCAGTGGGTGACCGGCATGCCCCAGACCTCGATGACCGCTCTCGTCGACTCGGCGGGAGCCACGGTCCGCTGGGTTCGGGTCGAGGGCGGCGTGTGCCGCTTCGGCGATCAGCAGCGCCCCATCCGGGTGCGCACCCTGGAATGGACGCGGACCGTACTCACCCCCGCCCAACTCGCCTGCGGATGGGACGAGAGGCCCCTGACGGGCTTCACCCAACAGGACGCTGCGGCCCTTGCCCGAGCGATGGGCGGGCGTCTGCCCCGCTCGGTCGAATGGGAGTGGGCGGCCTCCGGCCACACGTGCCGCATCTACCCCTGGGGTGATGAGGAGCCCACGCCGCAGCGAGCCAACCTGCGTGACGGTCCAGGCGATACGACGCCCGTCGGGGCGTACCCCGCCGGCGCGACACCGGAGGGGCTGCTGGATATGGCCGGCAACGTCTGGGAGTGGACCAGCAGCAGCACCCTCGGTAACGGGTCCATCATTCGAGGCGGCTCCCACGGTTCCCCAGCCCTGTACGCCAGGTCGACCTTCCTCAACGCCGCCCCGGCCGAACTCGAGTCGGACGGCATCGGGTTCCGGGTGGTGCGTGAACCGTGAGCACGCCGCTGCCCGGGACCATGGTCCTTGCCGGATGCTCGCGCCGGAAGACGGACGCGCACATCCCCCTTCCCGCTCTGAACCTGTACGCCGGCGGCATCGCGCCACAGCTGCGGAAACGCGTTGGTGCGCACCCTGCCCTGCGCCAGCGCGTCTTCTTTCTGTCCGCCCGGCACGGCCTGGTCAGCGCCGACACCCCCCTGCTGCCCTACGACCAGCCGCTCACCGCCGAGCAGGCCGCAGCTCTGCGACCAGAGGTGCACCGCAAGCTGCGTTGGCGCATTGATGCGCTCGGTGTCCCGGCCCGGCTCCTGGTCGTCGCGGAGCCGCTCTACCTGGTCCTGGTCGCCGACCTGCTCGCCGACGAAGACCGCCCGCTCGTGCACTGGATCCCCGACCCACGCGGCTGGTCGCAGGCCGCCGCCGTACTCGACGAATGGAACTGGCCGTGACCATCACCCTTGCCGAAACCCTGGCCACCCGCCCCAACGACCACAGCACGCTGCGCGCCGAGTTCGAAGCGCGCAGCGGTCTGTCCTGGCACGCCCCCACCCCCGCTGCTCTGGCAGCCGGCCGGGCCGTGTCGGTCGTCATCCCCGCTCGCAACACCGAACACTCACTGCGCCCCGTGCTCGACGCGCTCGCCGTGCAGGACACCAGCGGCTCCGTGGAGATCATCGTCGTCGATGACGCCTCCAGTGACGCGACTGCCGAAATCGCCGCGGGCCACCCCGCCGTCGACGTGCTAGCCCGGCTCCCCGAGCCGTGCGGCGCCGCTGCGGCACGGAACGCGGGCACCGCACTCGCGACCGCCGACACCGTCGTCTTCTTGGACGCGGACATGGTGATCGCGCCTCATGTCCTTGCCGACATGGCCGCCCGCAGCGGACCGGACACCGTACTCGTGGGCTTTCGGCACAACGCGCCCTACACACCCGCCCTCGACGGCAGCAGCCAAGTACCTGCTGGAACTGCAGACTTGACCGCCGACCACCGTGTCACCTGGCGCAGCTCGGGCGGTCCGCAGCTGTACACCGGTGTCGTCCTGGACGGCCCCACCACCGGCCATCCGCTGGAGGAAACCGAGGACTTCCAGAAGCTCGGCTACGGGGCCACATATCTGGACTGGGACCTCCCGCGCATGGTCGTCACCGCCCTGCTGGCCGTGCCGCGCGCCAAAGTGCTTGAGGTCGGCGGCTTTGATCCGGCCTTCGGCCGCATCGGCTGGGGAATGGAGGACACCCACATCGGCGCCGCCCTGATCGCAGCAGGAACCCTGGTCGTGCCGCTGCGGCAGTGCGTCGGTTTCCACCTCGACCCACCAGACGCCAGCGACCAGTGGCGCAGCAAGCTCGCCAGCTGGCCGGACACGCTCGCCTACTACCGCATGCTGCTCGACGGCCCCGCCCCTTCGGGCCGAGCCGCGTCCTTCCAGAACTCCACCGAGCAGGTCCTGGCCCAGTCCGAGGTGATCACACGATGACTGTCAGGATCTTCGCGGCGGACGTCTTGGGTGGCACACCCCTGGTGTACGACCCGGCCACGGAACTCACCCACGTGCCCGGCCGCCACCTCGCCACCGGGCGACTGCTGCTGGACGACGCGGAGGTGGCCGCATGGCCCACCACCTCTCAGCGGCAGGTGGCCACCCACCTCCCCTTCAACATCTGCTGGTCACCGCTCGTCCGCTGCAATCTGGAGTGCCCGCAGTGCCTCGACGACAAGACGCTCACCGAGAGCGGCGGCGCCGACCGCGAGCGGATCGCTCACATCCTCGCCACGTGCGGCACCCTCGGCATCGACATCTCGGGGGGAGAAGCGCTGCTACTGCGTCGCCTGCCCGACCTGCTGAAGTCCTGTGCCAGCCAGGGAGCCGCGGTCAGTTGTACGACCAACGGCTGGCACCTGCAGCGCCGAGCAGGCGAGCTCGCCCCGGCCGTGGACGCAGTGCGCGTCAGCTTTGACGGGCCCGACGCCGCCTCCCACGACCACTGGCGGGGCAGCGGCAGCTTCGATCGGGCGGTGGCCGGCGTCCGGGCTGCGGTCGCTCTCAATGTGCCGGTACAGCTGCACGCGGTCCTGATGCAGTCCACCGCCCACCGCGCCCAATCGGTCGCTGACCTAGCCGCCGAACTCGGTGCTGTCGGCGTCACCTTCCTGCAGATGCTGCCGATCGGGGACGGGGCCAACCTCGCCGCGACTGAGATGATCAACGACGCTGACGCCGAGCGCATCGTGGCGTCAGTACAGGCGCCGGACGGGGTGCGCGTGCGGCTTCGGACCCGAGAACTGGCCGAGGGCTTCACCGTGGTGCGTGCCGACGGCCAGGTGTACCGCAATGTGCACGGCGCCACCGACATCCAGCCCACGCACCCCCTGGTGTTCGCCGCTGATCTGCACCTGCCCGTCTCCGAGGGGGCCCACTCATGACGGCCGCGCAGGCGCAACGAGTATTCCGTCACCGCACCACCTACCTCCTGACTTCCCAGGCGCACCAGGCGGCGCTCACGCTCCTCACCGAGGCTGTCGTCGATGCCGGGACGACCGCTGCTGTGATCGGGATCGCGGGCGGCGGAAGGACGCCGGCCGAGGAGATAGCCGCTCGGCTCGACGTTCCCGTGTGCCATGTCGAGGCGAGGCACAACAGCTCCGACGCGCTCTATACCCAAGCCACCGGCACGGTGGCGGTGAGCATCCCGGACGGATTTCCCGACGCCCTGGGCGGTCGCATCCTCCTGGTCGACGACATCTGTGGCACCGGAGCCACCTTCACCGCCGTCACCGGCGCACTCGGTCCTCGCCTGGCACGGGGCGCCCACGTGGAAACGGTCGCCCTGTGCCGCAACGTGGGCAGTCCTGTGCGCCCCGACTGGTGGGTCTGGGACGTGGACGACTGGGTGGTCTTCCCGTGGGAGCCCCGTCCCGAAATTGCGGTCTATCCGCTGCCTTCTCCCGAGAGGATCCGCACGCCATGACCGAGGCCCCCTCGACACCGCGCGGCGTCGTCTTCGTCCTCGCCTCCTGGCGGATGGATGCTCCTGCCGGCATCGAACGCGCCACGGCGGCGCTCGCCACCGGCCTGGCCCAGACTGGGCACCGCGTGGCTATCGCCACCGCGGTGCCCCAAGAGGGCGAGCCTGCCCTCGGCGGTGTTGCCGTTGAACTGCTCGATCTTCCGGTGACGTTCCCGTGCGACGACGATGTCCTGCGCGAGGCCATCGTGAAGGGCGAGGACAAGCTCCAGGCCCGGCTGTGGGAGATCATCGCCCGGCATCGCGCCGATACCGTCGTCTTCACCGACGCTCTGTGGGGACTCGGAAGGCTGGCCGCTGACCTGCCCGACGGTGTCCGCCGAGTGCTCGCCGCGCATGTCCTGCCCAACGTAGAGGACGCGCCCGCTGCACTGTCCCGCGCGGACAGGGTGATCATTCCGTCGCCGGTGGTGCAGGCCGAAGCCGACGTGGCGGGGTGGCCGACCCGCGGTTGGCGCGTAGTACCCAACGCGCTCCTTCATCCGCTGCCCGAGCCTCCGGACGACGCCATCATCGAGCAACGCCGATCCTCACCGGTGCGGATCCTGGCCCGCCTCGGCCACGAGAAGGGACTCGTCCCGCTGCTGACAGCTGCGGCTGGCTGGAGCCGGCGCCTGGAGGTGATGGTCGCGCACGCCGGGTTCGAGGACGCGCGCGGATCCCAAGTCCGGCTCCTGAAGGAATGCCGTCGCCTCGTGGCAGCCGCGCCGAACATCACCCTGTTCGAGCAGGGCCTGGCCTGGCACGAAGTACCCGGCTGGCTCGCCGGCGCCGCCGTGGTAATCGTTCCTTCGGAGAAGGAGACCTTCGGCCTGGTCGCCCTGGAAGCGATGAGCGTGGGCACGCCCGTGGTGAGCTACCCGGTTGGGAACCTCCCCGCACTCCTCGAACAGAGTTCCCCGGAGCGGCAGTTGACGGGCGACGCACGGCGCGACCCCAACACGCTCCTCGAAGCTGCCGATGTACTCCTGGGCGATCCGATAGCCTACGGGCGAACTGCAAAGGCCATGTACCACCTGGCTCAGGACTACAGGCCCGACCGAATCGCCCTGCAATTTTCTAAGGCGGTGTCGTGATGGGTGCTGTAGCCACCCCGTCTCGCTCCTCAGTAGCCCCCCTCTTCCTCGTCGACGGCTTCAACGTGCTGTGGCGCGGTCACTTCGGCTTCCCCGCCCCGATCTACTCGCGGGACAAGCAACGCAACCTCACCGGCCTCTTCGCGTTCTTCGCCCTGCTGCGGGTGACCCTTCGCGACGACCTGGACACGGGACCTGCCGAGGTGTGCGTCGTCCTCGACGGGGAGCACGGCAGCGCCGAGCGCAAGGAAGCCGACGCGGGATACAAGGCGAACCGGGAAGAGACCCCGGCCGCCTTGGAGCCGCTGCAGTTCCTGGCGCCGATGAAGGAAGCGCTGACCGCGTACGGGATCGCCTGGGTGGAGATCGACGACGCTGAGGCCGACGACGTCGTCGGCACCCTCGTGAACCGCTACCCGGACCGGACCATCCGCATCATGAGCGCCGACCAGGACTACTACCAGCTCCTACAGGGCGAGCGTGTCCGCATCATCAACCGGGCACGCCACGCCGCCAAGCGGATCATCACCGATACCGAGGTCCACGAACGCTACGGCGTCACCCCCGCCCAGTGGCCCGACTACCGCGCCCTGACCGGCGACAAGTCGGACAACATGCCCGGAGTCAAGGGCATCGGCGCCAAGACCGCCGCCGGCCTACTCGCCGACGGTCTCACCCTCGACGACCTGGCCTCCAGCGGCCGACTCGCCGGCACGAAGGGCGCCGCCGTCGAGGCGGCGTGGCAGGACGTGCTGCGCTGGCGCGCACTGAGCCGGATGCGCCTCGACGTCCCCATCACCTGGCAGGCCACTGGCCGGCCGAGCCCCGCCCTGCCGAAGCCGGCAGATGTGATCGAGAAGCTGGGGATGTGGTGAACATGCCCGGATCCGTCTTAGCCGTCATGGCACACCCCGACGACCTCGAATTGTGGGCTGGCGGCACTCTCGCCCTCCATGCCCAGCACGCACGCGTCGTCGGCGTGGTCCGGTCACACGATCACATACGCAATGCCGAGGCCGCCGCTAGCGCAAAGACCCTCGGCATTGACGTCGAAATCCTGGAGTCCCTGGATGCCACCACGGTCGGTGACTTGATACGCCAGCACCGGCCGGACATCCTCATTACGCACCCGCTCGACGACGTCCATCCCGATCACCGCGCAACAGCGGCAGCCGTACTGGCCGGCCTACCCGAGGCACACATCCACACCGGCTGTCCGAACAGGCTCTACACCTGCGACAGCTACAACTCCCTGACGCTAGGCGGGCCAGTCAACGCCTCGGTCATCGTCGACGTCACCACGACGTACGACCAGAAGATGCGCGCACTCGCCGAGCACCGATCACAGCCGATCGACGCGCACTTCGGCCCCATGGCCCAGAACTTGAGCGCGTTGTGGGGCAGCCGGATCGGGGTTGAACGCGCGGAAGCCTTCACCCCCGTCCCCATCCTGGGACGCCTGCCGGCCGCTTCCCGCCTCTGACCCCCTCGACCGCGTCGTCCTGGCGACGGTCTCCCCACGCGAAGGGATGCGCCGACATGCGCAGCACCGTCCAGACCGCACCCTTGTACCAATACAGTCAGCTGACAGCCGATCAGCAGAACGTGATCGTGGGCGGTGGAATACTGTCCGGCGCGATCGCCACGCACGACGGGAATCACCTTCCCGCTCTCGAACGCCGCGTCGCGAGCCTCCTCGGCCGCGAGCAAGCTCTCGCCGTCGACTCGGGCTCCTCCGCTCTGCGACTGGCCATGCGCGGCCTGGGAGTTGGACCCGGCGACGAAGTGATCATCCCCGAACTCGGCTGGGTGTCCATCGGAGCCGCAGCCGACATGCTCGGCGCCACTGTGCGAGTAGCACCCGCCACCGATTCCTTGACGCCGACTTGGGAGCAGATCAAACCCCTGATCACCCGCGCCACCCGTGCCGTGGTCCTTGTCCACCTTCGGGGCAGGCCGGCACCCGGAACAGCCGAGATCGCCCAACACCTTCTCGACATCGAGATCCCCCTCATCGAGGACTGCGCTCAAGCCTGGGGCGTGGAGGTCGACGGGTATCCGGCCGGCGCCTGGGGGATGCTCTCAACCTTCTCCACCCACACCTTCAAGCTCATCGCCACCGGCGAGGGCGGACTCATCGTCGGGGACGACCCCGACGCCATGGGCTTGATGCGCGCCATAGGGGGCGACACCCGCCAGCCGACACCGCATGCCGTGTGGCGCTCCAAGGCCCGCATGACGGAACTGGCCGCCGGTCTCGCGTTGCCCCAACTCGACTACTTGCCCACCCTCGTGGCCGACCTGCGCTCCCTGCAGCACAAGGTACTGGAGGCCCTGGAGCCCCTTCCTGTTTCCCTCGTACCCAACGGAACCGCTCCGGTCGGCAACGGTTCCCAGGTGGGTCTACGTCTAGCCGATCCCGCCGCGGCTGAGCACCTCGCGGGATCGCTCTTCCACGCCGGCTACCGCAGTTGGTGGCCCGGCCCCGGCGATCTGCACACCGCAGCTGCCTGGCCCGTACAGCCTGAGAGCACTCTCACCGACCCCCGGCGCTATCTGGACATCCAGATCCCCTGGCTTCCGCCGGCCGAACGATCGCTCTGGGCAGGCGACTTGGCCCAGCGCATCGAGGAGATTCTGGCGGAGCACCGGTGACCGCGGACCCTGTCCGCGTGGGAGTCGTCGGCTGCGGCATGGTCGCCAGCGAGTACGCAGCCACACTGGCCGCCGAGGACCGCGTGCGACTCGTCGCCTGCGCCGACCTGGACAGCGACCGCGCGCAGGACCTCGCCGACCGGTACGCCATCCCCGTGATGCCGGTCGACCGCCTCCTCGCCCCAGAAGTCGTCGACCTCGCCCTCATTCTCACCCCGCCACACACGCACGCCGATTTTGGCGAACGGGCAATTACTGCAGGTCTGTTGGCTGTCTGGGTCGAGAAGCCTCTTGCCATCGATCCCCACCGTGCAGCCGAACTGATCTCCCGCGCGCAACGTGCGAACGTGCTGCTCGGATCCGCCCCTGACACCCTGCTCGGCCCCGCCCTGCAATCTGCGAAGAAGGCCCTCGATCAGGACCTCATCGGAGAGATCCGCTCCGCCAGCGCCACGTTGCTCAGCACCGGACCCGAGCGCTGGCACCCCTCTCCGGAGCCTTTCTACGCCGAGCACGCCGGCCCCCTTGGAGACATGGGCCCCTACTACCTCACGGCCCTCGACTTCCTACTCGGCCCGCTTCATGTACGCGCGGCAACCGCTCACACCCGCCCCGCGCGGACGATCCGCTCCGGTCCCCGAGCCGGCAGCAACTTCACTGCCGACGCACCCACCTATGTAGCCGCACTCCTTGAGACCAACACGGGAGCCCCGGTGACGCTGACCACCAGCTTCGACGCCGCCGGCACCCACGCCCCGCACTTGGAGATCCACGGCAGCACCGGCACCCTCGTGCTGCCCGACCCGAACTTCCACGACGGCCCGGTTCTGCACCGAAGTTACGGCGCTCGCGAGTGGACCGCCATCGATACAGACCGCGCCATCGGACCGCTGGGTCGCGGCCTCGGCGTCCTCGACCTCGCCGCCGCCGTACGCGAAGGCCGGGAGCCGCAGTGCTCCCCCCAACGCGGCGAGCGGACGGTGCGGCTCATGGACGTCATC
Source organism: Streptomyces sp. NPDC004732 (assembly GCF_040609235.1). Taxonomy (NCBI): domain Bacteria; kingdom Bacillati; phylum Actinomycetota; class Actinomycetes; order Kitasatosporales; family Streptomycetaceae; genus Streptomyces; species Streptomyces sp. NPDC004732. The sequence goes on from NZ_JBEXJR010000002.1 coordinate 196,182, forward strand.
CTTCGCACCGCCAACGTGGTCATCCCAGATCAAACAATCTCGCCCGCCACCTCGCCAGTCAGCCGATGAACCAGGGAGCCACCGTGCCTTACGAGGCCGTCATATTCGACTTCGGCGGAGTCCTCACCACCAGCCTGGACGACTGCGCTCGCGCCTTCGCCCGGGAGTGCGGACTCGCCGAGAACGCCTACCTGCACGCCGTCGCCGTGAACCCTGCCGGTCGTCGCCTTTACGCCGAACTTGAGCGCGGTGACATCACTCAGGAGACCTGGAACGAAGGGATTGCCGGCCTCCTCGGCATCGACGGCACGGATCTCATGCGCCGCGCACTCGCCACACTCAGGCCGGAGCCACGCATCATCGGCGTCGCGAAGGCAATCCGGGCCGCCGGACTGAAGACCGCCGTCCTGTCCAACAGCATGGGCATGACCCCATTCAATCCGTACGAGCCCTGGCGCTTGGACGAATCGCATGACGTGGTCGTGCTCTCCGAAAAGGTCGGCATGCGCAAGCCAGACCCGGAGATCTATCGGCTCGCGCTGGACATGCTCGGGTGCACCGGCCAAGCGTGCATCTTCGTGGACGACATCGAAGCCAATCTCCAGCCCGCACAGGCCCTCGGAATCACGCCCATCCACGCCCAGGACCCCGAGGCCACCACACGCCGCCTCCAAGCGCTGCTCAGCCTGCCTCTGAATGCCGCTTTCGGCGTGTAGCCGCAGAACCGAATGGGCCCGACGCTCCAGGGCCGCTCGCCCTTCAGCGAGGGGGCGTGCGATCTGCGGACCGCGCTCATTCGCCGGCGGGGAGCACTACGAGGCCGTTGGCAGGGGCGTCGACACGCGGCAGGGGGTTCTCGCGTCGCACTTCTTGTGGAGCCCTGGCGGCGGCCCGCAATCCCCCAGAGGAGGTACTGGAACCCACAAGAGTGATCGAACACAGCATCACGGACTCCGCATACAGACACGGAAAGGCGCGACACCAGTATTCGAAATCCTGTCCTACATTTCGCCCCCGTAGGCCCGTGACGGGGGCGGCATCCACCCCGTTACCCGATCACCTGTCCGGATCCCAGTAGGAGGAATCGCCGTGAATCCCGTACGCCGCCCTGCCACCCTTCATCCTGCGTTCGAACGCACTGGTGCGGCGTGGGGTAACCCCGCACGCGTCGTCACCACTCTCGCCAACGGGGCGAGTCCGGATACGAGGTACCTGGCATGACCGAGTCGCCAACCCTCCCGGCCGCCCTCGCATACGGCCCCTGCCACGGCGATCCGTTCGTCACCGCCCGCGGCCGACGCACGGTCGAACGACTCATGCGGGAGGAGCGGCGTTGATCGAAACTCCCCACCTACTGATCGCGGATGTGGCACAGATCCTCCTCCGGGCCAACGGCGCCGCCCTGTGCGTGCGCCGCAAGCCTGACGCCGCACTCGCACCGGGGCAACTCACCGTTGTGGGAGGCCATCTCAAGACCGGCGAGCCCCTGGACCGCGCGGCTCGACGCGAAACGGAGGAGGAAGCCGGAGTCCTCATCCGCGCCGACCAACAGGAGTTCTGCGGACTCGTCCATCATCACGAGCCCGGCGGCACGGATCGGATCACTGCGGTCTTCGTGACACAGACCTGGACCGGCGAGCCGCACAACGCGGAACCGGACATGCACGAGGGGCTGTTCTGGGTGTCGATCGCACATCCCCCCTCCGACTGCCACGCCTACACCGTCGCCATCTTCCACATGCTCACCCACGGCCCGTCCTATCGGGCTTTGAACTGGCCGTCAAAGGGAGGCAGCGAGTGAAGCGGTTCTTCGGGAAGGTCCGCATGGCGGAGCCCCAGGTTTCCGAGGCGGAGCGCGAACTCTTCGGCGGCCCCTTGCGCTACGACATGGGCTGGTCCCAACACGAGCACGCGGGCCTGGACTTGACCATGCGTTCCGCGTTGCGGCAGATGCCCCGCCTTGTCGGAGCCGCCCTGCGGATGGCCTGGAGCGCGGATCGCCGCGCTTTGGTGGCGGTAGCAATCAGCGAACTCGGTCAGGGCATCGCCGCAGCCATTGGTCTGCTGGCCATCAACGCGGTCATGCACGCACTGTTGGGATCCGGGGACGCTGTCGAGCGGCTGCACGCCTTGGTGCCGGGTCTTCTCGCCGCCGCAGGCGTCGCCGTCGTGAACGGCGCACTGGCCGGTTGGTCGACCTCTCGGGCCGGCCGACTGGAGCCGAAGGTCGAGCGAATCGCCACCACGCAGTACCTGGCCGCGGCCACCGCCGTCGAACTCGAAGCCATCGACGACCCGGACTTCCGCCGTCTGATCGACATCGCCCAGTACGGGCCCGCCTCCGCGCGCCGCATGATCGGCGCCTGTGTCTCCGCGCTGAACAGCAGCATCTCGCTGATCGCCACGGCCGGTGTACTCACCGTCCTGCACCCGGCGCTGTTGCCGATGCTGCTGGTTATCGCGGCTCCCCGCGGGTGGGGCGCCATGCGGGTGGCGCAGGAACGCTATGTGTCGATGATGAGCTGGATCGAGCACCTGCGGGCCAGCCGTCTCATCGGCAATCTCCTCACCGAGCGCACCGCCTCACAGGAAGTCCGGATCCACGCCGTCGGTCCCTTCCTCCTCGACCGGTACCGGCACATGGCCGCCAGCGCGGAGGCGGAGCAGGAGCGCCTGGCCTCCAGCAAGGCCGTCACCGAATGGGTCGCGTCCGCGCTATCCGGCCTGGCGATGGCCGCCACCTACGGCTCCATGATCTGGCTCATCATGGCCGGCCACATGAGCCTCGCCGTCGCAGGCACCGCCGTGATTGCCGTACGGACCGGGTCGGCGAGCCTGGGCGCCCTGGTGATGAACATCAACCAGCTGCACGAAGAGTCCCTCTACGTCCGCGACCACGGACAGTTCCTCATCGAGGCTTCCCAACGCGCCATTCCCCAGACCGGCAGTCCCGTCCCCGACGAGGTCAAGCAGGTCTCCCTGGAAAACGTCACCTACCGGTACCCCGACCGTGACGAACCGGCCCTGGACGATGTGACGCTCACCTTCCCCATGGGTTCGGTCATCGCCGTCGTCGGCGAGAACGGCTCCGGCAAGAGCACTCTGATGAAGATCCTCTCCGGTCTGCTGCTGCCCCACGACGGCACGGTGAAGTGGGGTGAGGCCGACATCTCCGGACTGCAACGCGCCCAGGTCTTCGATCGTGTCTCCCTGCTCACTCAGGACTTCCAGCGCTGGCCCGTCACAGCCGCAATGAACATCCGCATTGGCCGTCCCGGCCACGATGCCTCGACGCACGACCTGCTGACTTCCGTCGACTACGCCGGGGCCGGCGCCGTAACCGCCAAACTCCCCAACGGACTGGACAGCATGCTGGGCCGCATGTTCCGCGGCGCCATCGAACTCTCCGGCGGGGAATGGCAGAAAGTGGGTCTGGCCCGCACCCACTGGCGCAGCTCAACATCGCATTCGGACAGCGTCCTCATCGTCGACGAGCCCACCTCCGCCCTCGACCCCGAGGCGGAAATCGCTGCCTTCGACCGCATCCGGCGCCTGGCGGCCCCGCGCCGGGCAGTCGTCCTGGTCACCCATCGCATGTCCGGCGTGCGCCACGCCGATCACATCTACGTCCTCAACCAAGGGCGCCTCGTCGAGCACGGCACCCACGACGACCTCATGGCCGCAGGCGGTCGGTACGCCGCCATGTTCGACACCCAGGCTGCTCAGTACGCCCCCACCACCGCCCGTATCCCCAACCCCACCGCGTCCACCGTCTCGGACCCCGCGTGAACCGCTCGACCGAAAGGCCCACCGTGACGACGTCCCCCACCTCCAACCTCGACGAAGCCAGTACCCTGCGTCACCAGCTGGCCGATCAACTCGCCGAAGCCGGCCACATCCGCACCCCCGCGGTCGACGAGGCTCTGCGCACTGTGCCCCGGCACGCCTTCGCCCCCGAGGTCCCGGTCCAAAAGGCGTACACGAACGACATCGTCGCCACCCGTCACAACGACGATGGCCACGTCATCAGCTCCATCTCCGCGCCCTGGCTGCAGGCCGACATGCTCGAAGCCGCCCGCATCCGGCCTGGCCACCATGTTCTGGAGATCGGTTCCGGCGGCTACAACGCCGCCCTCATCGCCGAACTCGTCGGCGCCAACGGCAGCGTCATCACCGTGGACATCGACCGGGCTGTCACCGACCGCGCCACCCGCTTCCTGACCCAGACCGGGTACGACCGCGTCCGGGTGGTCACCGCGGACGCCGAGCACCTGCCCACCTGCATCGTGCCGGACGGCGGCTTCGACGCCATCCTGGTCACCGTCGACACCTGGGATCTGCCTTGGATCGACGCTCTCGCCGAGGGCGGACGTCTCGTCGCGCCGCTCCGTCTACACGGGTACCACTGGGCCATCGGCTTCACCAAGCGCGACGGGGCCCTGCACAGCGACGAGCCGCTCATCGTCTGCGGCTTCGTCGCCATGCAGGGCGACGGCGCCTGGAACCCGAACCGGCGCACCGTCCCCGGCACCGGCGTCCACCTGTCCTGGGAGGACGGCACACCCATGCCGGTCGACCAGCTCGCCCCCGCGCTCACTCTCGAGCCGACCGTCACGCACACCCACGTCACCGTCCGCGGCCAGGAGCCGTTCGACGCCCTCACCCTCTACCTGGCCGGCGCCCTCAACAGCTTCTGCCGCCTGTCCGTCGAGCCGGACGGCGACAACGGGGTCCTGAACCCGCCGCCCAAGCACTGGCCCGGCGCCGCGATCGTACGCGGCGACTCCCTCGCGCGCCTGGACACCGAGCGCATCGATGACGGAGACGACGGCAAGGGGAGGTATGAGTTCGTCGTCCACGGATACGGTCCCCACGGCCACTTGGCCGCCCAGGAGATGGCCGAACACGTCCAGCACTGGCAGCACAACCACCGCGGCGCCGCATGCCCCCGCATCACCGTCCGCCCGCAAACCAACCCCACCTCGGCGGCGCCCATCCATCATCCGCACGTGTTCGACAAGAGGCACACCCGCATCACCGTTGACTGGCCAATCGCCCCCGGGGCCGCTGCGCACCTCATGAACGGCTGAGGCTGCTATATGCGCCACTCCCCGCTCGGCAAACAGGTCAGTCTGGCATCTCGGTAACTGCTGGACGGCAGCCGCCGTCCACGCCTGCACCCCCATCGTCCTGAAAGGCGCGGCCCCGTGCCCTCTCCCGGATCCCCTTCGGATCGCGTCGCCCCGCGTGCTGTTGTGCCCGCAGCTCAGTACGCCGCATCCCGGCACGCGGCGTGGCTCGGCGCCGCGGCGATCATCACCGACGAGGTCGGCCGGGTCCTGCTGGTGCACCCCACCTACCGCAAGGACGACTCGTGGCTGCTGCCCGGTGGCGTCGTCGAAGCCGGGGAACACCCGCACGTCACCTGCCGGCGTGAGATCACCGAGGAACTGGGCCTGGATCTGCCGCTGTCGGCCGTGCTCGCTGTCCACTCCTTCTCCGCGCACCACCCCGACCTCCATCCCGGCACGACCTGTCCCGGGGAAGTCCGGTTCGTCTTCGACGGAGGAAGCCTCACCCCCGACCAGGTGGCGGCGATCCGCCTGCCGCGCGAAGAGCTGTCCGCGTACGCCTTCCTGGAGACCCGGGACGCGGTGCAGCGGCTGCGGCCCGTGGACGGGCGGATCATGCTCGCCGCCTACCGTGCCCGGCTCGGGCATACTGCCACCGCGCACCTCGCCGACGGTCGACACATCCTCGACGTCCCGGCGCTGGACCGGCACGACGTCCACGTCCGTTACCGGCCCTTGTGGGACAGCCCGCTTCACCGCGAACCCGTCCCCGACCTCCTGCCCGTGCAGCAAGCGTGGGCGTGGTGCTTCGTCCCCGACGGACGGGTCGTCGTCGTGGCCGACCCAGGCCCGCGGGGCGCGTTGCCGATGCTGCCCGGCGGCACCGTGGAGAGCACCGATGCGACGCCCGAAGAGACCCTGCACCGCGAGGCCGAAGAGGAAGGCCAGTTGACCCTGGCCGATCCGGTGCGACTGGGCTGGGTGCTGGACGAGACGGGCGAGGTCTACGGCGGTGTGGGTCCCAATGCCCGGCTGCGCCTGGCCGCCCGGGTCACCGCCATCGGGCCGGCGGCCGTCGACCCCGCGACCGGCCGCCCCTTCGCCCGCCTGCTCGCTAGCCCCGCTCAGGCAGCCGCCCTGCTGGGCTGGGGCCCGCCCGGCGTGCGGCAGGCACACCTCGCAGCGGACACGGCACGCGAGCGGTGGGGCCTGCCCACCACTCGCGCTGCAGCCATCGAGGAAATCCCGGCGGAGGGGATACGGCTGAGCTGACCCGAACCCCGCATCGCCTCGACACGCCCCCCCTTCCATATGCACCTCTGAGGTAGCCCATGCCGTTGTCGCACGACCACGTCCGCACCACCGTCGAGACCTACCTCGCCCGCCACCCGCACGAGCGCGAGCAGCTCAGTGACCTCCTGGAGGCCCTCGACCGGACCGGCGATGGCATCACCAGCCGTTCCACCTTCACCGGACACGTCACCTGCGGTGCGATCGTCCTCGACGATCTCGGCCGCGTCCTGCACGTGCTGCATCTGGCCAGCGGGAAAGTTCTCGCCCCCGGCGGACACGCTGAGCCCTCCGATGAGTCCCTGGCGGGAGCGGCGCTGCGGGAACTGCAGGAAGAGACCGGGATCCCGCTCCAAGCCGTCACGCCGTGGCCCGGCTACGAGACGTTGCCGTTCGACATCGACATCCACGACGTCGACGCCCACCCGGGCAAGGGCGAGCCCGGCCACCAGCACTACGACCTCCGGTTCCTCTTCCGCTTGCGCAACGCGAACGAGACGCCGGTGGTCCTGCAAGAAGAGGAGGTCGGCGGCATCGAGTGGCGGCCCGCGGACCGCGCCGCCTCCCCTTCTCTGCGCGAGAAGCTGCTCAAGCTCCCGCTCCAGATCCGGGCGGAGACGGCCAACGCCTCCGCCCTGATCTACAACGACCGCGGCGAGTACCTGCTCCATCTGCGCGACTATTTCCCCGGCCAGATCTGGGAACCGGGCATGTGGTCCCTGCTCGGCGGCGGCCGAGAACCCCAGGACGCCACCCTGGAGCACACCGCGCGGCGTGAGCTGGCCGAGGAAGCCGGCCTCGACCTCGCCGACCTGACGCCGTTCGGCACCGAGTACGCCAGTGACGGCGCCGGCGCGACCGTACCGATCGCTATCTACGCCGGCCGCTGGAACGGTGACCCGCGCGACCTCGCCCTGACCGAGGGGGTGATGCTGGCCTGGTTCGCCCCCGGCGACCTCCACCGCCTGCGTATCGCGGGCACCACCAGTGACCTCGTACGGCGCCACTCCGCCACCCTCCCGACGACGCAGAGCGGGCCCGAGCCCGAGGAAGAACGTCTGGCCTCGCCCCGCGGCACGGTCCCCAACATCATCGGCGTCCACCTCTACCTGGAGCGACCCGACGGGACGGTGCTGCTCGGGCTGCGCCACCCCGACTCGGCATTCGCGCCATCCACATGGCATGTGCTGGCCGGCCACTGCGAGAACGAGAACGCCATCACCGCCCTGCTCAGGGAGGCCCAAGAGGAGGCCGGCCTGCACATCGAGCGCCAGGACGTCGAACTCGTCCACGTCGTCCACCACATCGGCAAGCCCAAATACCCGCCCCGCATGGGCCTGTTCTTCCGCGCCCGTACCTGGAGCGGCGAGCCTGAGCTGCGCGAGCCGGACAAGTGCATCCAGTGGAGATTCTGGGACCCCGCCGCCCTTCCCGACGACCTCGTCCCCTACACGCGGCTTGCCATCGAGAAGATTCAGAGCGGTGAGCTGTACAGCGAGACGGGGTGGCCCGCATGACCGACGCACCGACTGGCGCATCCTGCCACGCGTCCTCCGCGGCAGCGACCGGACGTCGCGACACCCGCCTCGTAGTGATTCGCGGGAACTCGGCGTCGGGTAAGTCGAGCGTGGCCCAGGGCCTGCGAGACCACTACGGCCGCGGCGTCGCGATCGTCGGCCAGGACGTGATCCGCAGGAACGTGCTCAGGGAACACGACACCGCGCGCGGCGCCAACATCGCCCTGCTGGGCAGGATCGCGCGTGAGGCACTCGACGCCGGCTTCCACGTGGTGCTCGAAGGGATCCTCTATGCGGACCGCTACGGCCACATGATCGCGTCTCTGGTACGCGACCACCGTGGCGTCTCCAGCTGCTACTACCTGGACGTGCCGCTGGAAGCGACGCTGGCGCGGCACGCCTCGAAGGCGGATGCCGCGTACCTGGAGCAGGTCACCGACGACCACCTCGTCTCCTGGTACCGCGAGCTGGATCTGCTGCCCGGCGGTCTGGAGGCCGTGGTCAAGGCCGACAGCACGTTGCAGGACACCGTCGCGCGCATCCTGCGTGAGACCGGCCTGGCCCTTACGTCCTCGCCGTCTCAATACAAGCCGTCCCAGGGAGACTCGATGCGCAGTCTGGTGCTGATGTCCGATCCGCAGGTCGCCGCGATCCCGGTGCGCGAGTGCGGGGAGCCGCTCGTCGACGTGCGCGACCACGGCCTCCGCGTCGATCCCCGCAAGTACGATCCGCAGGGCGCGTTCGCCCACATCCGCGAGGGCGTCCTGGCCCGGCTGGAGCACGCCCGCTCGCTCCTGCCTGCCGGCACCGACCTGCTGTTCATCGAGGGCTACCGGCCGCTGGCTCTCCAGCAGCGCTACTTCACCGAGTACCGGGACGAACTGGCCTCCGCTCAGCCCGACTGGACAGCTGAGCAGCTCCACCAGGCCGCGAGCCGGTATGTGTCGCCGCCGGAGATCGCGCCCCACTCCGCGGGCGCGGCCGTGGACGTCACCCTCGTCGACCAGGACGGCCACGAACTCGACCTCGGCACCCGTGTCAATGCCTCCCCCGAGGAAAGCGATGGTGCCTGCTTCACGCATGCCCCGAACCTCAGCGAGTCCGCGCGCCACCACCGCACGCTGCTGCTCCACGCAATGGAAGCCGCCGGATTCACGAACTACGCGACGGAGTTCTGGCACTTCTCGGCAGCGGACCGCTACGACGCGCTGATGCGGCGGGAGCCGTACGCGCGTTACGGACCGATCGAACTGCCATAGCACGCCGGCAGCCGTGTCCACTTCCACGGCACCCACGTCGACCCGGAAGCACCGGAGCGCGGCCACCACACCTTGGTCCGGTTGCGGTCCCGGGCCGGCGACAGACGACATGCATCGAACGGAGGCACGTATGCCCGACAACACCCAGCAGGTGATCCCGGCCGCCCCCAGTCCGGCGACCGGCGGCGAACCCAAAGAGCACCATATGCACCTGCTCGGACGGTACTACCGCCAAGTGGAAGCTGGCCGCAAGACGATCGAGGTGAGGGTGGCCACCCCGAACAAGCTCGCCGTCGCCGGCGGCGACACGCTCGTCTTCCACGACCGAGACACCAAACGGGAACTCGACGTCGTCGTGCAACGAATCACCCCGTACGCGTCCTTCGAGGACCTGCTCGACTCCGAGGCCCCCGCGCGCATCGACCCGGATGCGCCGCGCGCAGAGCTGCTCGCCAACCTCCGCAGCCTCTACCCGCCGGACAGGGAAGCCCTCGGCGTGCTCGCCCTCGCCTTCGACCACCGCCCTGCCCGGCCCGGCCACCCCATGCCGATGTCGCCGCAGGAGTACGCACAGACCGTCCCGCACCACACGGTGTACGGCTGCCTGTACATCCGCGACAAGCACGACCGGCCCGTCCAGCTCCGGTCGGTGTACGGCTCGAGACTCTGGCAGTTCCCGGGCGGCAATCTGGACGCCGCGGGCGAGGACCCACTGCAGACCGCCCGGCGCGAAACGGTCGAGGAGACCGGCCTCGAACTCGGTCTGGACACGCCGAAGCTGCTCCTGACGCACTTCCTGCACTCCGGGCCCCGTCTCCCGCTGAACAAGGTCGGATTCATCTTCGACGCAGGGCAGCTGACTGCCGACCAGCTCGGTCGTATCCGCCTCGATCCTGCTGAGCACGACATGTGGGCCGTCCACGATCTCGCCACCTGGCAGGAGCTGATGGCACCGCGCGCCTTCGCCCGCCTCGACGCCATCGAACGAGCCCGGCGTGGCGAGGGCCCCGCCTACCTGATCACGCACACCTGACCCCTGAACACCCGCCCACCAGGAGGCAACCGTGCCCGCCAAGGACACCAACATCAGGGCCTGGCAGATCTACGGCCAGCGTCAGATCGGGCACGACTATGTGCCGCCCGTGCCCGAGACGATCGGCTGGGGCCCGTGGGACGGCGTCGGCCCAGGCACCGAGATCCTCGGCGTCCTCACCGGCAAGCGCGTCCTGGACATCGGCTCCGGCGCCGGGCACCACGCCGTACACCTGGCCCGCGACCATGGTGCACACGTCACCGCCGTCGAGCAGTCCGCTACCCAGCGTGAACGCGCGGTCCGTCACTTCGGCAACCATCCCGGCATCGAATGGGTCCACGGCGATGTCATCGAGCACCTGCGCGCGGCCGAACCGTACGACGCCGCGTATGCGATCGGCACCCTCGCCTACATCGATCCGCACGAACTGCTGCCCGCCCTGCGCGACGGACTCGCCCCGCACGCCCCGCTGATCTTCTCCTGCCTGCATACGGACCTGCACGGACGCGGCCCCTCCACGAGCGTCGCGCCTCGCGAACAACAACTCCTGCTCCGCAAGGATCCGCCGATCACGGTGGAAATGTACGTCCTGGCCCCGCTCCTGTGGGAAGACCTGCTGACCGAGTACGGCTTCCAGGTCGAGGCCAACGACCTGCTCACCGCGCCCGCTGAGGACAACCCGGTCCGCCACCAGCTGATTCGCGCCCGCCGCGTCCCGGATCGGCGCTCCCGGATCACCAGCCGCCCGCGCAGCAACCGGCCACCTGCCCCGCACGCAGCAATCGGCGTTGGCGCCATCCTCCTCGGCCAGCAGGGCCTCCTCCTGGGCCGCCATCGCCGTGGCACTCGCGAACTTCCCGGCGGGTCCGCGGAGGCCGGCGAATCCCTGGAGCAGACGGTGGTGCGCGAGCTGGCCGAGGAGACCGGACTGTCTGCACGCACCGAGGACGTCACGCTCCTGGGCACCCTCGTCGATCACGTCGGCGACGTCGTACGCCTCACCGTGGGCGCCCTCGTCACGGCTTGGGAAGGGGAACCCGCCGACCAGGTCGGCGAGAGCATCGGAGACTGGAGCTGGTGGCCGCTCGACGAACTACCCGACGAGCTGTTCGAGTGCAGCGCCCAGATCCTCACCGCCTGGCGGCCCGACTTGCCCATCGACCACAAGGCGGCTCACTTCACTGCCTACGCCCGCCGTACGACACCAACGGCCGACTCGGGAAGTGCAGGTGCATGAACCCGTCTCCGCGCACGAGCCTGTGGCGGCACCGCGACTTCCGCTACTACTGGACCGGGCAGGCCATCGACGTCATGGGCTCCTCGCTCAGCTCCGTGGCCATCCCTCTGGTCGCGGTCCTCACGCTGCACGCGAGCGCCTGGCAGGCCGCCGTCCTCGCCGCCGCACAAAAGACACCGCCGCTGCTGTTCTCGCTCCCCGCCGGGGCGTGGTCCGACCGACTCCGTAAACGGCCCTTGATGATCGCCACGGACCTCGGCTGCGCCGCCGCGATGAGTACGGTGCCGCTCGCCGCCGTGACAGGCAGGCTCACGCTGGTGCAGCTGTGGGTGGTCGCCTTCGCCGTCGGTTCCTGTCAGGTCGTCGGCATGGCGGCCAGCCTGTCGTACATCCCGCGCCTCGTGCCCCGCGAGCAACTACTCCAGGCCAACTCGAAGTTGGCCTCCGCTAACACCCTGGCCGACATCGCCGGCCCGGCACTCGCCGGCGTCCTGATCGGACTCGTCGGGGCGGCCCGCGCGGTCGCCCTAGACGCCGTCTCCTACCTCGTCAGCGCCTGGAGCGCCTTCCGTATCCGCACGCCCGAGCCGGCGCCTCAGCCGAGATTGGCCGGACGCTCCCTGCTCCGAGAGATCCGCGAGGGGCTCGCCTACACCTGGCGGCACCCGGTGATCGGCCCGCTCGTCAGCACGAACGCGATCACCTCGACCGTCCTCGCCGGCACCAGCGCGATCTGGACCGTCTACCTGCTCCGCGAACTCCACTGGGGCCCGCAGACGTTCGCCTACGTGATGGGGTTCGGGGCAAGCGGCGGCTTCCTCGCCTCCCTCACCGCCGAGCGCCTGACCGAACGGTTCGGGCCCGGCCCGGTCATGGTCAGCGCGCTCGCCCTGGCGCCGGCAAGCCAGCTCCCGCTGCTGCTCGCACGGCCCGGACTCGGCGGCCAGCTCGCGGTCGGCTGCGGCCTCTGCGTCCAGATCTTCGGCGCCGTGACGCACGGCCTGACACAACGCACCGTCCGGCAACGCGCCTGTGATCCCCAGATGCAGGGCCGCATGCAGGCCACCGGCCAGTGGACCGCCTTCGGCCTGCGCCCCTTCGCCACCCTCCTCGCCGGAGCCGCCAGCACTCGCATCAGCCTGCACACCATCTTGATGATCGGCACGTGTCTGCTCGTCGTGCCTCCGGTCCGGCTCGCGCTCACCCCACTGCGGTCGATGCGTCCGGCAGTCGAGGCCGCCCAGTGACAAGCACGGCCCGGTCCTGCGAACCGACCGCGTCCCCGGCCGCGCGTTCCGACCACGACCAGGCCGGCATCTCCCTCACCGGCCATCCCTCCCACATCTCGCCACGGAGCTGTTCCTGATGTCCCTCGCGATCCGCAACTCAGCCAAAGCCGTGATCCTCCACAACGGCCAGGTCCTCCTCCTCCAGGCGATCTGGAACGGCAGCCTCGGCTACTTCCTGCCCGGGGGCGGTCAAAAGCCCGGTGAAACCCTCGAAGAAGCTGTGATCCGCGAAGTCCGCGAGGAGACGGGACTCGATGTCGACGTCGTCCGGCTGCTGTGGGTCCGCGAGTACATCGGTCCGCGCCACCCCGGCGACAAGGAGGAGGCTGACACGCACCGAGTCGACGTGATCTTCCTGTGCCGCCCGGTGGGCAAGCCCGGAACGCTCGGCGGTCACGCGGAGGACGAAGCGCAGATCGGCTTCGAGTGGGCCGCGCCAGCACACGTCCCGCAACTCGCCTTCCACTCACGCGCACTGGCCACGAAGATCGCTGGGCTCACGGATGCAGGCGGCGACAACCCCTACGTCGGCGAGACCGAATGAGTACGCACGCCTTCGCCGTTTCCCCGGTTTACCTGCAGAGCAGGAACTGAGGGCGCGGGCGGTGGCCCTCGCATGATCCTTGCCTCCAGCGTTCCCTGGGGGCGCTACACGAGGGAGAGCTTCGTGTTCAACAGCATCCGCACGATCATGGTCTTCGCCGAGGACCCCGAAAGGTCAGCCCGTTGGTGGAGCGAGGTCCTCGACGCCGAGGTTCACCTCGACGTCGACGACGCGAACGGCGCCGTGTATGCCTGGCTCGACGTCGGAGGTGTCGAGTTCGGCTTCCACCCTCTGGACGAGAAGCGCAACCGACGTGGCGGCAGCCCGGTCCCGTACTGGGGAGTCGACGACGTCGATATCGTCCGCCGCCGCCTGCTCGACGCCGGGTGCCTCCACCACCGAGGCCCTCTCGACGTCGGTGACGGCACCGGTCGCAAGATCGCCCAGCTCATCGACCCGTTCGGCACCGTGATCGGCATTGACGGATTCTGACCCCGGGCAAGGGTCCGAGGGTTCCGACCGCCACATCGCGCAAGCGAGGATCACTCCGCCGTATAGCGCCCGAAGAAGTCGGTCTCAGCCGCCGAGATGCGCCGGGGTGCACCCGTCTCCAGGTTGTAGGCGGCCATCTTCGTGGTGGCCTCGGCATAAGTGTGCTCGCCGTCCCTGATCGTGTACCCCAGCTCGAGCCGCGCGCCGCGGCAGGTGACGACCCAGACATCCACGTGTACGGGCTGGTCGCGGTAGTCCAGGGGCGTCTTGTATTCGATGACGGACTGCTGGACCACGAAGGCGTGCCGTCGTCGCTCGGTCTCGTCCGTCGGCAGCAGTTCCTGAACCATCCTCGTACGTGCTTCTTCGAGGAACGTCAGGTAGCGGGAGTTGTTGACGTGGCCGTAGCTGTCGGCGTCGGCCCAGCGCAGCGGGATCGGATAGGTGAACTTGGGCATGGGGGTCTTCCTGTGCAGAGATGGGGGCGTAGCGGAAGGCGCACGTCGGGGAGCCACCACTCGTGACGGCTCCCCGACGAATGTCTGAGGGGCTAGGACTGGCCTGCCTGGGCGGCAGCCCCACCAGCGTCGCCATTCTCGATCTTGTTCAGGACCTCGCGCAGCACTTGCTGCTCAGTGTCGCGCTCTTCGAGGAGCTGTCCGATGCGGGTGGTGGCCGCGTCCGCGTCGGTCGGCAGGGCAGATCGCACCAGCTGCAGCACTTCGGTTCGGCATGGTCCATGGACGGCTTCGCGCGGGACACGGGCGATGACGGTGGCGGGCCGCACATGAGTAACGGACCAATAGCCGACCGCCTCTTCCACCGCCCACACCACGGTGCTCTGATCGGGCGCGAGTGTCAGCTGGGCGTCAGGGCCCATGAGCTTGCTGATCGCCGGCATCGGAACGCCGTTCCTCCCGGCCAGTTCTGCCGCTTCTTCCGGGGTCGCGACGACCATGCGGGATGCGAGACCCGCCACTTCGCGACGCCAGCGGGTGGCGGAGTCCTCGTCCACCCGATTCTGCTCGTGCCACTGCGCAGCTTCGACATCGTCCTGGCTCGCCGTCGTGGCAGCCCAGGCGTTGCGGGTGTCTCCGAGCGCGTCGTGCTCTTCTTCGCCCCCTTCAACCCAGGTGATCACCACGAACCGGCACTGCGGCATGGACGCCGGGTAGAGGACGTGGCTGACCACCTCGATCGTCTCCCAGTCGAGCGCCGCAATGTTCATGCGAAACACGTGGCCGTCGCGGGTCTCGCCCATGTCGGTCTCGGTGTCCCAGACGTGGCGGACGTCGGGGTCCTTCGTGACCTTCTCGATCAGGGCACGCAGCTCAAGGTCGTCAGGGCGTGCGGCCTTTGCGAACTTGAGCATCTTGACGTAGGCCGAGGCGTGCATGTCCCAGTCCTGGTACTGAGTGCGCGCTTCGGGCGACGTCAGAGCCCACAGGATGAGATTCGCCCCCGGTTCCATCACCCACGGCCACCACTCGGCCATGGCCGTGTTGAAGCCGATGATGTTCCAGTTCTGGTCGCACAGGTACGCAGGGCTGGGCATCTGCCGGTCGATGAGCAGCCGCAGCGCCTTCTGGAGCTGCGGCTGGCTCGAGCCACGCGGCGGCTTCAGCGATGCGCCGATGTTGTGGTACATGAGGGCGTTGCGCCCCGCCTCGTCCAGACGAAACAGCTTGACCAGCGACTCGAACTGTTCCGGGGTGAGCCTTGGCGGCACCGCACCCTTTTCGATCTTGTAATAGGTGCGCACGGATATACCCATGGCCTTGGCTGTCCGGGCCTGGGTGGGGCGACCGGGTGCAGCCTTCCGCCACTGAAGCAGCAGGGCCCCGAAGCCCATGTACTGGCCGGCGAGCTGCTGGACCGCCCCGCTCTTTTCTGAAATGCCTTCGTCCGCACCGCCGTTACCGCTGGCGTCGTGCGCATATGAGACCACGAGAAACCTGCCTTACGCCTCTGAGAAGCCTTTCACTCTTCCCGGGCACAACAAGGGTCCGGCCTTCCGTACCGGATCCCCCGCCCGAAGCCCCCCGACTGGAACAATACGCAATATTTAAATGATCTTGACCGCGTGTGGGCTGGGCCACAAACACCCCCCGCGCACCCTCGTTCAATAACGAACGACTTATGTCCGACACGGAGGAACGTTCGCCCGTGAATCGGGCGCCCGACTTGATCATTTAGCGCCCCATCCGAGAAATCGGCAAAAGGTTGCCGGTTTTCGTTGCCCCCTGCCGACTCCGGTCTAGACCTCTTTTGGTAATGCGTTTACAAAGTGACGGGACAGCGCCATTTCCCTTACGCCGCAAGCGACTTACGGGGGCGTAGGTATGCACGCGACTGCATACGATCCGGGTGATCTATCCAGGTAAATCGGGCAAAAGATCACCGTTGACGCCCCTAGTGAGGCTTGGCTTAAATCGCTGTGACCAGCCGGTTCAACAGACCGTGGTCGGGTGAGACACGAGGGGGCGCCGTGAAGATCATCTCTGAGTCCGTCGAGACGATCAAGGTGCTGCCCGGGTCCCGGTCCGCCGCCTCCACCCGCAGGCGCAGGTGCCGACGCCCTCCCCAACGACTTGTAGAGAGTCCTTTAGCAAGGTCTGGATCTTGCCGCAGGTCCTGCATATGTTCGTCGTCCCCCGCCGGGCACCCCGCCCGGCAGCAGAAGGCATAGGGAGCCCAATGCAGAACGCGCGATCCAGTCGGGTGGCATAGCCCCAAAAACAGCGACGGCGCCCAAGGAGCCACTAACTCCCGGACGCCGACCGCCAGATGGCACTCCAGGCCCCGGCAAGGGCACGGAGATTACCCACCTCACCGCACCGGACCTTTCCAACGGGCACCCCGGAGCGGGTTTCACTACGGAGGAGAGTCTTACATGCCGCCTGCCCTGCGCAAAAGGCCGGTCTCCCCGGCCAGCGCGGCAGCCACCCAACCGGCCCGCCACTCGTCGCCCCACCCGCTGCCGGCCACCGTCGCGGCGCTGCCCTCTGCGGGCACACGCCTGAAGACGGCGGTGTCCCGATGAGCGGGCAGGCGCGGAAGTGGGCGTGGGAGAGCAGCACCAGCCGCGGCACGGCGCGCCTGGTCCTGCTGTCGATCGCCGACCGAATCCCCGACGCGCAGTGCGTCGCCTACGCCTCACTCGCTGAGCTGATGGAGCGCACGAATGCCAGCCGCAACGCGGTGCGCAGCGCGCTGGCTTCGCTGTGCGACGCGCATGACCTGGAGGCGCTCAAAGACTACGAGGGGCCTATGGGCGCCGCCGTATACCGCATGCCCCGCCCTGCCGCCTGGCTCGCGAAGGTCGCCGCCGCCAAGAAGGCAGACCCCGACCTGCGCACCGAGGACGTCGAGCCCCTCACGGACGCCGACCCCGTCCCAAAGATCGACAAGGAGCGGCTGCGCACACACCGCATCCGACACACGGGCGCGTCAGAATCTGACCCCCCTGTCCAGGATCTGACCGGGGCAAAATCTGACCCCCCTCGTCAGAATCTGCCCCCCTCCCGGGTCAGAAATGGACCCTCTACCGGTGCAGATTCTGACCCCCAGAACTGTAGTGAACCGAAGGTGAACGGTAGCTACAGCAGCAGTAGTGCTGCCGGGGTCACCTCCGCCACCGACTGGCAGGTCGACGACGCCAGCCTGGCCTGGGCCCAGCAGCAGGGACACCTCGATCGCCTCGGCGAGCAGGGCTTGCAGGCCGCCGACGCGAAGTGGCGCCACTACCGCTCTGCCGGCGGCCCTCGGCCCGCCGCGGCCTGGGCTGCCGACTGGAAGTCCTGGATCGCCCGCGAGCACACCCCCACACCCCAGCGCCCGAACCTGTACGCCCTGCCCGGCGGCAGCCCCGCCCCACAGGTCGGCATGACCAAGGCCGACCTGCACATGGCCGCCCTGCTGGCCGCCGTCGACGAACCGACTGGAACGGAGTAACTACCTTGGACCGCCGTGAAGTTGCTGCCGTGCTCACCTACGTCGGCCGCCTGGATCCGCGCACCATCCGCACCGATGCGGGTGAGGCCCGCGACCAGCTCGCCATGTGGCACGAGCTGCTCGCCGACGTGCCCCTGACCACCGGTCAGGGCTGGGATGTGCGCGAGACCGTCCGCAAGCGCATCGTCGCCTCGCCGTACCCGATCCTGCCCGCCGACGTGGCCCGTGAGTGGCACGCGCACCGCCGCGAGCGTCTGGCTCGGCACACCGACCCGACCCCGAGGGCCGACCCGGACAACCCGGAAGCCTGGCGGGCGGAGCTGCTGGCGGCACGCGACGCCGTGGCGGCCGGGCATGCCGCGCCCTCGGCGCACCGCGAACTCACAGCGGGACGTCACCGGCCGGGGCTGAAGGACCAGCTGGCCGCCGTCGGCTCGTACATCCCGGCCGCCGTCCGTGCCGAGTTGGCCCCCTACCGCCCGGCCCGCGCCGCCCGTGAAGCCGCCATCGCCGCCGGGGGCCCCGATGTCCTGGCTGTGCCGTGCGAGTGGTGTCACGCCGACACGGGTGAGCCCTGCCGCCGCCGGCGCATCACCCTCGACGGGTCCGCCCGGGGCAACGCTCCGCGCGGCACCGCCCACCCCGGCCGCATCGACCGTGCCCTGGCGGCGCAGGCCCAGGCGCCCGCCGCCTGACCGCAGCCCGCTTCTCCACCGAAACGTTCCGCCTTGCGTACGGCCCGCCGCCGTACCCCGAGCCCGCCTCGCAGCGCCCCGCCGCACCCCAGCCACCACCGGTGCCGAGCGACCCGTGCCCGCCGAGGCGACTTCCGGAGACTGCCTTGCGCCACATCACCACCAACGACACCCCGACCCCGACCCTCCGGGGCATCGCCGACCACAGCTGGCAGGCCCGCGGTCTGTGCCACAACATGCCGGCCAAGGACATCGACGAGCTGTTCTTCCACGCCGCCCGCGACCGCGCGGCCATCGACGAGGCCAAGTCGATCTGCGGCTCTTGCCCGGTGAAGAAGGCGTGCTTCGACTACGCCCTCGACAACGAGATCCGCCACGGCATGTGGGGCGGGCTCACCGAGACCGAGCGCCGCCCCTGGCACCGGAAGGTAGCCAAGCGCCTGGACTACAGCCGGGTGAAGGCTGCCTTTGAGGGGCGCGACGTCCACCTCAGCGACGCCGAGCGCGAGGCCGTCACCCGCCACGCCTACGTCCGCGGCTGGAGTCCCGAGCGCCTCGCGCACACGCTGCGCCTCGACCTCGACTGGGCGCGCGACCTGATGCGCAACGCCGCACACGCCGTCGCCGACCGCGACCGCTACTGGGACCAGGCCGAAGAGACCGAGTCGGCCGACGACGAGACCGCCGAGGACGACGACGTCGCCTCGCCGGTACAGGTGCCCCGCCAGGTGCAGACCGACTCCCTGATCGCCGCCCTCCGAAAGGCAGCATGACTCACCCCATCGCCCTGTCCTTGCCGTACGGCATAGATCCCGTCTACGTGGTCGGCGTCGTGGGGCTGCTCGCCCTCGCGCTGGCCGGCTGGTCGATCCGGCGTAACCGGAACCGGGCAGACAGCAAGCGCGTCGGCACTCCCGCGGTCTGGGTTTCGGCCCTCGCCGCCCTCAACTGCACCATCTACTCGGGCGACACCAGCTGGCGGTTTGCCGCCGACTATCTCGACATGGCCGGCACCGTCGAGCGGGCCATGATGTTCAGCGCGGGTGAAGCGGCGCTGTTCGCGACTGCGCTGATGGCCCGGCAGAACCTGAAGACGACCGGAGCGCCCGGCCTGCCCGGCGCCCTGGTCTGGGTGATCACCGGGGTGCAGGTCATCCCGGCGTACGCCGAGTCCGGCTCGGTGGGCGGCACCGTGCGGGCCTTCGTCGGCCCGGTCATGGCGGCCGTGCTCTGGCACCTGGCCATGGGCATCGAGCTGCGGCTGCACAAGCCGAACGCCACCTCGCAGGGGCTCCTGGCCACACTCGGACGAGAAGCACGGGAGCGGCTCCTCTCCCGCCTGGGCGTCGCCACCCGCAACCGCGATGCCGCGCAGATCACCAAGGACCGCGCGACGCGGCGGGCAGTGGCGCTGGCCTCCCGGCTGGCCGCGATGTCGCCGGCGGATCGTGAGAAGGCCACCAGGATCACGCGTCGGCTCCAGTCGGCTCTCACCCGAGCCGGGGTCGGCACCGATCCTCGACAGCGTCAGGCTCTCCTAGAGCAGCTGGCGGCCCGCCGGCACGCGGTAGCCCTGGCCACCGTCGATCTGCCGTCGCCCTGGGTGCAGGACGTGCTCGGGCAGGAAGCCGGTCACGCGAAGCCGTCCCCTCTCGTCCCGTCCCCGGTGCCCCTGCCTGCGGACGAGGAGCAGGGCGGTCTGCGCGGGAGCGCGGTCCCCAATGACGGTCTCCAAAACCACGGGGACGGGGACCGTACGGAATCGGGGACAGGGACGGAGCCCGAAGGGGACCGTCCCCACACCGACCTCGAAACGGGGACCGAAACC
>NZ_JBEXJR010000002.1:216487-216606 GCF_040609235.1 Streptomyces sp. NPDC004732
TACCGACGGCGACCGTCCCCACACCGTCCCCGAAACGGGGACCGAAACCGACCGCGACCGTCCCCACACCGTCCCCGAAACGGGGACCGAAACCGACGGCGACCGTCCCCACACCGTCC
>NZ_JBEXJR010000002.1:216700-971579 GCF_040609235.1 Streptomyces sp. NPDC004732
CCGTCCCCGAAACGGGGACCGAAACCGACCGCGACCGTCCCCACACCGTCCCCGAAACGGGGACCGAAACCGACCGCGACCGTCCCCACACCGTCCCCGAAACGGGGACCGAAACCGACCGCGACCGTCCCCACACCGTCCCCGGACGTCGCAGGACAAAGGCGCAGCGCAGTAGGCCAGGCGGTGGGAAGCCCAAAGGCCGGCAGCGCAAGAAGCTGAGCACCGCGCAACTGGTCAAGCTCGTCCGTCCGCACGTCACAGCCAAGTTGGAACGGGACGGAAACGCCTCTATCAACCGGCCTCAGCTGCGCGAGATCTATCGCGACCTGGGACTCCCGGGCGGTCGGAACGAGAGCTTGACGCCGGTGCTGGAGCGGCTGCGCGCCGAGGCAAGGAGCACCCGATGAAGACCTGCCACCGGTTCGCCACCATCAAGGCGGGCTTCGAGCGCGACGCCAGCATCCTGAGCGCCCACGCCGAGCGCCACCAGGGGTCCGCGCCGGCGAAGACCAGCGCGAAGAACGCCGTCACGGTGAAGCGGAACATGGCGCGGGCCCTGAACACGCACCTCGACCGCTGCCGCGAGTGCGGCTGACTCCTGCAAAGGAGCAGGTCAAGCGCCTGACTCCGCATTCCGCATGGTGGCCCGGCCTCGGTCGGGCCACCGCTCCTGCCACGAAGGAGTCCCCATTTCTGCTCGCCACCCGCGCACACACGTCCCGTCGATCGCCGAGGCCGGCGCCTGGGCGGAGGTCCTCGTGCGCCACCAGATGCTGAACGCAGCCGTCCTGGCCCCCACCGGCCAGTGGCTCGTCCAGCAGCGCCCCGAATCGCCCGTCCGGGTTCTAGACGGCGCGACCGCCATGGTCGAACTGGCCGCCGAGATCCAGCACCGCATCCGCACCACGAGGAACGACACCCGATGACGAACTCGACGACAAACCCCACTCCCACGCCCGATGAGCCGGAGTCCAACTCGACCTCAGCGGGAGCAAGTTGGTGCAAGAGCATTGCTCCCGGTGGGAGCAATGCTCTTGCGTCTCCCGCCCCTGGGGTGGCGGGAGCGGATCGGCACCAGGGGGCGCCGATCCGTCAGGATGCGACCGAGGGCGGCTCGCATCCTGAAGCGGGGAAGAGCCACTCCTGCCACAGCACCGACTGCACCCACGCCGCGATGCCAAAGCCCCACGTTCAGCAGCGCGAACGCCAGCGCAACGAGAAGAAGCGCAAGCACCAGCCGAGCTGCCGCATGAACGACGACGAGTACCAGCTCCTCGTCAAAGCCGCCGCCACCTGCAGCATGAGCATCGCCAACTATCTAGCCCATGCCGCACTCAGCGCGGCTCGCGATCTCACCCGTACAGAAGCTGAGATCGCCGACCAACGCGAGATGAAGCGTCGGCTGTTTGCCCTGGGCCCCGCGCTGAGCCGGATTGGCAACAACCTCAACCAGGTTGCGGCAGCCCTGAACCGAGACGAGTTGGCGCCGCAGGCCCGAGCGGTCCTTGAGGCTGTCGACGAGGTTCGCCTGGAGGTACACGGGTTCATCCAGCACTACTTGGACAGCGAGCGTCCGGCGGCATGATTCCCTCGGTCAACCCCATGGGCGACAAGACTTTCGGCCTACTCAATTACCTGTACGGGCCCGGTGACGCCGAGGAGCACATCGACCCTCACCTCGTCGCCGCGTGGGACAGCCTGGCACCCGATCCCGGCCGCAGCGCCGACCTCAAGGCGACGCTGCACGAACTGCAGATCCTGCTCGACCAGCCCGTTATGGCCTTGCCCGAAAGCGAGAGGCCCGCCGAGCACGTATGGCACCTGTCCGTACGCGCTGCCCCCGAAGACCCGATCCTCAGCGACGAGCAGTGGGCCGCCATCGCGCGCCGCATGGTCTCCGCCACCGGCATCGCCCCCGATGGCGACGACGCCGCCTGCCGCTGGGCGGCCGTCCGCCATGCCGACGACCACATCCACATCATCGCCACCGTCGTCCGCCACGACGGCCGCCAGGCCCGCATCCGCCGCGATGGCGCCCGTGCCCAGGCGGAAGCCCGGCAGATCGAAATCGACTACGGACTACGGCGGGTGAACACCGGCGACGGAACCGCCGCCAAACGCCCGAGCAGCGCCGAACGCCACAAAGCCAACCGCCAGGGCAGGGAACGCACGCCACGCGAGGAGCTGCGTGAGACGGTGCGCCGCGCTGCCGCCGGCGTCGCCAGCGAGGAGGAGTTCTTCGACCGTCTGACCGCCGCCGGCCTCCTGGTCGACCAGCGTGTCGCGCCCTCCGGTGATCTGCTCGGCTACAAGGTCGCGCTGTCCGACGACCGCAACGAGGACCAGGAGCCGATCTACTATTCGGGCTCCACCCTCGCGCCCGACCTCTCCCTGCCCCGCATCCGCGAACGCTGGGCGGGCAACGCTTCCGACCCCGCCCAGGACGCCGCCACAGACCGCTCCTCCGGGTCGGATCGCATCCGGCCCTCGGACGCGCGCCGCCAAGCGACGACGGCGTCCTGGCAGGCCGTACTCATCATCGACCAAGGTGAGGACGGGCAGATTTCTGCCCTGATCGCCGCGGGCGGTGAGGTCCTCGACGCGCTCGCCAAGACCTCGGCAGCGAACACCCGACAGGAACTGCGAGACGCTGCCTTCGTGTTCGAGCGGGCCACCCGCTCCCACATCCGGGCCGAGCGCAAGCACGCCCGCGGTCTGCGGAAAGCTGCCCGAGACCTCGTCCAGGGCGGGCCGGCACTCGGGCGCGTGGAGGACGGTGCCACCACCGCCATGCTGATCGACATGGTGTTCTTCCTGGTCACCGCCGCCGCCCACTGGCACGCGATGAAGGGGCACGCCCAGCAGGCCGCCGCTGCCCGCCAGGCCGCCGAACACCTTCGCGCCGCCTACCAGGCCGCAGCACCGATGTACCTGGGCGTCATGCGCGACCGTGGCCGGCGCATGTCCCTGCCCCTGCAGCGCAAGCAGACGGCCCATCTGCGCCAGGCGGTGCCGGAGCTGGCCGAGCAGGTCCTCGCCGAGCCGGGCTGGTACGCGCTGGCCTCCACCCTCGCCGACGTCGAGCGCGCCGGACACGACCCGGCCGCGCTCCTGGCCGAGGCCGCCGAGCGACGGGAACTGGGCACTGCCGAGTCGATCAGCGACGTCCTCGTGTGGCGACTGCGGCGCATCGCCGACCTGCCCGCCGACGCATCCACCCTGCCCGAGCACACCACCACCGCGCCCACGGCAACCCGCCCCGCCACGAAGCGTCCGACGAAGAACAAGGAGCGCCCCGCCAACTCCCGTTGAATTCAACAATCTTAGAGTTGCAGCAGGTCAGGGACTTGCGGCACTCTCCTCGTGCAGGCGAGACGACAGAGATGGAGACGGCATGTTCCGACGCAACCGAGCGGACCGAGAATTCCGTGAAGCCCAGCGTGCCGGCCAGGCGCTGCTGGCCATGCACACCGAGTGGCCCGAGGCTCCCGCCCCGGTCGCTGCGCCGGCCCCGGCCGCGCCGGACGACACCACGGTGGTGCCCGACTTCCTGCCGCCGGAGTTCCAGGCCCCGTGCCGCCAGGATGTCTCGGGCTTCATGATGCGCTGGGACCTGCCGCTCGTCATCGACGGCGAAGTCCACGCCTGCCACTGCGGCGCGTACCGGAACTGGATCGTCTTCAACATGCACGACGACTCGGTCTGGCTGCGCTGCGAGGCCGGCCACGAGGCACACGAGACCCGGCTCGACAGCGCCTGGTACAACCGCAACTCCGGTCCGGTCGACCACTTCCACCCCACCCTCGAAGACGGCCTGCGCCACCTCGGCCACTGAAAACGCGAAACCCCTTCCCCCACCCCTGCGTTCGTCGGCACCCGGAGGGCCGACCCGGTCAGACCATCCGTCTCGCATCACCAAGGGGTTTCCGCATGCGCCGCTCCACCACGACCGCCCTCGGCCTCAGCACCGTCTGCACTGTCCTGGCCCTCACCGGCTGCGCCAGCCATGACGAGCCCGCTGACACCTCCGCCCCCGCACACCGGGGCAACAGCACGCCCTCGATATCCGCGCCGCTGTCATCGGCTCAGCTGAACCATCGGCTGCTGAACGAGAGCGACCTGGGCGAGGGCTACACCCGCAAGCCCGAGACCCCGCGGCGCAACGACGACGTGACCGTCATCGGCTGCCCGGCGCTGGAGAAGCTCGGCGGCCACACGGCCACCGGCTCAGGTCTCGACTTCGCCCGCAAGGCGAAGGCGTCATTCGCCTACACCGGCAGCAGCTCCTCCGAGGTGGCCGAGGAGCTGTACAGCGACAACCCGGCGAAGCTCTCCAAGGGCATCGGCAAGGTCTTCGACGCGATGCTCTCCTGCCCCTCGTACCAGGTGGCTTCGGGGAGCACGGTCGTCGACATGGGCACCGAGAAGTCGGCCGCGCCGGACCTCGGCGACGAACAGTGGAGCCAGCTGCTCACCTTCTCCGCCGGCGGGCAGCGCAGCGTCGTCAAGCAGACGGCGATCCGCACCGGCAACGTCCTGGTGATCGTCTCCGGCTCGCCGGGCCTCGTGGACGCCCACCTGGACAAGGCGCTCGCCAAGGTGCGCGCCCCGAAGTAGCGCGGATGATCAAGGCCCCTGTCGCAAAAGGCCGTTCGCGACAGGGGCTTTCTGCTTGGCGGACACGGACGAGGCCGCGGGGGCGGGTACGTGTGTCCCCGCAGCAGGCCGCGACACGTACAGCGCCTCCGACGGCGGCACATCAGTGGTTAGGGAGCCGGTCCGCATCTAGCACGGTGAGAAGAAGGGCGTGCAGCGGCTGCGTGCGGGTGGGGCGGATGACCTCTAGCCATTGCAGCCCGTCGCGCAGCCGGTAGGTGATTTCGTTGAAGTGCCGCCAGCCGAAGCTGATCCACAGGGTGCCCCGGAAGTCGGGCGTCCAGGGCATGCCGACCGTCTGCCCCTGCAGCCACAGGGTGTGCGGATCGTGTCCGGTGGATTCGGCGTGGTGCAGGGCGGCGGCTGCGGCTCGGCGGAGCGGGCTGGTCTCGGCCCAGCGGTCGAGCACAGCCACAGCAGCGGGGTGTCCGGGCTGGGCGTCGGCCAGTTCCACACGGCGAATTTCGATGGCACCGGCGTCGACCAGGGACACGAGATCGACACGCACCGGACGAGGGATCCACTTGTCCAGTCCATCGAACTGCTCGATCATGTGGTCGCGTTCAGCCCGGCCGGCCTGCGGGTCCGCAACCAGCGTGGCGAGGCGTTCTTGCGCCTGGGCGAGTGTGTCGCCCCGCTGCCACAGCAGGGCCAGTTCGGTCCCCATGCCGGTGAGCGCATCATTCTGATTGAACTGAAACTGGATGCCCCGCTTGTTGCCCTTGAGCGCACGTTTCATGGGGGCCATCGGGTCGCGGCCGTACATGATGTCGCCGACCACTTCCGCGCTGAAGTCGGGGTCGACATGGTGGGTGACGGCCACATCCACGTCTGCGGGCTCCATCGCGCCGCGAGCGTACGAACCAAAGACGTGCACGGCGTCAATTAGGTCCACCGGCCGCTCGCTCCGATCGAGACGGGTGAGCATCTCCTGGAGCAGTGACGTGGCCCGTTCGCGTTTCACCGCGTTCTCCGATCCATCGAGCAGACAGCGGACTCCACCCTACGGCGCACAACAGCGCTGCCGTGGCGAATGGGCGGCATGTTTGGCTGACGACACGAACGCATACACCAATAGCCCGACAGGCCGAAATGGCCTGCCGGGCAAGGTAATTGGATCGTATGTGCGTAATTCGCTTAGGGGGCTGAGAGTTTCACGACCGGGATGAACTCAGGCCGCTCAATGGCCACCAGGCGCTCGCGCCATATGCGGACATCGACGAGCCGGTCCGCGACGGGAAGGTAGGCGACGAGATCCGTGTGACTTCCGCGGGTACGGTCGGCTGTGGCCACGACGTGATGGGTCTCCTCGCAGCCGGAGAGGGTATAGGCGTCGCCCTGCCGCAGGGCGCCGGCCCGGTCGTCGAACACATCGAGTTCCCGTCGCTGGTGCCACCAGCGCGCCAGCTCGCGCATCCGGGGAAGCGTGTACGTCTGGCGCGTGACCTCGGCCTCCTGCCAGATCCTGTGGCACGGCGCGCACTCGTTGGGAGCGACAGGGTTGGGGCCCGACACTCGCTGTCCGCACCAGGACCGGTCGAGCAGTACATCGCGGCGATGCCCGGTGACGAGGTTGCCCCGGCCGCTCGGCGCCCACAACACGCTGTCGTCGACATGACACAGCTCCCCGTCGGGAAGCAGCAGCTCGCCCGCCGCGGCCCGCAGGCGGTCGAGGGCGTCGCTGAGATCGGTGCAGTTGGCGCACACGCGGCGCGCGGCCGAGGGCCGGTCGTCGAGCGGCTTGCCGCAGTAGCCGAGCAGATGCCCGGGAACAGGGCGGTGCGCGACCGCACTTCTCCCGGTGCCGGCGCCCGGCCGGAAGGCGGGTTCACCGCTCATGTGCGGCAGCGTGGTGAGGACGAGGACGGCGCGCGTACAGCTCTGGCACTGGGAGTGCGCCGTGGTGTGCGCGATGGGTGCCAGGTCGGGCGAGCGCGTGGCGCACGCCGTCCATGGTCCGGTACCGAGCAGGACCCCCTGGTGGGCGGTGCCGTTCGTGCGGTCGATGGCGAGCCGGATCAACGGCAGGGGCAAGGAACCTCCATGGGACGAGGGGGAAGGAGTAGTCAGACCCGCACGGCGCACAGGCCGTGCGGGTCAGGGCCAAGGACAGCGTCGTCAGCCACGGCGGACGACGGTGAGGCGGTCCTCCGCGCCCTGCGGCAGCGTGCGGCGCAGTACCGGACCGGGGGCGGCGAGCGAGGAGGCGAAGGCCGAAACCAGCTCGTGCGGGGCGCTCGCGCTGAAGCTCGCACACCACAGGTACGGAGCCCCCAGTACGGGCTCCGCCCACGCCTGCCACCCCAGAAGGTCATCGCGGGGGTCGGCGTCGTGGATGAGCGGCGGCAGAATCTCCAGCGAGACGTTTGTGGAGAAGCCCGGGTCCGTGGCGGTGGTACGCGGACGGTCCACGTCGCGCAGCCACCCGCGAGCAGTGAGCGCGGTCAGTACCGCCTCGGCGTTCTCGAGCCCGGCATCGGGGGTGTCGCTCGCGTCGAGCGCGATCAGGAAATCGGTGAGCGCCTCGTGCGGTACGCCGGCGGTGAAGTACGCGTTCCACTCGGTGAGCGCCGACTCCGGGTGCGGGCGGGCCGACATCTGCCAGGCGACCGGCAGGCCGCCCAGCTCGAAGGGGTAGGAGGCGAGGATCCACTCGGCGCCGCGCAGGCCGTCGGGGCTCACGTACAGCAGGGAGCTGCGGGACGTCGGCCACATGCGCCAGCTGAGGTCGGTCAGGGTGTCGCCGATCCGCTCGGCGAGGACGCCGTCGTCGCCGGCCAGGTGGCGCGGGGCGACCCAATACGTCGGGTCGGGCGAGACGGGGTGGGAAGGATCGATGGGGTGGTGCGGGTGCAGGGGCGCCTCCGTCAGGTCG
Organism: Streptomyces sp. NPDC004732; assembly: GCF_040609235.1. Classification (NCBI taxonomy): domain Bacteria; kingdom Bacillati; phylum Actinomycetota; class Actinomycetes; order Kitasatosporales; family Streptomycetaceae; genus Streptomyces; species Streptomyces sp. NPDC004732. The sequence continues at coordinate 224,232 of NZ_JBEXJR010000002.1, forward strand.
AGGGTGGGTCAGTGGCCGTCGTTCGGCCTGGTGGCGCCGCGCCGGCGGCGCGGGGGTGCATCGATCGGCCCCTGCCAGGCCAGGGCGACGGCCACGGCGGGCGGCAGTGGGCCGAACTGCTCGGCCTCCGGCGACTCGGCGATGTAGACCATCGGCCGGCCGTTCTCGTCCACCGACTTCTCCACGCCGCCCAGGCGGTGGGCCATGGGGAAGAAGGGGTTGATGGCGAGACGGGCGGGGGTGTCACGGTCGAAGGCGGACAGTGCGTCGATGATGTCGCCGACGGTCATCTCGGGCGAGTGCGGGTCCAAGGCGTTCTCCTAGCGGTAGCGGACGAATCCGCGCGAGCAGGGGCAGGGTACGCGGGGCGCATGTATAGGGAGGGCGGACGTGCCCGTCACAGGGGCCGAGAGGTGGACAGGATCCGGGCCACCGCATCGGCGACGATCTCCGCCGGCGTATCCGTGGAGAAGGCGATGCGGTAGCCGGGGACCTTCGCGGTACCGGTCACCGCGATGACCCAGCCCTCACCGGTCACCCAGTCCTCGTCGGCGCCGCCGGGCCGGCCGTTCGGGAAATAGCCGAGGTAGAACCGGCCGTCGCGCGAGCTGACGTGCACGTCGGCACGGTCGTCGACGATGTGGGTGAAATCGGCCTGCGCGAACTGGTCGATCACGTCCATCGCCTGGCCGGCGCCGAGCTTCCAGGAGCGGAGCCGCAGGGCCGCGACCGTAGTGGCGAACCCGGGTTGCGCCGCATCCAATGCCACAGCATCACCTCTCTGACCTGGGATTTTCCGGAAGGTCGTTCAGGTTGACATGCTGTCGCGGCGTCCACCAGTCCTTTGGGGATCTTCCTCGTCTGCCACCGGCGAACTGCCACCCTGGGCGCCCGCCGGCCGCGATTCGGGCTACTCGGCGAGACGGGCCCGCTACCCTCTGACAGGTATGGAAATCCCAGAACCCGCCGGACCGCCGTACATCGATCCGGACCGCGAGGACCTGAAGCGGCCTGTCTGCGGGATCTGCCCAGCCATCCGGTACCCACGTGACCAGTTCGTGGTCTACAACCGGCCGTCCTGGGAGTGCCCGTTCCATCCGGATGACGGGCACCGCTATACCCACGGCGAGACAATGCCCGCATGCGTCCACCCGGACAAGATCGGACTGGAGCCTGACAGGATCGCCCCTCCGCAGAAGGCGACGCCAGATCCGGACGAGGCGCCGAGACGTCGATCACTAGTCCGCTATCTGGCCCGGAGTCTGCGTACGCTCAGATCATGATTGAGGGCAGCCGACCGGACCAATTGGCTCAAGTGGAGAATTCGATTCGTGACTTCACAGACGCGGAAGTCGCGGCTTCAGAGAGCCAACGACGGCTCGATCTCGCGAAACAAGCTGTCCTTGATGAGGTCGCACGCCTGCGCGACGAGGCAGAGAGCGACCGTGACCCGTCCCTGATCGCTGTGCTGCGACACGTCTACTGGCAGCAACGCGGCATCAGCTCCCGCGCATTGGCGGAGGCCGCCAGAATGCACGTCAACGAGATGCTGGTCGCCATTGGCCCTGCCCCATCGGGCATTGCGTGTGCCACCTGCGGCACCGGCCTTCTGCGGACGAGTCGCTCCTGGAAGCCCAGCCGCAGACATGCCGGACCACCCCTGTGCCCGGACTGCGAGGCCCAGAAGAGGGAAGCCAACTCACGAGAATCGGCCGGATACTGGCTTCGCGTTCGATTCATCAACGAGGCCGCGGTGAGCGCACCCGCGAGGGACTGGCACGCAGCGACCGCACTGGTCTTGGCCTATCCGCCGCTGTCGCTGCGAGTCCAGCCGGGAAGCGCTCACGACTTGCAGGATGGGATCTGGCTCGCGTGGGAGAACGCCCGCACTATCCGCGACCGGCTCATCGCTGCCGTTGCCGCTGGCGATGACCTCTTCGAGTGTCCCGCCAAGGAGACGCAGCTCCTAGTCGAGACCGCCCTACGGATGGCCGGCTGGGATACGGCTCGCACGCGCGACCTCCTCGACCCGATCACATCCGAGTCGGCGCATGGACTGCTGACCCGCCTAAATATCTGCCGTAAGACGGCCGTAGAAGCCGCCAGGCAGCGAGCGGCGCAGCTGTTTCCGGATGCCAGCGAGACAGGCGCGGACGGCTCGTAGCCCCTCCCCGCACGTGTCGGGCGAGGCGCTTGCCGTTGCCCACAACACAGGCAAACGCGGCTGGACTTAAGTGACGTGCGCCACATGATGCAATCCGGCTAGGCGCGGGCGAGATCCGAATACATAGACGCCTGACCAGGGCACCTCATGGAATTCGATCCATATAATTTGACACACTTCCCTCATGCGGGGAAATTAGCGAATTCGACACCTGCGCTAGTCTCACCTGCATGGAAATAAATGCGACTGTAGCTGCTTATGGCCCCTTCTTTTCCCTGGTTGCAGTATTGATCGCAGCCGCGATGGTGCATCCCGAGCCGCAGGTCAGGGCCCGCGCCGAGCGGCTGCTGGCGATGATCTTCCGTTCTCATTAGATCGGAGGCGCAACGAAGGGGAATCAGCTCGGCAGGCACGACAAAACCCCCGGAATCGCACGGATTCCGGGGGCTTCCTGTATTTGAGTGGGTCGGGCTAGCTGTCGTTGGACTCGTCGGCGCGGCGGCGTGCGGCAATTAGCGCCCCGCCACCGGCTGCGAGCAACAGTCCGGCGCCACCGATCAGCCACGGGGTGGCGTCGGCGCCTGTGTGCGCGAGCGAGCCCTCGGGAGCGGGAGCGGCCGTGCTCGATGCGGTCTCATCAGCGCTCGGACTTCCGGAGGCGGACGGGGACGGAGTGTCCTCGTCCTTACCGGGCTTGCCCGGGGAGGGCTTGTCGGTGGGCTTGTCGGTCGGCTTCTCCGTCGGCGGCGGGGAGGTCGCCGTCTTGGCGTTGGTGGTGGTGACCGTCACCGGATCGCCCGGCTTGGCTTTGAACTCCTTCGAGGGCTTGTAGAGGTCGTAGCCGGCGGGTGCCTTGACTTGCTTGACCCAGAAGTCGGTGCCGGTACGGGAGTTGACGGGCAGCTTGCCGGTGGCGGTGCCGTCGGGGCCGGTGGTCAGTGTTAGGAGGGTCTTGTCGCCGCTGCCGATGTTGACGGTGGATCCGGCGAGCAGCTTGCCGCTCTTGTCGTCCTTGGCCTTCAGAAGGACCGAGGCGTCCTTGAAGGGGTCGACGATCGTGAGCGGCGTGTCCGTGCCGGGGGTGACGATGACGTCCTGGTCGTCGACCGTGTCGTGCAGGTTGCTGCCGCTGGAGACCTCCTTGAGCCGGTAGACGCCCGGCGCGAGGTCCTTGAAGGCGAGCTTGCCCTGGGCGTCGGTCTTGCCGTTGGCGGCTTCCTTGCCCGCGGAGTCGAAGAGGGCGAAGGCCGCGCCGGCGAGCACGTCGCCGCCGGGATCCTTCTTCAGGATGGCCACGCCGCCGGTCTCCGGCTCGGCCGCGTTGCGCGGAGTCGAGGATGTGGATGCGGACGGGGTGGGGTCGGTGCTCTGGGCCAAGGCGGTCGGGGCCCAGGACAGGGAGCCGGTCACCGTGGCAGCGACGGCAACGGCGGCCGGGAGGATGCGAGCGGTGCGGATACGCAAGAAGGAACTCTCCAAGGGATACAGGCGGGATTGGGCAAGGCGGGCAAGCGGGTCATGGTTCAGCGGGTGCGGCCCGGCGCCGGGCGCGGGGGTGAAGCGGGCGGTCCAGTCGCCGACCGGGAGGGTGCGGTGATCGCGTAGCGGCGGGCGGCGGCGCGGACGAGGTGCTGTTGCTGCTCTAAGGGCAGCTGGGCGATGCCGGCCAGCCCCTGGGCGACGGCCAGGCCGAAGGGGGATCCGGCGTCCAGGCCGGCGGCCTGGACGATCTGCGCGGCGGCTTCGGCTTCGACGAGGACGCCGTAGGTGCTGGGGACGCCGAGCATGTGCTCGGCGTGGTCGCGGGCGCCGTCGAGGATCTCGGTGAGCGGGACGTCATCGTTGAGGCAGTCCTGAACGATGTCGAGGAGGGTCAGCGTCGCGCTGTGCAGCCGGTCGCGGAAGTCCGGGTCGGTGATCCAGAACCCGTTCGGGCCCGGCGGCGGTGGCGGGCCGGGGGCAGCGGTCGACGGCGGCGGCCGGTGGTGGGAGGGGAACCAGCGAGGCGGGGACATGCGGAACTCCGTGACGAGGTGGGCGGTCAGCGGCTGCGGAGCGAGGACCCGGTGGTGGCTGTGGGTTGGGCAACAGGGCGGGCTGCCGGGCGGGCTGCCGCGGGCCCGGGGATCCAGAAGTGGGCGTACTGCTCGATCGCGGTGCGCAGGCCGGCGCCGTCCGCGCCGTGCCACGGCGGCAGGGTGCTGTGGGCGTGCCAGTCGCGGATGACGGCGTAGCCGTCGCGGCCGACCGCCAGATCGCGGGCCCCATCGCGGCGCTCGAAGGTGCCGTGGTCGGCGAAGCGAAGGAGCGCGGAGTCGAGGACGCCCTGCTCGGGGTGGACAACGCGCAGGCGCAGTCCGTCGTACTCGCCCTGGCGGATGGTTGGGGCGAAGTCGATCCGCAGCCGCAGCGGCGAATTCGGCTGCGGGGAAGCGTACAGGGCGTCGCCGACGACGGCGTACTGGTGAAAGGGCAGTTCGAGGACGTCATCGAAGAACTGCTGAGCGTGCAGGGCCAAATCGCTTCTCTCAGACGAAGGGCGTCAGGGCAGTCAGCGGCGGGGGACGGAGCTGTGGGCGGGCAGGACTGCCGACGGGGTGGTCGTGGTGCTCCAGCGCGGAACGCTGCGGGTGGTCAGCGCGGGCGCCCGGCGGGGAGCGGTGCGGCGGACGTGAAGCGGCATGGGAACCGGGGGCGGCGGGGTGATGGGTACGAGCTGGGCGGTCTAGGCGGGGGTGACCTGGACGGACAGGTGCCGGTACGCCTCGGTGGAGCGGTTCTTGGCGATCTCTGCGCTGGGGCCGGTGGTGATCAGGAAGCCGATGCGGGCGGTGAACATGTCGCCGCCGTCCTGTGGCAGGACGAGGTGGTCGCCGACGTCGCGCTGGAAGCTCACGCGCTCGAGCCAGGGGAAGGTGTCGTCGAGGCGGCGCTTGGTGAGGGTGCCGGAGTAGGCGGGGTAGATCAGCCGGATCGCTGCTGCGCCGTTGCGTGTGGGTGTGAGGTCGGGGGTGTGTCCGCAGGCGACGTCGGCGGCGGCGCGGGCCAGGTCGATGCCGGTGGCCAGGCTCACGAGATGGCCGATCATGTCGCCGCCGATGCGTGCGTTGACCTCGACCAGGCGCGGGCGCCCGTTCACCAGCCGCATCTCGACGTGCTGGACGCCGTCGGTGATGCCGAGCGCCTTGACGGCTGCTGCGGCTACGGGGGCGACGGAGGCGAGCAGTGGATCGGATGCGTCGACGTAGTGGGCGACCTCTTCGAAGAACGGCGGGTCGCCGAGCGTCTTGCGGGTGACGGCGACCGCCGTGGTGTGGCCGCGGTGCGTGACGCACTCGACGCTCACCTCCGGGCCGTCGAGGTACTCCTCCACCAGGACGTGGGTGCTTTCGATGCCCTCGCGGGCGCCGGCCGAGGCGAACTCGAAACCGGCGGGGAGCTCCTCCGCACGGTTCACGCGGATGACGCCGATGCTGGCGGCGCGGGCGGCGGGCTTGAGGACGACGGGGTAGCCGATGGTCTCGGCGGCGAGCGCCGCTTCCAGCAGTGTGCGGGCGGTCATGGAGGAGGCCGAGGGCACGCCGTGGCGGGCGAACAGGGTCCGGGCGGTGGCCTTGTTGCGGGCGGCTTCCATCACCTCCGGGCTGTTCGTGGGCAGGCTGAGCTGGCGGGCGAGGCGGGCGGTCTGGGTGAGGTACCACTCGGTCCACGTCGCCACGCCGGCCAGCTGGTGGCGGGCGGTCAGTGCCCGCCCGGCCGCGGCGAGTGCCTGGGCGTCGTTGGGGTCGGCGACCTCGTAGTCGCTGATGAACTCCCGTTCCCACGTGGGCTCGCCGGGAGTGATCAGGACGATGTTGTAGGAGGCTGCGACGCTTTCGAGGCAGTAGCCGCGGTATGCCTGCGCCTCCGAGCCGGAGGTCGTCACGACGAGGATGGTGCGAGAGGGCAAGGGCGCTCCAAGTAGGTCTGGCGGAGAGGACGTTGATAGATGACGCGCGCGGGCTCAGGGGGTGCGGCGGCGGCGCAGCTCGAAGGCGCTCGCCCACTGGGGGTGGTCCTCGATCAACTTGCGCGCATACAGGGCGGTGTAGTTGTTGTTGAGGCCGCGCATGCCCTGGGGCAGCCGCCACCGCAGTTCTTCGAAGAGGCCCTTGAGTCCGATGCGGGTGGCGCCGGCGGCTATCCGCTCGGCTGTCAGCCGCTCCAGGGCCCGGTAGACGTACGGGTGCTCCGCGTCGTAGGCCAGGAACCGGTCGGCGAGCGTGGGGCGGGAACCGGCACGGAGCGAGGGACGAAACACCGGCAGTACGGCCGGGGTCGCCGGGGCATGGGTCGTGGGCATCGGTTGGATCTCCAAGGTGAACGGGCGGGCGGCAGCCGGCGGATCAGGCGAAGGAGGCGCGCAGGCCGGGCAGGGTGCGCAGACGCGCGAAGGCAATGAACAGGCCAAGGGCCTGGAGGACGGCGCAGCCGGTGATCACGTGGCCGAGTTGGGTCGCGGGTACAGCGGCAATGAGGAGGCCGGCCACCGGGAAGGGCAGCAGGAGCAGGAGGATCGTCAGCGAGAGGGTGCTGCCGAAGACCGCGGCCGGGATGAGGTGCGAGCGCAGGGTGCGCAGCACGACGGTCATGCCGCCCTCGCTGGCCATGAGAACCGCGATCAGCACGAGGTAGGCGGTGTAGGTGTGGGTCAGTGAGACGGCCAGGCATGCGCTGGCGGCGATGGCGGCGGAGAGGGCGCCGACCGGCCATAGACCCCACCGGTCGATGGCGCGTCGGCAGACGGCGACCGTGGCCAGCGTTGCGGCGGCGGCAACCGACCAGACCACGCCCACATCGGCGCTGGAGTGTCCGAACTTTTTGACCACGATCACCGGGGCCGCGGCCTGGAGCAGGCCCACAGCCAGGTTCGACAAGGTCAGCCCAGTGATCAGCCAGGCCAGCGCGGGGAGCGACTTGAGCGTGATCCAGCCGGTGTGGAGCCCCTTGAGGACGGACTCCGAGGCGGCAGTCGGCTGCCGGGTGTACTGCCGGGGAGCGAACGCGCAGGCGAGCAGGGAGAAGGCGGCGATCGTGGTCAGCATCCCGGATGCCCCGACCCGCTCCAGGAGGAGTCCGGCGAGGGCGGGGCCGGCCAGGGTGCCGACCTGGTCGATGCCGAGCAGTACGGACTGCACGCGGTGGGCCCGCTCACCGGCCGCCCGGCTGGCCACGCCGCCCGCGGTCTCGGCGGCGATGTAGGAGAACTCGGTGAGCACGCCGGTGGACGCGGCGAGCGCCATGACGGTGATCGTGGTGCCAAGGCCGCCCTGCAGTTCGGGTAGTGCGAGCGCGGCGGCCAGGACGACGACGGCACGCATCGCGGAGGCGAGACGGAAGACGCGGGTGGTGCCGTAGCGGTCGGTCATCGCCCCGGCGAGGGCGAAGGCGCCGAGCCGCGGGATCCACTCCAGGGCGAACGCGAGGCCGGTCAGCGTGGCGGAGTTGGTGGTGGCGAGCACCAGCAGGGGGATGCCGTACGTGGTCATGGCGAACGCGCCGGCATCCATGCTGCGCGGCAGGTAGATGCCGCGCAGCATGGTGGGGACCGGGCGGCGGGCATGCCGCGGTCCGACACGGGATCTCACGCAGCGCGCCCCGCTTCCGACGGCGGCTGCGCGCAGCGGGCGTCGGCGTGCTGCTGGACGCGGGGGTACGCCTGCAGAAACTCGGCCAGGACCTGGTGCGGTGCCGACGGCTCCAGGCTCGAGCCGATCGCCTGCGGGCTGCGGCTCGACAGCTGGAGGGTGTGCTGGACGCGGGTGACGAAGTCGCTGCTGGTGTCGGGGAACTGACGCTTGCGCGCCCAGCGGGCCGCGGTGTCGTACACCTCGGCCAGGGCCTCGCCGCTGGGGGTGAGGCGGTAGCGGTCGGGGGCTTGCTCGTCGGCGTGGACGAAATCGAGGTCGCGGGCAACGTCGATGGCGTAGCGCAGTTGGCCAGCGGTGAGGTCACCGAAGGCGCTCTGCAGGCTGCCTTTCTGGTGGCTGATGGGGCCGTTGTCGTCGATCTCGGTGACCAGGCGGATCAAGGCCGGCAGGGTCAGCGTCCTGATCGCGCGGCGTTCGTGCAGGAGGGCCTGGGGCAGGGAGCGGTTCATCGGCGCGGGCCTCCTGCCGGGGAGATCGGGCGGGCGGGTATCTGGTGGGAGAAGAGGTCGTCGGACTTCCATGCCAGCCCTTCGGGGGGCGAGGTGGTCAGTGCGGGACGCGCCGCTGGTGCAGCCGGAACCGCGGGCGCAGGAAGACGAGTCGGGGTGGTTGCCCACGGGCCGGAACGGTTCTGCGACGGGGCGGCGCCCGGCCCCCGTGACCGACGGGCATCGGCCTCGGGGGCAGGTACGGTGGCCCACGCGGAAATCGCCTCGAAGACCGGGGCGAGCGCCCGGCCACTCGCGGTCAGCTGGTAGCCGCCAGTTCCGCTGGCGGTGACGAGGCCGTCGGCGACCAGGCGTTCCAGCGGCTTGTAGACGGCGGTCAGCCCGTAGCCGGGCATGGCCTCGGCCGCCAGCGTCTTGGCGGTTGCGGTGCCCCGGGTCTGCAGGGAGAACAGGATCGGAGTGGCGTGCCTCGGCGCGAGCAGCGCCACGGCGTCGTCGATGTTCTGGGCCGGCGCGATCCGCTCGGGCTCCATGCCTCCGGTGTGCTTGTTGGCGACCAACTCCTTCTCCAGATACGTGTCACCCCAGGACGCGATCACCGTGAGGACGGGCAGCAGCGCGGCGCCGCGGCTCGTGAGGCCGTAGGTGACATGGCGCGGGGCGTAGGCCGTGCGCTCGATGACGCCGGCGTTGGTGAGGTGACGCAGCCGGGGGTGGAGCTGCCCGTCCGCCAGCCACGGCAGCCTCGGCTTGAACTCGGCGTAGCGCAGCGGCTTCGAGGAGACGGTCATCAGCACCCACACGCTCCAGCGCGGAGCGAGCAGGTCCAGGGTCTTGGTGACGCCCAAGAGATCGTTCGGTGTGGCGGGCGACGGCGCGGTGGTGGCCAAGAAAGGGGCTCCTCAAGCGGTACAGGTGGATCAGCGGGTGCGGGAGGTGGTCGCCGTCGGCGGGGCCGGGAGCGGTGCAGCCGGCGGGTGGGTGTCCGGGGCGGACACCCGGCGCAGGCCGCCCAGGACCGCGCTGGTGCTCTTGGCGTAGGCGTCGCGGGTGGCGACGGACTCGGCGATGCGGCGGGCGCAGTCGAGGATGTGACCGGCGGCGAACCGGCCGATCTCCCGGTCAGGGGCGGTGAGTTCACGCAGTCGCTGAAGCTGGAAGGCGATGTTGCGTTCGGCGAGGGCCAAGTCGCTGTGGGCGCTGGTCAGGGCGGCGAGCAGCGTGGTCTCGGGGTTCGCGTCGGCGAGGGCTTCGAGTTCAGCGAGTGGCTGTCCATACAGCGCCTCGATGCGCTGGGCGACGAGCTGGGAAACGGCGGGGGACGGGGTGTCGGGTGGGGGCAATCGGTGGGCTTTCAGGGATGTCGGGTCCGCATCGACGCGGCGCGGGATGCGGCCGGGGCGGGCGGAGCGGTGGCGGCGATCTTGGGGCTCAACCCGGCGCGTGCAGGTACTACTTGGTTCGGCGCCGGAATGGAGCGCAGCAGCTCGTCGAGTGCGGTGGTGTAGCCGTCCCGGCTGGCCAGAGCCGCCTCCAGCCAGTCCGCGTCCCACCGCAGGTCCTCGGCGGACAGGGCGTCCATGTCCCCGTCGGGTCCCGTCGCGGCGTGAGTACGGTCTCGGACCCGGGCCACCTGCTCCTCGGCGATGGCGAGGAAGCTGCGCAGTTCCAGCGCCCGCTGGAGTGCGGCGTTGGCCTCGGCGCGGGCCGCCTGCGCGTACAGCTCGGACACTTCGGAGCCGAATGCTTTCTGCAGCGCCGCATCGCGGCTGCTGGCCTTGTCGATGACGCTCACCGCGTCACCCCGCGTACCGCGGTGTTGTGCACGCTGGGCAGCGTGGGCGGGGAGGTGGGCAGGGCCGGAGCGCGGCGGGCGGCCGGGGCTGCACCTCGCCATACCCCGGGTCCGCGCTTGCCGGGAGCGTTGGGGTCGAGGAGGTACTTCACGACCATGGCGCGGCCGTCGCGGGAGGCGACCGCGGCGTTGACCTGGTGGGCCAATTCCATGACGGGATCGTCGAGTACGTCGCCCGGCTGCGTGCCCAGTGCTTCGACGAGCGCGTCCTCGACGGTGTCGAGCGCCTGCTGCGTCTCGGCGAGCAGGCCGTACCAGTGCACGACGGTGGCGGCCTCGGGGTTGGCCTGCGGTGCCGCCTCCACCGCTCGGAGCAGGTCGGCGAGCGGCATCTGGAACCGCTCCTCGATGCGCTCGGTGATGACGCCCATCACGTCTTCGCTGGCGTCGAGCACGGAGCATCTCCCTTCTTTCGGTAATTCCTGCGGAGGAATGGGGAATGGGGTGCCGGACTGTTAGTCGAGGCACATGGCGACGTCGCGGTAGACGTACGTTCCGGACACCCAGCCCTTTACGCCGGTGGTCCTGTCGGTGATGTAGCGCCAGTTCCCGCTGCTCTTGTGGACGGTGAACTTGTGGCTTCGGTACAGCACGCCGACGGCCGTGGACTTGGTGGTGGCCTTGGAGCGGATCGTCACCGCCTTCGTGTGCACCGTGTAGGGCAGCGGCTTGGTAGCCGGGCAGCTGGCGATGGTGGGGGCCGCGCTGGCGGTGGTGGTGGAGGCGAGCGGGAGGGCGAGAGCACCGAGGACGGTGGCTGAGATGGCTATGCGACTGGCGCGCATGGGGAATTAACCTCCATGGAATGGGGGAACGGAATGCGGAATTGGACCCGGGCGGGTGCCGCTCGGGCTGAGAACAAGAATCCGGAGAATCCCCGGTTTCGGTAACCGGGGATTGCGTGCTACCTTCCGCGCCGCCGTGTATCCGGCAGGCGGTTTCCGAATGCGGTCGGCGAGCGAACTGCGCTGTTGTTAGCGAGAGTTCAGCGTTTCGGTCCGCGCGGCGGGGCGTGGTGTGCCGGCAGGGCGGGGACGGCAGGGGCGGTCCGGGTCGCCGGCGAGGCCGTCGGCAGCGGCGGCTTCTCGCCGCCCCAGTGCGCGTCCCACCACTGCGTGGCGGCCTCGAAGGTTTGGAAGGCGCCTTCACGCAGGGTGTGTGTCCATGCGGTGCTGTCGATCTCTTCGAGCAGTACGCGGAAGGGCAGTGCCGCCTTCTCATCGAGGGCGCGGAGCATCACGGTGGTCTGCGGCCGGTCCGACATGTCGTCGTCGGTGTAACTGATGAGCAGGGCGAAGTGGTCTCCGTCTTGCCGCAGTCGCTTCTCCAGGGCACGGGTGGCCTCGTTCGCGGGGGTGGTGCCCATGCCGTCGGGCAGGAGGATCTGCTCCTCGGGGCAGCCGCGGGCGATCAGCCAGGACTGGGCCATGGCCGGCAGCGGGAGTTCCTCGTGGGCGAAACGGTAGGTGCGCGCGACCGGGTCGCGTTTGAGGTGCAGGGCGACGATCTGAGGGGCTCCGGGGATGCCCCAGGTGACGGCGCCGTTGTGCATCAGGTAGAAGCTGTGCTCGGCGTCGGCGCTGTGGTGCTCGGCGAGGACGGTCATCGAGTCCTGCTCGATGCCGATATGCCCCCAGAACTGATCGGCGACATCTTCGTTGACGGCTTCGTATCCGTCGAGGCGGAAATCGGGTTCGTATGTGGACATCGGTGCTTTCAGTGGTGACGCCTGCGGCTTCATGCGCATGGCACGGATGCGCTGATCAGCGGCGTATTCGTGAAACGGCAGGAAAGGCCGGCGGGACAGGCGCGGGCGTGGTGCCGGGCGGGCAGGAGCGGCGGGGTGTGGTCAGCGCGGCGCGGCCGATAGCGGTGAGGGCCACGGGCTGGCCGGCCTGCACGGGATGCGCCCTGTCGCGCTCCACCAGGCCCATCGCCTCCAGGCGCTGGAGCTGGGCGTAGGAGATCCGGGTGCGCGTGGGGGTTGCTACGGCGAGGCGGTGGGTGACGAGGTGCTCGTGCAGCTTGGCGCCCTGGGCGATGGCGAGCAGGGCCGCGACGTCGGTCGTCGCGAGCTGCGGTGGCGCCTGCCGGGGAGCTGCGGCCTCGATCGGCTCCAGCGCGGCGGCTGCGGCGGTCTGCTTCGCATCGCGTACGTCGGCGGCCTTCGCCAGCTGATCGAGGGCGCGCTGCATCGAGGCGAACAGCGTCTTGTCCGCGGGGAGTTCGCTGGATGCGAGGCGGGCGAGGCGGCCACGGTAGAAGGTGACGTCCCGCTCGGCCGCGGCCAGGTCGCGGTGCGCGTCGGCCAGGGTGGCGTGCGGGGCGTCGAGGAGTCCGCCCTCGCGGTGCCGGCGCAGCTCCTCGACGCCGTATCCGACGGCGGCCTCGATCCGCTGGTCGAGGGCGGCGGGCACCACCCCGTCGGGCGGGGGCCGGGTCATGACGGAGCGGTTTCTGGGTCCGGGGCGAGCGCGTCCAGGGCGAGTCGGACCTCGACGTACGGGCCGTCGCGGGTGTGCGACGTCGCCCCGAGCCGGTCGAGGAGCCGGAGCATGGGCGCGTTGGATGCCTGGGTGAACGCGGAGAGGGTGTGGGCTCCGCGTGCGCGGGCGAGGCGGGCGGCTTGGCGGGCCAAGGCCGTGCCGATGCCCTGGCGCTGCCGGTGGTCGACGACCTGCAGTCCGAGGTCGACGACCCCCGGCTCCCGGGTGACGGGGCCGGCGCAGACCAGGGCCACAGGCCGCTCGTCTGCGCCGAGCCCGATCCAGCACTCCGCGTGGGTGAGGAGCCGGGACAGGTCGCGGGGTGTGATGCGGGTGCGGCCCCAGCGGCGCAGCAGGTTCTGCTCGGAGCACTGTGCGTGGAGGGCGGCGACCAGGTCCCAGTCCGCCTCCGTCACCCGCCGGGTGTGGGCGAGAGCGGGATGCCTCAGCAGGAGCAGCTCGGGCGGGCCGCCAGCAGGTCGGATCGCCGGTAGGCCCGGTAGCGGCTTCCGTCGGCCGCGCGCGGCTTGCAGGGCTGGACTCCGTAGCCGCGCAGGAGCAGACCCAGCCGCAGCGGGGTGAGGTCGGCGTAGCTCCAGCGCCCGTCGGCCTGGCCGGGCAGATCCCGCAGGCGCTTGACCAGCTCCGCGGTGCTCACGTACTCCGGGGCGCCCTCGTCCTCGAAGACGGTGAGGCAGGCGTGGACGATCGTCTGCGGGCGACTGGGGCAGGACAGGAACTCTTCGCACGTGTCCGCATGGAGGTCGTCGAAGTCGTCCGGCTCGTCGAAGTCGTACAACCCGCCGAGGTCGTCGAAGTCCGGTTCGAAGTAACGCTCTTCGTCGTCCAGCGGTTCGTACTCGGCCGAGGGATCGGCCTCGTACGCGGCGGCGCAGCAGCAGGAGGTGACCAGGAGTGCGCTCAGCTCGGCACCGGCTGCCATCCGTTCGACCAGCAGGTCGGTCAGGGTGTTCAGATGCTCGGTGGGGCTGACACCGGGCAGTTCGGCTTCCGCAAGTTCGGCGAGCTGCCGGTCGAGTTCCTGGATCTCGACGAAGGTGTCGAGGATGGCGCGGTGCTGCGGATTCTCGGTGACCTGGGCCGGCGCCAGTACGGCGGCGGCGACCTGGTCGATCAGGGTGGGGAACTGCGTCAACGAACGGGGCCCTTCTGGGTCGGGGACGGTGCGGGTTGGGGAAGGCCGGGGGTCGCGTAGGGCGGTGGTCCCGGCTTGGGGACGGGCGGGCGGGTGCCCAACTGCGGCGAGCGGGTGCGGGCCGCGTGGGTGCGCTCGCCCAGCGGGCGCCGACGGATGCCGAGGCGGGCGCGGGCGGTGTCGTACACGTCGTGCGCTGCTCGCGGGCGGATGGCCACGACGTGTATCTCGGTGGTGTGCGTGGAGTTCGCGGGCGCCGGCCGCTGGGCGTAGACGATGCGCCACTGCGCCCGGTGATCGAAGTAGACCTTGCGGCATCCGGCGAGGTCGCGGGTGAGTTTGGCGCCGTGTAGGCGGGCGTTGACGATGTCCTGGAGCTGGGCGAGTGCCAGGTCTCGGATGTCGCTGGGGGCTTGCAGGAGGTCGGTCAGGGCGCGGGGGTCGAAGGACAGGGCGTACGCCGGCCGATCCTCACGGTCGGTCATCCGCTTGCCTGGCCCGGCTCGCCGCTCTCCTCGTGGCCCCCGCGCTCCTCGGGCTCGTCGGGCTCCTCGATCGCGGAAATGGTTCGGTTCGAGGGACGGGGACCGGGCAGCAGACGGTGCGCGGGCCGGTCCGGGTCGGTCATGCACGCGGACAGCGAGCCGCCGGCCGCGCGGACGGTGGCCATGCCGTGGGTGAGGAAGTCGCGGTGCCACACGAACAAGCCGCTCAATCCGGCTTCGGCGTCCTTGTGCTGCTGGTACGCCAGCCACAGGGCGTGCAGCCAGGCGACGACATCTTCGTGCTCCTGCCACTGCTCACACCACGGCGCGGCAGTGGTGACCTCCGCCCCGTAGACCCGCAGGAGGAAATCGTCGACCCAGTCGGACAAGGCGTCGAGTTCGTCCTCGTACTCCTCGTCCTCCAGCTCGAGGATCGGACGCGGCTCGGGTGGCGCCGACGCGGGCGGCAGGCCCGCGAAGCCCGGCAGCCCAAAAGCAGCGAATGGCGAGTCCGGTGCCGGTGGCGCGGCCGAGAGGTCGTCGAGTTGGCGATTGTGCTGCTCGGCAATATTCATCAGTTTGACCATGTCCGCCTGCATGCTCGCCAGATGAGAGTCCGGCACCCGGACCGGCTCCATCTCTCCGCCCTCCGAGGAGGGAGGGTCTTCGGGTGTCCGGACCGGATCCGTCTCCGCGTCCCCCGGGGGATTTATGGATTCAGGCACGAAAAAGGGCCTCCTTGGGCCGCAGCCATAGGGCGTCGATTGCGACTCCAACCATCCGGAGAATCCCCGGTTTCGGTAACCGGGACGTCGCTGCTATAACGCTGCGCGCGGCACGACGTGAACACACTCGAAACGCGCCGTACGCCGCACCGCGCGGCAGGGTCAGCCTCAGACGACAAGCGTCAAGTCATCTTGAGAAAGGGTCTGTTGCAGCGCCTCGGTGAGGCGGTCGGCGGCGATCTCGGCGTACTGCTTGGTCTTCTCGACGCCGATGAAGTCGCGTCCCTCCAGCAGTGCCGCGACCCCGGTCGAGCCGGAGCCGCAGGTGAAGTCGAGCACGGTGCCGCCCTCCGGGGCGATCTGTACGAGCTCACGCATGACCGAGACGGGCTTCTGCGTGATGTGCTGGCGCGCCTTGCCGCTGGGCTGCGAAGCGCTGTAGAGCCCCGGCAGGTAGACCGGGTTGCGAGCCGCGTCGATCGGGCCGTTGGACGCCCAGACGATGAATTCACAATTCTGCGTAAACCGTCCCTTTTGGGGCCGCGCCTGCGGCTTGTGCCAGGCGAGGACACCGCGCCACAGCCAGCCGGCGGCCTGGATGGCGTCCGTGGTGATCGGCAGCTGCCGCCAGTCCGTGAAGATCAACGCGGTGCCGCCGACCTTGGTGAGCCGGTGCGCCTCGGTCATGGTCTGGGTGAGCCAGAAGCCGTAGCTCCTTTGATCCATGTTCTCGCCGGTGAAGTCGGGCAGCTCGTGAGTGGCGTCGGCGGAGGTGTACTTCTGCTTCGCGGACCGGGAGGTGCGCTCCTTCGCTGTCCGCCCGCCGCTGTTGTACGGCGGGTCGGTGATGACGGAGTCGACGCAGTTGTCCGGCAGCTCGGCGAGGACGCTGAGCGCGTCGCCCTGGTGCAGGGAAAAAGGCAAAGAGATACCCCAATTCGGGTCGTGTGAGATGAGGGAGAGACACTCCAGCTCGCCTGGATGACCCCACAGGACCGAATACGGGCGGACGGCTCCGCGGTCTGCGACGTGAGGGGGCGAGGGGAGGAGCCAAAACTGTAGGCCACGATCCCCGGTTGAGCGCTATCGCCGCCGAAAACCCCGAAATAGAGCCTTGATCGGAGACGATTTCGGCAACCGGGGATCCGCCCTTACTGTTTTGGAACTGCCCGGCGAACACCGCCGATGGCACATCCCCGCCCCTGCCTTCGTGGAGGTATCCCCATGTCCTGGCACACCTGACCCGACGCCCTGTGCCGGCGCGAGCGGCAACTCGCAACAGCACCCGGGCCACCCGAATTACCCACCACCCGGCTGTCGCGCCCTTTCCTCAACGACGCACGCGCCGCCGGGACTTCACCAAGGACCTCGCTGTGACATCGCTCTACCCTCCCCTGCCCGCGATCCGTCCGCCGGCCCGTGACCGCCTACCGGGAGGCGGACCGGATTGAAGGGCATAGCCGCCGGCATCGGCGTCGTCGTCCTCTCCCCACTCCTGCTCGCGGGCACCGCCATGATGATGGCGTCCTCCAGCGAAGCCACGACCACCTCAGCCCTCAGCGGATGCCTGACTGGCATCGACACTGCCGCGGTGACCAAGGAAGTCACCAAGCTCCTCGACGGCGCGGACGGCAAGGACGTCCACATCCAGGGCCTGGACCTTCCCGCCGAGCAGATCCCCAACGCGCAGACCATCGTGGCCACCGGCATCAGCCTCGACGTGCCCAAGAAGGGGCAGATCATCGCGATTGCCACCGCGATGCAGGAATCGCGGCTGCGCAACCTCAACTCCGGAGACCGGGACAGCCTCGGCCTCTTTCAGCAGCGCCCCAGCCAAGGGTGGGGAACCGCGCAGCAGATCCGCGATCCGGTCTACGCCTCCGAGCGCTTCTACAAGGCGCTACTCAAGGTCGACGGCTGGCAGCAGATGAAGGTCGCCCAAGCCGCCCAGGCCGTCCAGAAGTCCGGCTATCCGGACGCGTACGCGCAGTGGGAGGACCTCGCCACCGCGCTGCAGAAGGCCATCGCCGCCACGTTCCCGAACGCCGACAAGGACGAGTCCGCAAAGGACGAGGCCAAGGACAAGGACACCGAGTCCAGTGCCGGCGGGTGCGCCCCGGACAAGGACGGCACCTCCTTCGGGCGGATCCCCGAGGGCAGCGTCCCGAAGGGCTACAAGATCCCCAAGGATGCCGACCCGAAGGCGCGAAAGGCCATCGAGTGGGCCATGCACCAGCTCGGCACGCTCTACCAGTGGGGCGGCTCGTGCACCGACTCCCACGGCCCCGACCCGATGGGGCGCTGCGACTGCAGCTCGCTGATGCAGCAGGCGTATGCGCACGCCGACGTCAAGCTCACCCGCACCACGTACACACAGGTCAATGAGGGCAAGGCCGTCTCGGCGAAGAACCTCCAGCCCGGTGACCTGATCTTCAGCCGCGGCACCGCGGCCCGGCCCGAACACGTCGGTCTTTACATGGGCGAGGGCCTCGTTATCGAGGCGCCGCGCACATCGAAACCGGTCCGGATCACGCCGATCAAGGACTGGGACGTTTTGGCCGTCCGCCGCGTCCTCTGACGCCGCGCGCCGCCCGGACACCTCCCGGGCCGCGCCCTGCCGGGCCCTCTTCACGCGCCGCGAGCGCACCCCTCCCCTCTCTCTTTTCCCTTTTCGCCGGCCCCTGCACGGCCCGCGCACGCAAGGAGTCCCGCCACACCTATGCCCATACCTCTCGCAGATCGCGCCGCCGTCCTCCTCGCCTACGACCCAGGCATCTCGCCCAAGGGCGGCGGCCTCCCGGGCCTGGCCGTGCTGAAGAACGTCGTCAACTCGATCAACATGTTCGGGATCATCGCCGTCGTCGGTGCGCTGGCCGTCTCCCTCGGTGTGTGGGCCTGGGGCCACCACACCGGTGGCCACCAGGCCGAGGCCAACGGAAAGAAGGGCGCAGTCGTAGCGGCCGGCGCCGCGCTCGGCCTCGGCGCCGCGAACGGAATCGTGGCGTTCTTCTCCGGCCTGGGGTCGCAGGTCCACTGATGCCAAATCGACTCCCCTCCCTGTCCGGATACGGCGTGACTTGGTCCGCCAACAAGCGTGTCGCGATCATCGCCCTGGTCATCACCGCGCTGCTCGCCGTCGCCGCGACCGCCGCCTGGTTCACCGGCCGCGGCGAACACCACCAGAGCGCTAACACGCCTGCACAGAACGGCAGTTCCTCGCCCTCCGAGGCCGCGCCGAAGCCCGCGGCCGGGTCGGGGTCGGTGCCCAAGCCCCCGCAGATCGCCGAGCCGGTCGCCTTCGCCAAGGCCGCGGCGGCGATGCTCTGGTCGTACGACACCCGCGACACCAGCCGCGACCAGCAACTCGCGGGCATGCGGGCGTGGATGACCAAGGAGACCAAGTACGCCGACTGGGCCTCCGTCTCCGGGCAGGTACCCGACCCGCTGCTGTGGTCACGCATGGCCGATCAGGACCAGCACGCCAGTGCCACCGTCACCGAAGGCCACTACCCCGGCGCGTTCAAGCAGGCGCTCGCCGAGGACCCGTCCGCGATCACCGAGGCGTACATCTACGTCGTCACGGTCAACGGCAAGCAGCAGATCGAGTGGAAGAAGGGCGGCGGCGGAGCCGAGGAGCGCGCCGTGACCCTCGCCGTGCAGTGCCGGCCCAGCCACGACTGCACCCTTGCCGCCATCGCCCCGAGCGTCACGCAGTGACCCACCCCACCGACAGATAAGGAGGCCAACTCCCCTTGGGTTTCTGCGACTTCCCTCTCGCTGACAAACTCTGCGCCGTCGGCGAGGCCGTCGACTTCGCGAGTGATCCCGGCAAGGCCATCGGCGACTGGATGGCCAAGAGTGCCGGCGAACTTGCCGCCGCCGCGGCCGACCTGGCCGCCAAGGCGGTCAACGCCACCACCAAGGTCGACCTGAACGCCGGATGGTTCCGCGACAACTACGAGATGCTGCTACCGATCGGCCTGGTCATCCTGGTCGGGACGTTCTGCGCACAGCTCGTGCGGGCCGCCTTCAAACGCGACGGACAGGCCCTCGCCCAGGCGTTCACCGGCACCGCCTCGGGCGTGATCTTCGCGTTCGCCGCCATTGCCCTGACGACGGTCGCCATCGAGGTCGTCGACGCGTTGAGTGACGGTCTGTTCGCCGCCTCGCACCTGTCCATCGAATCTGCGGTACGCCGCATCGTGAAGGTCTCCCAGATCGGCGCGCTGTCCGGCCTGGGCTGGCTGGTCGCGGTGTTCGCCGGGCTCGGAGCCGCCGTCGGCGCCTTCATGTACTGGGCCGTCATGATGGTTCGAAAAGTGGGCATTTTGGTCATGGTCACGCTCGCCGTTTTCGCAGGGGCGGGTGGCGGCTGGGAGGTCGCCCGCCGATGGCGGCGCGGCTGGATCGAGGCGACGGCCACCCTCGTCGTCAGCAAGCTGCTGATGACCATCATCTTCGTGCTCGGCATCGCCGCCATGGGTAAGACGGAGGCCAAGGACGGCCTGGGCGCGCTCGCCGACGTCATGGCAGGCATCGTCGTCATGGTCTTGGTGTTGCTTTGCCCGTACGCCACCTTCAAGTTCGTCCACTGGGCGGCCGAGGGCACCGACGGAGAATCGATTCACCGCGCCGGTGGCGCCGGCGCCCAGCTCGCCAAGCAGCACGCCGAGAAGGCGGGGCGTAAGGCCGCCGCCATGGCCGCCACCGCCGCAACGGGCGGCGCGGCAGCCGGAGCGGGCGCCGCAGGACCCGAGGCCGCTGGCGGCGGCTTCCCCGGTGACATCGCCGCCAACCCCACCGGAGGAGGCGGCGGCCAGGAAGGCCCAGGCTCTCCGGGTTCCGGAGGCGACGGGATCAAGAACGGCCTGGAGAAGGCCGTCCAGCCGCCCCCGACCAGCCCCAGCGACGACACCAGCGGCCAGGTCGGCGGCCCGCCGGGAGGCGGCGGCGGTTCCGCATCCGCGCCCAGCGGCGGCAGCGGCTTCATGTCGCAGCCCGGCGGCGGCGCCTCCACGCCACCGCCGCAGGGCGCCCCGCCGGCATCGAACTCGGCCGGCACCAGTGGGACCGGCGCGCCGCCGCCCCCGCCCACCGGCCTGTAGTCCCTGCCCGACTCCGGGGCGGCACGCGCTGCACACCACTCGCCGCGTGCCGCCCCGGCCACCGCCCCCGCGCACCCCCGGAACGGCCCTTGTCTGATCTCACCGTCCAACCACTCACCGTCAAATTCCCCCACCGCTCCAGGCGCGGCATCCTGCTCGGCCTCTCTCTGCCACAACTCGTCCTGGTTTCCTGCGCGTTGGCGCTCCTGCTGGGCACGGTGGTATCCACCGGACTGCTCGGGGCCATCGCCCTGACACCACTGTGGGCCGCGGTCGCCGCCCTGGTCGCCATCCGGCGTAACGGCCGCTCGCTGATCGACTGGGCGCCGATCGTGCTGCGCTTCGCGCGGCGGCGCCGCACCGGACAGACCCTGTGGCTCGCCCGGCCCGTCACCCGCCCCCGCCAGGACGGCGTCCTGCACCTGCCCGGCACCGCCGCCTCCCTGCGGGTGGTCACCCCCGGCGATTCCGCCAACGGCGCCTCCGCCATCCACGACCCGCACCACCAGACCCTGACCGCCATCGCCCGCGTCTCCAGCCGGGCCTTCGCGCTCCTCGACCCGGCGAGCCAGAACCACAACGTCGCCGGGTGGGGCCGGGCCTTGGCCGGCATCGCCCGGACCGGGCACGTCGCCACGGTGCAGGTCCTGGAGCGCACCGTCCCCGACAGCGGCGACACCCTCGCCCGCCACTGGACCCAGCAGGGCCACCCCGAGACACCGGTGGCCGGACAGGTCTACAGCGAACTGGTCGCCTCCGCCGGACCGGCAGCCGCCCCGCACGAGGCATACCTGGCGATCTCCCTCGACCTCAAGGCCGCCAAGCGCCTCATCAGCCAGGCCGGCGGCGGACTTCCGGGCGCCTTCACCGTGATGGAGCAGACCACCAGCTCGATCGCCCAGGCCGCGCGCAGCGCCGGACTGATGGTGACCGGCTGGCTCTCGGCCCGCGAGATCGCCGCCGTCATCCGCACCGCCTACGACCCCAAGGCGCTCTCCGCGCTGCAGCAGTGGTCGGAGTCCGGGCGCGCCGAAGCCGACCCGGCCGCCGCCGGCCCGGTCGTCCAGGTCGAAGAGTACGACCGGCTCGCCACCGACTCCGCCCGGCACGCCACCTACTGGGTCGAGGACTGGCCACGCACCGAAACGAGCGCCGGCTTCCTGCACGGACTGATGTTCACCGCCGGAGTCCGCCGCACCCTGTCCCTTATATACGTCCCCCAGGGGCTCGAGTCCGCGATGCGCGACGTACAGCGCAAGAAGGCCGCGATCATCGCCGACGCCAACGAGCGCTCGCGACGCGGACAGGTCGACTCCGAAGCCGACTCCGTCGAGTACGCGGACGTCAAGACCCGCGAGCGCCAGCTGATCGCCGGACACGCCGACGTCGCCCTGACCGGACTGCTCACCGTGAGCGCCGAGACCGACGCCCTCCTCGACGCCGCCTGCGCACAGATCGAGACCGCCGCCGTCACCGCCCAAGTCGACCTGCGGCGCCTGAACTTCCAACAGCCCGACGCGTTCACGCTCGGCGCCCTCCCCCTCGCCCGCACCGCCCTGTAACCCCCGCACCCGGCCGACCGCCGACGTCCTGCCGCCGCGGCAGGAAGGAACCTTTCCCCTTTGACCTCTGCCATCCCCGTCGGCGACGCGTACCCGTACCTGCGGGCCGCCAGCGCCGGCATCCGCCACCACACACGCACGCTCGCCGCTCGCGCTCAGCCCTCGGCCTCGGCCAGCGACCGCGCGCACCTCGACGTACTGCATGCCCATCTGACCGCGCTGCACCAGCTGCTCGACCAGCTCGCCGAGACCACCCGGCCCCCGCACCCCGCCGCCGGCCGACAACTCGCCACCGCCCATACCCGGCTGTGGCAGGCCACCGCGGCGGTCCACGACGCCTTCCACCTCCTGCCCGTGGCGGACGCGACCGGCATCGAATGCCACCCCGAGCGCCTCCCCGAGGGACCGCCCGTCCTGACCATCTGCCAGCGCCATCTCGCCGCCGGCCACGTCGTACGCCGCAAGACCACACCGGCCGACCTCAACACCCCGGTACCCGGCCGCACCACTACCTGCGTCCAGTAGTCCCCACCACCGAAAGGCCCTGCATGCGCACGCTCAGGCGCTCCACCTCCGCCGCCGTCATCGTCGCCACGCTCGCCGGCACCGCCGCCCTGGCCACAGCCGCGCCGGCCTCCGCCGCCAGCTATCACTGCACGACCAGCAGTTACACGGTCGACGACCCGAGCTACACCGGCCCCGACTCCGACAACTGGGACTTCGACGTCACCCTCTGCGCCAAGCGGAGCGGCGGCTACATCTACACCACCGCCAAGGTCGTCTGGGACGGCCCCTACGCGGCCAACCAGCACAGCAGCTACACGTTCAACAAGGCCCGCTTCCACCTGCAGACCAAAAAGTCCACCGCCGGTGCAGACCCGGTCGTGAAGTACGCCGACTACACCTACCTGGAACACGCCCTCGAACACAGCAGCGGCAACGGCAACGGCTCCTACGAGACGGGAACACTCAAGACCAAGGCCGCCGGACGGTACCAGTACCTCGCGGACGGCTACATCGAATTGGACTGGTCCGGCGACGGCGCGGGCTACCGCAAGCCGCTTCTGTTCAACGCCTCCCCGCGCGTCTGACCGCCGCTATGCGTCCTGAACTCCGTCACGTGAAAGCCACCCCGTCATGAGCCACCGGCCCGCGCGCCGAGCCCGCCGCGCCAGCGCCAGCCCGCTGTTCACCCCGCACGGCACCGATCGCGCCTCGCGCAAGGCCGCCCGCCGACAGCTCGCCGAGGCCGCCGCGAAGGCCCGCACCGAAGCCGCCGCCCACACCAGCGGCACCGGCGCGGCCGAGCACGAGATGCCGACGCCGATCTTCCCGCCGGCCGGACGCCCCGGCCCCGCTTCCTCCCGCAACAACAAGATCAAGCTGCCTGCCCACCGTATGACCACGGCCACCGCTTCCGGGGCGTACCCGTTCCTCGCCGAGGGCGGCCTGGGCGCCGAGGGCATCTACATCGGCCGCGACGTCCACGCGGAGGCGTCCTTTTGTTTCGATCCGTTCGCGCTGTACGGCAAGATCGAGGGCTTCACCAACCCGAACGTCCTGCTGGCCGGCGTGATCGGGCAGGGCAAGTCCGCCCTCGCCAAGAGCTTCGCGCTGCGGTCCATCGCCTTCGGCTACCGCGTATATGTCCCGTGTGACCCGAAGGGTGAATGGACGCCCGTGGCGCAGGCGTTGGGCGGCACCTCCATCGCCCTCGGCCCGGGACTGCCCGGCAAGCTGAACCCCCTGGACGCAGCGCCGCGGCCCAACAGCGTCTCCGAGGCTGACTGGGCGGGCGAGATCCGCAAGCGCCGCCTGCTGCTGCTCGGTTCCCTGGCTCGCACCGTGCTCGGGCGGGACCTGCTGCCGATGGAGCACACCGGTCTCGACGTCGCCCTGGACGCCGTCGTCGCCCGCGCCGCGGCGAGCGGGCGCACCCCGCTGCTCGGCGACATCGCCGCCACCCTCAACAACCCCGACGAACTCGACCGGGTCGGCGGCGTCATGTCCGGCCGCCTCGGCGACGCCTCCCGCGATCTCGCCCACGCCATGCGCCGCCTCGTGCACGGCGACCTCGCCGGCATGTTCGATGCGCCCTCCACCGTGGCCTTCGACCCCAACTCGCCCATGCTGACCATCGACCTGTCACGGCTGGGCGGATCGGGCGACGACACCGCCCTCGTCCTCGCCATGACCTGCGCCTCCGCGTGGATGGAATCCGCGCTGTCCGACCCGAACGGCGGCCGGCGCTGGATCGTCTACGACGAGGCATGGCGCCTGATGCGCCACCCCGGCCTGCTCGCGCGCATGCAGTCCCAGTGGAAGCTGAGCCGCGGCCTGGGCATCGCCAACCTCATGGTCATCCACCGGCTGTCCGACCTGCTCACCGCAGGCGACGCCGGATCCCGCGGCCGGGCGCTCGCCGAGGGCCTGCTCGCCGACTGCTCCACGCGCATCATCTACCGGCAGGAAACGGACCAACTTCAGGCCGCCGCAGCACTGTTGGGGCTGACGTCGGTGGAGGCCAACGCGATCTCGCACCTCAATCGCGGACGAGGGCTCTGGAAGGTCGCCGGACGATCTTTCATCGTCCAACATCTCCTGCATGCACATGAATTGGCACTGTTTGACACGGATGCCCGAATGCATTGAAACGGTCAGTGAGTCCCGCCTTATCGCAGGTCACGACCGTCTCTGACATCTACACAGGACAGGAATGTACGACACCTCCATCCACCCTTATGAAATCCGTAGGACCAACCCCGACTACTGCCGGTCAACGGCGCGGAGCCTCGAAAGGGTCGCAGACCAGCTGTCGTACTCCGTCGCCCAAGGACAGGGGGAGTTCATCAGCGACACGATCGATGCGGCGCTCACACACGTCACCTGGGAACTGGGCTGCATCGCGGGGGACCTCGTCAGCAGCTTTAACGGCAAGGGCGATGACCACCTCATGCTCGCCACTGCCATCCGCCAGTGCGCAGCTCCCCTGGGACTCGCTCAACTCCACCTGACCCAGGCCATGGACCAGATCAGCGACCACCATCAGGTCTTTGCACCAACCGCAGACCTGCAGGTCAAAGCCCCGATGTTGCTGCTCTCGGCCCTGCAGCGGGACCTCGATCACGCTCGCACCGCGATCCGCACCGCCGCCAACCAGTTCAAGATCAACGCCTCGCTGCTGGACAGTCGCCGCATCGCCGCCGCGCCGCCGCCGAACTGACGGCGACAACCCGTCGCGACGTATCCACTGTCCCCGATCCCCGGATGCCCTCATCGAAAACCCAACCAGTCCTCCGCGATCCGCCGGCCCCGGTTCCCGGATGGTGCACGAAAAGCTCGGCGCCTCGCCTCAAGCCCTCGGCCACCGTCACAATGGCGGCCTCGAACTGGTCCTCGCCGACCTGCTGCACACGGCCGCGCGCCACTTGGACTACGTGCACGAGCAGTTCACCGGCACCGCTCGGCGCGCGGCCTCCACTCTGACCCGCGCCGCCTCCGGGAACACGTCGATCAACTCGCTCGGCGTCCTGCAGAACAGCGGCACGCAGATCGACATCCTCGCCGCACGCCGGGCCGATGCCCTCGACCGCCTCAAAGAAGTCATCAGCGCCTACCAGCTGGTGACAGCCGCAATGTCCCATTCCCGGTCGGCAACCCGGCCACGAGCCGCGCCCGCTCCGGAGCCCACGACCACGTTGCCGCCACCCGTGACCACGGCAAACCGCAGCCATCACCATTAACCGCGCCTTCGCCCGGGTGACGGTCTGCGGCGGCGCCGGGGAGGTGCACCGTGCGCTACCTCGGCACTCCCTCGGGGCCTGACATACGGGCCGCGATGAGCGCGGGACGTCTCGGCTGTATGACCACCCCGGCGCAAGGCAGCCGCATCCCCGAGGGCGCCCTGTACGCCTGCGACAACTCGAAGTTCGGCAGCGACGGCAAGGGCCGCTACTGGCCCGGCACCCAGGCGTGGTTCGCCTGGCTGTCGCGGACCGTCGAGCGGTACGGGCCGGATCGCTGTCTGTGGGCGCTCGCCCCGGACCAGCCGTTCGACGCCGCCGGCACCCTCACCGAGTCGCTGCCGTGGCTGGCCCGCATCCGTGAGCTGGGCGTCCCCGCGGCCTTCGCGGCACAGGACGGCTGCGATCAACCCGGGCTGCTGCCCTGGGACAGCTTCGACGTCCTGTTCCTGGCCGGATCGACCGAATGGAAACTCGGCCCGGTAGCCGAACGGCTGGCCCGCGAGGCGAAGGCCCTCGGCAAGGGCGTGCACATGGGCCGCGTCAACTCCCGGTCCCGCCTGGGGATTGCCGAGTGGTTCGGCTGCGACAGCGCCGACGGCACTTACCTCGCGTACGGGCCCGACAAGAACCTGCCCAAGCTCCTCAAGTGGCTCGACGAACTCGACGGCACCCCCTCCCTCCTCAGCGGCACGCACCACTTCCGCGCTCCCGACGCAGCGCCGAGCAGCTCACCCCCGAGCCCAGCAGCTCGCCGCCGTGCACCACCAGGTCAAGCGGCTGCTACGAGAACGCGGGCGTCCCCGCCCGCAGGGACACCCGCTCCTGCCGTACCGCTAACCGGACGTCCAGGCCCCCGAACCCGCTAACCGCCGTCACCCGCCGCACGTTCCCAGGAGTCCATCTGCCCTTCCCTTACGACCAGGTCAGCCAGCTGCACTCGCTGGCCGAGCGCATCCACAGTGCGGCCGACGAACTGCCGCTCACCGACGCGGTGCACTCCGGCGCGGACAGCCTCGATGATCTCGACGACAGGACTCGCGACATCGCCGGACTGATCACCCACCTCACCACCGCGGCAGCCTTCGCCGCACGCACCGTGCGACGCGGACGCGACCCGGAACCCGACGTCACCCGCCGTACGGTCGTCCAGCTCACGCTCACGGTGGGCGCCCTTGGGCAGGCGCTGGCCGACCTCGGCGAAGCCGTCGCCCATGCCGGCGCCCTCCACCAGCTCGGCTCTCTTCCCCGCTCCGCGCAGCGCACCGCGGCCATCGAGTCCGAGCGCTCCCAACTGCACGCCCGGATCGACAACACGCGCCACCGAATGAACCAGGCCGGCGGTCGGCTCCATCAGCAGGCCGATCGGCTCGCCACTGCGCCGAGCCGCAGCCCCCGCACGACCAGCACGATCCCTGTCACCCCGCCCAGCCCTGCTACCTCCCGCAGCCGCTGATCCCTTCCCGACCAAGACCCTGGAGCACACCCATCCACACCGCCCGCCGTGTCCTTCCCCTGCTCGCCTGCGCCGCGCTGCTCACCGGGGCCGCCACCGCCTGCAGCAGCGACGACGCCCCGTCCACGAAGAAGAACCCCAGCACGCCCGCTGCGCCGAAGCCGGTGCCCGCCCTCAGTAACGCGCAGGCCCGCGCCGTCATCACCAACTACTCGAAGATCAACAACGAGGCCAACGCACAGCGCGACCGGACCCTGCTCGACACCGTCGAGGACGGCCCGATGTACGCGATGTCCGTCTCCGACTACACCGAGACCGAGGGCCTGCCCCAGGCCGACCGCAAGCCGTACAAGCCGTGGTCGTACGACACCTCCAGCGCGAAGCTGTACATCCCGCGCTTCACCTCCGGCCAGAACCGCTGGTTCGCCGCCGCGCTCTCCGGCGAGCAGGGCAAGGACCCGAGCCGCATCGCCGTCTTCGCCGAGCAGCCGAAGGACAAGCGCTGGGAGCTGGTGTCCGTCGTCGATCTCGACAGCACGACGCTCCCGGACATCGCCCTCGACAAGGACGGCTACGCCACCGCGGTCGCCGCCACCGGCAACAAGCAGCTCGCGGCCGACGCCAATCTGCTGCGCACCGCGGTGATCGACAACTTCGCGACCGGCGGGACGAACACCGGCACCAAGGTCTTCGACCCGACCAAGGCCCGCCAGCAGCAGATCAAGGTCCACGACGAAACCACCCGCAAATTCGGGAAGCTGGGCACCACCGTCTTCGCTGAGGGCACCAACCGGTTCAAGGACGCCTACGCGCTGAAGACCAGCGACGGCGGCGCACTGGTGCTGTTCGCCCACACGCACACGCAGACCGACGCCGTCGCGCACTCCGGACTGCAGATCAACCCCGACAAGGACGACAACGCCTGGCTGCACGGCATCCCGCGCACGTCGGTGACGTACACGTTCGTCTGCTCCGACGCCGCCACCGTGCCCGCGAAGGCCGCCCCGTCCCGCCTGATCGGCTACACGTGCGCCCGCACCGACGCTGCCGGACCGCCCGTCGGCTCCGCGGCGACGGACCGCGCGTAGCCGGGAGGAGTCCCGTGTCCCTGCCACACCCCGACTTCGAGCTGTACGACAACGTCGGCCGCACCACCGAGCAAATCACCGCCCATCGGCACGACCGGCCGACCGCCGACGACCTGCATCGCTGGGCGGCCCACGACGCACGGGAACTCAGCACCTCGTTCCCCGACGAAGAAGCTGGCCAGAGCATCATCGACTGGACCCGTCAGCTCTACCGGGTACGTACAGCAGCCGAGTTGAACACCGTTGCGCAGGCCGTCCTCGGCGACGGACGCAGTGGCCTCGGCGAGCTGCACACGTTCCTGGAGACCGCGGCCGAATGGTGCGAGCACAACCAGGAACCAGGCATCGCAGCGCGCTATCGCCAGCACGCCAAGGAGCTGTCAGCACTCGGTGATCGACTCGTCTACTTGCGCGAGGACCACCTGGCCAGCATCTACCGGAGCACGAACCGGTCGGCATCCGCGCAGCCCCCGCGGGCCGTTCCGGCGGCTCCTGCCGCGCCACCTGCGCCTGCGTCTGCGCGCCGATCCGCCCGCTGACCCCGCCCACGACAGGAAGATCCTCTGTCCACTCGTTCTGTCATCGCCCGTCCCACCGGCACCGGATACGCCGGCAGTTACGTCCACTGGGACGGCTACCCCAGCCATCACCTGCCCCTGCTGCTCGCCGCACACCAGCATCGCTTCGCCGGGGACACCGACGCCCTGACCGCGTACCTCATCGACGAGGCGCCGGAGGGCTGGTCCTTCCTCGGCAGCGACCTCCTGGACGGCGCACCCGATTCGCTGCGCGCGCACCTCGCCGGCGGACGTAACGAACCCGGCCGCCGGTACCCGGCTCACCCGACGTTGCCCCCGTTCACCTGGACCGAGCGAACGGCGTCCCAGCTGAGCTGGGGCTACGTCCTCCACCCGGCGGGCATCGAAGTGATCAGCGCGCCCGGCGCGGCCCGCGGTCCGGTCGTCGCGTGGGGCACCGACCCCCGCGCGCGGTTCCGTGACACCGCCAGCCTGTGGGCGCCCGACCGGCCGATCCCGGCCAGCATCCCGCCGAAGGCCACCGCGCGCACGGCGCCGCCCGGCCCCACGCCGTCGCCCATCGTGGCAGTGCCGACACGTCCCCGCGCGCACTGACCGCCCCATTTCAGGAGACCGACCTGTCCACTCGCTCTGTCATCGCCCGTCCCACCGCCGACGGCTACGCAGGCATGTACGTCCACTTCGACGGCTACCCCGACAACAAGCTCCCGCTGCTCCTGGCCGCCTTTCAGTACCGGTTCGCCGGGGACCTGGAGGCCATGGCCCGCCACCTGATCGACGACGTGGAACACGGCTGGGAGGAGCTGGGCACCGACCTCCTCGACGGCGCTCCCGCCGCCCTGCGCCGCTCCCTGACCGGGGGCGACGAGTACCCCAGCCGTCAGATGACCAACGTGATCTGCTCGGACGGCAGCCCGGCCGAGCGTGAGCTGATCACGCAGGACGGCACCGACGACCTGGAGTGGGCGTACGTCCTGCGCCCGCACGGCATCGAGGTGATCGCCCTGCAGGAGTACGACCGCGGTCCCGTCGTCGCGTGGGACACCGACCCGCGCAGCCGAGTCACGGCGAATCCGAGCGCGTGGCACCCGGACACGCCGGCGCCGCTCGTTGCGCCGCGCACCGCCCCGCGCCTTTCCACGACCGCGTCCGCGCCGGCGCCCCGCAAGGCCGCCCGCCGCTAGCCCCGGCCATCCCGCACCGTCCCCGACCGTCACCCCGCCCGGAGAACCCGCTGCCCCCGCACTCGCGCCCGAAGATCACCGTGGTCATCGCCACCCAACTCCGCCCGGAACGCCTGCCGTTCCTCGTGGCGATGCACGCCAGCCTGTGCCGCCAGAGCGTGCCGTGGCAGGCCGTCGTCGCCCTCGACGGAGCCGACCCCGCCCGACTGCCCGCCGCTCTCGCTGCCGACCCGCGCGTACGCACCCTCGCCCTGCCGCGCCCGGTCGGCGCGGCCTGCGCCCGCAACTTCGCCCTCACTGATGTGGACACCGAGTACGTCAACTGGGCTGACGATGATGATGAGTTCACCGACTGGGCCATGGCACTGCGGCTGCGCACCCTGGAGGCGACCGGGGTCGGCTGGTGCGCCGGATACAGCCAGGACCTCCACCCCGACGGGGCCACGAGCCTGTGGCGGCCCCCGACGCCGCCGGGCCGGCACGAGGCCGGAGACGTGTGGCGGTACTGGAAGGACCCCAGCGACACCATCCCGCTCGGCCCGACCACCCTCCTCGCCCGCACCGACCTGGTGCGCGCGGCGCCCATGGGCGGGCTCGTCCAGGGCGAGACACCTCAGCGCCCTAATTCGTCAAGCGGCGGCGGCGATTGGGGTGGGGTATGCGGTCTGCTCGTCGAACAGTTCGCCTGCCTGGAGGCAGTGGTAGAGCTGGCCGAGCATGCGGTTGAAGAGGTTGCGCTGGGCGGCTGCGTGCCAGTCTCCGGCCTCGCGGCGCCGTCGGTAGTGGGCGTTGGCGCCAGCCGATGCCCGGAGTGCGGCGAAGGCCCATAGATAGCCCGCGTGGTTGAGGCGGTCGTTCTTGACCCACCGTCGGGTGATGGACGACTTCTTGCCCGAGGCCCGGGTGACGGGCGAGGAACCGGCGTATGCCTTGAGGCCACGGGCATCGGCGAAGCGGGTGTGGTCGTCGCCGATCTCGGCGAGCACCCGGGCGCCGAGCTGGGTGCCGAGTCCGGGGAAGCTCAGGATCACGTCAGCGTCCGGGTGCTGGGGAAAAGACTCCTCGACCGCCTGGGCGAGGTTGTCGGCGGCGGCGCAGGCGGCTTCCAGCTGGATCAAGAGGGCGAGCATCTGCTTGCCCAGGGCGTCCTCGACCAGCGGCGGCTGATGGGCGTAGTCGGCGCGGAAGACCTCGCGAATCCGGTCGGCCTCGGCGTCGACGTTCCGCTTGCGGCCGGCTCGCTTGAGCGCGGCCTGGAGCTGGGTGCGGGTCAGCCGAGCGGCGCGGGACGGCGTCGGGGCAGTCTTGAGGAGCTCGCGGGCCTCTCGACGGCACAACCCGTTGGCCCAGGTGGCGAAGGCATCCAGGGCGGCGGGGTAGTACTCGCGGAGCAGAGATCGGAGCTGGTTGGAGGTCTGCTGCCGGTTCCAGAGCGCGTCCTGTTGGGCACGGGCGAGGACGGCGATGGCGCGGCCGAGGTCGCTGTCGTTCGGCAGGGGCCGGTGGGCGTGCCTATCGGTGCGCAGGATGTTCGCCAGCACAAGGGCGTCGCCGGGGTCGGACTTCTTGCGGGAGACGGACGTGCGGTCGCGGTAGCGGGCGGCGGCCATCGGGTTGATCGCGTAGACCTTGCGTTTGCCGGTCCGCAGCACCGCGACGAGCAGGCCGCGGGAGGTCTCGATAGCGATCGGGATCGGGTGGTCCTCGGTGTCGCCGTACTCGGCGAGCAAGTCCAACAGGATGGTGTAGCCAGCGGCATCATCGGAGATGTGCCGCTTGGCCAGTAACTCTCCGGTGTCGTTGACCAGAGCGACGTCGTGCGTTTTTTCCGCCCAGTCGATTCCGCAGTAGATCACGGTGTTCCTCCCCAAGCGTGCGGGTGTTTGTGCTGGTCACGAGCACAATTGGAACCACGCGGCGCCCTAATCCCAGGACTCGGCCGCATCGGCCGGTCCTCCACCTCAGTAGCCGTTCGTGGCACCAGCTCACCCCACGGGCCCCGGTCTATGCAGGAGCTCAACGGGCTCGGGCATCACAAGAGGTCACCGCGCGGTCGGCTCGCACCACCAACACCAACGAGTGATCAAGCGATGAGTGTTGACGACTGTGGGTGTCGAGCGCCGTCCCTCTACGAAGAGACCTCGCGGGTCTGGTGCCAACAAGACATCCGCTCGATCCCACGGCCATTCATCGCTTTGGCGGTGGCGGCCACGAAGGCGCCGAGCGCCACCGATCTCGCCCACAGGCGTTGCCGCCTGGACTACTGAAGGCATTCGCACGGTGCCCACGCGACCGCCACCGCCATGAGCACCCAGACCGCGCACACGATCTACGGTGAGGCGTTGACCGCCCGGCTGCCTCGAGATGTCACGGTCTGGTACTCGAACATCCCGAGAAGCACCTGCCCCTGCGGAATGCCGCTAACTACGGATTAGGACTACTGCACCCTCGCGGTCACCTGTCTCGCCCCGGGCATCGTGCTGCCCGTGCCGGTCTACCGGTACCGCAAGCACGCCGGGCAGATGACCGCGCAGGACTCATACGACCAGCTGGAGGAGAGGGCGCGGGCCTTCGCCCATCGATTTGGTGTCAGCCTGCGCGCCGCGTCCGCCTCGCTCCGCGAAGCAGCAGCCGCCGCGTAGTTGAGACGGCCCTCGCCCCGCCCCGCTCCTACCCACCAAAGGCACCTATGCCCGACACCCCCGCTCAGGACCGCCCCCCGCAGAAGGTCCTCATCTCGCCCCGCTACTTGGCCGCCAGCCTGCCCACCACCCACCACGAATTCCTGGGCGTCTTCGCCGAGGAGGCAGGGTGGAGTGCGCAGACGGACAACACGTCGTTGACCGTGACCAGTCCCTGCCGGCGCGTCACCATCCGCCACGACCAGACGGCCGTGGGCCGAGGCCCCCACCTGGTGGTCTCGGCCCGGAGCGACGAAGACGCGTCCGAGCGATGGCGCACGAGCGTCCGCGGCGCCGTGCCGGTCGAGTTCGTCTCCACACTCCTCGGCACCCTGGCAGCCGAACTGGAAGCCGACCCGGATCACGTCGTCTACGGAATCGGCGCCGAACCCGGCCAGTTCGAGCTGTTGGTCGACATCGACGCCTGGAACCACTTCGAGTCTTCCGGACTCTCCGGGTTCATCTCCCGCGACGGGCAGGCAGCCGTGATCGGCCGGCCGCCGGACTCATCGGCGCCGCCCATCCACGGCGACGCTGCCATCGCCTGGCACGTGGCCGCCTCCCCGGACGACCTCGGTCACCTGTGGGACATCTCGTTCACGCAGAAGGCACCCGACTTCCTCATGCATGCCGTGGTCGCCAAGACCCTCGATCCCCGGCCCATCCTGCGCTCCACGGCGTTCCCGTTCCCCAAAGCCGTCGTGCCCCTGGTGACCATCACGCACGTCCCGTCGCCTCGGCCTCCCGCGGCGCGGCCATCACCCGACGGACCAGCGCGCAGCCCCGAGCCCAAGCGCGCCCCGAAGACCCGCTGAGCCCCGTCCGCCTGGACGACGTTGTGGCTCGACCCACCAGGACCTTGATGCCCACCTCCTCCACCGAAATCATCCTCAGCACCAGCCGGCCGCTGGGCCTCGTCGGCATCGCCTCCGGCGAGAACTACGAACAGGCCAACCAGGCCCTCGAAGCTGCCGGATTCAGCCGCCTGTCCAACGGCGCGTACACCGCGTCCCTTGCCGACGATCAAGCCGCCCGGCGCACCGCCAGCACCCTGGTGGCCCACGCCCACGAAAACGGCGCCACCATCGTCACCAGCCCCCGGCGCTACCTCGGCGACATCGGCACCGACATCGCCGCCCGGCTGCCGGGCACCTGGAGCGCGCAGCTGGAGATCTACAGCCTCCCCCTGTGGCAGGAAGACCTCTGGTACGGACTCTGGGAAGCCGGCGAGATCTATCGCGCTCTCGAAGTCCACCGCGTCCCGTACGCGTCCGTGCTGAAGGACGGAAAGGGCACCGAGCTGCTGCTGGTCGAGCGGCCCGGCCACTCCAGCGGGTATCTCCTCGGCGCACTCACCGACCACGAGAAGGAGGACGTCCGTGATGACCCCACGACGCCTCCCAGCATGGTGCTGCCCGCCGAGCCCGACCAGGCCGCGTCCGCCATCACGCACACGTTCCTGCCCGCCTACCAACGCGCCCTGCACCACCGGGACTTGAACACGGTCCTGTCAGCACTGGAACGCATTCGAGAGGAGCACCAGAGCTTCCAGCTCATCAAGAGTTCGGGCCGCTACACCGCCGGCGTGCCGCTCAGCAGCCGACTGATCGACAGCATGGAACGCGCCTTCGCCGACCACGCCTGGATCTCGTACCGCGTTGTTCTCGAACACGCCCCCGAGCTGCTCGCCCGATGCCAGCCGGCCACTACCCCGTGGCCGGAGGATGCAGCGGCGCTGATCCGGCTGCGCGCCGCGCTCGCAGACAGCGAGGAAGCCTGGCACGAGAGCAACACCCTCAGTTCCGACCTGCACGCGATCCCACGGACGCTGCACACCCACGAGTGGAGCCACGTCCGCGCACAGCTCGGCCTGGCTGCGCTGCCCGCGATCGAGACGTGGCTCACCGACAGCGACGTCTTCGAGCGCCAGGCACGCGCTGCCGCGCCAGACGAGCAGGCGGCCCTGTCCGCTGCGAGCCCGCGCATGCTCACCGCCCGCCCCACGCCGCTGCCCGCTCCCCGCGCCGCCACGACGCACCGCTGACCGCTCACAGAAAGGATTCGCCTCTGTCTGACCACTTCCGCTTCGGCGCCCACCCAGACCACGGATTCGTAGCCTCCGCCACCGCGAACATTCCCGCGCACCTCGCGAACTGGTTCCTCGTCCGCGAGCAGTTCGAGCCGGTCCCCGACACCCCGGGCCTGTACCGGCTCACCAACCCCGAGCAGGACGGGATCCGCCGCACCCGCCAGGCCGTGCACGACCTTCGACGTCACGGCTTTGAAGTCCACGCCGACTACAGCCTCGACCCCGGGCGCAGCGCCTCTCCGCCCCGGCCGGCCGTACGCAACGGGCTGATGGAGCGCCGCAACCGCATCGCGCAGGCAGCCGCCACCCGCTCACCGCAGCAACGCGGCGCCCCGACCACCACGCTCCCCGGGTTTCTGCCCCAGCCCGGCGCCGTACCGGTGGGCGGGCATGCCCAGACAGTCGGGAAGGGACGGAGCCGATGAGCGACGATCCGATCCGCATCACCCGCGGTCAGGGCGGCGAAGTCGACGTCGAGGGCCCGGTCGACGGCTTCGCCGCGAGCGTCCTCAAGCGAGCCGGGTTCGACACCTACCCCACCTTGCGGGGCGTCTGGATTCGGCTGCCGTTCGACCTGGGTCACACCTGGGAGAACGAACACGCCACGTGGGCGGCCGAGATGCTCGGCGCCGCCCGCTACCGCGTCGACCTCGACCCCGATCTGCGCGCAGTCCCGCCCGCCGCGTCCGCGCCATCGGCACCGCGCCGCACGACGACCGCCATGACCACGCAGTCCGCCCCCGCCGGCACCCCGCGGCGGCAACGGCGCTGACCGCCGATTCGACACGAAGGCCCTCCGCCCTGACTTCCTCCGCTGCCATCTCCCTCCACCTCAGCTCCGGCAACACGATCGTCGCGCTCCCCAGCGGGGAACGGCACCAATGGGCCACGACCGCACTGGAGTTGGCCGGGTTCACCCGGGAGCACCGGGACGACGCCCACCGGCTGTCCCTCGATGACCACGCCAGCGCACGCGAGGCGCTCACCCGGCTCCATCAGACCGCTCAGGACTGCCAGGCCAAGGTCATCACCAGCGAGCGGCCCTACTTCGGCGACATCGCGCACGCCGTCGCCGCAGCCCTGCCCGGCCCGTGGGACGTGAGCATCGAGCACTATCCCGACGGCGTCATCCCCACCGACGTCCTCGACTGGGTGTGGGAGGCCGGCCCTGCGCTGTCCACGCAGCCCGCGTACCGCACCCCCGGCGCGGCTTTTCTCCGCGACGTCGGAGGAACCGAACTCCTCCTGGTGGAACGTCCCAGGGATGGCCGGTACTTGATCGGCACCCTTATGCCGTCGCCGGACCATCTGAACGTGGTCGGCGCCGGGCCACGCACGGTAAGTGCTGCCACGGCTCGCGAGGCAGCTGCCGACGTGCGCTCGCGTCTGCTGCCCGAGTTCGAGCAGCTGGTGCATCTGTCCCGGATCCGCGAAGCGCAGCAGGACCTCGACTGGGTGCGGGGCGTCGAGCCCGGCACCGTGGACGCAGTGGACCTGGACGCCGCGCTGGACCGGTTCCTCACCCACGCGCCCTACCTGCTCGCGGCCACCCGTCGGGCCGACATCAAGCCCCTGGCCGCCAGCGAGACGGCCGTCCTCATCCGCTTCGAGATCCTCCTCGCTCGAGCCCCGGCCGACACCGACGGCGGATCCGAGGCGGACGGCACGGACGCGGCCCTGGCGCTGTGGCTCGAATCCGGCGAAGACCTGCTCGATGTGGTCCGCACCGCCACCGTCAGGCCCGCCGAGGTGCCCGCTCGCCCGGCCATCACCGCCGCCACGCCACCGAAGCCTCCGGCAGCGGTCGCCGCCGGACGCACCCGCTAGCCCTCCCTTTCACCCCAGCCAGAAGCCCACGGAAAGCATCCCCGCGTTGAACTCCGACACCAGTTGCCCGCCGGACTGCACTGCCTCCCGGCCGTTGCTCGCCGAGCGGCATGTCGCCCGGCTGCTGCTGGGCACTCTGCTCGGTCGCCTGCCCAACGGCATGGCCCCCGTGGCGATCCTCTTGTTGATCGCCGAGCAGGGTGGATCGCTCGCGACCGGCGGGCTGCTGTGCGCGCTGTACGGGCTCGCGAGCGCCGTCGGGCAGCCGGCGCTGGGACGCATGGTCGACCGGCGCGGCCAGACTGGTGTTACAACGGCCGCCGTCCTGGTCACCACGGTCTGCCTCCTGCTGCTGCCGTACGCAGACGCCCTCGCCCAGCCGGGGCTCGCAGCGGGGCTGGTCGTCCTCGCGGGGCTGAGCACGCCGCCGCTGGAGGCCAACCTGCGGTCCCTGTGGGGCGCCGTGCTGAAGGACCCGGAACGGCGGCGTGCCGCGCTCGCGCTCGACACCGGTGCCCAGGGGCTGATCTACGTCGCCGGGCCGCCGCTGGTCGCCGCACTGTCCGCCCTCCAGGGGCCCGGCGCAGCCATGACGGTCACCGCGGTACTCGGGCTGCTCGGGGCGAGCGCGGTACTCAGCGCCGAACCGTCCAGACAGTGGCAGCCCCAGGACAGGCACACGGGCGGGATCCTGGGGCCTCTGCAGCACGGCGGGCTGCGGCTGCTGTTCCTCGCCGTCTGCGGAGTCGGCTTCGCGCTGGGGGCGATGAACGTGTGGGCCGTGACCATGGCCGACCAGCACGGCATGGCCCTGCTGTCCGGAGTCATCCCCGCCGCGCTGTCCGTCGGCAGCCTCCTAGGCGGCATCCTGTACGGCCGGCTTCGCCGACCTGGCCAGCTGGGCACCCAACTCCGCACCGCAGCATTCCTGTTCGCGCTCGCCTGGGTTCCGCTCGCCGTTCACCCCGGCCCGATCGCCGCGACCGCCCTCACGGCACTGCCGGGCCTCTTCCTCACCGCACTGATCACCAGCGCGTTCCTCACAGTGGATGCACTCGCGCCCGCCGGCACCCGCACCGAGGCGTACGCCTGGCTGATCGCCGCCGTCGGCACCGGCCAGGCCGCAGGCACCGCGCTCGCGGGTGCGCTCTCCACGCACCCCTTCATCGCCGCACTCCCGACCGCCGGGGCGTTCGCCTGCCTGGTGGTGCTGCTCGGCGCCCGCCGCCGTCTCGCCGTTTCAAGTGCCGCACGCCGCCGGGGTCGGCACCGACGCAGGCCAGCCCACGCCGCGCGTCGCTGACCCCACCATCTGTCCGCCCGACCGGGCAGCCCCGCCCTTGACCCCTGAACTGCCCGCCACCACCGATAGGAGTTCCGCCTTGCCCGACGCACCAGCAGAGCCGTTCATGCCGATCCGGCACGCCATCACCGGCGAGATCACCACCACCGGCTACAACGCCGCGGCCCGGCGGGTCCTGCTCCAGTCCGGCTTCGAAGAAGCACCAGGCTGCGCCTGCCGAGCGACGGAACCCGGTACAGAGCGGACACACCAGCCTGCTCGGCAGCCAGCGAGCTGCTCGTCGCCGGCCATCCCCTGCACCTGTACCGAGCCCTCGGCCGGCCGGTGAGCGCCGACGGTACGCCCCGGTTGGCCCGGTCGCCGATGTCGGCACAGTCCGTGATCCGCTCCGAGAGCGGCCGGCCTCTCCAGCGCATCGCCAACCCCGCCCGTACCCGCACCTGTTGAAGGACTTTCGTTTTGACTACACCCGGAGCGCCTACCAGTCCGGCGCGCACCAAAGGCGGTGAACTACGGGCCAAGGTGGCCCGACTGCTGGCCGACCGGCCCGCAGACACGCTCACCATCGGGGACATGGCCCGGCAGCTGGGTCACTCCCACGGCGCCGTCCGCAACGCCGCCCTCACCCTGGTGCGACGCGGCGAGGCCGACCAAAGCGGAACCGGACAACCGGAGTTCCGCGCGAACGCGAAAACCGCAGCAGCCGCGCAGAGCGCTGTGATCAGCCCACCGGGCACCCACGCTCCCCGCGCCCAGCCGACCACGGCCCGCACCACCACTCCCGCCGCTGCCACGCCGAAGCAGACCGGCCCGATCCGCCGCGCGGGGGGCCAGCTCTACCACCCCCGGGAGCTGGCCGATCTGCCCGACGTCGAGGCGCTGAATCGCCTGCGCGACGCGGATGTGCCGGTGCTGCTCTACGGCCCTCCGGGCACCGGCAAAACGTCGTTGGTGGAGGCGGCGTTCCCGGACCTGCTCACCGTCGCCGGTGACGGCGACACCACGGTCGGCGACTTGATCGGCGAGTACACGCAGGCCGACAGCGGAGGCTACGTGTTCCAGTACGGTCCGCTGGTCACCGCGATGACCGAGGGCCGCGCCCTGCTGATCGACGATGCCACCTTGATCTCACCGAAGGTCCTGGCGGCGCTGTACCCCGCGATGGACGGGCGCCGGCAGATCCAGGTCAAGGCCCACAAGGGCGAGACCATCAAGGCCGAGCCGGGATTCTACGTGGTGGCGGGCCACAATCCCGGCGTCCACGGGGCGGTGTTGACAGAGGCGCTCTCAAGCCGGTTCAGCGTGCAGATCCAGATCGGCACGGACTATGACCTCGCCCTGGCCTTGAGGATCGATGCCCGGGTGGTCCGGGTCGCCCGCAACCTCGCCCGCCAGGTCGAACTCGGCGAGCTGGGCTGGGCCCCCCAACTGCGCGAGCTGCTCAGCTACCAGAAGACCGAGGCCGTCCTCGGCACCAACGCCGCGCTCGCGAACCTCGTCGGCATCGCACCTGTGGAAGATCGCGACGCCGTCGCCGACGCCGTCATCAAGGCTGCCGGCGTAAAGAAGATCGCGCCCCTCACCCTCGGCAAGCAGCTCCCCGCCACGGCCGCCCGGCAGCCCCCGAGCAACAGTTCCGCACACCGGGGCCGCCCGCGATGAGCGCCCACCACCACGTCCAGTCACCCGCAACCGCCCGGGACGACGACGCCGACCTCGCGCGCTGGGACGACGACGGCGCCCCGCCCGCGCAACCCCGCACCTCCCCGGCCGCGTGGCTGCGCGTGGGAGCCGAACTCGGCGACCGGCTGGTCGACCTCTCCGGCCGCCAGGACCTCCTCGTCACCTGCCGCCCCGGCACGCGCAGCGGCGCACCGGCCGCGTACTTCCCCACGCTGGGCGAGGTCGAGTTCGACGCCGGCCTGTTCGCCCCGCTGAAGCCCCACGAGATCCATCCGCGGATCGTGGGCGACGAGGAGCGGTATCCCGCCGCCTGGGGAGTGTTCGTCCACGAGGCCGCGCACGCGGCCCACTCCGTCTGGACGGAGCCTGCCGGAGCGAACCGGCGTGTCGTTGAGGCCGCGCTGCTGCTGGAGGAGAGCCGGGTCGAAGGCGCACACCTGATCACGCGGCCCACAGACCGCACGTACCTCCGCACCAGTGCACGAACCCTGGTCATGCCCGACCTCGCGCACCCCACCCTCCAGGGCATCGAGCAGGCCGCCTCCGTGGCGGCCTTGATCCTCGGCCGCCGTGACGTCGGCATCCTGGACGCCGGCGAGACCCGGGCCGTCGCCGATCTGTGCGAAAAGGTGCTGGGCGCAGACCTGTTGGCCACACTCACCCGTATCTGGACCGCAGCCCACCAGTGCGCTGACCACGACGCGACGACCATGCTCGCGCACGGTCAAGACTGGTGCGACGCTCTGGACATCGCGGCCCCCGCCCGGCCAGTGCCGGCGAACCTTGCCGATCTACTGTCCGGCGCCGTGGGGGTTGTCATGGACAACACGGCCGCCACTGACGCCGCCGACCTCGCGGCACAGGCCGCAGCGGACAACGCCGTGGCCACGCGGTCCAAGGCGCAGGCGCAGGACCGCGCTCAGCGGGCCGGGCAGCGACGCAAAGCCGCTGCCACCGCCAAGTCGGTCTTCAACGCCCGTGGCGCCACCGTCAACCCCGACGGCACACCGGCGCCCCGCAGCAACCCGGTCACCGGCACCCGCAGGCCCACCGCCGCCGAGCAGAGTGCCGCCGCGCGCCTGAGCCGTGCCCTGCGTGCCGCCGCCTACCGCGAGCGGACCGAGGAGAGGTCCACCAGCCCCACCCCGCCCGGCCGCCTCAACATGCGCCAGGCCCTCGCCCGCGACGCTCAGCGCGCGGCCGGGTCGGTCCCCACCGCGGAACCCTTCACCCACACCCGTCGCCGCAACTCCCCTACCCCGCCGCTGCGTGTGGGGATCGCCGTGGACGTCTCCGGTTCCATGCATGCCGCCTGCGCGCCGGTCGCGTCCGCTGCCTGGATCGTGGCACGCGCAGCAGCCCTGACCGACCCCGACTCTCTGACCGCCACCATCGCCTACGACCAGCACCTGACCGCATTGACCCGGCCCACGCACCGAGCACCAGAGCGCGTGACGACGTTCGATGCCAACGGCGGCGCCCACAACCTCGGCGACGCCATCGACGCACTCGACCACGGCCTCGAACTCAGCCGGCCCGGCGCCGGCCGCCTCCTCGTGATCGTCACCGACGCCCACTACGGCAGCGACGAAACCGCTCAAGCCGTCACCCGCGTCAAGCAGCTCACCACCGCCGGCTGCGCCGTACTCCAGCTCACCCTCACCGCCAAGTCCCAGCACCTGCCGGGGACCACCTTGCTGCACCTGCCGAAGCCCTCCAGCGCTCCAGCCGCCATCGCCAAGGCGGCCACAGACGCCATCCGCAGGACCCGCTGAGACGACGCAGAAGGCGGAAGCGTCCCCGAGACCACCGCCGTCTCGCCGTTTCAAGTGCCGCACGCCGCCGGGGTCGGCACCGCCGCGAGCCAGCCCACGCCGCGCGTCGCTGACCCCACCATCTGTCCGCTCGACCGCACAGACCCGCCCTGAACCCCTGAACTACCCGCCACCGCAAGGAGATCACCCCGAATATGGCTGTCCGTACGACCTGGAAAATTGTCCACAGCTGTGGACACGAAGTGACGCACAACCTGTCCGACCGGGCCGCTGACCGGCGCGCTGGATTTGCCCGCTGGCTCGAAGGCCGCGACTGCACCGACTGCTGGAAGGCCGCCCGCGACGCCGACACGGAATCCAGGGAAGCCTGGCTCGCCGGCAAGCGCGCCGAGGAGCAGCAGGCTGCCCGTGAGTGGGCGAAGCAGTTCGAGATGCCGCCGCTCGAAGGGCCCGAGCGGGCCCTCGACTGGGGCGAGCGCTCCCGTCACCAACTCGTCGCCGCCGCGTACAGCGTGCTGGTGAGCGAGGGCACCTGGGACGAGGCCGATTGGGCCGTCCTGGAAGACAAGATCCGCACGGTCTCCCGCGCCGGATGGTGGATCGACCAGCGGGACGCTGAGGGCTCTGACCTGCCCGAACTCCTTGACGCCGCCGCCTCGGAGGACATCGGGACGGAGAACCCGTTCCGCTAGGACGCGGGGCTTTATACCCGACGATCCCCGGTTACCGAAACCGGGGATCGTCCGGATCCTTGTTCCTCCCACCGACTCCCCGCGCACCTCGTGGAAGGAACCCTGCTGTGCCCGCATCCCGCCATCCGCACGCCCCAGGTGACATCGTCACCCCCGACCGCGACATCACCCATTCCCACTTCCGGCCCGGTGACCAGGTCGTCATCCTCAAGGGCACCTCCGGCAGCGAACTGTGGGGCGACGCGTACAAGGTCGTCACACCCTCATGGCACACCCCGACCGACGAGGACGGCTGGCGCCTGTACGACCCGGCCGGCGGCGCGCGCACCTACATCACCGCGCACCCGCGCTACCTGGTCCACCTCTCCAGCCGCTGCCCGGACTGCCTCATCTACCAGCAGGCGCTGCGCACTTACCTAGTCCCGCGGCTGGCCGACGCCGACGAGGACGTCGACTGCGGCTGGTACTCGACCACCCACCTCAACCAGGTGGTGCACGTCGCCGACGCCCGGGGCGGCCGGTGACACAGATACTCGGCTCGGAGCGCGCCGCAGCCCTGACGGGTGCCGCTTCAGCAGCCATCGAGGCGATCACCCGGAGCGAGTGGCCGACGCTGCTCGCCGAGGCTTTGCGCGAGATAGAGGCGACGTGGCAGGAGTCGGCCGAGGTGTGCGCCGACGTCGCCTGGCAGGCCCGCGCCGCCGGCAACAGCGCGCTGGTCACGCTCAGCCCCGCGCACGTCACCGACGCCGGCCCGGACCCGGTGATCTGGCGGACGTACCGGCACCTCTACCTCAGCACGCTGCGCTACGACTTCCGCTGCAGCGTCATCGAGGACCTCATGAACAAGGTGCCGGTGAGTGTGCTGAACGAGGACCCGTACAGCGAAGCCCTGTACGCCTTCTCGCGGTTGG
The DNA here is from genome assembly GCF_040609235.1 of Streptomyces sp. NPDC004732. Lineage (NCBI taxonomy): Bacteria > Bacillati > Actinomycetota > Actinomycetes > Kitasatosporales > Streptomycetaceae > Streptomyces > Streptomyces sp. NPDC004732. The sequence goes on from NZ_JBEXJR010000002.1 coordinate 266,883, forward strand.
GGCAGTCCCGCTCCGACGGCCTCGCCGTCCTGCACCGGGTCCTCGTGGCCGCACCCGGCCACCCCAAGACCCTGCACGTCCTGCTGCACGGCGTGTGGCTGGGCACCTTCCTTCCCGGCCGAGCACCCATGCTGCTGGCCCTGGTGGGGCTGCTCCCCGAGGGCGGGCTGGACGATCCGATCGCCCTGTTCCGCATGGCCTCGGCCCGGCGGAGTCTGGGCCAGTATCCCGAGGCCCTCACCGCCATCGACCACGCCCTGGAACTGCTGCCGCCCGGCGAACTCGCCGTTCACGCCGACCTGGTACGCGAACGCGTCCAGATCGCGACGGCGCACGATCTGAGCCTCCTCATCTCCCACCGACCGGAACCCACCACATGATCATCCGTATTGGAGCGCGCGACCTCAGCGCCAGCGAGGCGCTCGCCGAGGCCCTCGGTCGCCCGGTCAGCGGCCGAGAGGCCCTGACCGACCACACGGTGGTCGCCCACTGGAACAACCTCGACGTCTACACCCCCCTCGACGAAGGGCAGAGTTGGACGACCGCCGAGTTCGCCGAGCACCTGAGCGACCCCAACTGGCGCCACCCTGTCGCGGTCAGTCCGCAGGGCGACCACCGCGCCATCTGGCACGCGGACGTGCGGCTGCACCCGGACGACCGGGCGCTGACTCGCCCCGAGTGGACCGAGATCGCCCACCGGATCGCCCGCGTCGCCGGCATCCAACACCCCGGTGACGAGCACGGTTGCCGCTGGATCGCCGTGCAGGCGCAGCCCGGCCGCCTCGATCTGATCGCCAACCTCATCCGGCCCGACGACACCTGGACCGCACAGCCGCACCGGTTGCCCGTGCTCCTGGCCGCCGAGAGCCGACGCATCGAGGCCGAGCTGGGCCTCATCTCGCCCCGTACCGGCCCCGATCCGCACCAACCCGTCCAGCAAGCCCGGTTCCTGGGGCGCCGCGTCGAGGATGCCGCCGCCGCCGATGCCGCCTCTCAGTTCGCCGTACTGCTGCGCCGGCTCGCCGAGGAACGCACCGGGCCGCTGGCCACGGTTCGTGGCCTCATCGAGCACGCAGCCCACCGGCTCGAAGAGCTGCCGGATGCGCACAGCCGCGACAACGCGCACCAACTGGAGATGGTCGCCCGCCGCCTGTACGGCATCCAGCAGAGTCTCGATTCTCTAGCCGCCACCCTGCCGACCACCGCGCGACCGCCGCTTGCGGGTCCAACCTTCCCGGTGCCCACGCCCACCGCACCCGCACCGGCACACCCGCGGCGCTGATCGCACCCTTCCCTCCCGAGGAGCCCATGCACGACCCCACCCCCGACACCAGCCTCGGCTCATTCGCTGCCGTCCTCGCCGGCGAACTGCCCGGGACCTGGACCAGCACCTACCACCCGGACCGCGGCGGCCTCAACGGCCACCACCACCTCACCGACGCGGTCTGGGACATGAACGAGGTCGCCGAAGCCCTGGCCAAGCACCCCGTGGACCACTACGCCGTGCTGCAACGGCACGACGGATCACGCCTGTTCGTCACGGAACAGCCCGGCCACGCCGAGGGATACCTCATCGCCGCGCTGGCCCCCGACGACACACCGGCCGAGGCATTCCGTGGCGTACGCGAGCCCGACGGAATCGCGGTCGACGCCGACCCGTTCAGCGCGGCCGAGAACATCACACACGACCTCCTGCCCCGCTACTACGTCGCGGCCCACCAGGTCTTCAAGAACGCCGAGCAGCTCACGCGAGCATCGTCCGCGCCAGAACGCCTGGTCATGACCTGGTCGGACGGCGCACTCGTGGTCGAGGAGCCCGACCGCGCCGACGTCACCCAGGTACTCACCGACCACGGCTTCGTCCTCGACACGGCCCGAGCCGTCCTGGTCCTGTCGGGCGACGACACCGCCCACCAGGCCGCCTCCGTACGCGCCGCCGGAGAACGACTGTCCGCGCTGGGCATCGACACCGTGCTGCGTCATCCGCCGACGCGTCCCGCCCTGGACACCACCCCCGTCACACCGCCCGCCACCTCGTCCGCGCCGTCTGCTCGACGGCGATAGCCCTGACCCGCACAGGAGTAACCGCACGTGGGAAACCGTGCCGATGACCAAGGCACCGACGTCACGATCTACCGCAAGCCCCTCACCGACACCGTGCACGCCGACACCCCGACCGGCGCGCCCGAGCCGCTGCTCGTCCTCCTCGACAACCTCGGCTTCGAGCGCCGGACCCTGCCCACCCCTGGGCCCGTCTACGTCTGGCACGAAGCACCCGCCCACCTCGACGAGGACGCCAAGAAGCAGCTCGCCACCCATGCGGTGCCCTGGTTGCACAAGGCCGGATATGTGGTCCACATCTCCGATGATGTCTGGGACACCGGCGCCTACACCGACGCCGCCACGGCTGTGCGCGACCACCGCGCCCCAGCCCCGCCAAGCGCGACAGCCGCAGTGCCCGCCACGGGCCGTCCGGCAGGAGTCCACCGCCGGTGAGCCTGGCCGATGACTACAACGTCGACGTCACCCTCTACCACCGCGACGGGACGATCTTCGTCGACACCCGCACCGATGCCCCCGAGAACCTCCTGGCCCTGCTCGACAGCCTCGGACTCGACCGGCACGGCGCAACGGACGACGTCTGGCATCAAGTCCCCGACGCGATGGACGAGATCGCCATGAAGACCCTGGCAGACCGGGCCGCACCCCTGTTGGCCCGCGCCGGATACCGAGTCGACATCGACGCGGGCCTCTTCGGCGGCACCGCCTACCGCGCCGCACTCGCCGACCAAGCAGCACACCGACCACCACCGCCACCCGCCGCACCAGCACGCCGTGCGCGCTGACCGACCGTCGCCGGCCCCGGCCCACCGGGGCCGGCCCCACCCTCCCCAGGAGTCCACCGTCACTCACGAGCCCGACCGCACGCCCCCGCCCATCACCACCGACCGCAAACCCCGCCTGGTCACCGCCCTGTTCCGCCGCTACCTACGTGCCGTCACCGTCGGCAGCAAGGAGCGCACCAACCCGCTGGCCGGCGGACGCCCCGAGGCAGCCCTCGACGAAGCCCGCCGCCGCGACATGTTCCTCCTCGTCGACAGCTACCGCATCCGCCACCACAACTAGCACCTCGAACCGGCCTGTTCAGGAGGCCCATGACCGACTCGAACCTCCCCTCCATACAGCTCGCCAACGCCATCACCGCCCAACTCGGACAGCTCCGCCGCCACCTCGCCCTGGCCCCACCGCACGAAGCCGCCCAGATCCTCGCCAATGTCCCGGACTACGACACCGGCCTCCTCGGCGAAGTCACCGAACTCGTCGGAACCGGCTCGCGTTTCGCGAAGAACCACTCCGAGCGCGGCATCCTGCCACCCGAGGTCTGGCTCGCGCTGGGCCGCGCCGCCAACGAACTCAACAGCGTGGGCGTCGACCTTAACGAGCACACCGGCACCATCAAGCAGGTCGCCGCGCCCACCCCTCCATCCAGCAAGCCGGCCACAGTGCCGGTCGCCTCCGCGATGGTTCTCCGGCGGCGCCGGTGAAGAAGAACAAGCAGTGGGCCGGCTGGGGCCCCACCGGTCAGCAAGCCCAGCAGCACTACCTCGTCGAACCCCGCCACCTCGCCGGCGGCGGCGACCTGCGCTTCGTCACCGAGTACCTGCGCGCCTCAGGCTGGAAGGACAAGTCCAAGACCGGCGGTCCCGTCGCGTTCGACAGCCCCGACAAGTCCATGCGTATCGGGTACGACCCGTACACCCAGCCCGGCGGCTGGACAATCAGCGGGAAGCAGACGAGGACAGAGGGGGCATGGCACGCCACGCTCGGCCGGCAGGTCCCCGTCGAGATCGTGGCCGGCCTCACCGACGCACTGACCCGGCCGCGCTCCGCCCACGCCCCCAACGTGTGGGCGCCGCTTGAGGCACAGGGCTGGGAAACCGAGCGCGGACAGCACTTCACGGCCCGCAGTCCGGACGGCGACGCCGTCGTCCGCTTCCACCAGGACGCCCCCGGACAGGCCCACTGGTGGGCCGGCGCCCGCAACGAGCACGGGACGGTATGGGAGGCGACGTTCACGCCAACCACGCCGATGCATCTGGTGCAGGCGTTCAGCACCGCACTCGCCGACCCGCAGCCGGTGATGCGGCCCCTCGGCCACGTCCCGCCCTCGCAGAAGATCCGCACCACGTCGGTGTCCGTGCTGCCCTCGCAACTCAGCGCATGGCAGCAGGCCCGGATCACCGCAGCCCGCGCCGCCACCTGGGCCAGCAACACCTTCGCCAGCAACAGGGCACGCCCTCAAGGTCCCGGAGCCCGCCCGTACGCCAAGGCCGGGCGGATGCGGTGAGCCACGAACGCTTCTACTCCCGCGTCAACGGACCCACCCTGCACCGCGTCAACGCCGTCCGCTGGCTAGACGAGGTGGCGCCGCGCCACCTGGCCGGCGGGGGCGACCCCCGACACGTGACCGAGCATCTGCTCGCGTCCGGCTGGAGCAACCACTCGGTCCCGGGCTATCCGCATGTCCTGCTGGAAAGCCCCGACCGACGGTTGCACCTCACGCTGGAACCCGAAGAGGACGAGTTCATGTCGTCCTGGCGCGTCCACCCGGCCCAAGACCGCTATGCATGGTCGGCCCAGTTCGGCATCCACACCCCGGTGGAGATCATCGCGGGCTTCACCGACGCGCTGAACAGCACAGGACCACGGCCGGAAGAGGCCGAGCTGTGGCGCCTCGCAGCCAGCCGCGGGTGGACCATGCGACTGGCCGGCAGGGAGCGGGCCGCACTGTCCCCGGACGAGACCGCCTACCTGTCCCGTGAGTCCTCACTCGCCGAAACACCCATCCACCGCTGGGCAGTTCAGGTCTCCATACCGCTCACTGAGAAGCGGCATCGGTGGATCTGGAATGCGTCCATCGACGAAGCCGCTCCGCCCGCAGCACTCACCGGGTTCATCGACGCACTCACCGATCCCGCCCCGCTGCTGCGCTCGGAGGGGCAGGAGCCGCGGCACGCCTTCGGCTTCCTCGACTCCCGCCGCAGCTCCGTCACCCCGGAGCAACACCGCCTGCAGCACCTTCGGCGCCTCGAAGCCGCTCAGCGCACCGGCACGGGCGCACCCGCCCCAGCTCCGCCGCCCCCCGGACCGGCTCGCCACAAGCGACACCGCTGACCCGGGGCCCGTACGCCCCGTCCGTACGCCCAAGCCGGAGCACGCATCCGCAGCTGTCTCACGTCCGCCCGCCACCCAATCGAAAGTGCATCACCTTGACGCAGTCCCAAGACCTCCCGCCCGGTGGCGTTGAGACCCTCACCGCCGAACTCCTGCGCCTCAGCCAGCAAATCGACAGATCCGGACGCCCCGAGGATCTCGCCAACATCCTCACACCGATCGTCGACCGGAGTCACGGTGCACTCCACCTCATCGCCCAGATATTCGACGTGATCGCAACCACCTGCGCCGACTTCGCTGCCCAAGACGCCTACGCCAACGATCTGCAGGATCTCTGCTGCGACGCGTACAGCGACCTTGCCGACCTCAGAGATCGCTTCAACGGACTCGACGAACAGTTCCGCACCTTCTCCCCGGACGTCACACGCATACCCAGGGGACAGCGCCCAGTCCGGCCCTGGTGAACGCGGCCCCGTCACTTCCATCCAAGGAGCAAATTGCCCACCCCCTCCGCCCCCAGCGCCGACGACGTCGCGCAGGCAACCGGCACCCTGGCCCAGGTCCAGAACTACCTGCACACCAATCCGTCCGTATCCGACGCGCTGCCGCTGCTCGCCGACCTCCTCGACGAGGACACCGGCGTCCCCATCCTGCTCGGCGACATCCTTCGCAACGCCGCACGCCTCATCGCCCAGGAGGCGAAGACCAGGAGCGACGAAATCCACCTGATCGTCGCCGGGCTTCGGGAAGCCGCCCAAGAGGCCACCGACTGGCACGTCCTGCATTGGGACGTACAGCGCCTGAGCAGCTACGCGCTTGAGTCCGCCGGTCCCTCGGCGCCGTGACACGTCCCCATACCGCCAGCGCAGCCGACGATCCCTGGTCGCGGATCTGGTGCGACACCACGCCCCGCCACCTCGCCGGAGCCGGTGACCCGCGCCACGTCACCCAGGCTCTGCGGGCCGGCGGGTGGAAGAACTTCGGCGACCCCGACTTCCCCCACGTTGTTCTGGGCAGCCCCGACTACCAGCACACCCTCGTCCTGGAGCCCACCCCAAACGCGTACGGCTCCTGGTGGCGGGTCTCGTCGCAGCTCTGGTCCGCATCCTTCGGCGGCAACACACCCGTGGAGATCATCGCCGGATTCACCGACGCCCTCCTGCGCTCCCCGCCCCCGGCTGAGCCGGATATCTGGCCGACGCTACAGGCAGCAGGCTGGACGTACGAGTGCGACGAACGGGGCAACGAGCGCGCCCACCATCCGGACGGCATCACCATCATGGAGCGGTCGGCGACGCTAACCAGCGACTACTTCAGTTGGAAGGCCGAGGTCGCGCTGCCCACCGGCCTCGGCGGCCACCACCGGCTATGGCACGGGTACTTCGACGACCGCACCCCGCGCCACCTGATCTCCGGATTCGCCACGGCCCTCGTCGACCCCGCGCCTGTCTCCCGCGGTCGCTACGACGTTCCGCATGACCACCTCGTCACGCAGGTTGAACGCGGCGCCCAGGGCGAACAGCTCGCCGCCGCCCACGAAGCACGGCTGACAGCCAGCCGGGCCGCCGCCCGCAAGGCCCGCCGCAGCGCCGTACCCAGCACCCGGCCGCCGGCAGGCCCCGCCGCCGAGTCGGCCACGCCCGCGGCCCTCAGACGCTGACCGTGTGGAGCGGCTCCGGCCGCTCCGCACTCCGCCCTCCATCACAACTGCCCGCCCAAAGGCCCTCTTTGACCATTTCACTCGAACCGGGGAGCCCGGCCCACCGGCTCTATCTGAGTCAGCTCGCCATCTATCTGCGGCACAGCCGGCAGATCCTCGCCGCCTGGGACCACTACTCCGACCAGCACTCCGACCCCGAGACATTCCAGCCCCACGACGAGGACGCCTACGGCCGTCGCCAGCAGCAACGCGACGCCGACACCCTCTTCGCGTTCGGCCGGGTGTACTACCACGCGGACGAACTCGTGGATGTCGCCGAGCGACAACTCGCCGAGCTGTCGCCCTCCGACCGGACCCGGCGCTACGCCTGGCAGGTCCGAGAACTCCGGGATGCCACGCAGCACCTCTACGCGGTCCACGACGACTGGCTCGCGGAACGGGCCGCGCTGCCCGAGAGCGCACGACCCGGTACGAAGGCGTACGAGGAACCGCTCGCCGAGAGCTACGCAGAAGCCTGGTCCTACCTCGACCAGTGGGCCATCCATGGCCAGGCGCTCTTCGCCGTCAACGCACTCGCGCAGCGGCCCTCGACCGCATCCGCGCTGTCCCTGCGCGCGACGGCGCCCGTACACAAGGCCGCCGCCACACCGTCCAGGGTCCAGCGGTGAGGGACGTGAGTGAGACCGTCGAGCAGGCGTTCATCGCCCCGCGCTCCCTCGCGGGCATCGGCGATCCCGGCTGGATCACCCAGCCGCTGCACCGGGTCTCCGGCTGGAGCTACGGGCATGACCCGCTCATCCCGCGCGTCCTGCTCACCAGCCCGGACCAGCTCACGCAACTGCGTCTGACCCCCGGCGGTCCGGATGATCCGGACTGGTGGACCATCCGCCATGCACGTACCGCGGATCAGCCCGCCTGGGCGGCCACCTTCCAAAGCCGCACCCCCGTCGAGATCATCGCCGCCTTCACCGACGCGCTAACCGACCCGTCCGGGCCGCCCGCGGCTCCGCCCGACCCCTTCACGGCGTTGCAGGACGCGGGGTGGGAAACACCCCAGCACTTCGGCGGGCTCGCAGCCCCCGACGGCATCACTCGCGTCGAGCAGGTCGGAACTCCCGGCAGCGACCTGTGGATGATCGAGACCACTCCGTTCGTCGTGGAGCCAACGATCTGGCGAGCCGTGTTCACCGGCACCACGCCACCTCACCTGATCGCCGCCGTGACGCAGGCGCTCGCCGACCCCGCGCCCATCAGGCGCGACCCTCCCCGCATCCCGGGCTGGGCTCGCGACCGCATGACCGTGGACACCCGCAACGTCCCCGCGACGGACGTCGCCTTCGCTCTGGAGCGACGCATCAGCGCCCTCGCCGAGCGGCACCGCCGCATGACCGGCGTCGCCCCCGTGCCGCCCGGACCGGCGCGAGGCCGCACGCGCTGACCTGTCCGTCGCGACCGGCCCCCTTTCCTCCCCCGTACCTGGAACAGCCCTTGCCCCAGCCCAACTCCTCGTCCACCGACGGCTACGACATAGCGTTCAAGGTCCTCCTCGGCGCCATCGCCGTCGCCGTGCCCCTGTCCAACCTCGCCTGGCTCGGCGGCAATCTCACCGCCTGGACCACAGACTCCACCACGGCCCCCTACCAGCCCGTTCAGGCCCTCCTACACCCCGACCAGCTGTGGCCGGACCTGAGCGAAACGTCCATTCTGATCGGCGCGCGCATCCTGCCCGGCGCCGTCCTCGTCGCGCTCGGCATCACCGCCGCACTGCTCTACAAGCGGTACCGGGGCGGCGGCAGCGGACGCAAGAAGCGCGTCGCCGGCATGGCCAAGCAGCGGGACATCGAGCCGCTGATGGCGAAGGCCATCACCGACAAGGCCCGCTCGCTGCGCCCGAGTTTGAAGGACGCCAAGCACATCGCCGCGGCCGACACCGGCATCCTCCTCGGCAATCTCCAGGGCACCAAGCACGAGGTGCGGATGGGGTACGAGGACGTCGCCGTCGCGATCATGGCACCCCGTTCCGGCAAGACGACCAGCTTGGCGATCCCGTCGATCCTGGGTGCGCCTGGACCGGTCCTGCTCACCTCGAACAAGGCCGCAGGCGATGCCTACACCGCGACGCTCGATGCGCGGGCCGCCGTCGGCCGGACCTGGTCGATGGACCCGCAGCAGATCGCCCACGCGGAGCGGGCCATGTGGTGGAACCCCTTGGCCGACGCCAAGACCCTGGACGGCGCGGGACGGTTGGCCGGGCACTTCCTCGCCGCGAGCGTGGACGCGTCCGCGCAGGGCGATTTCTGGTCGAAGGCCGGCAGCAACATCCTGAGCCAGTTGTTCCTGGCCGCCGCGCTCGACGAGCGGCCGATCACCGACGTGATGGCCTGGCTCGCCTTCCCCGCCGACCGCACGCCGCTCGACATCCTGCGCGACCACAAGTTCGCGGCGGTCGCCGCCCAGCTCAAGGGCACCGTGGAAGGCCCGCCCGAAACACGGGACGGCATCTACGAGACGGCCCGCCAGTACGCCGCCGCCCTGCTGAACACGCAGATCGCCGCCTGGGTGACTCCCCAGAAGGACGTGCCGGAGTTCACGCCGAGGACGTTCGTCACCTCGAAGGACACGCTCTACCTGCTGTCGAAGGACGGCGGCGGAGGGGCCTCGGCGCTGATCGCCGCGTGCGCGGACAGCGTGATGCGGGCCGCGACCGCGCAGGCCGAACGTGCCGGCGGGCGCCTGGACCCGCCGATGCTCGCGATCCTCGACGAGGCCGCCAACGTCTGCAAGATCAGCGACTTGCCGGACCTGTACTCCCACCTGGGCTCGCGCGGCATCATCCCGATCACCATCCTGCAGTCCTACCGGCAGGGCCAGAAGGTGTGGGGCGACGCGGGCATGGACGCCATGTGGTCCGCCTCCACTATCAAGGTCATCGGCTCGGGTATCGACGACCCGGACTTCGCCGACAAGCTCTCCCGGCTGATCGGCGACCACGACGTCGAGACGACTTCCACCTCGACCTCGGAGTCCGGCAAGTCGACCTCCGTGTCCATGCGGCAGGAACGCATCCTGGCCGCCGATGCCATCCGCGCGCTGCCCAAGGGGACCGCACTCGCGTTCGCCACCGGCTTGCGCGCCGCGATGCTCGACCTGCGCCCCTGGTATCTCGAGCCCGGCGCCGACGCACTCTCCGCCGCCTCCGCCCGCGCTTCCAAGGGCATCACCGCCCGCGCCATCGCCAAGGCCGCCCCCAAGCAGTCCGACTTCGGCCCCGCCGCGTAAGGCAGTCGCCCTCCTTCTCCTCCTCTCTCTGCTCACCGTCCGACAGCCCATCTGGACCCCCTATGCCACTGATCCACGACGTTCCCGACGACTGGGACCCCGCCTGTCGCTGCTGCCTCGAATGCGGCAACAGTGACCCTGATGTCACGCTGCGGGCCATCACCCACCGCGCGAGCAACCAGCAGGCACTGGCCTGCACCAGGCACATCGCAGACGTTGCCGCGGTCCTCGAATCCTTCGTATCGGCCTCGCAGATCGCGTCCGAGAAGGTATCGAAGCCCGGCGCCACGCCGGCGGCATCCTCCACCCCCGCTCCGTCGCACCGGTCTCGCGCATGACCGAATCGCCCGCCGAGGACCTGCTGTTCGAGGTCGCGCCACCGCCGACGCCCGTTGAGCGGCTGCTCCAGCTGGCCGACCAGTACACCCAGCACAACGACGCGCTCGACCTCCTCCTGCATGCCGCCGGCGCACCGCTGCCGGATGAATACGCCAACTCGGCGCACCGCCTGGTCGCCGCCACCGGGGCCGCCGTCAAGGCCATCCAAGGAGAACGACTCTATGAGAGTGAGGAGTTGACCGAGGTGATCATGCGACTGAAGCAGCTCATCATCCTCGCCGACGCCTCGATCGACCTAACCACCCTCGCAGCGCGCGAACTGACCGCGCTGGCCCCGGAAGCCGCCGTCACCAGCGCCGTGACGCTGGCCTCCGAGACCAGGCGGCGGCGCTGGGCCACGGCACCAGCACCCGACGGTCAGCTCAGTGCCGCGCACCGCACCGCCCTGGCCGAGATCGCCTGCGGACACGTCACGGCCAGCAGCTCCCTGGGGCGCGAGTTCACCCGCTCCCGCGAGCCCAAGGTGCTGATGAGCACCCTGCGCGCCCTGGAATCGAAAGGACTGGCCGAGAGAGCGACGGGCACGGCGCGCGCCGCATACGTCGGCGGCACGCCCCTGGACCGCGTACGCCTCACCTCGGCCGGCATCACGGCGCTTGCCTCGGTCATCGATGCGCCTCCTGCCGGGCCGCGCACGACGCCCGGCGCCACACCCCGCCCGCTGCCCGCCGCCGCGCAGGCCACCTCTCAAAGCCGCTGAACCTCACAGGAGCCCTCCCATCCCCACGCCCCCACTCGACCTGAATGAACAAGTCGGCCAGCTCAGGCAGTTGGCATCCGACTTCGACGCCCTCAAGGTGCGCGCGCGCGACATCTCCTACACCCCCGGCACGGACGCGCTGCGCCACGTCAGCCCCCTGCTCCTGCAGGCGCAGGACCTCACCGCCACCGCCCTGGTGCGCCTGACCGCGCTCGACAACAGCACGTACACGAGCGTCGCCGGCAGCCGGGCCGGCCTGGAACTGATGGCCTCCATCGTGTCCTCGTCCTCGCTCGCCGGCACCGACCTGGCCCACGTGGTGCTCGCCAACCCATACGAGGGCGCGCAGTTCGCCGGATACCCGGCGGACGACGACGCGGTGCGCACCGTCCGTCACGCCGAGGCCATCCCGCAGATGAACGCCCACCTCGACGATGCCGTCCACCAGCTCGACCTGTGCGCCATCGGCTGCCACTACCTCGCCCACGGCATCACCGAGGACCTGGCCGCCGCGCAGAAGGACCAGCCGGCAGTCGTACAGCGGACAACGGCCCCCGCACTGACTCCCGCCCAGCACGACGCCCTCACCGCCCTGAACGGCGGAGGCCGTCTGTACGAGAGCACGACCCGGGGGCTGGGCGTGACCCGGGTTGCCGCCGACGACGGCACGCGGGTCTCCATCGCCACCTTCCGGGCCTTGGCCAAACGCGGCCTCGTCACCCGCGACACCGGCACGTCGCTGGTCATCGGCCAGAAGATCACCGTGACCGAGCAGGGGCAGCAAGCCCTGACCCGGCCGGGCGCCCACGCCGCGCTGCGCACCACAGTCGCCACGCCACCCAAGACCGCGGTCGCGCAGGGAGCCCACCGGTGAGCGCGTACGGCCCCGACGACCGGGTCATGGTCTCCCCGCGATATATGGCCGGCGCGGGTGACCGGCTCGCCGACGCGCTCGGCCCGCTGATCCACCTCTTCGGCTGGCCCACGCAGCACGACGTCGCCACCGGACACGTCCAGATCACCAGCCCTGACGGCAGCATGTTCGTCGACTTCGACCCCATTGCCCCCCTCGGCCAGTGGTGGACGATCACGCACCACGAGCCGTACTGGGAGGTGCAGTTCAGTCGGCAAACCCCCCTGGAGACCGTTGCCGCCGTCACCCAGGCGCTGCCGCAACTGCTCGGCGATACCCGGCACGCCGAGCGTATCCCGATCGCCGGCATGCCCCTGGACCAGATCGCGGCGCTCCACCTGTGGACGGCCGAGGACCACGTCCTGACGTCGCCCGACTGGTACTGCCAACTCATCCACACGCCGGATGAGGACATCGCCTGGCGGGCCTGGCACGCCTTCTTCGAGAAGCAGCCGCTGGCCACCTTCACCCGCGACGTACCCGAGGGCCTCGTCGGCAACTTCTTCGCCCATCTCGCCACGACCACGGCGGTGGAACGGGCCTTCGCCGACGTGCCCCTCAGCACACGGTACGAGCACAGCGAGCTGATCACTCCGGTCCGCGGGGCCGCGATCAGTCCGCACCTCGATCACGCCCTCGCGCAGCTCGATCGCCCCCGTCGCCGCTGACCACCCCCTGCCCCGGAGCCACCCCTGCCCGAGAAGACCGCCTCCCTTGAACCGGCCGAGCAGCTCCTTGCCCTGGCAGCCGACTTCACCCGCTTCCACGACCTGCATCTGCGACATGCGGTCAACGGGAACCGGTCCGCCACCATCCTGAACACCCAGACGGCCGGCGCCCAAGCGCTGGCCAACTCGGCCCTGGACATCGTCACCACGCTCAACAGGGAGTCGATGTACCACAGCCCCGTCATCCGCGCCGTGTACGCCCGGATCCGTCAGCTCGCCCACCTGGCCACGGACGCGGCCGACCACCTCATCGACGCCGAGGACATCCTCATCCACGCGCAGGCAGGACTGCCCATGGAGCTGGGCGACGGCTTCCTGGCCGTCCCGAGCGAGCAGGACGCACGACAGGAAATCGGCCGGCGCTTCACCCTCGTTTCCGAACTCACCGCTCTCGGCGCCTTTGACGCCGTGGGGACCGCCGAACAGTACGTTGCCGAACGCCGCCACTACGGCTACCTGCCCGAGCACCAGCCGCTCGCACTGTCCCGCACCCAGAGCAGCACGCTGCACGCCATCGCCCGCGGGGAAGTGACCATCAGCGATGGCCGGCCCTACCACCGCCGCGAGGGCGTCCGCTTCAGCATCAGCACCATCCGCGCCCTGGAAAACCGCGGGCTGATCACGCGCGAGGACTGCCATCTATGGCTCGTGGACGAGCGCGTGCACCTGAGCCCGGCCGGGCGCCGTGATCTCGCAGCCTCCTTCGCGCACCCCCGGTCCGCCGCCCTGAGTACCAGGCGCCCCTCAGCGTCCCAGCGCGCGGCTGCCGTCAGCCGGGCCCGCTGAACCACACCCCACACCCCGCACCCCACGCCCTGGGAGCCCTCACGACCTCCGACACCCCCACCGCGCACGACATCGCGCTCGCCCTAGCCAAACAGGTGCATCCCGACGCCACGCCCCGCGACGTCGTCGTCCACTTCACGCTGCGCCGCCTGGCCGCACCGCGCTACGACCACCGCTCCTGTGGCGGCCCCGCGACCGGCATCGCCCAGTCCCTGCACGCCCGGCTCTACGGACTACCCGACGACCCGGGCCCGGTGCCCACCGCCCTCGACGAACTCCTGCAGTCCCTGACGACCGCCCGCGACGGCGACCAGCAACCCGCCGTGCTGGCCCAGCTCGCCGAGCAGCTGCACAACGCCGCCGAGATCCTCGAATGGGCCCGCGACAACGCCCACTGGCGCCAACTCCCCGCTCCCATCTGGGAGTGGCTGCGTACAGCCACCGCCGCCGCCCGCGACCTCGCGGCCGGTCTCGACGAAGTACGCCCCGCCTTCGCCGCACCTCGCGCTCCCTCCACGGCACCGGCTCCGCCGGCACCCGCCGCGCAGCGCGCCTCCACCTCCCGCCGCTGACCGCCCCGCCCACGGACAACGCAGCGCCCCATTCACCACTAGGACGTCCTCATTTCCGACAACCCCGTATTCCGATCGATCTCGCTCGGCGCCGGAATTCAATCCAGCGCCATGCTCGCCCTGTCAGCCGAAGGAATTCTCCCCAGAGTCGACTACGCCATTTTTGCTGACACAGGGTGGGAACCAAATTCCGTGTATTCCCATCTCGACCGCCTGGAGCGGGAGATAGCGAAACCGGCAGGCATACCAATTCTGCGCGTGACGTCCGGGAACATTCGCAATGATGCGCTAGACCCGGATCACAGATTCGCCTCCATGCCGCTCTACATTCTCAATCAAGACGGCAAGGCAGGAATGACCAGGAGGCAATGCACAGGCGAATATAAGATTAAGCCGATCAAGAAAAAGGTTCGCGAACTCCTCGGCTACCCCTACCCTGCCCGCATTCCGCGAGACGTGTTCGTGGAGCAGTGGGTGGGCATCTCGACGGATGAATTCCACCGCGCCAAGGACGCGGACGTGAAGTACATGCGCAACCGGCACCCCCTCATCGACATGGGCTGGTCGCGCAGCGACTGCGTCCGCTACCTGTCTTCGCTCGGATTGGCCGACACTCCGAAATCGAGCTGCCTTGGTTGCCCATTTCACGGCAACGCCCAGTGGCGAAATATTCGCGATAACTCCCCTGCCGAGTGGGCAGACGTGGTGGAGTTCGACGCTGCCATCCGCAAGGGAAACGCCCGCGCCAACGCCACCGGCAACCGGCTGCTGGGACAGGCATTCCTGCACCGCTCCCGCATTCCGCTGAGCGAAGCCCCGATCGACCACGTCACCGCCGCCGAATGGGCCGCACTCCAACAGGAACTCGACGCCGAAGAAGCGACGCAGCAGCTGGAAGAGGGCGTAACCGACGGGTGCTCTCCCTGGACCTGCCGAGGTGAAATCGCCGCCACGCAGGACGACTTCGGGCTGGCCACGTGATCGTGCTCGACCTGTTCGCGGGACCCGGCGGCTGGAGCCACGCACTGGCCGTACTCGGCGTACGGGACATCGGCCTGGAATGGGACGAATGGGCCTGCAAAACCCGTGCCGGACAGGGGCAGTTGACGATCCGGACCGACGTGGCGATGTACCCGGTGGGGCCGTTCCTCGGGAAGACCACCGGGCTCATCGCCAGCCCGCCCTGCCAGGCGTGGTCGATGGCCGGCAAGCGCCTCGGCCTGCTCGACCAGCCGCTCATCCACCAAGCCGTCGCCGACCTCGCCACCGGACGCGACACCCGCGAACAGCTGCTGGCCTCCTGCCGCGACGAACGCTCTCTGCTCGCCGCCGAGCCCATGCGCTACCTGCACGCCCTGCACCAGCACGGCCAACCCGAATGGGTCGCGATGGAGGAGGTGCCCGACGTCCTGCCGCTGTGGCGCCAGTACGCCGCGATCCTGCGCAGCTGGGGCTACTCGGTATGGACCGGCATCCTGAACGCGGCGGACTACGGCGTCCCCCAGACGCGGCGCCGAGCGATCCTGATGGCCTCGCGCACCCGCACCGCCGAGCCGCCGCCACCCACACATGCCAAGGCAGCCGAGCCCGAGTCACTGTTCGGGCCGGGCCGGCAGAAGTGGGTGTCCATGGCCGAGGCCCTCGGATGGGGCGCCACCGACCGGCCCGTGCCGACCGTGTGCGCCGGCGGGGGACCGGGCGGTGGCCCCGAGCCTTTCCCTTCCGGCTCCCGTAAGACGCTCACCGACGCCCGTGCCCGCGGGACCTGGAAGCCGCAGAGCGCCCGGCACGGAGCCAGGGAGAAGCGGCCGTCCGCCGCTCCCGCCTGCGCCAGCGAAGCACCTCGATGGTCGTGGTCGCTGCGCAGCAACAACCAGGCGAACGCGACCGTGCGACGGGCCGACGAGCCCGCCGGCACGTTGTTCTTCGGCCATCGTGCGAACGAGTGCGTCTGGGTTGCCGAACCCGCTCCCAGTGACACAGACGAGGAGCCTACGGCTCCGGAGTCCATCCGGATCACCGCCCAGGAGGCCGGTCTCCTGCAGACCTTCCCCGCCGACTACCGCTGGGCCGGCAACAAGGGCCAGCAGTTCTCCCAGATCGGCAATGCCGTGCCGCCTCGCCTCGCAGCCCACCTGCTGGCCCCGCACCTCAACAAGACCCTGAACCCCGACGACTTCGCCCTGGCCGCCTAGATGCCCCAGCCCACCGACCCTTACGAAGACGACCTGGACGACCTTCCCCCGGCCCGGCCGGTGCACTACGCCGAGCAGGCTCTGGTCGGCGCACTCCTTCTGGACCCGCACCGACTCGCCGAGATCGGCGACCTGGACGCGGGCCAGTTCGGCAACCACGCGCACGGCGCCCTCTTTCAGGCCATGCGTACGGTGCCGGCACCCGCCCAGGAAGCCCACCGCTCCGATCCCGCCTGGCTGAACACCGTGCTCGACGCAGCGCGCCCCAACGCCCCCGGGCTCACCGCCTCCTATCTCCACACCCTCATCCAGGTATGCCCCTGGCCGAAACACGCGCCGACGTATGCGCGGATGATCCGAGCCGATCACGCCCGGCGCACGCTGCTCATGCACGCCGAACGCCTCGCCCAGACCTCCACCGACGCCACCTTGCCCAACCCGGCCGCCACCACCCTGGCCCAGGCCGACACGCTCGGACAGTTCCTGGACACACTCGCCGGACAGTTCGCCCCGCACCCCGGTTCCCTGCCGCGCACTTCCGTGCCGGGCACCCTCGGCGGACGCCGCGGCGAGGAAGCCCTCGACGAGGAACGCCTCGTCCTCGCCACGGCCACCGCACACCCCGCAGAGCTGAAGAACATGCGCTGGCTGCAGCCCGACGACTTCACGCTGCCGCTGCACGCCACCCTCTGGCAGTGCCTGACCGCCCTGGCCCACAACGGGGAACCCGTGGACCCCGTCACCGTGCTCTGGGAAGCCCAGCACCGCGGACTCCTCACGGACGGCCTCGCCCCCGGCGACCTCATCGACCTGGTCTCCACCCCCGTCGGCTCACCCGAATACTGGGGTGAGCGAGTCCTTCAACGCGCCCTGCTGGCCCGCGCCTTCGATGTCGGCACCCGTATCGCCGCCTACGCCCAGGACCCGGCCAACACCCCGCACCAGCTGATCACCGGGAGCCGCCGCGCCCTGGCCGACCTCACCGCCCTGCGCACCCGCTGGCACCGCAGCACCAGCCCTCCTACGCCGGCAGCTCCCCGACCTCGCAGCCCAGCCGCCTCACGCGCCGGCCCGCCGCCACGAGCCACCGCGGTCAGCACCCGAGCACTCCGATGAAGCCACCCGCTCCGGCCGGCCCCACGCCGGCCGGAGCCGTGAAACGAGAACAGATTGCCGCCCCCTGAAGTAGACCCGCACCTCCGCCTCGACCTGCTCGACGGCCGCCCCGGCGCCGTCACCGCCACCATCACCGGCGCCCCCACCCACACCGTGCGAGCCCTGCTCGCCGTCCACGGCTTCGAGCCCCTCGACGACGCGACGATGGTCATGGCACGCATCGACCGCGAGGAGCCGCATTACGCCGAACTGGCCGCACGCGCCCTGCGCGCCGAGGGCGTCACGGTGGACATCACGCCGCAGCTGCGCGAAGAGATCGACACCGAATGGACCTGGGCCAACTACCCCATGCCGTGGTGCTCGCGTGAGGAGATCCGCGAGGTCTCGAACGACGCCCAGCAGATCTACGACGACATACGCTCCGGCCGGCTGATCATCCACGCGCACGCCCACGACGGTTGGACCACCGTGGCCGTCGGTACCTACCGCGACGGCCCGAGCATCCACCTCCACGGTGTAAACCACCTCCGCGTAGAAGCCGGCCGGTACGACACCCCCGTCAAGGCCATCGCCGAGTTCGAGCGCCTCTACGGCGATGCCGTACGCCACGGCCCTGCCCCAGCCACCAGCACCGAACGCGACGCCGAGCAGGCACGCACCCCGTCCACGCCCTATGCGGCCGACGCCCAGGCGTCCCCGGCGATGGCCGAGCCGGCAGAGGCGGGCTCGGCAAGCCTCGACGACCACGAAGCGCTCCTGAAGGACTTCCTCGAGTCGCAAGGAGAGTGGGAATGCTGGCGCACCTGGTCCGACGACACCACCCACGCCGTCCACGAATCCCTCGTCCTACGCGCCGAGTTCATCCACGAGGCCGAACCCACCGGCACCCAGTGGAAGATCGCCGCGTACGAGAGCCCGGTCGGTGAACGCGTGTGGCACGCCACCGCGAGCACCACGGTCCCCGTGGAGATCATGCAGGTAGTCCTCGACAGCCTCGCCTCCGCAGACGCCGTAGAGATCGCGGAAGGCAACCAGATATCGGAAGCGACCATCGGTGAGGCCACCCGCCCACTGGCCGGCGCCGGCTGGAAGCACACCATCGACGGCCGCGCGATCCGCTGGCAGGCCCCAGGAGACCGCGCCATCAGCGTCCAGTTCGACGCCTTCGCCGCCCACGCCCCTCACAGCGGACTGCCCGCCTGGACATTCCGGGGCGGTGGTGACGCCAACTCGCCTCAGTGGGTGCTCCACTTCTCGCCCCGCGCCGCCGCATCGGTACTCCAGGACGTCGCCTTCGAGGTGGCCAACGGGCTCACGCGCCAACCGGCGCCGCCCCGGCCCCAGGGGCTGAACGCCCTGAGCCGCAACGACTCTGTCGTACAACTAGCTCCTCGCGCCGGCTCGGCACGGTCCCGGTGACGTCTGGGCAAGGCGGTGGCAGCGGCCATCCCTTCTGCGCCACGATGCTGAAATGCACGAAGAGCAGGAACCGCTGGAGGACTGGGCGCGGCGGCGAGAGGAACGTCGAGATGCCTCGAAGGGCAAACTGCGCGCAATCCCCCTCGCCGAAGGGCGGCACCGCGGACAACACCTCGAACCCGACGCACCGCGTGTGATCCAGGAATGGAACGGAACCGAGTGGGAGACGGTCGCCGTGGTCAGCAATCTCGCCGAGGCCAAGAGCGTGCTGTACCCGCCGCAGCCCGCACAGGAGCGCCCGGCGGAGTGGGACCGACCGGCACTCGGCCCGGGGCGTGGGCGTCACCGTCGAACAGCACCGGCCGAGGACGGACCCGGGAGCAGCACTACCCCTTGATCGGTCTCGCTGTTCCCTCTGGGCAGGACAGCCCCGGCGGCTATGGTCGGGCCATGACACCTGATCAATTTGTTGCGCAGCACGGTGAAAACCTGGACAAGGCGCTCCAGTCGCTCAAGGTGGATCTGATCCGCAAGCGGGACGCAGCCGAGGATGCCGGGAGCACCGAGGGCGTACGCGTGCTGACCGCAGAGATCGAGCGGGCGGACGAGCTTCAGACCGACCTCGACAAGGCCCGTCGCGCCGCACCCGTGAAGTAGGACGTCATGCCGGACCAGCAGCCGACTGTGGGCGAGCGGGAGTTGGCCTACTGCGCCCACCTTCAAGTGGCCACCCGCACACCGTTCGTCGACGACCACCCGGGGCGCGATCCTGACCCCCGTATCGCCGAGGCCGTGTACGACAGCCTCGCCGTGCACACCGCTCTGCACCGTCTGACTGCAGCCATCGCCCCGGGCTCCGCGTTGGTCCCGGTGCTGCTGCCTGCGCTGCACGCAGCGCGGCAGCTCCTGAGCCTGCGGTCCTCGTGGACCGACTACTGCAACGGGCGGTTCGGCCTCGATCCCAACGCCACCGACCGCAACACGGAGATGTCCCGCCAGTACGCGGAACCTGCTGTCGTGCGCGCCTGGCCGAAGTACGCCGAGGCGAAGGAGGCGTGCGCCGCAGCCACCAACGCGGTCAGGGAGCTGCAGCCCGCCCTAGCCCTCGTCGCCGGTCTCGACTCCGCCAGCGCGGACGCCGTGGCACCGGGCGGGCTCAGGCGCTCCGGCCTGCGCCTCGTCCCCTGCGGGGGCTCGACGCGATGAGCACCGGATGGGTCGTGGTCATCGTCATCGTGGCGGCGGCCGTCGGCTGGTTCGTCGCGGCGGTCGCCCGCGGGATCGCTAGGACGGCGCGCGCCGACACACGCCAGGACCTGATCAAGTTCGGGGCCATACCGGAGACGGGCAAGCTCCTGACGAAGGGCAGCGACCTGCCGGTGTACTGCTTCATGGCTCCCTTTGAGAGCTCCCGGACCCACCCCTTCGGCTGGCTGTGGTGGCGCGTTGACCAGGACACTGGTGAGAAGCCGAAGCAGGCGATGGGGTGGGCCCTGACGTACCGGCGCGCTCGGAAGGCCGCTGGGATCCCGCTGTCCTTCCGGGCGAAGCACGTCGAGATCACGTTGGCCCCGGGCCACGACCGTCCGCAGTCGGTGACCGACACAGACGCCGAGGCACAGCCAGGCACCCCATAGGCACCGCGCCAGCGGAGTCACCCGCCGTGGATAGCAAACCCCCGAATGGGATCGCCCTCGCGCCGGGGAAAGGCTGCGGCCGGCACAGGAAGCCAACCTCGACAGAAGGACGAGAACACTCGCGAACCGAACCGCGGCTGTGCGGAAAGCGGCGTCAATATAGCGGCGGATCCCCGGTTACCGAAACCGGGGATCCGCCGAATACTTGTAGCTCCACCGCCACTTCCTGACCGCCCGTCGAAAGGCAGCACCGCGACGATCCCTAACGTCACCGCCACACGGCTCGCATTTCCTGCTACGTCACGCCGCGGCGTAGCTCAGCCGGAACAGGTCCTGAGCGCGCTCCAGGTCCCGCTCGGTGCGCAGCTGAACCTCCAGGTCTCCCGTGCCGTGGTGACCGACCCCGGTCACGTCCCGGGTGAAGTCAGGCACCAGGTCCACCGCCGTCGGGTCCGCTTTCAGGTAGACCAGCACCTTGGTCTGCTGGGGCGGGATGAGGCAGGCGAAGTTCCGCAGCCGCTGATAGGCGCGGTACTGCTTGCGCTGCACCCGGGTGACGCCGTCACCCAGCCCGACGAGGACCTCGTCGACCGCTGCCGCCAGCTCGTCGATCGCACCGCCCTGCTGCCGAACCGGCTGCGCCCCGGGCGTGCCACGGCGTGCCCGCTTGGCCGCTGCCGAGTGCCCGGTGACCGAGGCTACGGTCTCAAGACCGAAGTGGTCGCTGCCGAAATACCGGTAGCGGACCAGGTCGATCGAGCGCCGGTGCTCGCGTACGGCGTGCGCGTCGTAGCGGGTGAAGTCGCCGGCCACGCAGATCAGCCTCGGTGCGCTCCACAGGATCTGGGACGCGGCCGTCCCCCCGAGCCGGTCGCGGACCAGACTCCGGAAGGCGTCCTTGTGGCTCATCAACCAGGCCATGTAGAAGAGGCCCTGGTTGATGACACCGGCATCCGTGCCCCGCTTGTACTCCACGATCACGGGCGCACCGTTCTCGTCCAGCCCCAGTGAGTCGATGCGCCCGCCGTCGACACAGTCGATCACGTACTCGCTCGCTAGGAACGTGACGCCCAGCATCGCCTCCATGTGTGCCTCGACAAGATCCTGCACATCCGCCTCGACCGCAGCAAGACGCGGCGTGACCTCAGTCACGCCGCTATTCGTCGTGTGGAACAGCTTCAGGCCCGACACCTTCCCCTCCTCGGCTAGGAGATCGACAACGTCGGGCGGGTGCAGATTTGTTTCCGCAGGAGGCCGCGGAGCCGTGAAGAAAGCGTGCAGACGGAGCCTCTGGGCACCCACCCCGCGCACCTGTCAGATCACTGTCCGAAACCCAGCACGGGCGTTCTCATCCCATCCCAGCACGATCCCAGCACGGTAGGGATGACCAGGGGTGATGACAGGTGATGAGGGGTCAGCTATCCCAGCACCATCCCAGCACGGGAAAAAACTAAGGGCCCGACCCCGAAGAGTCGGACCCTCTCTGACCTGCATGTTTGCCAGATCAGCGACGTGGTGATATGTCAGCCGCTACACGTTGAAGCGGAACTCCACCACATCCCCGTCCTGCATCACATACTCCTTGCCCTCCATGCGCGCCTTGCCCGCCGAGCGGGCCTCCGCGACGGAACCCGTCGCGACCAGGTCCGCGAAGGAGATGATCTCGGCCTTGATGAAGCCCTTCTGGAAGTCGGTGTGGATGACACCGGCCGCCTCGGGGGCCGTCGCGCCCTTCTTGATGGTCCAGGCGCGGGACTCCTTGGGGCCTGCCGTGAGGTAGGTCTGGAGGCCGAGGGTGCGGAAGCCTACATGGGCGAGGGTGGCGAGGCCGGGCTCTTCCTGGCCGACCGACTGGAGGAGTTCGAGGGCCTCGTCCTCGTCCAGTTCCGCGAGGTCCGACTCCAGCTTCGCGTTGAGGAAGATCGCCTCCGCGGGGGCGACCAGCGCACTCTGCTCCGCCTTGAACGCGTCGTCCGTCAGCTCGTCCTCGTCCACGTTGAAGACGTAGAGGAAGGGCTTGGTGGTGAGGAGGTGCAGGTCGTGGAGGAGTTCCTCGTTGCCCGAGCCCTGGACGATGCCCTGGGAGAAGAGCGTGTCGCCCTTCTCCAGGATCTCCTTGGCCTCCTCGACCGCCTTCACCTTCGGGGCGATGTCCTTCTTGATCCGCGACTCCTTCTGGAGGCGGGGAAGGACCTTCTCGATGGTCTGGAGGTCGGCGAGGATCAGCTCGGTGTTGATCGTCTCGATGTCGTCCTTGGGCGAGACCTTGCCGTCGACGTGCACGACGTTCTCGTCCTTGAAGGCGCGGATGACCTGGCAGATCGCGTCCGACTCGCGGATGTTCGCGAGGAACTTGTTGCCGAGGCCCTCGCCCTCGCTCGCGCCGCGCACGATGCCCGCGATGTCGACGAAGTCGACCGTCGCCGGGAGGACCTTCTGGGAGGAGAAGATCTCGGCCAGTTTCGTGAGGCGGGTGTCGGGGACACCGACCACGCCCACGTTGGGCTCGATCGTGGCGAACGGGTAGTTGGCCGCCAGCACGTCGTTCTTGGTCAGGGCGTTGAACAGGGTCGACTTGCCGACATTCGGCAGACCGACGATTCCGATCGTGAGCGACACGTTGCGACTTCCCGTACGTGAGGGCTGTGGGTGGACGGCCCGGAGGGCCGTAGTGACCGTGGGGCGATCCCCCAGTCTACGGCGTGCGCCCGCCGCCCCCGCCTGCCCGTCGCCTCCGCATCGAACGCATGGCCAAGGTCGGCTCAAGGGCGTGTCCCGTGACGGATTCGGCGCCGCGCCCCGCCTAGGTTGGTCCAGTGGAGCAACACAGGACGCGTCCCCCTCAGTCCGGCCCCAGGCCCGCCTCCCCGGCCCGGCCCCGCCGGCCCGCCCCGCTGCCCCCGCAGGGACGGACCGACGCGTCGGGCACGACGTACCGGGCGACGCCCCGTCCGCGCCGTCCCGTTCCACCGTTCGTCCTGGCCCTGCGCAGGACACCGCTGTACCGGACGCTGCGCCGCATTCCGAACCCCCGCCTGACGGGGCTCGGCAGCGGCCTCTTCTGCACGGCGGTGATGTTCCTGCTCGCCTGTCTGCTGCGCCTGGTCGCGGGCGGTTCCGTCGTCGCGTACGGCGTGCTGTTCCTGCCCGTCGCCGCGCTGACGGCCCTGTGGGTGCGCCCGGCCGACCTCGTCACCGCCCCGGTGGGCGTACCGATCGCCTTCGCCGCCGGGGTGCTGCCCGTGGCGGAGGGCACGGGCGGGCTCAGCGGTCAGTTCATGGGGCTCGTGACGACGCTCGCCCTGAACGCCGGATGGCTGTACGGCGGGACGCTCGTCGCCGGGGTCATCGTGACCGTACGGAAGATTCGGCTGATGGTGTTGCGGCGGCAGGGCCGACCCGGGCGGGGTGGTCCGGCGCGGGGTGGGCCGGGCAAGGGTGGGGCGGGGCCCGGCCGTGGGAAGCGGCTGCCTGCCGCCTAGCCGTCCCCAGCCGTACGCGTCACTCGTCCGCCGCCGCCATCGCCGCCCCCACGATGCCCGCGTTGTTCTGCAGCTGGGCCGGGACGATCTCCGCCGAGATGCCCTCGATGAGCGGCAGGAACTTGTGCGCCTTGCGGCTCACGCCGCCGCCGATGATGAACAGCTCGGGCGAGAACAGCATCTCCACGTGCGCGAGGTACTTCTGTACGCGCCGCGCCCAGTGCTCCCAGGTCAGATCCTCGTCCTCGCGCGCCTTGGAGGAGGCCTTCTTCTCCGCGTCGTGGCCGCGCAGCTCCACGTGGCCGAGCTCCGTGTTCGGGACCAGATGGCCGCCGGTGAACAGCGCGCTGCCGATGCCCGTGCCGAGGGTGAGCAGGATGACCGTGCCGGTACGGCCGCGGCCCGCGCCGAAGTGCATCTCGGCGACGCCCGCCGCGTCCGCGTCGTTCAGGACGGTGACCGGGACACCGCCAAGCCGGTCGGAGACGAGCTTGCGGATGTCCGTGCCGATCCAGCTCTTGTCCACGTTGGCCGCGGTGTGCGCCGTGCCGTTCGTGATCACCCCGGGGAAGGTGGCGCCGACCGGGCCCGTCCAGCCGAAGTGCCGGACGACCTCGCAGACGACGTCGACCACGGCGTCCGGCGTGGCCGGGTCCGGGGTCAGTACCTTGTGCCGCTCCTGGGTCAGCTCTCCGCGGTCCAGGTCCACGGGTGCGCCCTTGATCCCGGATCCGCCGATGTCCACGCCGAAGATCTGCATGGCCCCCACGGTACGGCGCGGTCAGCCCTGTGACAGCTCGGCCGCCTCGGCGCGCAGGTCCCTGCGGAGCTCCTTGGGGAGCGAGAAGGTGATGGACTCGTCGGCCGTCTTGACGGTCTCCACGTCGCCGTAGCCCCGCTCGGCGAGCCACTCGATGACGCCGTCCACCAGCACGTCCGGCACGGAAGCGCCCGAGGTCAGGCCGACCGTGGTCACGCCCTCCAGCCACGCCTCGTCGATCTCCTCGGCGTTGTCGACCAGGTACGAGGCGGCGGCGCCCGCGTCGAGGGCGACCTCGACCATGCGAATGGAGTTCGAGGAGTTCTTGGAGCCGACGACGATGACCAGCTCGGCGTCCTCGGCGAGCTTCTTGACCGCGATCTGACGGTTCTGCGTGGCGTAGCAGATGTCGTCGCTGGGCGGCGAGAGCAGGTTCGGGAACTTGCCCTTCAGAGCGTCGACGGTCTCCATGGTCTCGTCCACGGAGAGGGTGGTCTGGGAGAGCCAGACGACCTTGTCCGGGTCGCGGACCTCGACGTTCGCGACGTCATCGGGGCCGTCGACCAGCGTGATGTGGTCGGGCGCCTCACCGGACGTACCGATGACTTCCTCGTGGCCCTCGTGCCCGATGAGGAGGATGTCGAAGTCGTCCTTGGCGAACCGGACCGCTTCCTTGTGGACCTTCGTGACCAGCGGGCACGTCGCGTCGATGGTGGCGAGCTTGCGCTCGGCGGCCTCGGCGTGGACGGTCGGGGCCACGCCGTGCGCGGAGAACATGACGATGGAGCCCTCGGGGACCTCCGCCGTCCGGTCGACGAAGATCGCGCCCTTCTTTTCAAGGGTCTGCACGACGTACTTGTTGTGGACGATCTCGTGGCGTACGTAAATCGGGGCCCCGTACTGCTCCAAGGCCTTCTCGACGGCGATCACGGCACGGTCCACGCCCGCGCAGTAGCCACGGGGAGCGGCGAGCAGGACACGGCGGGAGCCAGGCGTAGCAGTCATGCCCACCATCGTAAGGCCGCATCCAGCGCGTCAAAGATCGCCCGGTTGGGGACACTGGTGACCTGCGTTGATCTACGCGTCGGTCTACGGAGGCACGATGTCCGGACAGTCCGCCAGTACGGGAGCCCATGCCGAGGGTGCCGAGCCCGCCGGGAGTGACGGCGGTGACGGGGGTGACGGGCTGCGGCGCAGTCTCGGCTTCCGTGACCTCGTGGTCTACGGACTGCTCTTCATCGCCCCCATGGCGCCGGTGGGTGTCTTCGGAACCCTCGACGCGAAGTCGCACGGCGCGGTCGCGCTGGTCTATCTGATCGCCACGGTCGCCATGGCGTTCACCGCATTCAGTTACGCGCAGATGGTGCGGGTGGTCCCCCAGGCGGGTTCCGTGTTCGCCTACGCGCGCGCGGGGCTCGGGAAGGGCCCCGGATTCATCGCCGGGTGGATGGCGATGCTCGACTACCTCCTCATTCCGGCGGTCGCGTACCTCTTCTCCGGGATCGCCATGAACTCGCTGGTGCCGTCGGTGTCCCGGTGGGTGTGGACGGCGCTCGCGGTGCTCATCACGACCGCGCTGAACCTGTGGGGCGTGCGGATGGCGGCGCGGGTGGGCTTCGCGGTGCTCGCCATGGAGGTGGTGGTGCTGCTGGTCTTCGTCGTGGCGGCGGTGACCGTGCTGGCCAGGGACGGGGCGGAGCGCGACTGGCTCTCGCCGCTGACCGGGGACGGCTCGCAGGGCGCGTTCGCGCTGTCGGCGGTGGTGGGCGCGGTGTCCATCGCCGTCCTGTCGTACCTGGGCTTCGACGCCATCGCCTCCTTCGCCGAGGAGGTGACGGGCGGTTCGGCGAAGGTTGCGCGGGCGGTGCTTGTCTGTCTGGCGCTCGCGGGCTTCCTGTTCATCCTCCAGACGTATCTGGTGGCCCTCCTGGAGCCGCTGTCCTCGGCCCAGCTCGCGGCGGATCCGGGCAAGCAGGGGACCGCCTTCTACGACACGTCGGAGGCCGCGGCCGGTGAGTGGCTGCACAAGCTGGTGGCCGTCAGCAAGGCGATCGGCGCGGCCTTCGCGGCGCTCGCGGGGCAGGCGGCGGCAGGTCGGCTGCTCTTCGCGATGGCGCGGGACCGGCGGCTGCCGAAGGTCCTTTCGAAGACGGACTCCGGGACGCCGCGGATCGCGCTCCTGTGTGCGGCCGTGGTCACGATGGTCGCCGCGGTGTGGGCGGCCCGGCGGGACGACGGCATGGACCACCTGGTGTCGGTGGTGGACATCGGGGCGCTCACCGCGTTCCTGCTGCTGCACGCGAGCGTGGTGGGCTGGTTCGCGCTGCGCCACCGCGACGACGGCTTCAGCTGGTGGCGGCACGTGCTGGTCCCGGTGCTCGGCGCGGCGATCGTGGTGGCGGTCATCTGGGAGGCGTCGGGCTCGGCGCAGGTGGTCGGTGCGGTGTGGCTGGCGGTGGGGCTGGTGGTCCTGGTGGTGCAGGGGCGGGGGCGAGGGCGGGAACGGGTGGGGGACTGACGACGCGTCTCGGGTGCGGGTCCGTTGTGGCCGTTCGCGCAGTTCCCCGCGCCCCTGAGTCGTCGTCTGTCGGGTGCGGGTCCGTCCGTGGTTGCTCGCGCAGTTCCCCGCGCCCCTGAGCGGCGACCCGCCTCCGGCCGCCGTTTCGGTGAGGGCTCGTGGTGGCGGGGATGGGGGGTACCGGTCGTGCCGGGGGTTGTCTGTGGGGGCCGTTACGCTCGGTGCATGGCTCTCAACACGTCCCCGGACGCGCCCATCCCCGTCGGGGAGGTGTCGCGGCTCATCGGTGGGTGGATCGACCGGCTCGGTGCCGTCTGGGTCGAGGGGCAGATCACGCAGCTGTCCCGCAGGCCCGGCGCCGGTGTCGTCTTCATGACGCTGCGCGACCCGTCCCACGACATCTCGGTGAGCGTCACCTGCTACCGCCAGGTGTTCGACGCGGTGGCGGACGTCGTGTCCGAGGGCGCCCGCGTCGTCGTACGCGCCAAGCCCGAGTGGTACGAGCGGCGGGGGCAGCTGTCGCTGCGGGCCGCCGAGATAAAGCCGGTCGGCGTCGGTGAGCTGCTCGCGCGGATCGAGCAGTTGAAGAAGAACCTGGGCGCGGAGGGCCTCTTCGCGCCCGAGCGCAAGAAGACCCTGCCTTTCCTGCCGCAGCTCATCGGCCTGGTCACAGGACGCGCGTCGGCCGCCGAGCGCGACGTCCTGGAGAACGCGCGGCACCGCTGGCCCGCCGTCCGCTTCGAGGTGCGCAACGTCCCCGTCCAGGGGGTGCACGCGGTGCCCCAGGTCGTGCAGGCCGTGCAGGAGCTCGACGCGCACGCCGGGGTCGACGTGATCATCGTGGCGCGGGGCGGCGGCAGCGTGGAGGACCTGCTGCCGTTCTCGGACGAGCAGCTGGTGCGCGCGGTGGCCGCGTGCCGTACGCCGGTCGTGTCCGCCATCGGCCACGAGCCGGACAATCCGCTCCTTGACCACGTGGCGGACCTGCGCGCCTCGACGCCCACCGACGCCGCCAAGAAGGTCGTGCCGGACGTCGGCGAGGAGTACGAGCGCGTGCAGTGGCTCCGGGACCGCGCCCGGCGCAGCATGGACGCCTTCCTGGACCGGGAGACCCGCGGCCTCGCGCACGCCCTGGGCCGCCCCTCCATGGAGCACCCGCACCGCATGGTCGAGGAGCGCGAGGAGCAGGTCGCCGCGCTCGTCGACCGCAGTCGGCGCACGCTCGGGCACCTTCTCGACCGGGCGGGCTCGGAGCTGACGCACACCCACGCGCGCGTGGTGGCCCTCTCCCCCGCCGCGACCCTCCAGAGGGGGTACGCGGTGCTGCAGAAGCCGGACGGCACGGTCGTCCGGGCGCCCGCGGAGGTGACCGCCGACGACGAGCTGCAGGCCCGCGTCGCCGAGGGCACCTTCACCGTACGAGCGGTACCGGCAACGGAAACCGCAAAGAATGACGACAATGCCGAGATTTAGGGTGGGCGCATGACCAGCAAGACGGACGAGACGGCGGACTCCACGGGCGCCACCGGCGCCACGGACACGCTCGGCTACGAGCAGGCGCGGGACGAGCTGATCGAGGTGGTGCGCCGACTGGAGACCGGCGGGACCACCCTGGAGGAGTCGCTCGCACTGTGGGAGCGCGGCGAGGAGCTGGCGAAGATCTGCCGCCGGTGGCTCGACGGCGCCCGCGCCCGCCTCGACGCGGCCCTGGCGGGCCCGGAGCTGGGGGGCGAGGACGGCGAGCACGGCGAGGGCACGCACGCCGACCTCGACTCCTGAGGCCGCATTCCGCGGCGCTCTCCGCAAAACAGCGCTGACCTGCGGTTTGTGAACCGGATCACGCAGCTCCAGTTTTGATTGAAAGTTGAACAGTGGCGGCGTACTCTCGTAGTCGCGGGCCCGGTGACGGGTTTCGCAGACACCCCGTACGTTCAAGAAGGTTGATCCATGTCTCTCGCACTTGACCCCGCCGCCCAGGACCTGCTCTTCCGTGAGGCCCGCACCGCGAACACCTTCACCGACGAGCCGGTCACCGACGAGCAGGTCCAGGCGATCTACGACCTGGTCAAGTACGGCCCGACCGCCTTCAACCAGTCGCCGCTGCGCGTCACGCTGGTCCGCTCCCCCGAGGCCCGCGAGCGCCTGGTGCAGCACATGGCCGAGGGCAACCGCCCGAAGACGGCCGCCGCGCCGCTCGTCGCGATCCTCTCCGCGGACAACGAGTTCCACAACGAGCTCCCCGCGCTGTTCCCGCACTTCCCGCAGGCCAAGGACGCCTTCTTCACGGAGCGCCCGGTCCGTGAGCAGGCCGCCCAGCTGAACGCCTCGCTGCAGGCCGCGTACTTCATCGTCGGCGTGCGCGCCGCCGGTCTGGCCGCCGGTCCGATGACGGGCTACGACGCCGCGGGCGTCCAGAAGGAGTTCCTGGACGGCGACCACACCCCGCTGATGATCGTCAACATCGGCAAGCCGGGCGACGACGCCTGGTTCCCGCGCTCCCCGCGCCTCTCCTACGAGGACGTCGTCACCACGGTCTGAGCGACCCCGCTGGTCTGAGCGACCCCGCTCGCACCGCTCACGCGACATGCGAAGGGCCCCCGGCACAGTGCCGGGGGCCCTTCGCGCGTCTGCGGAATCAGGACATCTTCAGCGACTCGACCATCTTCGTCAGCTGCCCGAAGGACGCCGTGCCCGTGACCACCGTCGTCGCACCCTTCTCGCTGGTCACCAGGGCGTCGTACTTGTCGCCCTCGTAGCGCTGCCAGGTGCGGCCGCCGATCTCCTCGGTGGCCTTGGTCTTCGTGGCGTTGTGCGTGACCTTCTTTATGAAGGTGCGCGCCTTGTCGGTCGACTGCTCGATCGCCACGTACTCCTCGTCCGGATCGAGGAAGCCCAGGTGCCAGGTGTCGTGGTCGGCGCCGTTGAACCGCACGGACGTCGGCTTCCACGCCTTGGCCAGGCCCTCGGGCGCCGCCACCGGATAGGCCGCGGCCCGGCGGGCCGTCAGGAGCTCCACGCGGTAGTCGACCCGCTTCACGGAGCTCTTGGACTCGTTGTGCGGGATGAAGATGTAGATCACGCCCGCAGCGAGTGCGATCACCACCAACGACCACAGCATGTTCTTGACGGTCTGAGTGCCTTGTCTTCCTGCCACGCCCCCATGGTCTCAGGCGCCGGGTTCGCGCCTTCCCCCGGTCTCGCCGTGGCCGCCCCCGCCGCTCATGCGTGGGGCCCTCTGCTCATTTTGTCGGCCTACGGATAGAGTCGTTCACAATCCCTCATCCGGCCGTCGTCGTATCAAGCAGAAAGGTGCGCTCCGATGACCGAGCATCATCTCCCCTCCGAGCTCGAGGTTTCTCCCGAGGCTCCCGACCGCAACCTCGCCCTGGAGCTCGTCCGGGTCACCGAGGCGGCCGCCATGGCCGCGGGCCGCTGGGTCGGCCGCGGCGACAAGAACGGCGCGGACGGCGCCGCTGTCAGGGCCATGCGGACCCTCGTCCACACCGTCTCGATGAACGGCGTCGTCGTCATCGGCGAGGGTGAGAAGGACGAAGCCCCGATGCTCTTCAACGGAGAGCGCATCGGCGACGGCACCGGCGCCGAGGTCGACATCGCCGTCGACCCGATCGACGGCACGACGCTGACCGCGAAGGGCCAGCCGAACGCGATCGCCGTGCTCGCCGCCGCCGACCGCGGGGCCATGTTCGACCCGTCCGCCGTGTTCTACATGGACAAGCTGGTCACCGGCCCGGAGGCCGCGGACTACGTGGACATCAACGCGCCCGCATCGGTGAACATCCGCCGCGTCGCCAGGGCCAAGAACTCCTCGCCCGAGGACGTCACGGTCATGATCCTGGACCGCCCCCGGCACGAGGGCATCGTCAAGGAGATCCGCGAGACCGGCGCCCGCATCAAGTTCATCTCGGACGGCGACGTCGCGGGCTCGGTCATGGCCGTCCGCGAAGGCACGGGCGTCGACCTGCTCATGGGCATCGGCGGCACCCCCGAGGGCATCATCTCGGCCTGCGCGATCAAGTGCCTGGGCGGCGTGATCCAGGGCAAGCTGTGGCCCAAGGACGACGCGGAGCGCCAGCGGGCCATCGACGCGGGCCACGACCTGGACCGCACGCTCTCCACGGACGACCTGGTCAAGGGCGACAACGTCTTCTTCGTCGCGACCGGCATCACCGACGGCGAGCTGCTGCAGGGCGTGCGCTACCGCGCGGCGACCGCGTCGACGTCGTCCCTGGTCATGCGCTCCAAGTCGGGCACGATCCGCAAGATCGACTCCGACCACCGGCTCTCGAAGCTGCGCGCGTACAGCGCGATCGACTTCGACCGCGCGAAGTAGCACCGAGCGCCGAGCAGTCCGTGAGCAGTCCGTACGTCGATGGGGGCGCCCCGTGCGGGGGACGCCCCCATCGTCGTACGCAGGCCTCTAGCCCGCAGCCGCTATCCCCGCCGCGTGCGCCGCCTTCTGCAGCTCCAGGTCGCGCCGACGGCGGCGGGCCAGGACCACGCGGCGCTCGGCGGCGGTGAGGCCGCCCCACACGCCGTACGGCTCGGGCTGCAGGAGGGCGTGCTCGCGGCACTCGACCATGACGGGGCAGCGGGCACAGACGCGCTTGGCGGCTTCCTCGCGGGACAGCCTGGCCGCGGTCGGTTCCTTGGACGGGGCGAAGAACAGGCCCGCCTCGTCACGGCGGCACACGGCCTCCGTGTGCCACGGGGCGTCATCGTCCCGATCCCGCACTGGCTCACGCTGGGCCGGAACAGCGGCTACCTGCAGAGACTGATGCGACGACGGTTGCAGCACGGTCTACTCCTGACGACGGCTTCGCGAGCGAGAGACGATGCAGCAAGCTCTACCCGCTGTGTGCGCGCCTATGCACTGAGTTCCGAGTCCGGAAGTCCGGCCTCCCCGTAACCGTCCGTGCGCTCTCAGCGTCCGAGGTGTTTGCGCAGCTGCTGATGGAGATCGCGGACGATCTTGCCGCGCTTGGGCCGGGCCTCGATGCTGCCCATGATCGCCGTGCCGTCCACGAAGACGACCGGGGCGTCGTGATCGGCGGAGTCGAGGGTGTCCACCTCATAGCTCCCGAGGATGCCGGTGCCGCTGCCTCTCAGCGAGACGTTCTCCGGGACGCGGACGTCGACCGAGCCGAAGATCGCAAACGCCTTGATGACCACCTGGCGCTGCTCGAAGATCGCCTCGCTCAGGTCGATCTCGACGCTGCCGAACACGGCATACGCATGGGTGCGCCGGCCCACGCGCCAGCGGCCGCGGCGCACGGAACTGCTCAGCACCGCGACGAGGTTCTCGTCCGCGACCGGCGGGACGACGCCCGGGGACGGCCTGGACGGTGCGGACTCGGGGGCGCGGCGGCGGGCGGTCGGCTGCTCGTGCGCGGCGGGCAGGTCCCGCACCAGCGGCTCCAGCTCGGCCATGGTCTTGGCGCCATAGACCCCGTCGATCCGCTCCGAGTGCTCCTCGGCGGTCAGGCGGCCCTCGGCCAGGGCCTCGCGGAGGATGTCCGCGGTGCGGTCCCGGTCGGCGTCGGAGGCGCGGAGCGATGAGGGCTGCTTTTGGAGGTCCACGCGAGCAGCGTACCCAAACGCGATAGATCGCGACTACCCCTGTGGACAACCGGGTGGACAACCCAGTGGACAACCCGCTCGCAGTTACTGAGCCTTACCTCACAAACCCGCCCGGGTCCGCGCGCTCTACGCTGGTTGGCGCGTCGCCAATGGAGGCCGCGCCGCTGTCTGCCGAGTGAGGAATGGCCGTAATGCCAGAGTTTGAGTACTCCGATCTGCTCCCCCTGGGAGAGGACACCACGCCGTACCGGCTGGTGACCGCCGAGGGTGTCGCCACCTTCGAGGCCGACGGGCGGACGTTCCTCAAGGTCGACCCGGAGGCCCTGCGCAAGCTCGCCGCCGAGGCCATCCACGACATCCAGCACTACCTGCGGCCCGCGCACCTGGCCCAGCTGCGGCGCATCGTGGACGACCCCGAGGCGTCCGGCAACGACAAGTTCGTCGCCCTGGACCTGCTGAAGAACGCCAACATCGCCGCCGCCGGTGTGCTCCCGATGTGCCAGGACACCGGCACCGCCATCGTCATGGGCAAGCGCGGCCAGAACGTCCTCACGGAGGGCGGCGACGAGAAGGCGCTCTCCAAGGGCATCTTCGACGCGTACACGAAGCTGAACCTGCGCTACTCGCAGATGGCTCCGCTGAACATGTGGGAGGAGAAGAACACCGGCTCCAACCTTCCGGCCCAGATCGAGCTGTACGCGACCGACGGCGGCGCCTACAAGTTCCTCTTCATGGCCAAGGGCGGCGGCTCCGCCAACAAGTCGTTCCTCTACCAGGAGACGAAGGCCGTCCTGAACGAGGCCTCCATGATGAAGTTCCTGGAGGAGAAGATCCGCTCGCTGGGCACCGCCGCGTGCCCGCCGTACCACCTGGCGATCGTCGTGGGCGGCACGTCCGCCGAGTTCGCCCTGAAGACCGCGAAGTACGCCTCCGCGCACTACCTGGACGAGCTGCCCGCCGAGGGCTCCGCCACCGGCCACGGGTTCCGGGACAAGGAGCTGGAGGAGAAGGTCTTCGAGCTCACCCAGAAGATCGGCATCGGCGCGCAGTTCGGCGGCAAGTACTTCTGCCACGACGTGCGCGTGGTGCGCCTGCCGCGGCACGGCGCCTCGCTGCCCGTCGCCATCGCCGTCTCCTGCTCGGCGGACCGCCAGGCCACCGCGAAGATCACCGCCGAGGGCGTCTTCCTTGAGCAGCTGGAGACGGACCCGGCGCGCTTCCTGCCGGAGACCGAGGACTCCCACCTGGACGAGTCCGCGGACGTCGTCAGGATCGACCTCAACCAGCCGATGGACGACATCCTCGCCGAGCTCACCAAGCACCCGGTGAAGACCCGTCTCTCGCTCACAGGACCGCTGGTCGTGGCCCGCGACATCGCGCACGCCAAGATCAAGGAGCGGCTCGACGCGGGCGAGGAGATGCCGCAGTACCTGAAGGACCACCCCGTGTACTACGCGGGCCCCGCGAAGACCCCCGAGGGTTACGCGTCCGGCTCCTTCGGGCCGACCACCGCCGGGCGGATGGACTCCTACGTGGAGCAGTTCCAGGCGGCGGGCGGCTCCAAGGTGATGCTGGCCAAGGGCAACCGCTCCAAGCAGGTCACCGACGCGTGCGACGCGCACAGCGGCTTCTACCTGGGCTCGATCGGCGGCCCCGCCGCGCGCCTCGCGCAGGACTGCATCAAGAAGGTCGAGGTCGTCGAGTACGAGGAGCTCGGCATGGAGGCGGTCTGGAAGATCGAGGTCGAGGACTTCCCTGCCTTCATCGTCGTCGACGACAAGGGCAACGACTTCTTCCAGAACCCGGCTCCGGAGCCGACGTTCACGCACATCCCGGTGCGGGGTCCCGGCCTGGCGTAGCACTACGTAGGGGCCCTCTCCGCTCCTGGAGAGGGCCCCTACTCATGTCCGGGGTCAGGCGAACCGCTGGTTCGCCGCCCCCGTGCACTTCTGCAGCCGCACCGGCTCCTTGGCGCCCGCCAGCGTCAGACAGAGCCCGTTCGCGGCGGCGGGCCGCACGGTCCCCGCCGCACGGACGAACTTCTGGTTGCCGCCTCCGTGGCAGTTCCAGAGCGTGACCGCGGTGCCTTCCTTGTACGCGCTGTCGGGCACGTCCAGGCAGCGGTCCTGTGTCAGACCGGTGTGCAGCGACCGCTGGGCGTCGTCGTACCACCAGGTCTGGTTGCGGTTGCCGGTGCAGTCCCAGCCCTGGACCTTGGTTCCGTTGCCGCTCTTCGAGGCGTCGACGTCGGCACAGGTCCCGGTGGCCTCGTTCTTCAGGGGCTTGTACGCGTCGTCCCAGGCGCCCGCGTACAGCTTCGGGCTGCCCGTGCTCGCCGGGTCCGCACAACCGGCTTCCCGCTGCCCCGAGTTGTAGATCTGGGTGAGGCAGGAGGCGAAGGCGGCGTGACCGCGGGCGTTGGGGTGGAAGGACTGGCGCACCGAGTTGGAGTCCGGCGGGAACGGGTTCGACAGGTCCACGTAGAGACCGCGCGCCCAGGTGTCCTCGGTGCAGACCTCGTGGCCGTGGAAGAGCCGCGAGTTGTCGAGGTAGATCGCGCCCGCGTTCCGCGCGGCCTTGCGCATGCCGGCCCCGAAGGCGGGCACCGCGTAGTTGCGGCCCCACTCGGTGTCGGAGTCGTAGCCGAGCCCGCCGCAGGCCAGCTTGCCGGGGAACTTGGGGTTGTCGCGGAAGTCCGGGCCGATCGGGCTCGGATAGCCCATGGCGACGAGCTTGTAGTCGCCCTCCTGGTAGCCCGCGTCCTTCATGACGGTCTTCAGGTCGCGGATGGACTGCTCGACCTTGGGCACGAGCCCGTCGACGCGCGCCTGCCAGCCGTCGTTGTACTTGCCCGCGCACGCGCCCTGGCTGAGCAGGAAGCGGGTGACGCAGTCCGTCATCACCCCGGAGAAGTCGAGGTCGTCGTTGGCGCCGATGACGAGCAGGATCGTCTTGATCTTCGTGTTGCGCGCCTTGACGGCGAGGTTGTCGCTCTGCACCAGCTCGTCGGCGTACTGCTGCTGACCGCCGATCTTGATGTTGACGGTCTGCGCCCCCGAGCAGGCGACGTTGTACGTCACGTCGGCCGGGATGCCGGTGCGGTGGATCGCGGCGTCCGGCGAGCGGTGGCACCAGTTGTCGGGGCCGTCCGTGCCCGGTTCGTACGTGCCGACGCCCTCTCCGGAGATCTCGCTGTCGCCGAGCGAGATCAGGCCGGTCTTGCGGTCGGCCATGGGGCGCTCGGCCGGGCTGCCGTAGAGCTTGGTGGCCTCCGCCGCCCGGACCTTCTCCAGCTCGGGCGACAGGGGCGTCGCGGCGGGCGCCTTCGCCCCGCTCCCGTCTGCTGCCTGGGCGGGCGCGGCCGCGGCCGCGCCGAGCACGACCGTCATCGCGGCGGCCGCCGCGAACGAACATCGCAGCCGACCCCGGCCGCTGCTGCGTCTGATGCGCTTCATTGCGCCTCCCCGGTGTGGTGTTACCCAGGGTTTTTACTGGTCAGTAGCAGGCTTGGGAATACCTGGAACAAGACAAGTGCTCAACTTTTTACGGGGTTTGAGCGGAGAGGTAGGTTCAGCGCATGACCAGCGACACCAGCGACGGCCGGACCGGCGAGTACCGGATCGAGCACGACTCCATGGGCGAGGTCCGGGTCCCCGCGCACGCCAAATGGCGCGCTCAGACCCAGCGCGCGGTGGAGAACTTCCCCATCTCCGGGCAGGTCCTGGAACGCGCCCACATCGCCGCCCTCGCCCGGATCAAGGCGGCCGCCGCCAAGGTCAACGCGGAGCTCGGGGTGCTCGGCGAGGACGTCGCCGAGGCCATCGCGGGCGCCGCCGCCGAGGTCGCCGAGGGACGCTGGGACGACCACTTCCCCGTCGACGTCTTCCAGACCGGCTCCGGCACGTCGTCCAACATGAACACCAACGAGGTCATCGCCACGCTCGCGACGGAGCGCCTCGGCCGCGACGTGCACCCCAACGACCACGTCAACGCCTCGCAGTCCTCCAACGACGTCTTCCCGTCCTCGATCCACATCGCGGCCACGGGCGCGGTCGGCAACGACCTGATCCCCGCCCTGGAACACCTCGCCGCCGCCCTGGAGCGCAAGGCCGAGGAGTTCGCGGACGTGGTGAAGTCCGGCCGCACGCACCTCATGGACGCGACGCCGGTGACGCTCGGCCAGGAGTTCGGCGGGTACGCGGCCCAGATGCGGTACGGCGTCGAGCGGCTGCGCGCCTCGCTCCCCCGCCTCGCCGAACTGCCGCTGGGCGGCACAGCCGTGGGCACCGGCATCAACACCCCGCCCGGCTTCTCGGCGGCCGTCATCGCCGAGGTCGCACGGGCCACGGGGCTGCCGCTGACCGAGGCGCGCGACCACTTCGAGGCGCAGGGCGCGCGGGACGGCATCGTCGAGACCAGCGGGCAGCTCCGCACGATCGGCGTCGGCCTGACGAAGATCGCGAACGACCTGCGGTGGATGGCGTCAGGACCGCGGACCGGCCTCGCCGAGATCAGCCTCCCGGACCTGCAGCCCGGCTCCTCGATCATGCCCGGCAAGGTCAACCCGGTCATCCCGGAGGCCGCGCTGATGGTCGCCGCGCAGGTCACGGGGAACGACGCGACGGTCGCGGCGGCGGGCGCGGCGGGCAACTTCGAGCTGAACGTCATGCTGCCGGTGATCGCCAAGAACGTACTGGAATCCGTCCGGCTCCTCTCCAACGTGGCGCGCCTGCTGGCCGACCGGACCGTCGACGGCATCACCGCCCATCGCGAGCGGGCCAGGGAGTACGCCGAGTCGTCGCCGTCCGTCGTGACGCCGCTGAACAAGTACATCGGGTACGAGGAGGCGGCGAAGGTCGCGAAGAAGTCCCTCGCCGAACGGAAGACGATCCGTGAGGTCGTCCTCGCGTCCGGCTACGTCGAGCGGGGCGACCTCACCCTGGAGCAGCTGGACGAGGCGCTGGACGTCCTGCGCATGACGCATCCCTAGGCCGCACCCCCGTACCCCGTCCCGGCAGGCGTCTAGTATCTGTGCATGACAGACCTCGACGGGCAGACGACGACCGGCGGCGGGGCGGTGCGGTGGGCGCCCGGGGACCACATCCTGTGGCGGTACCGGGAGAACTCCGGGAGCCGCGTCCACATCTGTCGCCCCGTCACCGTCGTGCGGGACACCGACGAGGTGCTCGCCGTCTGGATGGCACCCGGCACCGAGTGCGTGAAGCCGGTGCTCGCCGACGGCACGTCCGTCCACGACGAGCCGCTGGCCACCCGCTACACCAAGCCGCGCACCGTCCGCAGGGACCACTGGTTCGGCACCGGCGTCCTCAAGCTGGCCCGGCCGGGCGATCCATGGTCGGTCTGGCTGTTCTGGGAGCCCGGCTGGCAGTTCAGGAGCTGGTACGTGAACCTGGAGGAACCGCACGCCCGTTGGTCCGGTGGCGTCGATTCCGAGGATCACTTTCTGGACATCTCCGTGAGCCCGGACCGCAGCTGGCGCTGGCACGACGAGGACGAGTTCGCCGAGGCCCGCAGGGCGGGTCTGATGGGCGCGGGCAAGGCCGCTGACGTCCGCGCGGCGGGACGGGCCGCACTTGACGTGATCGACGCCTGGGGGGCGCCGTTTTCGGACGGCTGGCAGCACTGGCGTCCCGATCCGTCCTGGGTCGTACCGCCCCTTCCGGATGACTGGGACCGTACGCCCGCGCATGTGTCCTCATGAGACCCTTGATGCGCCCCCGTGGTTCAAACGTAGGATCGTCCTCCGCAAGGGCGCACAGCAGCAACTCCGTGCGTCCGCACGGTGCCTGACAGGAAGTCATCGAGGGGCGGCAGAACGTGAGCGAGGACCGCAGAGGCCAGGCCGAGGCCTTTGACGCCATCGGGCAGCACTACGACGACGCCTTCCCCCACAAGGAGGGCCAACTGGCCGCGGGACGCCACCTCACGGCGGCGCTTCCGGCCGGTTCCCGCATCCTCGACGTGGGCTGCGGCACCGGCCTTCCGACCGCCAGGCAACTGACCGAATCCGGCCACTCGGTCCTCGGCACGGACATCTCGGAAGGCATGCTGGAGCTGGCGGGAAAGAACGTCCCGGCAGCCGAGTTCCGGCAACTCGACATCGCCGACCTCCGGGCCGAAGGGCCGGGCGGCGTCGGCCGGTTCGACGGCGTGGCGTGCTTCTTCGCCCTCCTGATGCTGCCGCGCGCCGAGATCCCCGAAGCGCTGCGGCTGCTGCACGGCCTGCTGCGGCCGGGCGGCCTGATGGAGCTGTCCATGGTCGAGGCGGACCTGGATGACGCGGCAATTCCGTTCCTGGGGCACACAATCCGGGTATCGGGTTACCTGCGGGACGAACTGCGGCAGGTCGTGCGGGACGCGGGCTTCGAGATCACCGGCGAGGACACGTATTCGTACGCCCCCGCAAGCACCGACGCACCACCCGAGCATCAGGTCTTTCTGCACTGCCGACGCGGCTGAGCAACGTGCAACGCTGGACGGCGCGCACCGCGCGCAGCCCCGGACGGACGGATTCGAAACGCGTGACGGAGCACCTCACCCCCCACGAGGGTCGCAAGGCACCAGCTGCCAGGACGACCGCCCCCGCGGATCCCCGCGGGGCGCTGCTGCGTTCCCCCGAACCCACGCGGGACGGCGGCGGCAGTGCCGCGGCGGCACAGGCACGCGCGGGCGACGTGCCCTCGGACGCCCACGTGCCGCCGTCCGGCGAGCACTCCCAGTCCTCCGCGTACTCCGCCCACTCGGCCGCCGAGCCCGACCCGCACCGGCCGCGCCCCGTGCCGGACAGCGGCGTGCCCGCGCAGTCGGGTCCCGGGCCCGTGGGCCCGCCGGACGGCGAGGAGCGGCGCTCCGGGCAGCCGAGGCCGCCGGGTTCGGGGCCGGTGTCGATGCGGCGTGACGGCGACCGGCTGCGCTTTGTGGGCGCCGCGACCCGGCGCATCGCCCGCGGCATCGACCTCGACGAGATCGTGATGGGGCTGTGCCGGGCGACGGTGCCGACGTTCTCCGACGCGATCCTGGTCTATCTGCGCGATCCGCTGCCGGTCGGCGACGAGCGGCCCACGGGCCCGCTGGTCCTCCGGCTGCGCCGCTCCGACCGGCTGCGCTCCATCGAGGAGGGCGGCGAGGAGCCGGACACCGACGGCGGCAGCACCCTGCCCGCGCTGCAGGTGGTGCAGCCCGATATCACGGACATCACGGATGTCATGGGCAGCGCCGAGCTGTGCGAGGTGCAGCCCGGTGGCGCGCTCGCCGAGGTGCTGCGCGGGGTGCGCCCGGTCTTCGCCGACTCGGCGGCGGCGCGCGCCGCACTGCCCGAACTGCTCGGCGAGGGGCGCACCCTGCCGGGCGGACAGCGGGGCATCCTTGCGCCGCTGCGGGGCCGCCGCAGGGTGATCGGCGCGGCCGTGTTCCTGCGCCGCCCCGACCGGCCCGCGTTCGAGGCGGACGACCTGCTGGTCGCCGCCCAGCTGGCCACGCACAGCGCGCTCGGCATCGACAAAGCGGTCCTGTACGGCCGCGAGGCGTACATCGCCGACGAGCTGCAGCGCACCATGCTCCCCGAGACACTGCCGCGCCCGACCGGCGTGCGGCTCGCCTCGCGCTATCTCCCGGCCGCCGAGACCGCCCGGGTCGGCGGCGACTGGTACGACGCCATCCCGCTGCCCGGCAGCCGGGTCGCCCTGGTCGTCGGCGACGTCATGGGGCACTCCATGACCTCCGCGGCGATCATGGGCCAGCTGCGGACGACCGCACAGACCCTCGCCGGGCTCGACCTGCCGCCCCAGGAGGTCCTGCACCACCTGGACGAGCAGGCCCAGCGGCTCGGCTCCGACCGCATGGCCACCTGCCTGTACGCGGTGTACGACCCGGTCTCGCACCGCATCACCATCGCCAACGCCGGGCACCCGCCGCCCGTCCTGCTGCACCTGGGCGGCCGGGCGGAGGTCCTGCGCGTACCGCCGGGCGCCCCCATCGGCGTGGGCGGGGTCGACTTCGAGGCCGTGGAGCTCGACGCCCCCGCGGGCGCGACGCTGCTCCTCTACACGGACGGTCTGGTCGAGTCCCGGCTGCGCGACGTGTGGACCGGCATAGAGCAGCTGCGCGAGCGGCTCGCCGCCACCGCCCAGCTGACGGGACCGGACCATCCGCCGCCCCTGGAGGCGCTCTGCGACGAGGTGCTCGACATGCTCGGCCCCGGCGACCGGGACGACGACATCGCGCTGCTCGCCGCCCGCTTCGACGGGATCGCGCCGAGCGACGTCGCGTACTGGTTCCTGGAACCGGAGAGCGCGACGCCGTCGCGGGCCCGCAGGCTGGCCCGCAGCGCACTGGCGCGCTGGGGTCTGGAGGAGATGACCGACTCCGTGGAGCTGCTGTTCAGCGAGGTCGTGACGAACGCCGTGCGGTACGCGTCGCGGCCGATCACCCTGCGGCTGCTCCGCACCGACGTGCTGCGCTGCGAGGTCGGCGACGACGTGCCGCAGCTGCCCCGGCTGCGGCAGGCGCGTGCCACGGACGAGGGCGGCCGCGGCCTGTACCTGGTCAACAAGATGGCGCGGCGCTGGGGTGCCACGCGGCTGAGCACCGGCAAGGTCGTCTGGTTCGAACTGAACCGGAGCTGACCGGCCCGCTCCGGCACATCCCCTCCGATACGCGCGAAGGCGCCCCGGACCTCGATGGTCCGGGGCGCCTTCCTTTCGTACGGAGCCTGCGGGTCAGTCCCTGCCGAACAGGCCGTCCTCCGGGTCGTCCGGCGGCCCGTCGGAGTCCGTCGGGTTCGGGTCGGTCGTGGGTGGCGGGGTCGTCTTGGTCGGCGTCGGAGTCGGCGTCGGGGTCGGCGTCGGCGTCGCGGTCGGCGTCTTCGTCGGCTTCTTCGTCGGCTCGTCGTCGTCCTCGGACTCCGTCGGAGTGCTCGACGGCTCCTTCGAGACGCTCGACGACGGGTCGGGGACCGGCGCGATGGCGGCGCCCATGTTCGTGTCGAGGTCGAACGAGCTGGGCGCGCCCATGGCGTCGAACGTGTAGGCCGCCCAGATCTCGGAGGGGAAGCCGGAGCCGTTGATGCGCTTGAAGCCGCCCGCCCCCTTCATGGACACCTGATCGCCCTTGACGCCCTCGCCGAACAGGCCGACCGAGGTGACGAGCTTCGGCGTGTAGCCGGTGAACCAGGCCGACTTGTTGTCGTCGGAGGTACCGGTCTTGCCCGCGATGTCCTGCGCGGAGTTGCGCACCGCGCGGCCGGTGCCGTCGTCGACCACGCCGGTCAGGACCGAGGTGATGGAGTCGGCGGTGCCGCGCTGGACGACCTGGTCGCCGATCGGGTCCGGCAGGTCGACCGTGTTGTCCTTGTGCTCGACGGAGCCGACCAGGGCCGGGGTGACCTTCTTGCCGTGGTTGTCGAGCGTGGCGTAGACACCGGCCATCTCCAGCGGGCTCGCGCCCATGGAGCCGAGGGTCTGGGCGGGCACCGCGGGCAGGCCCTTGACGTCCATGCCGAGCTTGCCCGCCGTCTCCATGACCTTGGGCATGCCCACGTCGACGCCCATCTGCGCGAAGACGGAGTTGACGGACTTGTTCATCGCCTTCTGGACGGTGACGTCGCCGTAGTTGACGTTGTCCTCGTTCGGCGGCGAGAAGGCGACGTCGCCGCCCTTGACCGGGCGCTTGCTGGTGCCGTCGTAGACCGTGCTCGCGGTGATCGGCAGGCCCTCCTGCGTCTTCGAGCCGTTCTCCAGGGCCGCGGCGAGGATGAGGGGCTTGAAGGTGGAGGCCGACTGGTAGTCGCGGCGCGTGGCGTTGTTCGTGTAGTGCTTCACGTAGTCCTCGCCGCCGTACATGGCGAGGACCTTGCCCGTCTTGGGGTCGACGGACGCGGCGCCCGCCTGGACGCGGGCGTCCGCCTTGCTCTTCTTGCGGTCGAGCTTGTCGTTCAGCTTGGCGTCGACGGCCTTCTCGAGCTGCTTCTGCTTCTTGGGGTCGATGTTCAGGGTGACGGTGTAGCCGCCCGCCTCGAACTCGGCCTCGCTGAGGTTGCTGTTGCGCAGGACCTCGCGCTTGGCCTCCTCCACGAGGTAGCCGATCTGGCCCTCACGGCCGGGCGGTGCCTTGGGGTCGTGCGGCGTCGGGAACTTCAGCCCCGAACGCCTGCCGGAGTCCAGCCAGTCCTCCTCGACCATGTTGTCGAGGACGTAGTTCCAGCGCGCCTTGACGAGCTTGCGGCCGGTCGGCGTCGCGGACGACCAGTCGTACTGGCTCGGGGCCTGGAGCAGCGCGGCGAGGTAGGCGCCCTGCTGCACGTTCAGGTCCTTGGCGTCGACGCTGTAGTAGGCCTGGGCGGCGGCCTGGATGCCGTAGGCGCCGCGGCCGTAATAGCTGGTGTTGATGTAGCCCGCGAGGATGTCGTCCTTGCTCTTCTCGCGGTCCACCTTCAGCGAGACGACCAGTTCCTTCAGCTTGCGGCTGACGGTCTGGTCCTGGCTGAGGTAGTAGTTCTTCACGTACTGCTGGGTGATCGTCGAGCCGCCCTGCTTGCCCTTGCCGGTCACCGTGTTGAGGACGCCGCGGGCGGTGCCCTTGAAGTCGATGCCCTCGTCCTTGTAGAAGGACTTGTTCTCGGCGGCGACGAAGGTCTTCTGGACGTCCTTGGGGACCTTGTCCAGGTCGACGATCTCGCGGTT
Organism: Streptomyces sp. NPDC004732; assembly: GCF_040609235.1. Taxonomy (NCBI): domain Bacteria; kingdom Bacillati; phylum Actinomycetota; class Actinomycetes; order Kitasatosporales; family Streptomycetaceae; genus Streptomyces; species Streptomyces sp. NPDC004732. The sequence continues at coordinate 310,520 of NZ_JBEXJR010000002.1, forward strand.
CACGTCGCCGGTCCGCGCGATGACGTCGCCGTTGCTGTACTTGTAGACGTTGCTCTGCATCTTCGCCGCGGCGTTGCCCTTGGGTATGTCCACCACGAGGTACAGCACCACGAACCCGAGCATGCCGAGCAGACAGAACGCGAAGAACGTCCCGAGGATCTTCTTCCAGGTGAAGAAGCGGCGTATGCCGGTGCGCTTGCCGCCGGACGGGCGCTTGCGCGCTGCCCGGCGGGCGCCGCGCTGCCGCGCTTGTCGTTCTTCGGCTCGGCCCATGACTGAGAGTGCTCCGCTTCGGTCTAGTCAACATGCGTACGTCGAGTCAGCTCATGAAGCTAACACCGCACCCTGGGACAAACTCCTGCCGATCCGGTCTTTTGCGGACGTGACAATGAGCACCTGCCCTTAGGAACCGACGATCCCAGGGCCTGGAAGGTTGCTCGTCATCGCACAAGTGTGCTCCACGTCAGCCGTATACACGAGGCGTATACACAGCACGTATACACACCGTGTAGAGTGCTCCGCATGTCCATTGGCCACACCCTTCTGGGACTCCTGGAGTCCGGCCCCCGACACGGCTACGACCTCAAGCGCGCCTTCGACGAGAAGTTCGGGCACGACAAGCCACTGCACTACGGGCAGGTCTACTCGACCATGTCCCGCCTGCTGAAGAACGGCCTCGTCGAGGTCGACGGCATAGAGGCGGGCGGCGGCCCGGAGCGCAAGCGGTACGCGATCACCGAAGCCGGGATCACGGATGTCCAGCGCTGGCTCGCCACCCCGGAGAAGCCGGAGCCCTATCTCCAGTCGACCCTCTACACCAAGGTCGTCCTCGCGCTCCTCACCGAACGCGACGCCGCCGAACTCCTCGACGTACAGCGCGCCGAACACCTGCGCCTGATGCGCATCCTCACCGACCGCAAGCGCAAGGGCGACCTCGCCGACCAGCTCATCTGCGACCACGCGCTGTTCCACCTCGAAGCCGATCTGCGCTGGCTGGAGCTCACCGCCGCGCGCCTCGGCAAGCTCGCCCTGGAGGTGCGCTCCGCATGACCCCCGCAGGTTCCCTTCTCGTGGCCAACGGACTCCGCAAGGCGTACGGCCCGACCACCGCGCTCGACGGCGCGGCCTTCTCCATCCATCCCGGCGAGGTCGTGGCCGTCATGGGTCCGTCCGGCTCCGGAAAGTCGACCCTGCTGCACTGCCTCGCGGGGATCGTCCGCCCCGACGAGGGCTCCATCACGTACAACGGCCGCTCGCTGACCGGCCTCTCGGACGCCGATCTGAGCGCCCTGCGCCGCAGCGAGTTCGGCTTCGTCTTCCAGTTCGGCCAGCTCGTGCCCGAGCTCACCTGCGTCGAGAACGTCGCGCTCCCGCTGCGGCTGAACGGCGCCAAGCGCAAGGAGGCCGAGGCCACCGCCCTCACCTGGATGGCGCGCCTGGAGGTCGACGACGTCGCCGCCAAGCGGCCCGGCGAGGTCTCCGGCGGCCAGGGCCAGCGCGTCGCCGTCGCCCGCGCGCTCGCCACCAGCCCGCGCGTGATCTTCGCCGACGAGCCGACCGGCGCCCTCGACTCCCTCAACGGCGAGCGCGTCATGGAGCTCCTGACCGACGCGGCCCGCTCGACCAACGCGGCCGTCGTCCTGGTGACCCACGAGACCCGCGTCGCCGCCTACTCCGACCGCGAGGTCATCGTGCGCGACGGCAAGTCCCGTGACATGGAGCGGATCGTATGAGTGTCTGGATCCGCGACCTGAGCATGGGCGTGCGGTTCGCGGCGGGCGGCGGCCGCGAGGGCTGGATCCGCACGATCCTGACCGCCCTCGGCGTCGGCCTCGGCGTCGCGCTGCTGCTCGGCGCCGCGTCGGTGCCGAACATGCTCCAGAACCGCGACGACCGGTCGGTCGCGCGCACACCGCACTCCTCCTTCGACGGCGAGCCGGTCAAGGCGAGCGACTCGACGGTGGTCATGCGCAACACCGGCACCACCTTCCGGGGGAAGAGCCCGACCGGCCTGTTCCTGCGCGCCGACGGCAAGAGCCCGGCGCTGCCGCCGGGACTCGACAAGATCCCCGGGCCCAACGAGATGGTCGTCTCGCCCGCGATGCGCGACCTGCTCGACGACCCGGCGAACAAGCTGCTGAAGGAACGCTTCAGCGACTTCCGCGTGACCGGCACCATCGGCAAGGCGGGCCTCCTCTCACCGGTCGAGCTCTACTACTACGTGGGCAGCGACAAGATCACCGCGACGGGCAACAACTACCGCGTCGAGAGCTTCGGGCAGGACAACTCGCTGCCCCTCGACCCGTTCCTGATGGCACTCGTCGTCCTGATCTGCGTCGTCCTGCTCACCCCGGTGGCGATCTTCATCGGTACGGCCGTGCGGTTCGGCGGCGACCGGCGCGACCGGCGGCTCGCGGCCCTGCGCCTGGTCGGCGCGGACGCCCGCGCGGTACGCAGGATCGCGGCCGGTGAGGCGCTGTTCGGCGCGCTCCTCGGGCTCGCCGCGGGCGCCGTCCTCTTCCTGCTGCTCCGCCAGCTCGTGGGCGTGGTCGACCTGACGAACGTCAGCGCCTATCCGTCCGACATGGTGCCGTCGGCGGGCCTCGCGGTGCTGGTCGCGGTGGCCGTGCCGGTGTCGGCGGTCCTGGTGACACTGATCTCGCTGCGCTCGGTCGCCATCGAACCGCTCGGGGTGGTCCGGGGCGGCAAGCAGCGCAAGCGCCGCCTGTGGTGGCGGGTGGTGCTGCCGGTCCTCGGCATCGGCATCCTGCTCTTCTCCGGCCGCATCGACCGCAACATGGGGAACGACTCCGTCAACGTGACGGCGATCGCGGTGGGTTCGGCGCTCTCCCTGATCGGGCTCAGCGCGCTGCTGCCCTGGCTCGTCGAGGCCGTCGTGGGACGGCTGCGCGGGGGGCCCGTGCCCTGGCAGCTCGCCGTCCGCAGGCTGCAGCTGACCACCGGCACGGCGTCCCGCGCGGTCAGCGGGATCACCGTCGCGGTGGCGGGAGCGGTGGCACTGCAGATGATGTTCGCGTCCATGCACGACGACTTCAACCAGCTCACGGGCCAGGACACCTCGCGCGCCCAGCTCACGGTCCGCAGCGGAACCGCCAGCGGTCCGCTCGCCCAGCGGATGATCGACGACTTCACCGCGACCAAGGGCGTCACCAAGGTCGTCGGGACCGTGCAGGCGTACGTCACCCGGCCCGGCGGCAAGAAGGTCAGGGACCTGACGCCGACCACCGAGCTGACCATCGGCACCTGCGCGACCCTGCGCGAGCTGGCGCACCTCGACTCCTGCAAGGACGGCGACACCTTCGTCGTCCACACGGGCAGCAAGGAGCAGAACAGCTGGGTGGACGAGACCGCACGCCCCGGCAAGCCGATCAACGTCGGGCCCGACCCCGACTTCAACAAGGGCGCCAAGCCGGTCCTGTGGACGCTGCCGAAGGGCACGCCCACCGTCGATGCCAGGAACAACCCGTCCGGCAGGAAGATCGACGGCGTCTTCGCCACGCCCGGCGCCGTCGACATCAAGAAGCTGGACGACGCGTCGACGACCTCCTGGGTCAAGCTCGACCCGAAGGAGCCGGACGCCGAGGAGTACGTGCGCAACGCGGCGGCCCGGATCGGTCCCTTCGTCGGCGTGGACTCGCTGAAGGCGGTCGACCGCGACAAGCAGTACGCCTCCATCTCGCGCGGTCTGCAGATCGGCGCGAGCGCCACGATGGCACTGATCGCGGCGTCCATGCTGGTGTCGATGATCGAGCAACTGCGCGAGCGCAAGCGGCTCCTTGCGGTCCTCACCGCGTTCGGCACGCGCCGCTCGTCGATGGGCTGGTCGCTCCTGTGGCAGACGGCGATCCCGGTCGCCCTGGGCCTCGCCCTCGCGATCGGCGGCGGCCTCGGCCTCGGCGTGGTGATGACCCGCATGATCGACAAGGGCGTCACCGACTGGTGGTCGTTCGTGCCGCTGACGGGCGCGGGCGCGGCGATGGTCCTTGCCGTGACCCTGCTCAGCCTGCCGCCGCTGCGGCGGATGATGCGCCCGGACGGCCTCCGCACGGAGTAACTCCCGAGTCCCCTGAGTGCCCCTGGGTCCCCGCAGGGGCACTCAGGGGCGCGGGGCCGTCACATATGCGGCTCCGCCGCGTGGGCGCGACAAGCCCCCACCGGCCCGCGGAGAAGGCGAGGCCGGACAACTCCAAGGGGCGCGGGGAACTGCGCGACCAACCCCCACCGGCCCGCGGCAGAGAACGGCCCACGGCAGGCGGCGGGGAGCCGGTGCGGGATCGATCACACGATCCGCACCGGCAACGGCCGCACCGCCTCCTTCAAGGCGGAGGCCAGCTCCGCGTACTCCGCACCCCGCGCAGCGCCACTCCGCATCGCGAGCGCGATCCGCCGGGTGGGCGCGGGATCCGCGAAGTACCCGGTGAGCAGCTGATTGCTGCGGGTCGTCTCGACCCGCACCGCCGTGCGCGGCAGCAGCGTCACCCCGAGGCCGCCCGCGACCAGCTGGACGAGGGTGGAGAGCCCGGCGGCGGTCGTGGTGACGGGGGCATCGGCCCGGCCCGCCTCCCGGCAGATGTCGAGGGCCTGGTCACGCAGGCAGTGGCCCTCGTCGAGGAGCAGCAGGTTCAGCTCCTTCAGCGCCTCGCGGGGGATGCCCTCGCGGCCGCCGAGCCAGTGGTCGAGGGGCGTGACGAGCACGAAGTCCTCGTCGAAGAGCGGCAGTTCGGTGACGCCGGGCATGCCGAGCGGCACGGCGAGCAGCAGCAGGTCGAGCCGTCCGGCGGTGAGCCCTTCGAGGAGCGAGGAGGTCTGCTCCTCGTGCACCTGGAGGTCCAGGTCGGGGTACTTGTCGTGGACCAGCGCGATCACCGTCGGCAGCAGATAGGGCGCGACGGTCGGGATCACGCCGAGCCGCAGCGCCCCGGTGAACGGCGCCTTGACGGCGTCGGCCTCCTCCATCAGCGCCTCGACCTCGTCGAGCACCGCCTCGACCCGGATCGCGAGGCGCTCGCCCGCGGGCGAGAGCAGCACCTTTCGGGTGGTCCGCTCCAGGAGCTTGACACCCAGTGCCTCCTCCAGCGCGGCCACGGCCCCCGAGAGGGCGGGCTGACTCATGCCGATCGCCGAGGCGGCATCCCTGAAGTGCAGATGCTCGGCCACGGCGGAAAAGGCGCGCAGCTGCGCCAGGCTCGGCTGTCTGCCGCTGGGCTGCTTGCCCCTATTTATGGCTCGCACTGATAGCCACCTCCGATCAACACGACCCACTCTAGCTATTTCCCTAATCAATGCACCCTGTGCCACCATCGACATCAGTCCAACCCCACAGGAAACTCCCCAAAAGGGATTTTCTTTGCTGCAAGGAGTACGTGTGCTCACTGTCGGTGACAAGTTCCCCGAGTTCGACCTCACTGCCTGTGTCTCCCTGGAGACCGGCAAGGAGTTCGAGCAGATCAACCACAAGACCTACGAGGGCAAGTGGAAGATCGTCTTCGCGTGGCCCAAGGACTTCACCTTCGTGTGCCCGACCGAGATCGCGGCGTTCGGCAAGCTGAACGACGAGTTCGCCGACCGTGACGCCCAGGTCCTCGGCTTCTCCGGTGACTCCGAGTTCGTGCACCACGCCTGGCGCAAGGACCACCCGGACCTGACCGACCTGCCCTTCCCGATGCTGGCCGACTCGAAGCACGAGCTCATGCGTGACCTCGGCATCGAGGGCGAGGACGGCTTCGCGCAGCGCGCCGTCTTCATCGTCGACCAGAACAACGAGATCCAGTTCACGATGGTGACCGCCGGTTCCGTGGGCCGTAACCCCAAGGAGGTCCTCCGGGTCCTCGACGCCCTGCAGACCGACGAGCTCTGCCCCTGCAACTGGAGCAAGGGCGACGAGACCCTCGACCCGGTCGCGCTGCTCTCCGGCGAGTGAACGGAGCCTTCTGACATGGCACTCGACGAACTGAAGTCCGCCGTACCGGACTACGCCAAGGACCTGAAGCTGAACCTCGGTTCGGTCATCGGCAACAGCGACCTGCCGCAGCAGCAGCTGTGGGGCACCGTGCTGGCCTGCGCCATCGCGTCCCGCTCCCCCAAGGTGCTGCGCGAGCTCGAGCCCGAGGCGAAGGCGAACCTCTCCCCCGAGGCGTACACGGCCGCCAAGTCGGCCGCCGCCGTCATGGCGATGAACAACGTCTTCTACCGCACGCGCCACCTGCTCTCCGACCCGGAGTACGGGACGATGCGCGCCGGTCTGCGGATGAACGTCATCGGCAACCCGGGCGTCGAGAAGGTCGACTTCGAGCTGTGGTCCCTCGCGGTCTCCGCGATCAACGGCTGCGGCCAGTGCCTGGACTCGCACGAGCAGGTCCTGCGCAAGGCCGGTGTCGACCGCGAGACGATCCAGGAGGCCTTCAAGATCGCTGCGGTCATCCAGGCCGTCGGCGTCACGCTGGACTCCGAAGCACACCTCGCGGAGTAGTTCTCCGCACCGTCGATCACCGGCTCCGCCGGGTTCGTCCGCACACGCCGGGCGGGCTGGATGACATCCAGCCCGCCCGGCGTTTCGTGTAGGTGGGACCTGCTTACTTCTAGGTGGGACCTGCCTACTTCGACTGCTCCGCGGGCGCCGCGTCCACGGGCGGCTCGTTCACCGGCGCTGCCTTCACCGGCGACGCGTCCACCGCCGTGGCGCCCCGCGGCTGCGGCGCCTGTTTCAGCGCGGCCTCCCGGGAGTACGCCCGCAGATATCCGACGACCGTGTTCGTGACGGCGACCAGCGGAACGGCGACCACCGCACCGCCGATCCCGGCCACGAGGCCGCCCGCCGCCACCGAGAGCACCACGGCCAGCGGGTGCACCCGCACCGCACGCCCGAGGATGAACGGCTGCAGGATGTGGCCCTCGATCTGCTGCACCGCGAGCACCACCGCCAGCGCCATCACCGCCGTGAACACGCCCTGCGTGACCAGCGCGACGACCACCGCGAGCGCGCCCGAGACGACGGCGCCGACCAGCGGGATGAACGCGAACAGGAAGATGAACACGGCGAGCGGCACGGCCATCGGCACGCCTAGGAAGTAGATGCCGAGCCCGATGAAGATGGCGTCGATCAGAGCCACTATCACCGTCCCGCGGACGTACGCGGTGAGCGTGCGCCAGGCCCTGGGGCCCGCACCCGCGATGCCCGGTCGCGCCTCGGCGGGCACCAGCTTCAGCGTCCACTGCCAGATGCGCTTGCCGTCGTAGAGCAGGAAGAGCGTCGAGAACATCGCGAGCAGGATGCCGGTCATCGCCTCGACGATCACCGTGACGCCTTCGAGGCCCGCGGAGGTGAGCTCCTCCGTGTTGGCGCCGACCGCGTCGCGCAGGCTCTTGGCGATGTCGTTGATCTGGTCCTCGGTCACGTGGAAGGGGCTGTTGAGCAGCCACTTGCGCAGATCCTCGATGCCGTCCTGGACCTGCCGCGACAGTTCGTCGACGTTGTCCATGACCTGCCACACCACGAACCAGCCGACCAGGCCCATGATGACGAAGCCGAGGATCGCGGTGACCGCGGTCGCCAGACCCCGTGGCAGTCCGAGCTTCTTGAGCCGGGACACGGTGGGCTGCAGCATCGCGGTGATCAGCAGGGCCGCCACGAAGGCGAGCACCACCAGCTGCACCGCGCTGATGACCTTCATCAGCACCCAGAGGGTGCCCGCGAGGACGAGCAGCCGCCAGCCCGCCTCGGCCGCGACGCGCATGCCCCACGGCACGGCGTTCACGGGGTCGGGCCTGGCCGCCACATCGGGCGCGTACGCGGGCGGCGGTGGCACGTACTCGTGCTCCCCCGCGCCATCGCGCTCGTCCTCGGCGAAGGACGCGTCGAGCGCGTCATCATCGGCGGCATCGCCGGCATCGGCGCGCGTCCGTACGCGCAATCCGGCCCGCGGTTCGTCGGCGTCCGCCCGGTCCTGCTTGTCGCGGCGCTCGTCCAACCGCTCGCCCATTCCACTCAGTCCGGCGCCGAGCCGGCCGAGCCACCCTGGCACTCGCGACATGATCCGTCCCTTACCCCCGTCTTTCCCCACCACTCCCCCCTGGAGCTGTCCGGACCGACCGTACACGGGCGAGGCCCCTCACCGTAGGACGGTGAGGGGCCTCGCAAGGTTGAGCGCGGTACGGCCGGAATGCGGCCTAGTACCAGTTGTTCGCCTGCCAGAAGCTCCAGGCTCCGCACGGGCTTCCGTAGCGGTCGTTCATGTAGTTGAGGCCCCACTTGATCTGTGTGGCCGGGTTGGTCTGCCAGTCGGAACCGGCCGAGGCCATCTTGGAACCGGGCAGCGCCTGGACGAGGCCGTAGGCACCCGAAGAGGCGTTCGTCGCCTTGTAGTTCCACGTGGACTCGTGGTTGACGATGTTGCTGAAGCACTGGAACTGATCCCCGGGGATCATCTGCCGTGCCATCGCCTGGACCTGAGAGACCGTGTAAGAGCCCTGGGGCGCGAAGCTGGAGGCGTCGCGGCTGGAGGAGCGGCTGGCCTTGGTCTCGGCCTTCTTCTCCTCACGCTCCTTCTTGTCCGCGGCCTTCTGCGCGGCCTCGGCCTTCTCCGCGGCCTGCTGCTTCTCGATCGCCGAGGCGGCGGCCTGTTTACGGGCCTCCTCCGCGGCGGTCTTCTTCGCGGCAGTGTCGGCGGCCATGGCCTGCGCGTCGGCCTGCTGCGTCAGGGACGCGGTCTGGACCTGGGCCTGCTGGCCCGCGGGTATGTCTGCGAGGAGCGTCGCGTCGCTTGCCGCTGCCTCGAGGTCGTTCGTGTTCGAGGGCTGGGTGTCGCCCGAGGCAACACCCACGACAGCGCCGACGGTGGTGACCGCGGTGGCAGAAGCCACGGCGAATCCCCGGACCGAAATCCGGCTCACACGGTTTCCTTCCAGCATCGCCCGCATAGGTGACCTCGCGGACGCAATCGTGCCCCTGGCGCTGGCCTCCGCTGTTGATCGGTCACGGGAGGCACGGACCCGGTGGACAACTCCCGTTGTGGGAGCGCCGCGTGGTGCTCGGGCGGCATGCGACGGTCACTATGAAGTTCTGTGGTGCTCGAGTTGTCGTACCGCTGGGGGTACACGTGTGTCGCATGCGGGGCCTGACAGGACCCAGACTCTGCCCCAGCTCGACACCGCAAGGCAATTCTCCGTTGCGTGGGAAAGCTCACACCTCGTTTGCCCCAGGAGTTTTTCGGAAACAGGGGTGCAGCAAGACGCCGCCCGGCTAGGCTCCTTCGCTTTGCCGGACGGCGTCCCGTGTGGTGCAACTGCCGTGAACTGCCTCAGATGTGACCGTCCTCCAGCATTTCGGTCACCAGGGCCGCGATCTGCGACCGCTCCGAGCGCGTGAGCGTGACGTGCGCGAAGAGCGGATGCCCCTTCAGCTTCTCGACGACGGCAACCACCCCGTCGTACCGCCCCACACGGAGGTTGTCGCGCTGGGCCACGTCATGGGTCAGTACGACCCGGGAGTTCGCCCCGATTCGGGACAGAACGGTCAACAGGACGTTCCGCTCCAGGGATTGCGCCTCGTCCACGATCACGAACGCGTCGTGCAGCGAGCGCCCGCGGATGTGGGTGAGCGGGAGCACTTCGAGCATCCCGCGCGCGGTGACCTCCTCGATGACCTCCTTGCCCGCCACCGAGCCGAGCGTGTCGAAGACCGCCTGCGCCCAAGGGCCCATCTTCTCGGCCTCGGTGCCGGGCAGATAGCCGAGCTCCTGCCCGCCCACCGCGTACAGCGGCCTGAAGACCATCACCTTCTTGTGCTGCCTGCGCTCCAGGACGGCCTCCAGGCCCGCACAGAGCGCCAGCGCCGACTTGCCGGTGCCCGCGCGGCCGCCCATCGAGACGATGCCGACGTCCGGGTCGAGGAGCAGATCGAGCGCGACCCGCTGCTCCGCGCTCCGCCCCTTCAGCCCGAAGGCCTCCCGGTCGCCGCGCACGAGCCGGACGTTGCCCTGGGCCGTGACGCGGCCCAGGGCCTTGCCCCGCTCGGACTGGATGGTCAGCCCCGTGTGTACGGGCAGGTCCGACGCCTCGGGGACATACAGCGTGTCTTCCTCGAAGAGGAGGTCGACCTGCTCACCGGAGAGGGTCAGTTCGGACATTCCGGTCCAGCCGGAGTCCGTGATGGCGAGCTCCGCCCGGTACTCCTCGGCGAGGAGACCGACCGACGACGCCTTGATTCTGAGCGGCAGGTCCTTGGACACGACCGTGACGTCGTACCCCTCCGCCTGGAGATTGCGTGCTACGGCGAGAATCCGTGAGTCGTTGTCCCCCAACCGGTAGCCGGCCGGGAGCACGCCGGGATCGGAGTGGTTGAGCTCGACACGCAGCGAGCCACCCAGGTCCCCGATGGGGATCGGGGCGTCCAGGCGGCCGTGCCGGATGCGGAAGTCGTCCAGCAGGCGCAGGGCCTGCCGGGCGAAGTAGCCGAGCTCCGGATGGTGCCGCTTGGCCTCCAACTCCGTCACCACGACGACCGGCAGCACGACTTCGTGCTCGTCGAAGCGGGTCAGGGCGTTCGGGTCGGCCAGCAGGACGCTGGTGTCGAGAACGTAGGTGCGCCTGTCGGGCATGCGGCGCTTTGTGCTGGTCACCACGGAAGGACGTACCCCCTCGGATGAGGTCGGGGAGCGACGGGAGGGATCCCGGGGACGATCCGGCGGGCGTGAACCGGACCGGTCGCGGGCCGCGATGCGCGGGCCGAGCACCGGCCCTCCACGTCGCCCGCGCTGTTCACACGGTCGTCCTGGTGCAAAGGGCCTCCCGGGCGGACGGCTCATGCCGCCCGCTGAGATACGACGTCCCTGTCGGATACTGCTCGGACGTCGACCTGGAAGGGGTATTCCCTCGAACATGCGCAGCCATGCCAGGGCATATGACGACGCGTTGGTTAACTCTGGGTGGCCCCGACCTCAGGAGCGCTGTGGAGTCATCCCCCGTAACGGCGGTGGCGGGCCGCGTAATCACGCAGCGCACGCAGGAAATCGACCTTTCGGAAGGCCGGCCAGAAGACTTCGCAGAAGTAGTACTCGGAGTGAGCGGACTGCCAGAGCATGAATCCGGAGAGACGCTGCTCACCACTCGTACGGATCACCAGATCGGGGTCCGGCTGGCCGCTGGTGTAGAGGTGCTTGGAGATCTGGTCGATGTCGACGTTCTCCGCGACCTCCTCCAGGCTGACGCCGTTCTCCGCCCGCTCCAGGAGCAGCGAACGGACCGCGTCGGCGATCTCCTGGCGGCCTCCGTAGCCGACGGCGACGTTGACCAGTATTCCGGTGTTGGTGCGGGTCGCCTCTTCCGCTTCCTTCATGACCATCTGGGTGTGGGCCGGCAGCAGGTCGAGCGCGCCGACGTGGTGCACACGCCAGCGGCCGTCGGCGACGAGCGAGCGGACGGTGGCCTCGATGATGCCGAGGAGCGGCTTCATCTCGCCCTCGGGCCGGTCGAAATTGTCGGTCGAGAGCATCCACAGTGTGACGACTTCGACATCCGTCTCGGCGCACCAGCCGAGGAACTCCTCGATCTTGTGTGCGCCCGCCTGGTGGCCCTCTGCGGTGGTCCCGCCCGCGGCCTTCGCCCAGCGGCGGTTGCCGTCGAGGATGACCCCGATGTGCTTGGGCACCTGGTCGTGGTCGAGGCGGCCTTCCACCCGGCGTGCGTAAAGTCCGTACACCAGGTCGCGCAGGTTCACGTGTGTCAGCCTCCAGCAGATGGCGATCCTCAAGGGGTGCGCCCAGAGCAACCCCGAGGGCGACACCCTACCGCCGCTCGAGCGTCCCTCCACAGTCGGGCCCTAAGCTGCTGAAGTAGCTTCGTACCCATGAACGACACGTCTATGTATCGCGCGGCACAGGACCGGTACGACTCGATGGAGTACCGGCGTACGGGCCGCAGCGGCCTGAAGCTGCCCGCCGTCTCGCTCGGTCTCTGGCACAACTTCGGCGACGACAAGGCCCTCGACACGCAGCGCGCGATCCTGCGCCGCGCCTTCGACCTGGGCGTCACCCACTTCGACCTGGCGAACAACTACGGTCCCCCGCCCGGCTCGGCGGAGCTCAACTTCGGCAAGCTCTTCGCACAGGACTTCGCCGCTCACCGCGACGAGCTGGTCATCTCGACCAAGGCGGGGTACCTGATGCACCCCGGCCCGTACGGCGAGTGGGGCAGCCGCAAGTACCTGCTCTCGTCGCTCGACGCCTCCCTTGAGCGGATGGGCCTCGACTACGTAGACATCTTCTACTCCCACCGCTTCGACCCGGACACCCCGCTCGAGGAGACGATGGGCGCCCTCGCCTCCGCCGTGCAGCAGGGCAAGGCGCTCTACGTCGGCGTGTCGTCGTACAACAGCGAGCAGACCGCCGAAGCGGCCCGCCTGCTGCGGGAGATGGGCGTTCCCGCGCTCATCCACCAGCCGTCGTACTCGATGATCAACCGCTGGACCGAGGACGACGGGCTGCTCGACACCCTGGAGGCGGCCGGTATGGGCTGCATCTCCTTCGTGCCGCTCGCCCAGGGCCTGCTCACGAACAAGTACCTGAAGGGCATTCCGGAGGGCTCGCGCGCGACGCAGGGCAAGTCCCTCGACCCGGGGCTCCTGAGCGACGAGGTCGTACGCCGCTTGGGCGGCCTGAACGACATCGCGGCGGACCGCGGCCAGTCCCTGGCCCAGCTCGCGCTCAACTGGGTGCTCCGCGACGAGCGGATGACCTCCGCGCTGATCGGCGCCTCCAGCGTCAAGCAGCTGGAGGAGAACGTGGCGGCGCTGGCGGGCCCGAAGCTGACGGACGCCGAGCTGTCCGCGATCGACACGTTCGCGGTGTCGACGCCCGGCACCAACATCTGGGCCGGGCGGGGCTGACCCGGCGGGCCGACGCGAGAGAGCCCCGGGTCGGATGTGTTCCGGCCCGGGGCTCTCTGCTGTCCGGATGTCCGGGCCTGCCGCGCGCCGCCCGGATGCTTCGCGCTCCGTCAGACGCGCGGCCGCTTGAACCACGCGCCCGCGATGCTCTGCGAGAGCAGGATCACCGTGGCGATGGCGCCCAGCAGCGGCAGCAGGCCGCCCGGGTTGCCCGAGGCCGCGCCGCCGAGCCCGAAGAGGATCTGCACGCTCATCAGGACGATGCACGTGACGCGGATGCCGTGGCCCGCGGTGCCGAAGCGGAAGGCCATACCGGCCGCGACCAGGAGGCAGACGTTCACGCCGAGCGCGGCGCCCGCGGTCTCCGGGTTGGAGATGGCTATCAGGAGGACGCTGCCGAGGACGGTGAGACCGGCGAGCACCCAGATGACGATCTGCGCGGCGCGGACGACGCCGGGCATCCGCGGCGGACCCATCGGGCCCTGCCCGTAGCCATAGGCCTGGCCGTAGCCCTGCCCGTATGCGGATGCGGGGTCCTGGGCGGGGCCGTTGTACGTGGGGAGGCCGGGGTGGGGCGGCTGGCCGGGCTGGGGAGCGGAGGGTGGGGGGAATTGGTTCGACATGTCCCTGACGATAACCGGATGTCGATCTTCCGGTGGCGTCCGGATCTTTCGCGCCCGTGGCACAAAAAATCGGGCCGGTCCGTGGGGGGGAGACGGACCGGCCCGAGGGGGGGTTTCCACCATAACCCTTCGTAAGTGCTGCTGGGTGCATTGGCGCCCGACAACTACTCTCCGAGACCGGCCGACGACTGCGCGATCCCGTTCTACCGGCGGAATTGCGGGTTCGAGGGCGTTTTTCGGCCGGGCGAGTCGGTAACCCCCAAGAGGGACCCCGCCGGGGACGCGTGCTTGACGTCCCGGGCTGCCGGGCCGCTAACTTCGCGGGCATGGCGACGATGAAGGTGTCCGCTCCCCCGCCGACCCCCGGGCCGACGGCCCCCTCGGAGCCCCCGGCGGCCATCCCTCTGGAGATCGCGGACTCGGCACGGGCGCGACGGAAGGGACTGCTCGGGCGCACGGGCGTGTCGGGGGCGCTTCTGCTGACTCCGGCGCGCGGCGTGCACACCGTGCGGATGCGGTTCGCCATTGATGTGGCGTATCTCGACCGCGGGTGGCGCGTGCTGTCCGTCCGGACGATGCGCCCCGGGCGCCTCGGGCTGCCGCGTTTGCGGGCCAGGCATGTGATCGAGGCGGAGGCCGGGGCGATGGCCCGGTGGGGCGTACGCCGGGGTGCGCGGATCGTCTTGGGCGACGCCGGGGGCGGTGCGGAGTGACGGCTCGCGGTGCCGCGCGGCCCCCTCCACCGCGCGGCACCGCACGCGCGATTTGCTCACGCGAATTAGCCTTGGTCTGAACTTACGTGACGCCCGGAGGCGAAACGAGCCAGTATTGATAACGATGCGGAATCTTGGATTCAGTTTCGGGGGGTATGTCACGCGTATGTCGTGGTACGGGGCATGAGACCGCTCTGAGTATTACGCCCTGGTTGGCGGGTTAAGCGGCGCTATCGGCCTTGCCGTCGGCTGCCGCCTTGTTCGCCACCACCTGTTGCATGTGCTGGTCCCCCCACAACCCCAGGGGCATCAGGGCCGTATTGAGGGACTCGCCGAGGGCGGTCAGCGAGTACTCGACCTTCGGCGGCACTTCGCGATAGACCTCGCGGTGCACGACGCCGTCGGACTCCAGCTCCCGCAGCTGCTGGCTCAGCACCTTCTCGCTGACACCGACGATGTGCCGCTTGAGCTCACCGAAGCGCAGTGTCGTGCCCGAGTGCAACGCCCAGAGGATCATCGGCTTCCACTTGCCGCCGACGACGTCCACCGCGGCTTCCAGCCCGCAGGCGTAGGGCTCTCTGTCCTTGGGCACGGTCAACTCCCCTGGCTCGCACGGTCACTTGCCCGGGTGCTGCCCCGGTCACTCACTTGTTCGACACTACCGGCTTGCGGAGGTCGAACAGGTGCCGCGTGCTGTGGGCGACGAAGGGGCCTTCCGCCTGGATCCGGTCGTGCAGCTCACGCAGCCGCGGCCGGTACGCCTCCACAGTGAAGCCCGGCACCATCCACACCACCTTGCGGAGGAAGTGGACGACCGCGCCGATGTCGTGGAACTCGATCCGCAGCCGCTCCACCTCCAGGTCCGCCACCTCGAGGCCCGCCGCCTCGGCCTCGGCGCGCTCCTGCTCCGGGTGGCGGGCGTTCCTGACCTCCTCCGGCTGCGGTCCGAGGAAGTACTCGACGACCTCGAAGACGCTGGCGGGCCCGACGTGCTGGGCGAAGTACGCACCGCCGGGGCGCAGCACGCGGGCGATCTCGTCGAAGTGGGCCTTGACCGGGTGGCGGCTCGTGACCAGGTCGAACGCGCCGTCGGCGAACGGCAGCGGCGCGTCCTCCGGCGACGCGACGACCGCGACGCCGCGCGGGTGCAGCAGGGCTGTGGCCTTCGCGACGTTCGCGGGCCAGCCTTCCGTGGCGACGGCGAGCGGGGGCAGCGTGGTGGCGGAGGCGAGCACTTCGCCGCCGCCGGTCTGGATGTCGAGGCTCGCGGAGGCGGCGGCGAGACGGCGCGCCATCGCCTCGGCGTACCGCCAGGTGGGGCGCGCCTCGGTGGCCCGGCCCTCGAACCAGGAGAAGTCCCACCCTTCGGTGGGCGCGGCCTCGGCTTCGGATACGAGGTCTTCGAAGGTGCGGGGGGTCTGGCCTGTGGTGCTGTTCATGGGGCAATCGTGACATCGGGGGCGCGGGGGCACATCAGGGTTTTCCGGGGGTTGTGATTCCGGGGGCGCCCGCTCGCGCCTCAGGAAGTCGAGGTGTTCCGTCCGTGATCGAGGGGGTGCCCGATCAGCGAGGGCCAGTTCGGGCGCACGCTCGCCATGAGCTCGTCGAAGTCCTCGCGCAGGAAGGCGGGGTCGGCGGGCTTCAGACGGATCTGCTGCCGCCGGGGGTCCGGGTCCGCCCACCACAGCTCGAATGCGGCGACCGTGCCCTCCGACGGCCAGCGTGCGATGTCGTACGGCAGGAGCAGCACGTCAACGAAGCCGCCGACGGGGAGCCCGACATCCACGAACACGCCGATCGCCCCGGGCTTCGGTACGCGGACCACGGTGCCGGTGAAGACCTGCCCGAGCCGCAGTCCGTCCCGGAGCCGGGACCACTCGTCGTCACTGAGCATCCAGGCATTCTCACATCGAGCCGGTGGTCCCCGTGTCCGGGGCGTCGTCGTCTTCCGGGGCGTCCGCGGTCTCCGGGGTGTCCGGGGTGTCCGGGGTGCCTGCCGCTCCGCGTGGGAACGAGACCTCGACGCGGCGGTTCTTCTTGCGGCCCTCCTCGGAGCTGTTGTCCGCGATCGGGTAGTCCTCGCTGTAGCCGCGCACGGAGAACGTGACGTCCGGGCCGAGGTAGCTCGCCAGCTTGTCGTGCACGGCTTCCGCGCGTTCGCGGGAGAGTTTCTTGCCGTGGCTGTAGGAGCCGAGGCTGTCCGTGAAGCCGAACACCCTGACGTCCGTGGCCTTCTGGTTCTCGGCCTCCTCCGCGATGGCCTGGATCCGGGCGTTCGCCTCCGGGTTCAGCTTCGAGCTGTCCTTGGGGAACAGGACCTCCGCCTGCAGCGCGAACTTCACGTCGGTGTTGGTGTCCTCGCGCCGCTCCTCGCCGCCGAGGTCCTCGACGACGGACTTGATGTCAAGCACCTTCGCGGGCGCGAGGGTCGCGCCGTCGGCAAGCTTCAGTCCTGGACTGTTGGAGTCGACTTCGGGGGGTGGGGAGGTGGTGGTGCTGCCGGGTGGGGCGGAGGGATCGTCGTCGGCGAGGGCCGGGGGTGCGAAGAGGACCAGGGTCGTCAGGGTGGCGGCGCCCGCGAGGCGGAGGTGGCGGGTCATGGGTCACTCGCCCTCGGAGATCTCGATGGGGGCGGGGGGCATGGCGCCCACCTGGAAGTCGACCTTGATGGTGCCCTCCGGCGGTGCGGGGAACTGCGCGTACCACTCCGCGGTCTGGCTCGGCTTGACGCCGCCCGTGAACTTGGTGCACAGGCATCGCCCCTGCGTGTCGCGGAGGACGAGGTACTTCTTCTTGCCCGCGTTGTCGATCAGGTTCGCACCTGCCACGGACGAACCGTTCTTGTTCAACTCGCGTTCCTCGCCACGCCAGTTGGCGGCCGCCCAGAACCTGCCGCCGTTGTTCGTCACCTTGCCGGAGACCGTCACGAAGCCGCCGTCGTCCCGAACGGCGGAGGTGACCGTCAGGGTGATGCTCTCCTCACCCTTGACTTCAGCCAGTACCTCGTCGGTCTTGGGCGCCTGTCCACTCTCGCCCTCTCCATCGTCGCCCTTGCCTTGCTCGGAGGATGATGTGGAGGTCGACTTGTTCTCGGACTTGTCGCCATCACCGTCGCCACCGCCGCAGCCGGCCACCGTGAAGACCAGTCCAGTCGTGATCGCCACAGCGGTCATTGCCCTACGGGTCGTCGCGGTACGCCGAATGTTCATCGCTACGGCTTCCCTCTCTCGTCAATCGATTGTCAGTCGGCCAGGTGGACAGAGAAGAGAACGGATGCGTCCGGAAGATCGCCCAGCTCGAAGTCCTCAGGGTCGATCTCGAAGGATTCGCCGCCGTCGCAATCGAATTCCACGACCTTCTCGGGATCGCTCGACGGGGCGACGTCGCAGCGCGGTTTGATGACGGCAGTGGCGTCAGCCTTTGCGTGCTGGGACTCCGTACCAGGAATGACGGAGTCGCCCACCGTGTAGTTGGTCTCGACCGAAACCCGGTACCCGGGGAACCCGTTCACTTCGGTCGGCCCGAAATCGCGGACCTGCGAGTCGTTGTCAGCAGCGAGCGCTGCCGCCGCATCCTGGGCCCCGGCATCGGTGAGCCGGTCACCGGCGAGCCAGTCGAGCCAGTCGTCGCCCTCGCCTATGGACAGTCCGAGCCCTTCCGCCAGTTCGTCCCTGGACTCCTGAGCGGCGGCCAGCGCTGCGGCATCAGCAGCCGACTGGGCTCCATTGCGTGCCGACGCCGCCTGGGCGAAAGCGAAGAAGGCCAGCGCGACAAAGAGAAGAATCCCCGTCAGCCAGATGTAGATGGGGAGTGTCTGCCCTCTGTCATCGCGGAGAAGTCGGCGTGTCAGCCGCCGATCACATCTGAGACGGCGTCCTGAATGGCTCCGGAGATCTGGCCGTCGAGACCCAGGCCGTCGATCAGGACGAAGATCCCCGCAATAAGAATCATCAGCCCCGCATACTCCACAAACCCCGCCCCCGCATCCCGGTCCTTCCCCCGGACCCGGGACGTCACGGACACCGTCCAGTCGACCCAGACTCTGAGCACGCGTTCCTTCAGCACGACGGCCCCTTCTCTCCCACCCGATACCGCGCCCTTTGTGGTCAGAGGCAACGTACGCCACACGGCGTGCATCGGCAGCAACTCTGCGCAACGCAAGCGGTATCAGGGGTGCCCGAACCGCAAGTTGGCGGGTTCTCTTCCCCCTCGTTGAGATCACCATGCACGAAGTCCCCTCACGCAAACCGTGAACTCAGCCCTGACTGTCCCACATCGAGTTGCATCCGCGAAGAGCTTTCGCGAAGTCGTTCTTCTTCACGCCCGGGATCACGTCAACGCCCCAGGATCGAACCGAAGTCGGAGCCGGAGCCCAGGAACATACCGGCGGCGATGAGGATCATCGTGGCCGGGAGCATGAAGACCAGGGTCACCATCGTGGCCTTGGGGATCGTCTTCGCCGCCCTGCGGCGGGAGTTCTGCGCGTCCGTGCGGCGCATGTCCGTGGCGAGCTGGATCAGCGTGTCCGCGATCGGGGAGCCCAGCTCCTCGCCCTGCTGGAGCGCGGAGACGAACTGGGCCACCTGCTCGGACGCGTTGCGGCGGCGCAGGTCGTCGAAGGCCTGGCGGCGGCTGACTCCCATGTCCATCTGGCGCAGGGTGATGCGGAGTTCGTCCGCCCACGGGCCCGCGTACCGTTCCGCGACCCGGTCCAGTGCCTGGCGGAAGCCGAGGCCCGCGGAGACGACGACCGCGAGGACGTCGAGGAAGTCGGGCAGCGTGCGGTCGATGACCTCACGGCGTTCGCGGATCGCCTGCCAGATGAGGGCATCCGCGGCGACCGCGCCGAAGGCGAGGGTGAGCAGGCCGAAGAGCGGGGAGCCGTTGGTGAGGAAGACGAGGCCGAGGACGAGGCCGAAGGCGCCGTAGACCGCCCGCCGTGCCGCGTAGCGGTCTATCGTCAGGCCGCCCGGGTTGCCCGCCATGTCGATCCTGCGGCGCTTGGCGTCGACGCGCTTCGGGCCCATCAGGCGCAGGACCATGGGCGCGAAGCGCATGCCGAGGCGGTCCACCGCGGAGCCCGCCACCGAGACGCGGGTCGCGCCGACCTCCAGGGCCACGGCCAGGTCGGAGGGCAGCTTCGCGTCCGCGCGGTACATGCGGATGCCCTGACAGACTCCGGCCACGGCGAGGCCCATCGCGGCCGCGAGGAGCAGGCTCAACACGGTGACTCCCTCCTGGAGTTACTGGGATTACTAGGCTTTCCTAGACTTCGATCTTGCCTAGGCGGCGGATCACGAAGAATCCGACGCCGTACAGGCCCAGCGAGATCAGGATCAGCGTCTGGCCCAGCGGTGAACCCGTCACCCGCTCCAGCGCCCCCTCGTTCGAGGAGTTGATGAGGAGCAGGGAGCCGAGGCCGAGCAGCGGGACCGTGAAGGCCGTGGCGTGGACCTCCGACAGCATCGTGCGGACCTCGCGCCGGGTCTCCTTCCTGTCCTCCAGGGTCTGGGTGAGGTTGCGCAGGGAGTTGACCACCGTGCCGCCCGCCTTGTTGGACAGGACGAGGGTCGTGACGAGGACTATCAGTTCGCGGGACGGGAGGCGTTCGGCCAGTTCTCCGAGGGTGTCGTCGATGGAGCGGCCCAGGGTCAACTGGTCCGCCACGTGGGAGAGTTCCTCGCCTGCGGGCGCTTCCAGTTCCTCCGCCGCCATCGCGAGCGACGTACGCAGGGCCAGGCCCGCCGCCGTCGCGTTGGCCAGGATGCGCGCCACGTCGGGGAGTTGGTTGATGAACGCCTCGATGCGCTTCTGGCGCTGCCAGTTGAGGAAGGCCGCCGCGCCCCACACGGCGACGCCACCCGCGATCGGGCCGAAGAAGGGGGCGAGGGTCGCGGCCGCGATCAGCCAGAGGCCCGCGACGACCGCGACGACGTAGGTGAAGAACTCCCCCGCCGTGAGGTCGAGTCCCGTCGCGGAAAGGCGCAGGTGGATCGCCCGGCCCAGGCGGGTGCGGCGCAGGCGGCGGTCGACGGCGGCGAAGCGGCGGGAGCGGGCGGGCGGGCCGCCGTCCCCCGTGCCGGGGCCGAGCGCGAGGCGGTCCACCAGGGCCTGGCGCTGGGCGCGGCCGGACGCGTACGTGTGGACGCCCGCGACCGCGAGCGTGCCCGTCAGGATGGTGGCGCCCAGGGCGAGGAGGGTGGGGTTGTTCATCCGATCGCTTCCCTCGTGTTCATGACGTCGATGGCCTCCGCCACGCCGAACGCGGGTGGCACCGGTTCGTTCGCGACGTACAGCTTGTCGGCGATCTCGCGCGGCAGCGGCAGATGCTCGAAGTAGCCGTGTACGACGCGGTCGGCGCCGAGCGGGCGCGGCACGAAGCGGGAGACCGGCACGATGCGGAAGTGCTGGCGGCCGTGGGAGACGAGCAGCACGATCTCGGCGACCTTGCGGGAGCCGTCGCCGTGCCTGGCGAGCTGGATGACGACGTCGACGGCCGAGTTGATCTGGTCCTTCAGGGCCTCGAAGGGGATCTGGACCTCCGACATGGAGCCGAGGGTCTGCATCCGCATCAGGGCGTCCTCCGCGGTGTTCGCGTGGACGGTGGCGAGCGAGCCGTCGTGGCCCGTGGACATGGCCTGGAGCATGTCGAGGGTCTCGCCGCCGCGGACCTCGCCGACGATGATGCGGTCGGGGCGCATGCGGAGGCTGTTGCGGACCAGGTCGCGGATGGTGATCTGGCCCTTGCCCTCGACGTTGGGCGGCCGGGATTCGAGGCGGATCACGTGGTCCTGCTGGAGCTGGAGCTCCGCCGAGTCCTCGATGGTGATGATGCGTTCGTGGGCCGGGATCAGGCCGGAGAGCGCGTTGAGCAGGGTCGTCTTGCCGGTGCCCGTACCGCCGCTGACGATGAGGTTGAAGCGGGCGCGCACGAACGCGGAGAGCAGCATCAGCATGTGCTCGTCGAGGGAGCCGAGGCCGATGAGTTCGGGGAGCGTGTAGGCGCGCGGGAAGCGGCGGATCGTGAGGGTGGCGCCGGTCAGGGCGAGCGGCGGGATGATCACGTTGACGCGCTCGCCGGTGGGCAGGCGGGCGTCGACCATGGGGTTCGACTCGTCGACGCGGCGGTTGACGGTGGAGACGATGCGTTCGATCGTCTGCATCAGCTGGTCGTTCGAGGCGAACCGGAGGGGGAGCTGTTCGACGCGGCCCGCGCGCTCCACGAAGATCGAGTCGGGGCCGTTGACCATGATCTCCGTGATGGAGGTGTCGGCGAGGAGCGGTTCCAGTACGCCGAGTCCGAGGGCCTCGTCGACGACGCGGCGGATCAGCTGGGCGCGCTCGGAGGTGGAGAGGACGGGGCCTTCGCGGCTGATGATGTGGCCGAGGACGCGCTCCAGGCGGACGCGGCGGTCCGCGGCCGTGAGCGACGACATCTCGGCGAGGTCGATCTCCTCCAGGAGCTTGGAGCGGTAGACGGCGACGAGGCCGTCGTCGCGGCTCGGCTCGGTCTGGTGGGTCGGGGCCACGCGGTCGCGCAGACTCATGTCGTCCTTCAACCTCCTTCGGTGTACGAGGTGCAAGCCCGGTGAGCGGGTCCGCGGCCGGGGTCAGTCGGTGTCCGCCGCGTCGTCGTTCGGCATCGTCGCCTCCTTGGTCACGCTCCAGTCCGTGTCCACGAAGGGGAGCAGCGTCGGGACCTGCACCTCCACGGTCGCGGTCGTCGTGGCGCCGCCCTTGCTGACGCCGACGAACGCGGTGAGGCCGCTGTCCATGGCGGCGCTGCCCGCGGCCTCGCCGGAGTCGCCCTGCGAGGCCGCGCGGGCCGCCGCACGGGCGCCTGAGCCCGCCTGGTTGGCCGCGTAGCCGACCAGGCCGAGCTGGATCGTGGCGAGGCCGATGAGCAGCAGGATCGGCAGGAACCCGGCGAACTCCAGCATGGAGACGCCCTGGTCGCCCCAGCTGCGACGGCGACGACGACGGCAGCGGCAGCGGCAGCTACGAGGACCGCCTCGGGTCCGTGACCGGCTCATCCGTCCTCCCCCTCCTTGGCCGCCCCCGCCTCCCCGTCCACGTGCCATCCCGCGTCGAAGCCCGGGAAGAACACCGGTACGTCCACCGACACGTGGGCCTTCCACACCGCGCCCTCGTCCGTGCAGGCCACCGCCGCGTCCTGCCACGCGCCGGGCAGGTGCTTCCGGGCGGCGTCGGAGCAGGCCCCTGCCGCTCCCTCGCCCGCCGCGTAGGCCGCGGTGGCCGCCCTGGCCGCCTCGTCCGCCGCGTTTCCTGCGAGGGAGTACGTGTAGCCGTACAGCGCGCACTGCCAGAGGATCGCCATGACCACGAGCAGCAGCGGGAACATCCCGGCGAATTCGAGCGTGACCGCGCCCCGGTCGCCGCTCGCCGCCTTCCTCCGCAGGGCGAGCCCGCCCCGCTTCCCGTTGGCGGCCGCCGCGTCCGGGTCGACCAGGCCCAGTTCGCCCGCCAGGCCCCACAGGGCCTGCTTCACGGAGGAGCGGCTGTCGAGGTCCTGCATGCGGCCCGCGTCGACCGCGGCCTGCAGCTCCTTGAAGCAGGCGGGCACGGTGCCGCGGGCCGTCCTGGTGCCGGTGACGCGTTCGACGAGGGCGGGCTGGATCTCGGCGCCCTTGCCGTGCCGGTTGACGACGGTGACGGTCTCCTCGGCCTTGCGGATCTGCAGCCGGTCCCAGAGGCGCACCATGCGCTTGGCGGCGCGGACGGCGACGACGTCGGGGGTGACGAGGAGCAGGGCCTGGTCGGCGAGTTCGACCGCGGTGGCGCCCGCCGCGGTGACGTAGGCGCCGCAGTCGACGATCACGATGTCGTAGCGGGCGCGCAGGGCGCCGATGGTCTGGCGGGCGACGCGGTCGGTGATCTCTTCGCCGCGCTCCCCGTCGGCGGGGGCGAGGAGCAGGCCGATGCCGGTCTCGTGGGTGTAGACGGCGTCCTGGAGGATGCGGGGCGTGATGTCGGTGATGGCGGCCAGGTCGGCGATGGAGCGGCGGAACTGCACGTCGAGGTAGGAGGCGACGTCCCCGGACTGCAGGTCGAGGTCGAGGAGGGCGACGGTGCGGCCCGACGCGCGGGCGGCGAGGGCGAGGTGGACGGCGGTGAGGGTCGTGCCGACGCCGCCCTTGGCGCCGCTGACCGTGACGACGGTGCCCGTACCGGTGGGCCCGGCGCCGCCGCCCCCGTACAGCTCGAGGCCGCCGCTCCCGCTGCCCAGGTGCCGCCGCATCCCGGTGGACCAGGCGGCGGCGGCCTGGACGCGTTCGGCGAGCGCGTCGTAGGCGAGCGGGAGGCCGACGATGCCGCGGGCGCCGGAGTCCATGGCGGCGGTGAGGAGCCCGGGGCTGGTGTCGGCGGTGATCAGGACGACGCCGACCGCCGGGAAGCGGAGGACGAGATCGCGGATGAGGTCGAGGGCGGGGACGGGCCCGATGCGCTCGTGGACGAGGACGACCTCGGGCAGTTCGTCGACGGACTCGGCGGCGAGCCGCGCGAGGGTGTCGAGGAGCGCCGTGGAGTCGCCGACGGGCAGCGCGGGTTCGGTGTCGGGCAGCTGGCCGGTGAGGGTGGACAGTGCGCGGGCCGCGTCGATGTCGCCGACGGCGGGGAGGATCCGAGTGGTCATACGGTGCCCTCCTACTTGTCCTCGTCGAGGGTGTACGTCCGGTCCCTGGGCGGCACGGTCGCGTCGCCGCCGGCGCCGACCAGGGCGAGCCGGACGTGGGTGGCGAACGACTCGGCGTACGCGACGCGCTGGGCGTCGGCGGTGCCGAGGGCGAAGGTGATCGGGACCGCTTCCATGGCCCTGCGGCGTGTGCGGTCGTCCTGGTCGGGTTCGAGCGGGGTCAGCTTGCCGACGTCGAGCACCTTGGCGCCCTCCACGATGACTTTGGACTGGTCCTCCGCCTTGTCGGTCTCCCCCTTGAAGGTGGCGTAGATGTTGACCTTCGAGCCGGGTGTGATCTTGCCCGCGACGCCGGTCGCCGCGTCGATCATGATGGCGATCTCCTGCTGTCCCGGGCCGAGTTCGGGCCGTCCGACGATCATGTCGGACTGCAGCAGCGAGCCCTTGCGCAGCTGGGTGACGGCGATCTTGCCGCGGATCTCGCGGAGGTCGGTGACGGCGTTGTCGGACAGCCACCGCTCGGGCATCTCGACCTTCTCGAACTGTTCGGCGGTCAGCTCCTTGTAGGGCGCGATGTCGCCCTTGAGCTTGTACGCGGGGACCTCGGGGCCCACCTTCGAGTTCGCGTCGCGGATCACCGAGAGGACGCCCGCGAACGCGCCCAACGCGCACAGGACCGAAAGGACCAGCAGGATGATGCCGCGGCGCTGGCGTGAGTTCATGGGCCGGACTACCTCGATCGAGTGCGAATGGCTACGGACAGTGAGCGGGGTGGCGCACGTGCGGTCGTCGGTCGCGTACGAGAAGCGGAAGCTGAGGCGGGCGGCCCGGCCTAGGTCGCGCCGCGGGGCAGGGCGGCGGTCGTCCCGCGCGCGGAGCCCGTACCGGCCGGGCGGAGCCGGTGGCTCGGGGGGACGAGGGCGCGCACCGGCTGTGCGGGGCGCTCGCCGGGCGGTGGCAGCGGCGCGGCGCAGAACGCGCAGCGGTCACCGATGAGTTCGAGGCCGCACCAGTGGCAGTCGTCGCGGCGGACGGAGGACACCAGCTGGTAGAGGACGGAGATGTCCGGGATGGCCGCGGCGAACTCGACGAGCTTGCCGGTGGCCCACCAGCGTTCGGACTCGGTGGGCAGCCGGGCCTCGGTGACCTCCTGGGACTTCCACGCGGGGGCGAGGGTGCCGGTCACCCAGTCGGGGGTGAGGCGGCCCGTGGCGTAGAGCAGTCGCGTGCCGAATCCGGGGCCCTCCAGGTGGGCCTCTTCGCCGCCCGACACCTTCACGAGCTCGGGCCGGGGCGTGGCGAGGACCGCGAACTGGGTGCCGGGCATCCAGGACTTGGCGTGCGACTGGAGGCTGACGTCGATCCGGTCGCGGTCGAGCCTGGCGACGGAGCCGAGCAGGGCGCCCGCGTAGATGTAGTGGGACAGGAGGCGGGCGGCGGAGGCCAGGACGCCGGGGCTGAAGTCGCAGACGGACAACTGCCGCAGCTGGAGGGCGAGTACGGCCAGGCCGAGCGGCGGCAGGTCGGAGCGGACGATGGCGATGCGGTCGCTCTCCAGGACGGAGCGGACCGCGTGCAGCCGCTGGGCGACGGAGGCGGGCGCGGAGGACGGGCACAGCGCGATCACGTAGCCGTGGTGCTCGATGAGGGTGTGCATTTCCGTGAGCGCCTGGTCCAGGGAGTACGCCCGCGGGGACTGCACGGCGGACTGGAGGACGGCGGCCGACGGCGTGTGCCGGTCGGGTGACGGCAGCACGAGATCGGGGCCGGTGACGGCTATGGCGGTCGGCAACGCGTACACCCCCGGTGGTCGTGCACTCCTGCCTCAGCACCATATCCACGTCATGGTCGCCTCAACACCCAACTTCGCACTGTTCATGTGGAGGTGGGAACGGGTCGGCGGGAACCAAGTGGTGCTTGAGCCCTTGACAACTCAATTGGTCTGGACCAGCTTGTACGACCAAGCAAGGCAGCGGTGGCCACCGTTCCGAAGTACTTCTCCCCCCACCGGAGGCAGTAAGTGGACCGCACACGCAGGAGAAGGACCGGTGCTCTCACCGGCGCCGTCGCCGCCCTCACCCTCACCCTGACCGGCCTGTCCGGCCTGTCGACCGCCAGCGCCGCGAGCGCCGCCGACGCCGGGACGCGTGCCGTGCCCAAGCACGCGGTGACCGGCTACTGGCAGAACTTCAACAACGGCGCCCAGGTGCAGAAGCTGGCCGACGTGCAGGACGAGTACGACATCATCGCGGTGTCCTTCGCGGACGCCACCGGGACGCCCGGCGAGGTCACCTTCAACCTCGACTCCGCGGGTCTCGGCGGCTACACCGTCGACCAGTTCAAGGCCGACATCAAGGCCAAGCAGGCGGCGGGCAAGTCCGTGATCATCTCGGTCGGCGGCGAGAAGGGCGCGGTGTCGGTCAACGACGCGGCGTCCGCCAACGCCTTCGCCGACTCCGTGCACAAGCTCATGCAGGAGTACGGCTTCGACGGCGTCGACATCGACCTGGAGAACGGCGTCAACTCCACCTACATGTCGCAGGCGCTCAAGTCGCTCTCGGGCAAGGCCGGTTCGGGTCTCGTCCTGACGATGGCGCCGCAGACCATCGACATGCAGTCCACGTCGACCGAGTACTTCAAGACCGCGCTCGCCGTGAAGGACATCCTCACGGTCGTCAACATGCAGTACTACAACAGCGGTTCGATGCTCGGCTGCGACGGCAAGGTCTACAGCCAGGGCTCGGTCGACTTCCTGACCGGGCTCGCCTGCATCCAGCTGGAGGGCGGCCTCGCGCCGTCGCAGGTCGGCATCGGGGTCCCCGCGTCGTCGAGCGCGGCCGGTGGCGGGTACGTGGCGCCGGACGTCGTGAACAACGCCCTGGACTGTCTGGCGAAGGGCACGGGCTGCGGCTCCTTCAAGCCGTCCAAGACCTACCCCGACATCCGGGGCGCGATGACCTGGTCCACCAACTGGGACGCCTCTTCGGGCAGCGCCTGGTCCAAGTCGGTGGGCGCGCACGTGCACGGCCTGCCGTAGCCGTAGCACGACGGATACGGACAGCGGCGCCTCCGCTCCCCCGGAGGCGCCGCTGTCGATCACCGTCGATCACCGTCGGACCGGGTCAGAAGGTGACCCCCGCCCACAGCAGCTTGTGGTCGGAGTGGATCGCGTCCGTGGCGTCGGCCCAGTCGACGTGCGTCGACATCGGCACGAAGAGGTAGTCGATCTTCTTGTTGTCGCCCGCCATCGTGGCCTCGCCGTCCCGGCACCACAGGAACACCGGGAAGGGCGAGCCCCCGATCACGTCGCCCCAGTGCGGGTTGTTGCCGCAGTGGCTGTCGGCCTCCTTGAACTGGCCGAGCGCGCCCCGCCCGTAATCGGAGTGGTAGAAGTTGTCCGGCGCCTGGTGCAGCGGCTCGGCGTTGAGGTCGCCGCCCAGGAACTTCGTGTATCCGGCGTACGTGGTGTCCAGGATCTCCCTGGCCCTGGCGGACTCCTTGCGGCGTTCGGACTTGCTGTTGTGGGTGAGGTGCACGCTGCACAGGGCGAGCTGCCGGGCGGGAGAGGTCATGCAGAGCATCTCGCGCTGCTCCCGGTCCGCCGAGGTGCCGAGGCTGTGGCCGACGAGCGTCGAGGCGTCGAAGCCCAGGTCGCTGCGGACGAGGAGTCCGTTGCCGAAGTCCGTGCGCTGGTCGTCCGGCACGCCCACCGGGTGGTAGCACTTGGTGTTCGGCCCGCCTGCGCTCCTCGTCACCGGGTCGAACAGCACCGTGTACTCGCTGCCCAGCTGCGACTGCAGCCGGTTCGACCAGTCCGCGCAGGCCTCGTTCAGCGTCATGAAGGCGGGCTTGCGGTCCTGGACGCTGCGCACCAGGGCGTCCGGCGCCTCGTCGCCGTCGTCGCCGTGCTGGGCGTTGCCGCCCGCCATGTTGAACTGCCCGATGGTGTACGACGCCGCGGCGGCCGGGGCGGTGCCGGGATCGGCCGGGGCCGCGGAGGCGGTCGGTCCGGCCCACAGCAGTGTGCTGCCGAGGAGCGCGGCGAGCGAGACGAGCGTACGTGCCGGGCGGAACGTCCTTCTGGTGGCTCTCGTGGTCATGGTCTCCCCCGTTCGCCCGGCTGAACGGCAGCCGGGCTTGAGTGGGCCATGACAGTACTGAGGCGGCTCGTCGGAGACAGCCCCGAAACCGAGGTTGGCCGAACCCGTCCCCCGGAACGTCCGCGTCCCCCCGGTACCGAGGAGCGACGCCTCGGCCGGGCGTTCAGCGGCTCAGAAGATGCCGCCCCAGTCCAGGTCGATGATCTGCTTGACGCAGAGGACCAGGAACAGCAGGCCCGCGGCGGCCAGCATGACGTTGCTGAGCCAGCCGTTGCGCCACTGTCCCGGCGTGCGCGAGGTGTTGAGCAGCCAGAGCAGGGTGAGGGCGAGGAACGGCATGAAGAACGCGCCGAGCACGCCGTAGGCGATGACCAGGCCGAACGGCTCGTCGAGGAAGAGCAGTCCCATCGGCGGGAACGTCAGCCAGAGCAGGTACGCACGGAACGGCACCGACTTCTCGCGCTTGCCCGCCGCGACCTCCTCGACCATGTCCCCGCCGTCCGCGGAGGCGCCGCGCTCGCGCCGCAGCCGCTCCACGAAGTCCGCGAACATCAGGCTCACGCCGTGCCACACGCCCATCAGGGCGCCGAAGGAGGTGGCGAAGAAGCCGATGAGGAAGAGGTCGGCGGTGACCGCGCCGAACTTGTCCTCCAGGACCTTGCCGAGGTCGACGAGGCCCTTGTCGCCGGAGTTGAGGGCGATGTTCGTGGAGTGCAGGAGCTCGGCGCCGATGATCATCATGGCGACGACGAAGATGCCGGTCGTGATGTACGCGACGCGGTTGTCGAGCCGCATCACCTTGAGCCAGGTGATGTCGGTCCAGCCCTTGGAGTTCACCCAGTAGCCGTACGCGGCCATGGTGATGGTGCCGCCGACGCCGCCGATCAGGCCGAGCGTGTACAGCAGCGAGCCGTCGGGCAGGGCGGGGACGAGGCCCGCGAAGGCGTTGCCGAGGTCGGGGGCGACGCGGATCGCGACGTACACGACGATCAGGAACTTCATGCCGATGACGACCGTCATGGCCTTCTCGAAGACCGCGTACCGGTTGAACCAGACAAAGGCGAGGCCGAGCAGGCCGCAGAGGACCGCCCAGGTCTTCAGGCTCGGCCCGTCCGGGAAGAGCGCGACCAGCGGCAGGGCGCTGGACGACATGGCGGTGGCCCCGTACACGAAGCCCCAGATGACGACATAGACCGCGAAGTAGTACGTGGTCCACTGGCCGAGGCTGCGCCAGCCCTCGAAGAGGGTGCGCCCGGTGGCCAGGTGCCAGCGGCCGGTCGCCTCGGCCAGGGAGATCTTCACCAGACAGCCGATGATCGCGGCCCACAGCAGTGTGTAGCCGAATTTGCTGCCCGCGATCAGGGTCGCGACGAGGTCGCCCGCGCCCACTCCGGTGGCCGCGACGACGATGCCCGGGCCGACGTACTTCCAGCTCGCCTTGCGGAGCCGAGGTTCCGCTTCGCCGGCGGTGATGCCACTGCCTGTGCTTTCAGCCATGCCGATCAAGAAAGCGCATCGCGGTCCCGGACACAAGAGGTTGGCCAAAGACTGCGTTGACCGGTGCATGCCACGCGTCGACGATGGGCGCGCGCAACTCGCACCTCCGCACGTCGCACCCGCACGTGACGACAGCCCCGCACGTCGCACTGAACAACCCCCCACCCCTGAGGAGACTTCATGCGACTCCGCATACGCGGCAGGAGATCCGCGGCCCTCGCGGCGCTTCTCGCCCTGGCCGTGGCGGCCCCCCTGACCGCCAACGCCTCGACAGGACAGGCCGACCCGGCCCCCCGCAGCGCGGCGACCGCCGCCGACGAAGACCCACGCCAGTACGAGATCCCCCTGCGCGACGACCGCGCCGCGCGCACCGCCCTCGCCCGCACCGGCGTCGCGATCGACGAGGTCGACGCCCGCGCGGTGGTCGTCTCGGCGGACGCGGCCGAGGCGGCTGCGCTCCGGAAGGCGGGCTACGAGCTCAAGCCCCTGGCCGGGCCCCCGAAGCGGGCGAACGGCCAGGAGGTGAAGGTCAAGGACTTCCCGCCCGCCGACGCGAAGTACCACAACTACGCCGAGATGAACGCGGAGATCGACCAGCGCATCGCGGCGTACCCGGGCCTGATGACGAAGAAGGTCATCGGCAAGTCGTACTCCGGCAGGGACATCGTCGCCATCAAGATCAGCGACAACGTCGGCACCGACGAGGCCGAGCCGGAAGTCCTCTTCACCCACCACCAGCACGCCCGTGAGCACCTGACGGTCGAGATGGCGCTGTACCTGCTCCGCGAGCTCGGCGCGGGCTACGGCTCCGACGCACGCATCAAGAAGATGGTGGACTCGCGCGAGATCTGGATCGTCCCCGACATGAACCCGGACGGCGGCGAGTACGACATCGCGACCGGCTCCTACCGCAGCTGGCGGCTGAACCGGCAGCCCAACTCCAACGGCCGCACCGGCACCGACCTGAACCGCAACTGGGACTACAAGTGGGGCTGCTGCGGCGGCTCCTCGGGCACGCCCGGGTCCGAGACCTACCGGGGTTCGGCCGCCGAGTCGGCGCCCGAGGTGAAGGTCGTCTCCAACTTCGTGCGCAGCCGCGTCGTCGGCGGCAAGCAGCAGATCAAGGCCGCGATCGACTTCCACACGTACAGCGAGCTGGTCCTGTGGCCGTACGGCTACACGTACAACGACACGGCCCCCGGCCTGACCCAGGACGACCGTGACGCGCACGCCGCCGTCGGAAAGAAGATGGCCGCGAGCAACGGCTACACGCCCGAGCAGTCCAGTGACCTCTACATCACGGACGGCACGATCGACGACTGGCTGTGGGGCAACCAGAAGATCTTCAGCTACACCTTCGAGATGTACCCGCGCTCCGGCGGCGGCGGCTTCTACCCGCCCGACGAGGTGATCGAGCGGGAGACGTCGCGCAACCGCGACGCGGTGCTGCAGCTCCTGGAGAACTCGGACTGCATGTACCGGTCCATCGGCAAGGAGCAGCAGTACTGCACGAGTTGACGCTCGCGGCAGTGCGGCCCCGGACCCACACAGGGGTCCGGGGCCGCGGCACGCCGTCGGCCGGGCCTAGTAGAAGGCGTCCTTGCCGATGCCCGCCGAGAGCCCGTCGTACATGATCTTCGCCTCGGCGAGGCACAGGTCCCGCGCGGCGCTGCCCTCTGGATAGTTGTCGATGCAGGCGGCCCGCAGCTGATGCCAGAGGCGCTCGTCGAGCCACGCCTTCGTCTCCGGGACCGGGCTCAGCCTGAGCTGGGTGGCGCCGTGATTGCCGTAGTTGCGGTACCCGAAGTCGTGCTGGGCACAGGCCTCGAAGAAGACGCCGTCCGGCCACCACGTGCAGCCGTCGGTCTCCCAGTCGAACGGCGCGTCGTGCGGGTGGTTGATGAAGTCCAACCGACTGAGGCCCATGATGCGGTCGGCCTCGGCGCGGACGTCGGCCGCGGCGGCTTGCGGGGCGGTTCCGGTGGCCAGCGCCACGCAGGCGGTGGCGGCCAGGAGGGTTTTGCGCAGGGCGCTTCGTACTCGCATGACGGAGGTTCCCTTCGGGCGGAGTCGATCACTCCATAGAGGTGCCGAGCGCGGAACGGCCACGCCCGGACGGCAGCCCTGCGTAGCTTTGCGCTCACGCAGCGTTGCCGGGTCCCAGCGTGGGGCACCCGGGGCCGACGGCCTAGGAGGTGCCTGTCGCCTTGTCCGACGGGAATCGGGAAACAGCTTCTGACCTGCGGCTCAACCCGTCGCCCGAAACGTTCGGGGAGTGCCTGCGGCGGCTGCGCGCCGAGCGCGGGATGTCGCTGGCGGACCTGTCACGGGTCGCGCACTACAGCCGCGGCTATCTGAGCAAGGTGGAGAACGGGCAGAAGCCGCCCACCGCCGACGTGGCCCGCGGCTGCGACGAAGCGCTGGGCGCGGGCGGCGCGCTGGTCGCGCTGGCGCCGCCACCGGTGGGCGGGCAGGGCCGGGAGGCGTGCCCGTATCCGGGCCTCGCCGCCTTCGGCCCCGGGGACGTGGCGTGGTTCTTCGGCCGCGAACGGGCCACGGCCGCCCTCACCGCCCGCCTCGCCGAGCGGCTGCGCGTGCCGGGCCCGGTCGTGGTCGTCGGCCCCTCCGGGGCGGGCAAGTCCTCGCTCCTGCGCGCCGGTCTCGTACCGGCCGTGGCGCGTGGCGCGCTGCCGGTGCCGGGCTCGCGGTCGTGGCCCGTGGTCTGTTTCTCGCCGGGCGCGCACCCGCTCGACAGCCTCACCGCCGCCCTCGCGGGAGTGGTGCGGCCCGATCCCACGGACTCCCACGGCTCCCCCGGTCCGTACGCCGCCTCCGTGCGCGCCGCCGCCCTCCGCACCGGCGGACTCGTGATGATCGCCGACCAGTTCGAGGAGGTCTTCACGCTGTGCGGCGCCGAGCGGGAGCGGCGGCGGTTCATCGAGACCCTGTGCTCCCTGGCCGTGCCCGCCGAAGGCCCCGCGCGGCCGCCGGTCCTGGTCGTCATCGGCGTACGCGCCGACTTCTACGCCACCTGTCTGGAGCACCCCGAGCTGGTGGCCGCCCTGCGGGACGGGCAGCTTCCGCTGGGGCCCATGTCCCGCGGCGAGCTGCGCGAGGCGATCGAGGGGCCCGCCCGGCGGACCGGCCTCGCGCTCGACCCCGGCCTCGCGGACCTCCTCCTGGCCGAGCTCGGCGTCCACGAGGACGACCGGCCGCCGCCCGACGCCGGGGCGCTGCCCCTGCTGGCCCACGCGCTCCTGGCCACCTGGCAGCAGCGGGACGGGCGGGACGACCGGATGAGCGTGGACGGCTACCGGCTCACCGGCGGCATCCGGGGCGCCGTCGAGGCGACCGCCGAGCGCGTGTACTGCCGTCTGGCCCCCGCCGAGCGGACCGCGGCCCGGCACCTCCTCCTGTCCATGGTGCGGATCGGCCCGGGGCGGCAGAGCACACGGCGGCGGGTCTCCCGCGAGCACCTGGCCGCCCTGCTGCCCGGCGCGGACACCACGCGCCGCGTCGTCGACGCCTTCGCCGACGCCCGGCTCCTCACCCTGGACGAGGAGGGCGCCCAACTCGCCCACGAGGCGCTCCTTTCGGCCTGGCCCCGGCTGCGGGGCTGGATCGACGCCGACGGCGCGCGACTGCGCGACCGGCAGCGGCTCACCGAGGCCGCCGAGGCCTGGGCGTCCTGCGGACACGATCCGGCGGCCCTCTACCGCGGTACGCAACTCGCCCTGGCCACCGAGGCGCTGGCAGGCACGCACACCGACCGCGCGACACCGGAGCGGCGCTTCCTCGCCGCCGCCCGGGCCGCCGAGGGACGGCACACGCGCAGGCGCCGCGGCGCCCGTGCGGCCCTGGTCGTGCTCACCGTCCTCGCGCTCCTCGCCGGTGTCACCGCCTGGCAGCAGCACCGGGGCCGGGTACAGCGGGACGTGGAGGCGGCGTCGCGGCGACTCGCCTCGCGCGCCGAGAGCCTGCGCTACACGCACCCGGCGGAGGCGATGCGGATGAGCGTGGCGGCCTGGCACCTCCATCCAACGCCGGAGGCGGAGGCGGGCCTGATGGCCGCGGCGGCCCAGGCGGAACAGGACGCGTTCCGGCCGCCGTCGGGCGAAGGGAACGACGAGTACCACGGGGCGCACCTCAGCGCCGACGGCCGCGTCGTGCTCACCCGGGACGCCGCCCACGTCCACGTGTGGGACGTCGTGCAGCACCGGCGGACGGCCCGGATCAGACACCACGGGCGGCAGATCCAGGACCTGTCGGCGGGCGGCGGGCGGCTCCTCCTCGGCAAGGGCGGACGTTCGCGGGTGTACGACGCGCGGTCCGGGCGGCCCATGGGCCCCGCCTTCCGTTCCCCCCACGAACCGGCGTCCTTCTCCCCCACCGGGCGCCACGTCGTCGTCAACACCCTCACCTCGCTGCGGGTGCTGCGCGCGGACAGCGGCCGCGTCACGCGCCGGATCGCCCTCACTCCGTACGCGGACGTGGCCGAGGCGGTCGTCGGCCGGGACGACCGGATCATGGCGTTCTGCCGTTCCGGCGCGCGCGACGGGCCGCGCGCCCTGGAGCTCCGCGCCGCCGCGGGCGGCCCGTCCTCCGGCGCGCCGGTGCGGCTCTCGGCCGGGGACCGGCGGGCCGTGTGCGGGACCGAGCACCTCGGGCACCGGATCGTCCTCGACCCCAGCGGGCGCTTCCTCGCCTCCGTGGGCGACGACGTCCGCGCCTGGGACCTGGCGACCGGGAAGTCGTGGCTCGCCTCGCCGGTCGGGTCAAGTCCCGCGTTCAGCGCGGACGGCGGGTTCCTCGTGGTGACCACCGACGAGGAAGTCATCCTGTGGCGCACCGCCGACCCGCGCCGCCCGGTCTACCGGCACTCCCTCAACGGCGGCACTGCGTCCCAGCCGCGCATCGACACCGAGGACCGGGCCATCCGCTACTGGGAGGACGGCACGACCGTCCGCACCCTCGCCCTCGGCAACGCGCTGACCTCGGCCTGGCGGCGTGGCACCGTCGCCGAGGCGCAGTACGCCCCGGACGGCGAGCGCCTCGCCGTCGCGCGCAGGAGCGGCGACCGGATGGACTTCGAGCTGTGGCCCACCGGTCCGGGCGGCCCGCGCCGCCGCATCGGCTCCGCGGACTGCGACCTGTCCGGCGCGGGCGACGTGGGCCCGGCGGAGCGGAGCTGCGACGTGCTGATGTCGTTCAGCGCCGACGGGAACCTGCTGGCCCACGGCATCCGGGCGCGGCACGACTACACCAGCCGCCGCCATGCGCAGACCGTCCACGTCTTCGACGTACGACGCATGCGCGAGCGGAGCAGGCACGTCCTGGCCCGCTCCGGCCGCAGGGAGCAGGACGTGGTAGATCTCGCCCTGACACAGGACGGCGGCACCCTGCTCCTGCGCAGGGACACGGCACGGCGGCTGGACTCCCTCGACCTGCGCGCGGGCGCCGACGCTGCGGCGCCGCACGTCACGTTCAACAGCCAGGCCCCGGGCAACAGCCACCTCGTGGTGCGCCCCGACGGCGCCTTCGCCGCGGACGCCGGAGGCCTCTACCGCCTGCCCTCCGGGCGCCGCCCCGCACGCCCCCCGCTGCAGCCCCAGGGCGCCCACCGCATCGCCTTCAGCGCGGACGGGAACCTGCTCGCCGCGGGCGCGCACACCGGCAGGGTCGCCCTGTGGAACGGCGAAGGAACCCGGCTGATCGCCGACCTGCCCGGCACGTTCACGGTGACGGGGGACGGCTCCGGGTCCCCCGTGACGGCACTGGCCTTCAGCCCCGACGGCACGAAGCTCGCGGTCGGCGACGACGGCGGCCGGGTCGC
The DNA here is from genome assembly GCF_040609235.1 of Streptomyces sp. NPDC004732. Taxonomy (NCBI): domain Bacteria; kingdom Bacillati; phylum Actinomycetota; class Actinomycetes; order Kitasatosporales; family Streptomycetaceae; genus Streptomyces; species Streptomyces sp. NPDC004732. Next base: position 345,842 of record NZ_JBEXJR010000002.1, read on the forward strand.
CCTCTACGACGTCCCGTCCAGCCGCCTCCTCGTCGCCTCCCTGCCCACCGGCGGCGACCTGGTCCGCGCCCTCGCCTTCACCCGGGACGGCAGCACGGTCCTGACCGCGGGCGAACACACCCCGTCCCTCGCCTACCGCATCGAACACGACTACCTCGTCGAGCGGGTCTGCGCGCGGACCGGGGGCGGCTTCTCCCCCGCGGACTGGGAGAAGCACATCCCGGACGCGCCTTACCGCAGGACGTGTTCGTGAGGCGCCGGTCAGTCGTCCATGAACAGAATCCGGCGCACGGGCTGTGCCGCACCGGGAGCCGCACCGGCGGACGAGCGTCCCGCCGGGACGGCGCGCTCCCGGCCCCAGGCCCTGATCTCCTCGATCTGCTCCGGGTTGACCCTGCTCATCGGCACCGTGTTGGCGAAGGTGTCCGGCAGGAACGAGGGCTTCAGGTTGTCCGCGCCGCCGTTCAGGAAGGCCTCCGCGCCGACCTCGTGCAGGGCGGACTCGATGTCGGAACCCGCGAACCCCTCCGAGAGGTCGACGAGTTGGTCGAGCTGTGTCTCGTCGGGCGAGGAGCGCAGATAGCGGCGGTAATAGAGGTCAATGATCTCCTTGCGGTCCTGTCCGTCGGGCAGGTCGACGAAGAACAGTTCGTCGAAGCGGCCCTTGCGCAGCAGCTCGGGCGGCAGGCTTCGGACGTCATTGGCCGTCGCGACGACGAAGGCACGCGACTGCGACTCCTGCAGCCAGAACAGGAACTGGCCGATGATGCGCTGCGGCACGCCGGTGCCGTCGTCGCGGCCCGCCAGGCCCTTCTCGATCTCGTCGATCCACAGGACGCACGGCGCCACCCGGTCGGCCATCGCGAGGGCCTCGCGGAACCTCCCCTCGGACTCGCCGAGGTACTTGCCGTGGATGCTGCCCATGTCGAGCCGGTAGAGCGGGAGTTGCCACTCGTGCGCGATGGCCTTGGCCGAGAGGGACTTGCCACAGCCGGGCACGCCCACCAGAAGGACGCCGCGCGGTGGCCGCAGCTCCAGGCCGCGCAGGTCGGCGTGCATCAGCTGGTGCTTGCGGCGCAGCCAGGCCCGCAGGCTGGTGAGACCACCGACCGTGTAGTCGCTCTCCCTGAGCTGGACCCGTTCGAGTCCCGTCAGGTCGCTGAAGATCCGGTCCTTGGCCTGTGCGAGGCCCACCACGTCGGCCTTCTTGATGGCCTTCTTCGCCGCGATGGTGGCCATCAGGTTGATGCACTCGGCCTCGGTCACCCCGCGCAGGAACTCGGCGGCACGACGTGCGTCGTCCTCGTCCCACTCGATGGGGATGTGACCGCGGTGGTCGGCGAGGAAACGGCTGAGTATCTGGTACATCTCGTCGGCGTCCGGCAGGTCGAGGTGCAGGCTCATGCCGAGCCGCTGCAGCCCGCTCCAGATGGGCGAGTCGGTGATCAGGACGATGCTGCCCATGTTCCTGTCGGCGAGCCTGGCGAGCTCGGCGATGTGCCGGGTGACGGGTGAGTCGCCCTCGAGGTGGTCCGGGTCGACCAGGACCACGGTGGCGTTGGCACGGCCGTTGAACTGGGAGGCGGCGAAGTCCATGGCGCCGGTCAGGGAACGGTCGTCCTGCACCGGCGAGTTGGTGCGCAGGTCGCGCAGGCCCGTCGCCCGGGAGTAGATCCAGAACGGCATGCTGCTACGACGCGGCTGGGCGGCCGCCTCGCGCAGCAGGTTCAGCGCTCGCTGCTGCTCGATGGTGTGCATGCCGATCACCGGCACACGGGCTGAGATGTAGCTGTCGAGGTGATGCAGGCTCTCGGCGTAGTTCGACATGCGGACCTTCGGTTCTCGGGTGTGGTGCCTGGCGGCAGGTCAGTCGGTGACGACGCGGCGCCTGGGCGGCGCGGCCGGATCGTGCGACCAGGGATCCGGGGTGTCCTTCCCCGCCGACGCGGCCTCCGTCGCCCCTCCGGTGACCGTGGTGAGCGGATTGTCGCGGAGTGTGCGGCGGCGCAGCTCGACCAGGCGCGGGTCGGTGCCGTTCCGGACCATCCGCTCCAGATCCTCCTCCAACTGTTGCTGCAGCTGTTCCACTTGGTGACCGACCAGTTCGGCAAGGCGCTTGCGCAGCTCGGGCGGCAGGCCCGGATGACCCGCCACGTCACGGATCCTGCGGAGCCCGACACGCGCCTGGGTCAGCTCGCGCCCGGCCGAGAATTCGTCGGTCGCCTCGGAAAGGGCCCCGGTGAACCGGTCGGCCCAGGCCTGCAGCCTCGTGTCGAGGGCCGCGCCGAGGTGGTGCGTGAGCCGCTCCCAGGTCTCGCCCTCGAAGTCCTCCTCGGTGAGGGCCGGCAGGGCTTCGGGGTGTACGTCCTCGGCCGCTGCCCAGCGCCGCAGGAAGTCGACCCAGACGTGGTAGTCGCCACCGTGACCCCAGTAGGAGTCGGGTGCGGGGTTCTCGGGAGGCTTCGCACGGGGCGTCGACCGGAACCTGCGGAGGAACCTCATGACAGGCTGCCGGGCCGTCGTACCACCGTCTCTCCGGGCGGCAGCGGCTCCCAGTCGGGCAGTCCTTCGGCCATTCGACGCGAACGGGTCGTGACGCGCTCGCCTCGTGGCCTGCGGGTGGCGGCCCACGGCGATGCGTCGCCCTGGCCACGGCCCGAGCCCTCCGAGGACTCGCCGGACGGGTAGGGGGCGTCGGACGGGGTCGGGCTCATGAGGCGGCTTCCTCCCTCGCCACGGTGCGGCCCTCGAAGGGCGAGCCACCGTGGTGGACCGCGGTCTCCAGCGATTTGATCAGCTCCCGGCAGCGTGCCTCCACGGCATCATCGGAGCGGAACTTCTCATGCCAGTCGACGAGTTCGGCCGATGCCGCCCTCAGCTGCCGCAGGGATTCGTCCCTGGCGCGCTCCAGGAAGACGCGGGTCGCCTCCTGGTTGCGCCGGACCGCCTGCGCGCGGTTGTGCAGGACCATCCCCCAGATGCCGCCGGTGATCAGGGCGGCGATCAGGGCGAAGCCGAGGTGGATGGAGCCCACGATGGTCAGGATCCCGAGCAGCACGAGCACGAGCGGTACCGCCTTCCGCACGGTCGGGTACGCGAGGGAGGCGACGAAGGGGCCGATGTGCTGGTCCCAGTGACCGCCCAAGGACCGTTCGAGCTCCCCGAGCGGCCGGCCGAACGAGGCGTTCCAGACCGGAAGCTGGAGAACGGCGCCGCCCACCTTCTGTGTCGTCTGGAACTGGGCCTGCACGTCCTGCGGCACCGCCGCCCGGTAGTCGCGCGTGAATCCTGCGTGCCCCTGCAGGAACCACTCGTGGCAGCCGGCCACCGCGAGGCGCTGGGTGGCGGGCGAGGTGCCGATGGCGGGCGGATTGAGCGCCGCGGTGGTCTGCACCGTCAGATAGTCGAGCGTCTCGTCGTACGAGGCGGAGTCCGCCTCGGCGGTCCTGCGGGCGGCGTCCAGGTCGCCGCCGTGCGCGATGACGGCGTGGTGGAAGGCGAGATCGCGGCGGAGCGGCAGCTCTTCGTCGTCGTACTCGGAGACCAGCCGGTCGAGGATGTCGTCGACGGCGTCCTCGATGCTCGGCGACAGCTCGAACTCCCGGTCCATGATGGCGCGGTATTTGGCGAGGACCCCTTCGTGAGCGCGGGCCGCGCAGAGGGCGCTGTTGAGCTGCGGCCACTGCGGTGTCAACACGGAAAGGCGGGGGAACTCGGCCACCGAGGTCGTCGTACGCAGACTGTCGACCTCGTCCCGCCAGCGCCTGATCTGCTTCTGCTGGACCTCGGCGCTGTCCATCAGCCGCTCGCGCCAGTTCGTGAGGGTGCGGTTGAGCAGTTCCCGGCCCGCAAGGCCGAAGGCGCCCTGCGCGATGGATTCGAGGATGACGGCGAACTCCCGGCCGAGCGCACTGGGGTCCTGTGCGAGCAGGTAGTGGCGCAACCAGCGCACCGCCCCGTCCATGCGACCCTGCCGACGCAGGACCAGCGCGAAGAGGAGCGAGGTGCGGTCCGGCGAACGCCGGAACGCCTCTTCCACCGCCCGTTCGCACAGCGTGCGGTCGTCGGCCGACCAGGAGGCGAGCGCGACCAGGGCGGGCGCCAGCCAGTAGCGCGGCGTCTGGATCATCAGCTGGTCGCCGACGGACCGGACGGCCTCCTCGGACACCAGGCCGAGATCGAAGGCCTGGAGCATGCCGACCGCGGTGCGCCGCACGACCTTGTGGTGGCCGAACTCGTGGTCCACCTGGTCCTGGATCACGCCGATCCTGGTCTCGGCGCGCTGTACATGGGCGTTGAGCATCGAGGCCAGGGCGAAGGCCCGGAACTCGTCGCGCAGCTCCTGCAGTTCGCTGCTGGTCCGCTGCTGCTTGGCGTCGACGGACGAGACCTGGCCGGACACGGAGCTCACCTGCTCGCTGAGTCCGACCACGAGTTGGGTGACCTGCTGCAGTTTCCGGTGCAGCGCGTGGTCTACGTCGGACATACGGTGGTTTCTCCGATCGCTTCGAACCAGTTCAGAGGAGTACGTCTCCGGACCGCACGGCCGTCCCGTCGTCGAGCACCGGGATCAGCAGGCCGTCGGAGTAGACCTCGACGTACGCGTAGCCGCCCGTGCGCACCAGCATCCGGGCGTCCGAGTAGGGCTTCGGCACGGCGTCGGACGGGGCGAAGTGCCGGACGATCACGGCGAAGAGGTTGAGCTGGTGATCGACGTAGGGCGGACCGAGGAAACAGCGGGCCAGGAAACCGACGGGCACCGTTCCGTGGGCGGTCGTGTACTCCTCACGAATCCACTCCGCGAGCTCCCGGCAGGCCTGTTCACCGAGCCCGGCGTCGAGCCGGGCCACCGCGTCCCTCAGCCCCTGGGAACGCGCCTTGACCCGTTCGCGGGACAGCGCACCGGACGTTGCCGCCTGCCGCTGCGGGGCGCCCCCGACAGACAGGTCGCTGCCGGTCTGCACAATGCGCCGCGGCTGCTCGAAACGCCCCATGAGTCCCCCGACCTTTGGCTGATGTTTCATCAATAGTGCGACCACAGAAGGAACTTGGCACGCGGTTGGCCCAACTGCACCCAGAATGCGACCTGTTGACAACCAGTTCAGCCGTGTCTTTCGCATTCCGCGCTGCCAGACTCTCCGGCATGGGGACGATCCATGCGTTCTTGGCGGGCATCGACGCCTACCCGCCGCAGACCGCCGCACCACTGACCGGCTGCGTCAACGACGTCACGCAGGCCGCGGCGCTCCTCGCCGCGCGCACCGGCGGCACGGCCGAAACGCGCATCGTGGTGAACGAAGCGGTGACGGCCGCGGCGGTGGAGGACGGCATTGCCCAGTTCCTGGGCGCAGCCGGGCCCGGCGACACGGCGCTGTTCTGGTTCTCCGGGCACGGTACGCAGCAGGCGGCGTACGGAACCGATCTGCTGATCGAGTCGACCGGGCGCAATCAGGCCCTGATGTGCGTGGACGAGCCGCTGCCCGACAAGCGGCTCGGAGCGCTGCTTGACGGGGTCGCCGCGCGCGGTGCGCACGTCGCGGCCGTCCTGGACTGCTGCTTCTCCGGCGGCGCCACCCGCGACGGCGGGGATCTGACCGCCCGCTTCACACCTCCTCCCGCGGGGTGGTCGGCGCCGACGGTCCGGGACATGCCGGTGCCGGCCGGACAGGACCGGCACGTACTGCTGGCCGCGAGCCGACTCGATCAGCTCTCGTACGAGGGCTACTTCGACGGCCGCAGGCACGGCGCCTTCTCCTACGCACTGCTGGCGGCGGCGCGGGAGCCGGACCCGGCCGCCACCTACCGGGAACTCCTCTCCGCGGCCGACGCCCTCGTGCAGCGCACCGGCGGCCACCAGCAGCCGGTGCTGTATCCCGCGACACCCGGCGGCCCTGCGGACCTGCCCTTCCTCAGCGGAGCGCTCGCCCGCACACCGAGCACCTGCCTGCTGCGGAACGGCAGGGACGGCTGGGAGGTGGACTGCGGGACCGGACACGGGCTGCGGGACGGAACGGCGGCCACGGGCACGGAGTTCACCGTGGTGGGCGACGCGGACCCGGCCGTCGTACGGGCCCGGGAGATACGGGTCGACCGGACCCTCGTGGATCCGGTCGGCTGGACACCCGAGGCCCGGAGGGCCTACCCGGTGGCACTGTCCGCACTGGCTCTGCCGATGGCCACGGTGGCCCTGGATCTCCCCCCGCAGGCCGACTCCGCACGGCTCCTGGCGGACGCGCTGGGGTCCGCCGGGCCCGGTGGCGGCCCTGCCGCGCTGCTCCGGCTGGTGGACGGCCCGCAGGAGAGCGCCGACCTGCACTTCCGGGTGGCCGTACGGAGCGGATCCGCGCACGTGCTGCGCCGCGACGGCACGGCGTTCACTGCTCCGCTGCCCCTCGCGGGCCCCGCCGACGCACGGCGGATCGTCGGCTGTCTGACGCACCTCACCCGCTGGCACCGGCTCCGGGAACTGAGGCCGCCTCGCCCTTCGGAGCTCGACAACCTGGTGCGAGTGGAGATCACGCCGTGGGATGCGCCGCCCGACCAGCTGCTGGTACCGGACGGCAGTGGAGAGATCGTCTGCTCGTACGCGTCCGAGGGCGCCGGGCCCCGGGAGCCGTGGGTGTCCATCAGGCTCCACAACCGTTCCCCCGACCGGCAACTGTGGTGTCTGCTGCTCGACCTCACCGACGGCTACGCCAGCCACTCCCTGCTCTATCCCGGCCACTTCATCGCACCGGGCCACTTCGGGCACGCACTCGACGGCGGCCCGGTGCAGCTGTCGCTGCCCGCCGCCCGTCCCGCCGTGCCGGGGGCCCAGGTGCGGGACTGGCTGAAGCTGATCGTCGCGGAGGGCGAGCTCAACCCGGTGCCGTTCCACCTGCCGCCCTGGGACCCCGCCGCGGAGTCCGGCCGCGCGGGCAGCGCCGCGGAGCAACCGCACACGGACGGCACTCTGCGACTGACCGGACCCCGACGGCAGTCCGGCGCAAGGGAGTTGGGACGGCCGCGCGACACCGGGCCCGGCCGCTGGGCCACCCGGACCGTCGCCCTGCGCACGGTCGTGCCGCACTGACCTCCGCCGACCGCTACTGGCCGAGGTGGGTGAAGCCCGCCCAGGCGACCAGGTCGTCCGGGTCGATGCGCCGGGCGCGCCCGGCCAGTGGAGCGGGCAGATCGGCGGGCAGGTCGCGCGCCGGGTCCAGCATGCACAACTGGGCGCGGCGCAGCGCCTTGGCGGGCGGCAGCCCCTCGGCGCGCAGGAAGTAGTGGGTCAGGAACATCAGTACCGAGGTCGCGTCGTCCGGCACCGGCCAGAGCGAGCCGATCACGGACCTCGCACCGGCCACCAGGAACGCGGTCGCGAGGCTGTACGCCTCGTTGTAGCCGCGCCCCGATACATGGCTGCGGCAGGCGGCCAGGAGCACGAGACCGAGCCTGCCGCCCCGCCCGCCGCCGACCGCCTCCGTGAGGTCCTCGGCGGACAGCTCGCCGCCGTGCAGCGACAGGTACGCGCTGCTGCGGCCGCCCTTCGCGACGGCGGCATGGCAGGCCAGATGCAGGACGCCACCGTCACCGCCCGCGTCCTCGCGCGCGCCCGCGGCCAGCCAGTCCACCACCTCCTGCGGCGTGCCGGGGCCGTCCGCGCCCCCGGCGCGACGCCCGAGGAACCGCCCGTGGGGGTAGAAGACGCGCTGCACGGCATCGGCCTCCTCGCCCGCGTAGTGCAGGTCGCCGGTGGGATCGCCCACGACGAGGGCCGCGCCGCCGAGGGTGACGGGCGGCCTGGCCGCCACGTCGCAGAGCAGTCGCGCGGAAGCGGCGTACGAGATCTCCGCCTCCCGCAGCGCGTACCGGCGTCGCCCGTCCGCGCCGGGGCACCAGGCCGCGTGCCAGGGAACCAGGCCGAGCGTGCCCATGGGCACCAGGACCAGGCGCGGGATCCGCCCGGGTCCCGCAGGCGCGGCGAAGGCGTCGAAGAGCGGCTTGACGCCCGCGTACCAGGCCCAGCCGCACAGCCGGTCCACCTGCTCGCGCGGGGAGCTCGTCCGGCTCCCGCCGTGCCCGTCGGCGGGCGGCACGGGGCCGAGGTCGCGGTCGTCGCCCGGCACGGGGACCCGGTCGCGCGCCGCACCCGGCTCCGACCGGTAGTCGCGCAGGGGCGCCGCGTCCTCGGTGAGCCGGGGCATCGGCACGGCGTGCACCTCACCGCCCGACGTGATGACGACGGCGGTGCCGCCCACTCCGTCGGACGCGGGCACCAGATAGACCAGTGCGTCCTTGCGCAACGTGCGCAGCGCCCCCGCGACCTCTTCGACCGTCGGCGGATCGAGCAGCCGGTCCTGTGCTTCCTCCACGCCGGCCAGGGCGGCGAGGACCCGGCGGCGCAGCGCACTGGGCACGGTCAACGGGGCCTGTGCGGCGGTGAAGGGGTCGGTGGCCGGTTCGGGTCGGGCCCCCGCCGCCCGCCACTCGTCGGCCAGGTCCCCGCGCCCTGCGGCAGCCAGCCGCTCCGGCACGGTGCGCGAGGTCGTCGCCGCGTGCAGGACGAGGCCACGGCAGGCGTCGAGGGCCCGCACGGCCTCGTCCGGCGCGTTGTCGCGCAGACACCAGGCGGCGACCTCCCGTGCGCCCGCGGTGGCCTCGATCGCGGCCTGCGCGGCCTGGTCGGTGCCGGACTGGAGCAGCGCGGCCCAGGCGTGGCCGCGCAGGGCATCGAGCCCGGTGCGCCGGGCTGCCGTACGGTCGTCGTGCCGCCGGTCGCCACGGCTGCGGTAGGCGCGTGCCAGTGCGAGTCCGGTGGACGCGTACAGCCGGTGCTCAGGGCCCGCGACGGCCCGGAAGGCCGTCTCCAGCAGGCCGACGGCCCGGTCGAGATGGCGGGCACGGGCTGCGGGGTCCCGCTGCACTTCGGCGAGCGCGGTGTGGCCCACGCCGAGACATCCGGCGTACCGCAGCCGATTCTCACTGCCCTCGTCGGCCAGGTCGTGGGCCTCTTGCACCAGCTCCATGGCCTCGGCGAGCGCGGGCATGTCCCTGGTGTGCCCGGCGCGCACGAAGCGACTGAGGCCACCGTCACCCAGGACCCAGACCCGGTGATCACGAGGCAACCTGGCTGCCGCGCTGCGCAGTTGGGACACCGAGGGCCTGCCGGTCAGCGGCGGCGCGGCCGGGGCGCCCAGGGTGCGGGCGAGCTCGTCGCGCACCATGCGGACGTTCTCCAGATGCGTCCACAGTTCAAGGCGGGAGGGATCGTCCGGGTGGAGCCCGGCGTGGGTGTCGAGGACCACGGCGATGCACCGGTCACCGGCCGCCAAGTCGCCGCGCAGCAGGGCCGCGTGGGCGTCGTGGGCCGCCTGGACGGCGTCCATGAGGCCCCGTTGGTGCGGCGTGACACGGGGATCCTCGCGCAGCTGCCGCCACGCCCCTCCGGCCGCCTCCACGTCGTCACGGGCGCCTCCGGTCTGCCCCCGCTGCCGGGTCGCCATGACGCGCGCGAGGTCGACGACGTGCCCCTGGTCCGCACCCCCGGCGAGCGCGCCGTCGGCTCCCCTCGCCGGTCCCCCTCCGGCCAGCTCGAAGTGGTCGAGCACCTCGTCGAGGCGGTTTCCGGTCCCGGCCATCGCATCCCGCAGCCGTACGTGCCCCACGACGGCGTGGGCTCGGCGCTGCCAGTCGGCGTCCTGATCACGTGCGCCCAGGACACATGCGATGAGGGCCTCCTTCTGCTCCTGGGTGACGAGGTCGCCGTGCGGGTCCATCATGACCACGCGCCCCAGCAGTTCGAGGGCCACCCCCGCACGGCCGTCGCCGTCCTCGCGCTCCTGCCAGCGCGCGTACTCCCGCTCGAAGAGCGCCGCCCGCTGTCTGGCTCCCGTGATGTCCAGACTGAGGCCCGGGAAGTCGTCGTCGACCTCGCTGAAGTCGAGGAAGGCGCGCCCCTCCTCCAGATCGTCAAGCAGAGCGTCCCGCATGGCGAGCAGCTCATCGAGCCGCGTGCCCGGCATCTCGCCGCCGGATCCCGGCTCCTGCTCCTCCTGGCCGAGCCAGGCCATCGCTGCCAGGGTGAGCCCCATTCTGCGCGTCTGGTCGTCGAGTCGGTCGTCGGCGAGGATCAGCTCCGCCGCCTCGGCCATGTCCCGGAACCGCTGCGGGTCCGGGTCGTCCAGATGACGCGCCCACTGGAAGATCGCGAGGCCGCACGCGGCCGCGGTGACCTTGCCGTCCCGCTCCGGCCGCCACTCGGTGACCGCTCGCCGCAGCAGGGCGATGCCCCGGTCGCGGCCCGCCGGATCGCCCCGGACGCTCGCCCGCTCGTACAGCAGACGACCGAAGCCGGAGAGGTGGTGCGGGGTCAGGAGCCGGACGGTCTCCGGGTCGTCAAGCAGCGCGCGCAACTCCACCTCGGCCACTGCCGCCTGCGCCTTGTCCTTCCGGTCGCCCCAGATGACGACGCGGATGAAGGTGATGGCGACTTCCGCCTCCCGCACCCAGCGCACCTTCTCACCGGTACGCTGCCGGGCCTCGCGCAGCGCGATGCCCAACTCGTCCCTGGCCTCCTCCAGTTCGGCCCAGTCCGCGGTCGCCAGGGCATGCCGCATCAGGGCGGTGGCCATGCTGTGGCGCACGAACGGCAGGTCGCTGGTGGAGAGCCCTGCGTCGAGAACCGCCCGGTAGTGGCCGACCGCGGCCTCGGAGTCCGCGGGCCCGCCGTGCAGCGCGCCCCGTTCGAGGAAGAGATACCCCTGGGCCTCGCGCAGGTCGACGGCGTCCTGCGTGCCAGGGTCCAGAAGAGCTGCGGCCTGCTCGTGGCGGAGCAGTGCTTCGTCGATCAACTCGACGCGCTCCGGGCCCTGGACGTCCTCACGAGCCTCCAGACAGCGCAGCTTGGCGCAGATCGCCAGCAGCAGCACGGCCAGCTTCCGCACTCCGTCGTACGCCTCCGCATCCGTACCGTCGACCGGCAGCGCACCCAGCCCCTCCTGCAACAACTCGCTTGTTGCTACGAGATGTTCAGGGTCCGGATCGACTTCGTACTGGAGGGACCGGACATGCCCGTACTGGATGCGCCACACCGCCCACTCGCCCGTGTCCCCGGGTGCCTCGAAGGCCAGGCCGAAGGCCTCCGCCCCACGCTCCAGGTCCTCCGGCCTCCGCTCCTCCAGATAGAGGAGGCGGCTGAGTTCACCGGCGGTGGCACACAGCGCGGGCGCCCGCGGGTCGCTCGCGGACAGGGCGGCCAGGGCGTCGAGCAGCGCCTCGCGTTCGGCGCGCAGTTCACGGAGATGTTCAGACGTCACAGTGTGGGCCTTCGCAGGTCAGGGCGCGAGCTGGGCGCGGTACGGCTGAAGCAGGGAGTTGAGCCACTCCCGGCCTTCCGCCGCGCTGAAGTCGACGACGTCGCCCTCGACGGCGCGCAGGATCCCGGCCGGGCAGCGGTCGCCGAACAGGACCACGGCACGGTCGCCGGGTTCCCGCTTGGAGGACCAGACCAGGCCCTGCGCCCAGGGGTCGGTGTGGCGGCGGATCCAGTGCGCCCAGTCTCGGGTGTACGCGTACTCGTGCGCCTCGGTGTGCACTAGCCAGCTGTCCTGGCTCACAGCCGCCAGGTCCTGCCCGGTCACCAGCGGGACGACGGCGACATCGGCGGTGAGCCGCAGCGCACTCAGCCTGAACCGCTCGACGCTCGCGCGCTGCAGGAGCCTCGGGCCACCCGACGGGTCGAAGGGCAGCGACCGCAGCAGCGTCTCGCAGACCGCGGCCGCCGCGCCGATCCCGGCGTAGAGGTAGCCGTACGGATCGCATCCGGTGCCGTCGAAGCGGCCGCCGCCGTAGAGGCAGTGCGCGGGGCGCGGGTTGAAGGCGGCGGCGTCCCGGTGACCTGCGTGCACGCGGTGCAGGACGGTGCCCTGCGACAGCGTGACCTTTCCAGGTGTTCCGCTCATGGCCTCGGGCGGCCGGTAGTTCGGCACGGCTACTCCTCTTCCATCAGGAGCCGCGCGGTGTGGCTGATCCGGTGGTCGCAGCCGGACCCGAGCAGCCGGGCGGGCGGCGAGCCGAGCCAGGCGTTGTCGGCAAGCCACCAGTCGGCGGCACCCCACGGATCCCGGTCGGCGGCCAGAAGTGCGTTGACCTCCAGGACGACCATCCAGGGCAGAGTGCCCTCGGAGAACTGGAAGCGTGGCAGCCGCGGCAGCCCGCCCGCGCCGCGCAGCCTGATCAGGTCCGGGGCGAAGGGGTTGCCGCCACCCCGCAGCACCGTTTCGGCATCCAGCGCGGGTTCGGCGAGGAGACGTTCCCGAACGGGGCCGAGCAGCGGACCGACCATGCGGTGCCCGTCGATCAGCAGCACCGCGAGGTCCTCGGCCCCGAACCCCTGCCAGGTGAAAGCCCCTTCGGCCACTGGAACCCCGCCAGGTGTGTCCGGACCGTCGAGGGTGTCCGGGGCGAGCCGCGCTCCCCCTTCGGCACCGAACTCCTGGGGCAGACGCTCCCGCAGCAGTGCGGCCGCCCGCTCGGCGGCCTCCCGTCGGTTCCGGGCGTCCGCGTTCTCGTGGCGCACGACGCTCAGCAACTCTCCGAGCCTGCGCCGCAGCGGCTCGTCGAGCTGGTCCTCGACGCGGTCCCAGCGCGCGGCCACGGCGGCGAGCACAGCGTACGGATTCACGGGTTCGTCCTTCCGTCGCGCTGGGTCAGGAGCCGTTCGATGAGGTCGGCGCGTGCGTGACGGCGCACCACGAAATGGACGTCCCAATCGGCCCCTCGGGCGAGCTCCGCCTCCACGGCCGTCCAGAGCGCGCCGAAGCTCTCCAGTGGCGGGAGTCCGCCGCGGCCCGCGCCGAGCAGCGGCAGGCAGATGGAGGTGAGGGGCCGGTCGCCCGCGCGGGACTCCTCGGCGAGGAGCGCGAAGGCACGGGCCACGCCACGGGTCACGTCGACGGGCTGCACGTCGTAGTCATTGGTCTCGGGCCGGGGCACTGCCACCGCGACGTGGTAGATCCGCCGGACCCCTTGTTCGGCGAGCGCGCCGGACGAGGTGGCGACGACCGTGCCCGGCATGGCCGCCCGGCCCGGTGCTCCGTGCCGGGCGGCCCACCCCCGTAACTCGTCGTGGACGTGGTCCTCGACGACTCCCCCCGTGGGGTCCTTGGACGCACCGGCCCGCCGCAGGGTCGCCGAGACCGAGGACTTGTAGGCGGCGGGCAGCGCGAAGTACGTGTTGGAGGGCGATACGACGACGTCGACGTCCCGCAGCAGGTCCACCGAGTGGACATGCACGGTGACGGTGACGGCACGCCCGTGCAGGTACAGCGGGATTTCACGGTGCGCGGCGGGCAACCTGGCCACGGCCGCGCCGCCGATGTCCGCGGGCACCCGGGCGGCGAGACCGACGACCTGTTCGGCGACCTGCCCGAGCACCATCACCTCATGGTGCTTGCGAAAGCGTTCGACACTGACCCCGTACACCTGGGCGGCCCGTCGGCGTCGGTCGGCGGGCGGCCAGTCGCGGGTGCCCTGGGCCAGTCCGAGGGTGTATTCGGCGGCGGTCTGGAGGCTGCCGCCACCGATCTCGACAACGGCGGCGCGCAACAGCTTCTCGACCCCGCCACCGGACAACCCACCGTTGCCACCGGGGAGCTCGCCCGCGATGCGGCTCAGCTCTGGCGTGTCGATCTCGCGCAGCCTGACGACACCGGCTCGCCGCACCTTCCTCACCTCCTCCAGTACCGATCCGTAATCAGGCGGGTGAGGAGGAGCTGACATGGCGGCAAGGATCGCACCGGGTCACACTCATCACAAGCCCGCTCGGCTCTTCCTCCACCTCTCATTGAACAAGCCCTCCCGGTCGAACTCCGGTCGCCCACAGGTCAGTTATGGGTCACGAGACTCCCTAGGGGAATGAACTCGGGCCACCACCAGGCGGGCGCCCCGCGTGCGCTCCTCCGTCGGCGGGGGTAACCCCCGCCAAAAGCAGGGGGACAGCCCCAGTGAGCGGGGGCAGTTGTTCCACTTAGCGTCTGACGGTATGAGACATATACGGAACGTCGGCCTCGTCCTTGCCGCCTGCCTCGGCGCGGCCCCCGCCGCGACCGCAGCGACCGACACGACCGGCACAGCGACCGCCACCGCGCCGAAGTCCGGCACCGGACTCGGCCGTTACTACGACCAGCGCCTGGACTGGGGCGGCTGCGCCAAGAACTCGGACGACACCGTGGGCCGCGACCTGGACACGGCCGGCGCCCAGTGCGCAGACGTCACCGTGCCGCTCGACTACTCCAGGCCCGGGGGCCGTACGATCACCGTCGCGATCTCCCGGCTCAAGGCCACCGACACCCGCCACCGCATCGGCTCGATCCTGCTGAACAACGGCGGCCCCGGCAACGGCGCCGTCCAGTCCCCGCCGGAATTCCACGCGTGGATGAAGAAGACGGGCCCGCGGTACGACATCGTCGGCTTCGACCCGCGCTTCGTCGGCCGCAGCACCCCGCTGGACTGCGGCTGGAACGTCGGCACCAATCTCTTCTCGGCCGGTCTGAGCCGGGCGAGCTTCGAGCGCCAGGTCGACCTCCACAAGGACCTGGCCGCCAAGTGCCGTGCCACCAGCGCGGACGTGCTGCCGCATGTGAGCACCCGCAACACGGCCCGCGACATGGACGTCATCCGCGGCGCGCTCGGCGAGAAGAAGATCTCCTACTTCGGCTATTCGTACGGCACTTACCTCGGCACCGTATACACCCAGATGTTCCCAGGACGCACCGACCGCATGGTCCTTGACGGCGCCATCGACCCGCGCAAGTTCGGCCCCCGGCTGCTGAAGGAAGCCGTCGGCGAGAACGAGCGGGCGCTCGCCGACTGGGCCGCCTGGGCCGCCGCCCGGAACGACACCTACGGCCTCGGCCGCACCCGCGCCCAGGTCCTCGCCGCCATCGACCGGGTCATCAAGAAGTCCGCGCGCGGCCCGCTGACCGTCGGCACCGCCCCGGACACCTTCCGGCTCGACGACACCCAGATCCCGTTCGTCCTCCTCGCCGGGCTCGACAGCGACACCGACGCCTCCCGGGCGTCCCTCGGCGAGCAGGTGTCCGTACTGGCGAAGGCCGCGGCCGGAGAGTCGCCGACCAAGCTCTCGCCGCAGTTCACCGGGCTCCTGCGGCTCGCGACGACCGGCGACCAGTCGACCATGGGCAGCTCGCAGACCGCGGTCATCTGCGGAGACGTGGCCGCACCGCGCAACCCGGAGGTCTACTGGCGCGACATCCGGCGCAGCCGCGCCGCGTACCCGCGCTTCGGCGCGATGAACAACAACATCGGCCCGTGCGCGTTCTGGGACCGGCCCCGCGAGAAGCCCACCAAGGTGAAGCACGACGCCAAGGCGCTGATCGTGTCCGCCACCGGCGACCCGCGCACCCCGCACAAGGGCGCCGTCGCCCTGCACGGCCTGCTGCCGAGCTCCAAGCTGATCACCGTCGAGGGCGCCAACCGGCACGCGGTCTACGGCCTCTACGAGAACGCCTGCGTCGATGACCAGGTCAACCGCTACCTGGCCACCGACAAGCTGCCCGCAGGCGACCTGACCTGCTCCAAGCGGACCGGCTAGGGCCCGGGGCGGACTGCTAGACGAACAGGCTCACCACAGCGGCGACCGCGAACCCCGCCACCGACAGCACCGACTCCAGAACCGTCCACGTCTTCAACGTGTCCCGCTCGCTGATGCCGAAGTACTTCGCCACCATCCAGAACCCGCCGTCGTTGACGTGCGAGGCGAAGATGGAGCCCGCCGAGATCGCCATGATGACCAGGGCCACGAAGGCCTGGGAGTAGTCGCCCTCGGAGAGGAGGGGGGCGACGATGCCTGCCGTCGTGACGATCGCGACCGTCGCCGAGCCCTGGGCGACGCGCAGGATCAGGGAGAGCAGGTAGGCCAGGACGATGATCGGCAGGCCCACGTCCTGGAAGGTGTCCGAGATGGCGGCGGCCACGCCGCTCGCCTTCAGGACCGCGCCGAAGATCCCGCCCGCGCCGACCACCAGGAGGATGTTGCCGACCGGCTTGAGGGACGAGGTCGACACGGTCTCAAGGGACTTGCGGGACCAGCCGCGCCGGATGCCCAGCAGGTAGTACGCCATGAGCAGGGCGATCGTCAGGGCGACGAAGGGGCTGCCGAAGAACTCGATGACCGAGCGGAACGTCGAGGGGTCGAAGGCGATCGAGGAGAAGGTGGCGAGGAGGATCAGGACCAGCGGCGTGCCGATGATCGTGAAGACGATGCCCAGCGGCACCGGCTTCTCCTGCGGCGCCACACCCGCCGCGCTCTGCTCGGCGACGACCGCCGCCTTCGCCTCGTCGGCGGCCTCGACCATGTCCTGCGGCACGGGCACGAAGATGCGCTTGCCGATCCACGCGGAGTACACCCAGGCGGCAAGCACCGCGGGGATGCCGCAGACGATGCCCATCAGGATGACCCAGCCGAGGTCCACCTTCAGGAGTCCCGCGGCGGCCACCGGGCCGGGGTGCGGGGGCAGGAACGCGTGGGTCATGGAGAGACCCGCGAGCAGGGGGAGGCAGTAGAGGAGGATCGACTTGCCGGAGCGCTTGGCGGCGGCGTACACGATCGGCGCGAGGACGAAGATGCCGACGTCGAAGAAGACGGGGACACCGAAGATCAGACCCGTCAGGCCCATCGCGAGCGGCGCGCGCTTCTCGCCGAAGAGGCCGAGCAGGCGGGAGGCGAGGACCTCGGCGCCGCCGGACACCTCCAGGATCGCGCCGAGCATCGTGCCGAGGCCGATGATGATCGCCACATGGCCGAGGATCCCGCCCATGCCCGATTCGATGACCGAGACGGCGTCGGACTTCTGGACGGTGCCGAAGAGTTCGGTGACGGAGAGCCCGGCCGAGAGGCCGACGACTATGGAGACCGCCAGGAGCGCCACGAAGGGCTGCAGCCTGATCTTGATGATCAGGAAGAGGAGAAGGACGATGCCGAGCGCGGCGACGGTCAGGAGACCTGCCGTGCCGTCGATCAGGGCGAGGAAGCCGCCGGTGTGCGGTGGCGTCTCGGCGGCGGGGGCGGCCGCGAGCACGGCGTTGTGGGACGGGGACATCGTTGACCTCGTAAGTGCATGGGGCTTTCGGGGCAGGGGGGATCGCGGCACGGCGCCCCGGGGGTGGGCGCCGCGCCGTGACGACGAACGGCTTGCTGGTGGAGAGGGATGTGCGTCAGCCGAGGACGGCCAGCGCGTCGATCTCGATGAGGAGGCCCGCCGGGAGACCGACGTAGACCGTGGTGCGGGCGGAGGCGGGGGCCTTCAGGCCCTGCTCCTCGAAGTAGGCGTTGTAGATCTCGTTCATCTCCGCGAAGTGGTCCACGTCCGTGAGGTAGACGCGCATCATCATCACGTCGTCCCAGGTCGCGCCGCCCTCTTCGAGGATCGCCTTGACGTTGGCGAAGGTCTGGAGGGTCTGCTCGCGCAGGGTCGGGCCCGCGGGGGTGGGGGCCTTGCCCTCCTCGGCGGGGAGGAAGCCGACCTGTCCTGCGACCTGAAGGATGTTGCCCTTCTTCACGCCGTGGGAGAACTTCGCGGGCGGGGTGGTGTGGGTGGCCGGGGTGAGGGCGGTCTTCTCGGTCATGAACTTGCTTCCTTCAGAGGGGCGTTGCCGGAGTACTCGCGGCTGATGGCGTCCGCCGTGCGGCGGACCAGCGGGAGCAGGGTGAGGAGTTCCTCGGCGGTGACGACGACATTCGGTGCGGAGACCGACATGGCGGCGACGACGCGCCCGTCCGCACCGCGGATGGGGGCCCCGATGCAGTTGATGGACTCCTCGTGGCCACCGAGGTCGGTGGCCCAGCCCTGTTCGCGCACCGCCGCCAGCTCCTTCAGGAACGCGGCGGCGTTGGGCGTCGAACGGGACGTGTAGGTGGGGTAGTCGAGCTTCTCCGCGAAGGCGCGGCGCTCGGCCTCGGGGAAGTCGGAGAGCAGCAGCTTCGCGACGGCGGCCACGGTGATGGCCACCGGCTTGCCGATGCGGGAGTACATCCGCACCGGATAGCGGCTCTCGACCTTGTCGATGTAGAGCACCTCCTGCTCCTCGTACACGGCGAGGTGGACCGTGTGGCCGCACTTCTCGTTGAGGGCGAGGAGATGGGGGTGGGCGATCTCGCGCACGTCGAGGTTCTCGACGGCTTCCTGGGCGAGCGCGAAGAGGCGCGCGCCGAGGCGGTAGCGCTGGTCGGACTGGCGGAAGACCAGGCCGTGCTCGTGGAGGGTGCGCAGCAGCCTGAGCGCGGTGGACTTGTGGACGCCGAGCCGGTCGGCGACCTGCCCCAGGTCGGCTGGGCCCTCGGCGAGCAGCGGCAGGATCGAGAGCGCGCGGTCGACGGTCTGGCTCATGGGGTACGTACCTCCTCCTCGGCCTCGGTTTCCTCCGGGACGCGTTCCGTCCAGCCGGGGCCGAGACGAAGTGTCTCCCAGGCTGCGTCGTCCAGGGCGGCGAGGCGGTCGGCGTGTGCGCGGGCAGGTGGCGGTGCGAGGTCACCGGGAACGGTGAGTGCGGCGGCGGCCATCAGATGGCCGTGGCGCAGCCGGTGCGCGGCGGGCAGGCCGCGCAGGGTGGCGGAGAGGAAACCGGCGGCGAAGGCGTCACCGGCGCCGACGGGCGCGACGACGTCGACGCGCAGGGCGGCCTGGAAGACGGGGTCCTCGCCGTGGGCGTGGACGGTGGCGCCGCGGCTGCCCTGTTTGACGACGAGGGTGGCCGGCTCGGGCAGGGCGGCGCGGATGGCGTCGGGGCCGCCGGTGAGGCCCCAGGCCGCGGCGGCCTCGTCCTCGCCGACGAAGACGAGGTCGGCGCCGCGCGCGAGGTCGAGCAGGACGTCGGGGCCCGCCGCCGCGCCCTTCCACAGGCCGGGGCGGTGGTTGACGTCGAAGGAGACGAGCGGGCGGTCGTCGCGCCGGGCGCAGAGGTGGCGTACGAGGGCGAGGCAGTCGGCGGAGAGCGCGGGCGTGATGCCCGACAGGTGCAGGATGCGTCCCGCGGCGAGGGCGTCCTCGTCCACGGAGCCCGGCGACATGGCGGAGGCGGCGGAGCCCGCGCGGTAGTAGACGACCTCGTGGGCGTCGGTGTCGCGGTCGTCGGCGGTGCGGAAGTAGATGCCGGTGGGGCGGTGCGGGTCGCGGCCGACGGCGGAGGTGTCGACTCCGTAGCTGCCGATCGTCTCGACGAGGTGGTCGCCGAAGCCGTCGGCGCCGACGCGGCTGACCCAGCGGACGGTGTGTCCCGCGGCGGCGAGCGCGCAGGCGACGTTCGACTCGGCGCCGCCGATCCCGCGGTCGAAGGAGGGCACGTCGGCGAGGCGGCCGGGCCGGGCGGGCAGGAAGGTGACCATGGACTCGCCGAGCGCCACGACGTCCACTGCTGCCTGTGCGGTCACGATCTGCCAACCCCTCAACCGACTGTCCGGATCCGTTGACCCGGCGTTGGCTCGGATGTTAGACAGCAGTAAGCGACATACGCAATGACCGTTGCATATCGTGCAACGCACTCTTGAATGTACTCCTGGAGGAGGCGCCCATGGCCGCCGACAACGACGTCGTCACCGCCCTCGACCGGTCCGCAGAGCCGCTGGCCGCGCTCGCGGACGAGCGGGTCGATCACCGCTTCAAGGGACTGCCCCCGGACGCGGAAGGTCTCACGGTCGGCGAGCTCGCGGCCCAGCGCAGGAACCTCTTCACGGACGGCTTCACCACCCCGGTCCTCGCCCTCTCCGCCGAGCGCCTGGAACACAACCTCGCACTCATGGAGACGTACGCACAACGCCACGGCCTCGCCTTCGCGCCGCACGGCAAGACGTCGATGGCCCCCCAGCTCTTCGCCCGCCAGCTGGCGCGGGGCGCGTGGGGCATCACGCTCGCCGTCCCCCACCAGGTGCGCGTGGCACGGCAGTTCGGGGTGGAGCGCATCTTCCTCGCCAACGAACTCGTCGACGCGGCGGCGCTGCGCTGGCTCGCGGGCGAGCTCGACTCGGACCCGTCCTTCCGCTTCATCTGTTACGTCGATTCCGTACGCGGCGTCGAGCTCATGCACGCCGCCCTCGGCGAGGCGGGCGCGAGCCGTCCCGTGGACGTGGTGGTGGAGCTGGCCGCGGGCGACGGCGCGCGGACCGGCGCGCGGACCGAGGCGGAGTGCTTCGACATCGCCAACGCCGTCGCGGCCGCGGACACGCTGCGGCTCGTGGGCGTCGCCGGGTACGAGGGTGAGGTGCCGGAGGCGTCGAGCGAGACGGTGACGGCGTGGCTGCGCCGCCTCGTTGCGCTGCTCTCCGAGTTCGACGGGTCCGGGCGGTTCGCCGACCTCCCCGAGATCGTGGTCAGCGCGGGCGGCAGCGCGTGGTTCGACGCGGTCGCGTCGGTCTTCGCGGAGATCCCCGAGCTGTCGCGGCCCGTACTGAAGCTGCTGCGCTCCGGCGCGTACGTCTCGCACGACGACGGCCACTACAAGCATCTGACCCCGTTCAACCGGGTCCCCGAGGAGGGCGCCCTCGAACCCGCCTTCCGCCTCTGGGCGCAGGTCGTGTCGCGGCCCTGCGCCGAGCAGGCGTTCACCAATGCGGGGAAGCGGGATGCGGCGTACGACCTCGACCTGCCCGAGGCGCAGGTCGTCCGCCGGGACGGCGTGTCGCGGCCCGCGACGGGGGTCACCGTCACCGGTCTCTCCGACCAGCACGGGTGGCTCCGGACCTCTCCGGAGGCGGACCTGGCGGTCGGCGACTGGCTCGGCATGGGGCTCTCGCACCCGTGCACGTCGTTCGACAAGTGGCAGCTGATTCCGGTGGTGGAGGCGGACGGAACGGTAACGGACTACATCCGAACGTATTTCTGACCTGGGGGTCTTGGGCGGTCCCCTGCCCCGCCGCTGCGCGGCGGACTCCGCGCTGGGCGCGCCGGGTTCCCCGTCCGCGGGACCGGGCAGCCCTGTCCCGCCGCTCCGCGGCGGATCACTCCCACCCACCCACCCGTTTACCCCGCGACGCAGGGTGGGCGTAGGGGCCCGGGAGTCGGGCGGCTCCCGGACGCCTGGTGTCCGTGGGGGCAGCCCTGGCCCGCCGCTTCGCGGCGGATCATCCCCACCCACCCACCCGTTCACCCCGCACCGCAGGGTGGACGTAGGTTCCGGGGGCCCGGGCGGCTCCTGGACACCTGGCGTGAGTGGGTGGCCCTGGCCCGCCGCTTCGCGGCGGATCGCACCCACCCACCCGCCCGTTTGCCCCGCACCGCACGGTGGGCGTGGGAGCCCCCCCCCGCCCCCCACCCCACCGCTCGCCGCCGACGGCGGGTGCGCCCCACCAGGGCCACCCGCACCCGGCGACGAAAGCCGCACGGGTGGTGCGGGTGGGAACGAAAGACCCGGCCGGAGGCCGGGTGCAGCACAACCAGCACGCAGCCAAGCGACAACGAAACGAACAAGAGAGGCACCCCCCATGGACCTGGTGATCCGGGACGCACGCGTCATAGACGGCACCGGAGGTGCCTCCTACCGCGCCGACGTCGGCGTACACGAGGGCAGGATCACCACGATCCACCGGGAGGGGGAAACGACAGGCCCCCGCCCCACGGGGCAGACCAACCTCGACGCCCAAGGCCTAGCGCTAGCGCCCGGCTTCATCGACATGCACGCCCACAGCGACCTCGCCCTCCTCAGAGACCCCGACCACTCCGCGAAGGCCGCCCAGGGCGTCACCCTGGAGGTCATCGGGCAGGACGGCCTCTCCTACGCCCCCGTGGACGACCGCACCCTCGCCCAGGTCCGCCAGGCCATCACCGGCTGGAACGGCGACGGCGGCGACATCGACTTCACGTGGCGCACCGTCGGCGGCTATCTGGACGCCCTCGACACCGCCCACGGCGGCCGCGGCATCGCGGTGAACGCCGCGTACCTGATCCCGCAGGGCACCGTCCGCATGTACGCGCTGGGCTGGGACGACCGCCCCGCGACCCCCGCCGAGCTGGACCGCATGAAGGAGCTCGTGGCGGAAGGGATGCGGGAGGGCGCCGTCGGCATGTCGTCGGGGCTCACCTACACGCCGGGCATGTACGCCGACGACTCCGAGCTCACCGAGCTGTGCAAGGTCGTCGCCGCCCACCAGGGGTACTACTGCCCGCATCACCGCAGCTACGGGGCCGGGGCCCTCCAGGCGTACGAGGAGATGGTGAACCTCACCCGGACCGCGCACTGCCCCCTCCACCTGGCCCACGCCACCATGAACTTCGGTGTGAATGAGGGGAAGGCGCCGGATCTGCTCAGCCTCCTCGACGACGCCCTCGCGGGCGGCGCGGACATCACCCTCGACACGTACCCCTACACACCGGGCTGTACGACGCTCGTGGCGATGCTGCCCAGCTGGGCGAGCGAGGGCGGGCCCGACGCGATCCTCGCCCGGCTGCAGGACGACGGGATCGCCGAGAAGATCCGCCACCACATGGAGGTCGTCGGCGCGGACGGCTGCCACGGCGTGCCCATCGAGTGGGACACCATCGAGGTCTCCGGCGTGAGCGACCCCGGGCTCGCCTCCTGCGTCGGCAAGACCATCGCCCAGTCCGCGGCCCAGCGCGGCGAGGAGCCGTGGGTCACCGCCCGCAGGCTCCTGATCAACGACAACCTCGGCTCGACGATCCTCCAGCACGTCGGCCACGAGGACAACGTCCGGGCGATCATGCAGCACCGGGTGCACACGGGCGGCAGCGACGGCATCCTGCAGGGCTTCAAGCCGCACCCGCGCGCGTACGGCACGTTCCCGCAGTACCTCGGGCGGTACGCGCGGGAGCTGGGCGTCATGTCGCTGGAGGAGACCGTCGCGCACCTCACCTCGCGCCCGGCCGCCCGGCTCCGCCTGCCCGACCGGGGCGTCGTCCGCGAGGGCTACCGCGCCGACCTGGTCCTCTTCGACCCGGACACGGTCGCCGCGGGCTCCACCTTCGAGGCTCCCCGCACGCTGCCGGTCGGCATCCCGCACGTCCTGATCGACGGGCGGTTCGTGATGCGGGACGGCCGGCGCACGGACGTCCTTGCGGGACGCTCCGTACGCCGGACCCCCTGACGCACCGGCGCGTGCTACCGCGTACTACCGCGTGGACGCCGTCGTCGGCCGGGGCAGCTTGCACCCCTTCCGGGTCAGGTCGATCTTGCTGCCCTTGCCGACGCACGGCACGATTCCGTACGTCTCCTGGGCGTAGTTGATGCCCTTGCGGACGGTCACCTTGCCCTTGCGGTCGATCTCACAGGGGTTGTTGAGGGTGCAGCGCTCGCCGTCCTCGTTGCCCGTGTTGTTGATCGCGGCGACCTTGCCGGTCGTGTGGTCGATGACGGGCGACCCGGACGTGCCGCCGATGGTCTGGCAGGCGGAGGTGTAGCGGACGGAGTCCTTCCAGGTCCACTCGCCCTCCTTCATCCGGTAGACGAAGCCGTCGATGTTGCAGCTGTAGGTCTTCTTCCAGTAGCCGGAGACGACCGTGATGGCGCGCCCCTTCACCGGGTGGCCGTCCGCCAGCTCCAACGGCTTGATGCCGTACTTCTTCGTGATGTCGCCGTAGCTCTCGGTCAGTTGGTAGATCGTGATGTCGGTGTCCGTCATGGTCGCGTAGGACACCTTGGACGCCTTGAGCGTGGCGACGTCGTTGGCCTTCGCGTCGAGCAGCTTGAAGGTGCGGGTGGACGGCTGGTCGACGATGACCTCACCGGCGGCGGGGAAGCCGCTCTCTATGCAGTGGCCGTTGGTGAGGACGAGCGCCGGGTCGCCCGGCTTGGACCCCGGCATGCGGACGACCGAGCCGGAACAGTTGCTGAGCGCCACCGTCCCCGCGAAGTCGACCGCTTTGGTCTTCGCCGCGGGCCCTCTCTGTTCCGCCTGCTGGGTGTTGCCCGCGAAGGCCGGCGCCGCCCCGCCGCCGGCCAGTGCCAGGGCGAGCAGTCCGCCCGCGACCGCGTAGCTCTTCTTGCTCATCTGTGGAGCCCCCCTCATGACGACGTACACGTGTCGTGCGTTTGTCAGAGGGCATTCTTGGGGTGCCTGTGCAGCCGGACAAGGGGTGAGCACTCTTCCGGTTCACCGACGCGGCGTGATGCGGACAGAGTGCGTGCCGGGTCCCGAACCGAGTGTGAGGATGCGGGACTTGGGGTCCCAGGCGCGCTCGGATCCCCCCGCCACCCGGCCGCCGTCCGGGAAGTGCCGGGCGGGCAGCCGGACCTCCGTGCCGCCGCGCACCCCCGCCTGCCCCCGCCAGCTCACCGTCAGGGCCTTCTTCGTGCCGTCCCAGCGGTACGCGATCGGGTCCCCCGCCACAGCGAGGGGAGAGGGCCGGTCGAGCACCGGGAGCAGCCTCGTCGGCCGCAGCTTCGCGTCCCAGGGCGCCCAGGGTCCCGGGTCGTTGGACCAGTAGGCGAAGCCCGCCCCCATGTCGTCGGCCATGCGCTGCACCTTCTCGACGTACTCCATGGCGCCGGGCAGCCCCGTGTCGAGCCCGAACTCCCCGATGACGACGGGCGCCCCGAGCCGCCTCGCCGTCTTCTCGGTCTGTGCGCGCCAGGCCTTCAGCGACCGGTCGACCTGCCCCTTGGTGCCGCCGGTGTAGCCGCCGCCGAGGTCCATGGGGAGGGGGTAGAGATGTGGCGCATATGCGATGCGTGCCGCGTCGCCGTCGCCGCGCGGATCGGCCAGGCGCGGAAGCCCGGTGGCGAAGCCCCAGTTGGAGCCGATCGCGGACGGTTCGACGAAGAGCCAGTGGTCGCGGTCGACGGTGCGGATGGCGTCGATGCCGTCCTGGTAGAGCCGGGCGAGCGGTCCTGACTCGAAGGCGGGGCCCTGCACGCTGCCGCCCCAGGGCTCGTTCATCAGGTCGTACCCGATGACGGTGTCGTCGTCGGCGAAGTGCCTGGCCACCTCGCGCAGGGCACCGACGTAGTGCTCGCGCAGATCACGCCCGTCGCCTTCGACCGTCCCCCAGAAACGGTCGAAGGCGCGGACGGTCCCGGGCTCGACGTAGCCGAGTTCCCAGGGGTCGGTGGGGGCCGAGGTCAGCCCGTCGGTCTCGGTGGCCCACGCCGGGGCGCCGTTGCCGCCGACGCGCGGCCCGTACAGGTCCTGATGCATGTCGAGCAGGACGTGGTAACCCCGCTCGCCGTACCAGCGCACCCGCTCGGCGACCTGCCGCAGATACGTCCTGTCGTACGTCCCCGGCGACGGCTCGACCTTGCGCCACTGGAGCAGGAAGCGGACGAAGTTGGTGCCGAGGTCACGTCGTTCGCGTGCGACGTCCTTCTCCCGGATCCACGGCATGCCGTCGGGCGCCGCCTTGGCGCTGCTCGCCGTGGAAAGACCGCGCAGGACCAGTGCGCGCCCCTGCCGGTCGGTGATCCACCGGTGGCCGCTCGCGGTGTCGGCGCGCGCGGCGCCCGCGCCCTGCGGCCCCACGGCGACCAGCAGCGCGGCCGCGACGGCGAGCACCACCGCGCCCACCACCCAAGTACGCCATGCCGCAACGGACTTCATGGCCGGGATGGTAGATCGCGGAACCCGTGCCGCAACAGACCTGAGCATTGTTCACTTTCTTCGGCCCGGCCCCTGTCCCCCGCGGCCGGTGCCGCCTACAGTGGCGCGCCATGCGGACGACGATGGACGCGCTGCGGGCGCGGACGGATGCCACGGCCGTGGTGGCGTGCGTCTGTCTCGTGCTCGTCCTGGCGCACGGCAGCGCGACCCTGCTGACCGCGTTCACGGCGCGGGCGGGCCTTTCGGTCGTACCGAGCGCGCTCGGCGTGCCCTTCGCGCTGCCGGGTCTGCGGGCGACACCGCTGGGCGCGACGGACTGGCCCTGGCAGCTGTGCGAGAACTTCGCGGCGCTGCTCCTGATCGCCGCGGCCGCCGCCCGGATCCGCCGACATCTGCGCGTACGCCCTGCCGCGGGCAGGGTCCGGCGCCTGCTCGCGGGCTGGACCGCGCTGATCGCGGGTGCGGCGGTGGCGGGCGTCTGGCGGGGCATGGTCGCGGCCCGCATGGTCGAGGCGGGCCTGTGGGGGTGGCTGCTGCTCCCCCTGACCGGCGCGCTGTTCGGCGCGCTGTGGGGTGTGCTGCTCGGCTGGCTGCCCGGGGCGGCGGCGCTGACGACGGCGCGCCCGCCCCGGGTCTTGCCGCAGGGTTCTGCTGACGGACCCTAGGGTCCTGCTGGTCCTGCTGGCCCTAGACGAGCGAGGTGGGCCAATCCGCCTGGACGGGCTCCGGGGCCGCGGGGGCGGGAGCCGCCTTGCAGGTGAAGCCGAGGCCGGTCAGCGCCCTGGTCACCTCGCGCGCCGAGAAGTCACGCCGGTCCTGCCGCGTGATCACTTCCCCGACCTGCTTGACGGGGTAGTGGCGGCGGCCGATGAGCACGGACTCACCCGTGACGGTCTCGGGCTTGATGCCCTTCATGACCTCCTCGACCTCGTCCTTGAACAGGTCGAAGGGGAAGCGGGCGATCACACAGCGCATGGTGCCTCACAGAGGGGAAGGGAGCGGGGGACTTGGAACCCTGGTTCAGGCGGCCGCGTCGGTTCGGGTGCGGACGGCGTAGGCGCAGCGCGCACGGCCGTCACGGGGGCGTCGGCCGCGGGCACCGCCCCGTTCGCCCCGCGGGGAGGCCGACTTCGGCGGTGCCGGGATGGTCACCGGGACGCCCGAGGGGGCCTGCGCGCCGGTGATGCGCGCCAACTCGGCCTCGCCGGAGCGTACTTGCGCGGTGTTCGGGCTGATGCCCGCCGCCATCATCAGCCGCGACATGGAGCGCCGCTGCGCCGAGGTGACCAGGGTGACGACGCTGCCGGAGCCGCCCGCGCGTGCGGTACGGCCGCCCCGGTGCAGGTAGTCCTTGTGGTCGGCGGGCGGATCCACGTTGACCACGAGGTCGAGGTCGTCCACGTGGATGCCGCGGGCCGCGACGTTCGTGGCGACGAGCGCGGTGACCTGGCCGGACTTGAACTGGGCGAGGGTGCGGGTGCGCTGCGGCTGGGACTTGCCGCCGTGCAGCGCGGCCGCGCGCACCCCGCTGTTCAGCAGGTGCGTGGTGAGGCGGTCGACCGCGTGCTTGGTGTCGAGGAAGAGGATCACCCGGCCGTCGCGGGCGGCGATCTCCGTCGTGGTGGCGTACTTGTCGGCGCCGTGCACCTGCAGCACGTGGTGTTCCATCGTGGTGACCGCGCCCGCGGACGGGTCGACCGAGTGGACGACGGGGTCGTTGAGGTAGCGGCGGACCAAGAGGTCGACGTTGCGGTCCAGGGTGGCCGAGAACAGCATCCGCTGGCCGTCGGGCCGCACCTGGTCGAGGAGCTCGGTGACCTGGGGCAGGAAGCCCATGTCGGTCATCTGGTCGGCCTCGTCGAGCACGGTGACGGCGACCTGGTCGAGACGGCAGTCGCGCCGCTCGATGAGGTCCTTGAGCCGACCCGGCGTCGCGACGACGACCTCGGCACCGGCGCGCAGGGCCCCGGCCTGCCGCCCGATGGACATGCCGCCGACCACGGTGGCCATGCGCAGCCGCACCGACCTGGCGTACGGGGTGAGGGCGTCCGTCACCTGCTGGGCGAGCTCGCGGGTGGGGACGAGGATCAGGGCGAGCGGGCGGCGCGGCTCGGCCCGCTGCCCGGCGGTGCGGGTGAGCGCCGCGAGCCCGAAGGCGAGGGTCTTGCCGGATCCGGTGCGCCCGCGTCCCAGGACGTCCCGGCCCGCGAGGGTGTTGGGCAGCGTGGCCGCCTGGATCGGGAAGGGCGTGGTGACGCCGAGTCCGGTGAGGGTCTTGAGCATGCCGTCCGGCAGGCCGAGCGCGGCGAAGTCCTCGACGGGGGGCAGGGCCGGGGTGACCGTCACCGGCAGCGTGAACTCCCCCTGGGGCGCGGCGGGGCGGCGGCTCTGGCTCTTGCTGTATCGGCCGTTTGTGCGAGTTGAGCGGTTCATGTAAACCTCGAACCTTCCTCGATGCGGCGCGTATCGAGGAATTCTCGCCGAGCACCGTCCGGTGCCGAGAACCGCAGGAACGGCCGGGGAAAAATGAAAAACAATTCCGGCCGCCGGGAAAGAATTCCGATTCCGGCCGGTAATACAAAAGGGGATTTCCTCCCCGGAAAACACAACGAGCTGGGGCCCGCACCCAAGGTGCGGGCCCCAGCTACGAAGTACGCGTCAGCGTCAGGCGGGAACGATGTTCTCGGCCTGCGGGCCCTTCTGGCCCTGCGTGACGTCGAAGGTCACCTTCTGGCCCTCCTGCAGCTCACGGAAGCCCTGGGTGGCGATGTTCGAGTAGTGGGCGAAGACGTCAGCGCCGCCACCCTCCTGCTCGATGAAGCCGAAGCCCTTTTCCGCGTTGAACCACTTCACGGTGCCAGTAGCCATGTCATATCTCCTTCGGGGCATTGCCCGGAAGCCCACACTGTGCGGACTCCACGTCGCCGCGATGATTACCCTGTCCGGAAATGACCGGCAAAACAAAGTGCCCTGCCGACACATAAAGTCGGCCGAGCACTTGGAGTCTTTGGAAACCACAACTGCAACTGATAACGACAGTAGCACGCGACGGCCCTCGGTGCAGGGGTTTCGATATCACTCCGCCAGTCGACAGATAAACCCTCAGCGCGCATCACGCGAAATTCTGCATTTGCCGTCACAGATATCCGACGGCGCCAGGCACAGCGTTTCGCGGGCGGCAGCCCCGGGACGCGGGCGGCCTCAGGACGTCAGGACGCTGACGCCCCCTCGGACCCGGCGGTGGTGCGGCGCAGCTCTTCGTTGATGCGCAGCGCGTCCTCCAGCTGGTCCTCGAGGATGACGATGCGGCAGGCCGAGTCGATCGGCGTGCCCTGGTCGACGAGCTCACGGGCCCGCGCCGCGACACGCAGCTGGTACCGGGAGTAGCGGCGGTGGCCGCCCTCCGACCGCAGGGGCGTGATCAGACGGGCCTCGCCGACCGCCCGGAGGAAGCCGGGCGTCGCGCCGATCATCGCGGCGGCCCGGCCCATCGTGTAGGCGGGGTAGTCGTCGTCGTCGAACCTGTCCTGGCCGCGCGAGGGGCTCTCTGGGGGCATCTGCACCTTTTCCGGAACGCGTCGAAGGGCCTGGCGCGTGCGGCACCAGGCCCCGAGGGGTTTCACACCATCCGCCGACCTCGCATGCCGGCGCCGTTGGCTATACCACGAACTCTAACAACGGGAGTCACGCATGTCTACTTCAGCCGCGATAGATTTTCGATGGCGAGGGAAGGGGGATCCGACACCCTGTGCCCACCCGTCCCTCGGTAGGCTGACCGGTCATGTCGAAGCCTGACGAGCTGCTCGTTGACATCGCCGCCCTGGTGGAGTCCGAGCACAGCAATCAGATGTCTCTCACCGTGGTCGTCGGCGGTGCCGTCATCACCGGACGGCTGGCCCCCGAGGCCCTGTGGCGGCGGCGCGTCGCCGAAGTCCTGAAGGACTCCTCCCGCCTCGGTCCCTTCGCCGCCGCGTTCGCGGCGCCCGAGGCGGACTCCGGCCCGCCCCGGGACACCGCGCCGCCCGCCCATCTCCACTTCCACCTGGCCCGGATCCTCCAGGGCAGCCTGGGGCTCCCGGAGACCGGCGGGATGTACCGCATCGCCCTCCAGGACGTGAGCGCCTGGACCGTGGGGGACCTCAGCTACTCCGACCACTGACACCGACCCGGACACGCGAGTGCCGCCCGGACCGGGTCCGGGCGGCACTCGTACGGACTGCGTGAACCGTGTGGACGGCTACCGGGCCCGGACGCCGGAAGGCTTGGGCAGCTCACAGCCCTCGCGGCTCAGGTCGATCTTGTTGCCCTCGCCGACGCACGGCACGATCCAGTAGGTCTGCTGCGCGTAGTTGATGCCCTCGCGCACGGTGACCTTGCCGTTCTCGTCGACCTCGCACGGGTTGTTGTCCGTGCACTCCTCACCGCTCTCGTTGCCGGTGTTGTTGACGGCGACGACCTTGCCGGTCTCGTCGTCGATCACCGGGGAGCCCGAGGTGCCGCCGATCGTCTTGCAGTCGGGGGTGTAGCGGACCGAGTCCTTCCAGGTCCAGTTCCCCTCCTTCAGGCGGTACGCGAACCCGTCGATGTTGCAGCTGTAGGTCTTCTTCCAGTAGCCGGACGCGACGGTGATCGCCCGTCCCTGCTCGGGCTTCGCCGAGTTCAGCTCCAGCGCCTTGATCCCGTACTTGCTCTCGATGTCGCTGTAGGTGCTGGTGGTCTGATAGATCGACATGTCCGTGTCGGTCATCGTGCCGTACGCGATCTTGCTGGCCTTGATGCTCCCGAGTTCGCCGCCCGCGCCGTCGAGCAGCTTGAAGCTGCGGGACGAGGGCTGGTCGACGATGACTTCGCCCGGCGCGGGGAAGCCGTCCTCCAGGCAGTGGCCGTTGGACAGGACCAGGGCCGGGTCGCCGGGCTTCGAGTCGGGCACGCGGACCACGGAGCCGGAACAGTTGCTGAGCGCCACCGTCCCCGCGAGGTCGACGGCCTTGGTCTTCGGCTTGGCGGGCGGTTGGTCGCCGACGGCTGTCGCGGGCGCCGCGGCTGCTCCGATGAGCAGGGCGGCGAAGCACGCACCGACGAGAGGCTTGTTCATGTGGGGGTCCCCTCTGATGACTAAGTGACCGAAGTTTCTTCGGTGTTGTCATGCGCATTGTTGGGGTGCCGCGCCGTCAGGACAAGACCACAAACGGACACAACTGACCGCTGACAGGACGCCAGAGAGCGGAA
Organism: Streptomyces sp. NPDC004732; assembly: GCF_040609235.1. Lineage (NCBI taxonomy): Bacteria > Bacillati > Actinomycetota > Actinomycetes > Kitasatosporales > Streptomycetaceae > Streptomyces > Streptomyces sp. NPDC004732. The sequence goes on from NZ_JBEXJR010000002.1 coordinate 376,611, forward strand.
CGAGACGCTCCGCCAGGCATAACGGGACACCCCTTGTGTCCGAAAACACGAGGCGGCGCGCGATACCCGCCCGTAAGCTCGCGGACATGCAGGTCATCCAGTCGACGAAGCTCTCCAACGTCTGTTACGAGATCCGGGGCCCGGTGCTCGAGGAGGCGATGCGGCTGGAGGCGGCCGGACACCGCATCCTCAAGCTCAACACCGGCAACCCCGCGGCCTTCGGCTTCGAGTGCCCGCCCGAGATCCTCGAGGACGTCCTCCGCAACGTCGGCGACGCCCATGGCTACGGCGACGCGAAGGGCCTCCTGGCCGCCCGCCGCGCGGTCGTCATGCACAACCAGACCCTGGGCATCGAGACCGACGTCGAGCACGTCTTCATCGGCAACGGCGTCTCCGAGCTCATCGTGATGGCCATGCAGGCCCTGCTGGACGACGGCGACGAGGTCCTCGTACCGGCGCCGGACTATCCCCTGTGGACCGCGGCCGTCTCCCTGTCCGGCGGCACCGCCGTGCACTACCGCTGCGACGAGCAGTCGGACTGGATGCCGGACCTCGCCGACATCGAGCGCAAGGTCACCGACCGCACCAAGGCGCTGGTGATCATCAACCCGAACAACCCGACCGGCGCCGTCTACGACGAAGCGATGGTGCGCGGCCTCACCGACATCGCGCGCCGCCACAACCTGCTGGTCTGCTCGGACGAGATCTACGACAAGATCCTCTACGACGGCGCGACGCACACGCCGACCGCCGCCATCGCCCCCGACCTGCTGACCCTCACCTTCAACGGCATGTCGAAGGCGTACCGCGTGGCGGGCTACCGCGTCGGCTGGATGGCGATCTCGGGCCCGAAGGCGCACGCGTCCTCGTACATCGAGGGCCTCACGATCCTCGCCAACATGCGCCTGTGCGCGAACATGCCGGGCCAGCACGGCGTCGTCGCCGCGCTGAGCGGACGGCAGACGATCAACGACCTCGTACTGCCGGGCGGCCGGCTCCTGGAGCAGCGCGACACGGCGTACGACCTGCTGACCCAGATCCCCGGCGTGACCTGTGTGAAGCCGAAGGGGTCGCTCTACCTCTTCCCGCGGCTCGACCCGAAGGTCTTCAGGATCAAGGACGACCGGCAGATGGTCCTCGACCTGCTGCGCGCCGAGAAGATCATGGTCGTGCACGGCACGGGCTTCAACTGGCCCGAGCCCGATCACTTCCGCGTCGTCACGCTGCCGACCGCGACGGACCTCGCCGAGGCGGTCACCCGGATCGGCACGTTCCTGGACGGCTACAGCCAGCCCTGACCAGCCCCCACCGCCCGAAATTGGCTCCGGCTCAACTTTAGACAGAATCTAAGCTAGGATGGTTTTCAAGCAATGGTTGGAGGCCATCCCATGTACGAGCCGATCCGCACGAAGTCGGTCCACACGATGGCCGACGACACGAGCTATCCGCACCGCACCCGCGAGGAGGAGCTGGACATCCAGCTCGCCGGGCACCTCGCGGCGCTGCTCGCCCTCACCGACGAGCTGCGCGCCCTGTCCCCGGCCGCCGCGCTCGACGACGCCGCCGAGCAGCTGGCGTACCAGGTGGCGCGCCTGCGCGCTGGCGTCCGCCCGCCCCGGTCCGCCGTCGCGGCCGCGATCCACGAGCCCCACCTCGCCGCCCTGCACCAGCGCGCCCACGCCCTCGCGGGCCGCGCCCTGGTGGTGGCGGCCTCCCGTGCCGACACCGCGGCGGCGATCCTGGCCGCCGGGCGCATGGACGCCCACGCGGACGCCTCGCGCCTGGTCGGCGCCCCCTGATCGGCCCCGGTCCGCGGCCGGGGAGGCCACGGACCGGGTGCCACCAACCCGGCGACAGCTGGGGGTGCCGGCCGCCTAGCCGGTGATCTTGACGGTGGCCTCGGCGGACGAGCCCTGGTGCAGGGCGTCCCCCTCGTAGCTCACCGTGTAGAGCGTCCTGCCCCGCTTGTTGGGCAGGTCCTTGATCTTGAACGTGCCGTCGGCCGCGACCTGCGCCGACGTCAGCTCGCCCGTCGTGCCGAGCCGGTCGGTCCGCGTCACCTTGAGGCTGATCCCGGACGGCAGCGCGCGCCCCTGCCCGGTCAGCGTGCCGGTGATCTGGACGCCACCCGCGCGGGTGGCCTCGGCGGGCGCGGTCAGTTCGATCGCCGTCGGGGCCTTGGCCACGTCCACCGTGACCGTGACGTCCTCGGCCGGGCGGTGCGTGACGTCGCCGAGGAACCGCAGCGTGTACGTCGCCTCGCCGAGCCGGTCCGGCACGTCCAGGACGGTGAAGCTGCCGTCGGCCGCGACCTTGGCGGCCGCCACTTCCTGCGTGCCGTCGGCGTCCTTGCGGACCGCGGCGACCTTCACGGGTTCGGCGGGCGCGGGCCCGTCGAGCTCCAACTTGCCGCGGATGCCGAGGGGTTCACCGACGACGGGCTTCGAGGGCGTGGTGGTGAGGGCGCCGGTGAAGCGGGAGTCGTACTGGGCGGCGGGCGGCTTGATGACGTGCAGCCAGTGGCCGCTGCCGCCGTCCGAGGTCACCGCGAAGAGCCGCGAACCGTCCTTGGCCCAGCCGAGCCCCTGCGGCACGACCCGCGTCCCGTCGAGGTCCCCTTCGAAGGCGAACTCCAGCGGCGTGGTGCCGTCCTTCGGGTCGGCGGGCTGGATCAGCAGGTCCGCCGCGCTGCCGGTGACGGCCGCGCCCCGCGCCACGTACTTCCCGTCGCCGCTGAACGCCACCGCCGACGCCTTCGCGCCCGCGGGCAGCGGCTGATAGCCCGCAGGGGCGTCCGCCAGATCACCGGCGTCGAGCAGCCGCGTGCCGTACGCGGCGTCCGCCACGGCGATGCGCTTGCCGTCGGCGCTCTGCGCGATGTCCTTCAGGTCGAGCGCGCCCTTGCCCTCGGCGTCGGCGAACCGCCGCGAGGGGCCCCGCACGAGGGTGTCGCCGCTCGCATCGAACGTAGTGAGGAACGGGTCGGCCGTGGGACCCGCACCCGACTGCCCCATCACCAGCCGGTCGGGCGCCCCGGGCCCGGCCTCAAGGCGCAGCCTCCCCTGGCTGTTCCACCCGGTGTTGGCCCAGGACGAGCCGTCGACGCCGTACAGCAGGGCCATGTTGTCGGGCCGGTCGCAGTACGAGGAGCCGGAGTACGGCGTCTCCGTGTAGTACGTCTTGCCGCCCGCGAACGCCACCTCCCGGCCGCAGGTCACGTCGTAGGGCGTGCTCGCGGCGCCGGTCCTGGTCTGCGTCGCCGTGTCGAACGCCAGGATGCGGTTGGACTGCGAGACGTGCAGGGTCGCGCCGTCCGCGCTGAGCGCCATGCCGGACGCGGGCTGGTCGGTGGCGAGCGAACCGACCCGCTGGCCCTGGAAGTTGTAGACCAGGACCTCGCTCGCCCCCGAGCCGCTCTTGCGCCCGTCGGTGACGTAGACCCGCTCGTGCGCGTCGTCGACCACCATCGCCCCGAACGACGAGACGGGCAGCTTCGCCGCCTCGTCGGAAGGTGTCGCCGCGGACGCGGCGGGCGCCCCCAGGGCGACCAGACCGGCGGAGCCGAGGACCACCGCGACCGCGGCGCCCGTGACCCGTCGTAAGCCTCGCGAACTCTTCAACTCGTCCCCCCACAGGATCGATCGACGGTCCGCCGTGGATCAGCGGGCCGTCATGCGGACCCATGAAACATGTGAGAGGAGTGTGAAGGCAAGGTGTTCAAGATGCGGGTGTGTCACACGGCCGGGCCCCCGCACGCCGTTGTGCGGGGGCCCGGCCGAAAGCGGAACGACTGGGGTCAGCCGAGCCGCTGCACCAAGGCGCGGTACTCGTCCCACAGCTCCTTGGGCGTGTGGTCGCCGAAGGTGTTCAGGTGCTCGGGGACCAGCGAGGCCTCGTCGCGCCAGACCTCCTTGTCGACCGTGAGCAGGAACTCAAGGTCGTCCTTGGCCAGGTCGAGGCCGTCGGTGTCCAGTGAGTCGACCGTCGGCAGGATGCCGATGGGGGTCTCGACGCCCTCGGCCCTGCCGTCGAGGCGCTCCACGATCCACTTCAGGACGCGGGAGTTCTCACCGAAGCCGGGCCACACGAACTTGCCGTCCGCGTTCTTCCGGAACCAGTTGACGTAGTAGATCTTCGGCAGCTTGGACTGGTCCGGCTTGTCCGCGCCGACCTTGACCCAGTGGTTCATGTAGTCGCCCATGTTGTAGCCGCAGAACGGCAGCATGGCGAACGGGTCGCGGCGCAGCTCGCCGACCTTGCCCTCGGCGGCGGCGGTCTTCTCGGAGGCGACGTTGGCGCCGAGGAAGACGCCGTGCTGCCAGTTGAAGGACTCCGTCACCAGCGGCACCGCGCTGGCGCGGCGGCCGCCGAAGAGGATCGCGGAGATCGGCACGCCCTTGGGGTCCTCCCACTCGGGCGCGATGATCGGGCACTGCGAGGCGGGCGTGGTGAAGCGGGCGTTCGGGTGCGCGGCGGGCACGCCGGACTCGGGGGTCCAGTCGTTGCCCTTCCAGTCGGTGAGGTGCGCCGGAGTCTCCTCCGTCATGCCCTCCCACCAGACGTCGCCGTCGTCGGTGAGCGCGACGTTCGTGAAGACGGAGTTGCCCCACAGCGTCTTCATGGCGTTGGCGTTGGTGTGCTCGCCGGTGCCGGGCGCGACGCCGAAGAAGCCCGCCTCGGGGTTGATCGCGTAGAGGCGGCCGTCCTCGCCGAACCGCATCCAGGCGATGTCGTCACCGATGGTCTCGACGGTCCAGCCGGAGATCGTGGGCTCCAGCATGGCGAGGTTGGTCTTGCCGCATGCGCTAGGGAACGCGGCAGCGACGTACTTCGACTCGCCCTGCGGGGGCGTGAGCTTGAGGATCAGCATGTGCTCGGCGAGCCAGCCCTCGTCGCGCGCCATGACGGAGGCGATGCGCAGGGCGTAGCACTTCTTGCCGAGCAGGGCGTTGCCGCCGTAGCCCGAGCCGAACGACCAGATCTCGCGGTCCTCGGGGAAGTGCGAGATGTACTTCGTGGAGTTGCAGGGCCACGGCACGTCCGCCTGGCCCTCTTCGAGCGGGGCGCCGAGCGTGTGGACGGCCTTCACGAAGAAGCCGTCGTCGCCGAGCTCGTCCAGGACGGCCTGGCCCATGCGGGTCATGGTGCGCATCGAGACGGCGACGTACGCGGAGTCGGTGATCTCGACGCCGATGGCGGAGAGCGGCGAGCCGACCGGGCCCATGCAGAAGGGCACGACGTACATGGTGCGGCCGCGCATGGAGCCGCGGAAGACGCCCTTCTCCCCCGCGAAGATCTCCCGCATCTCTGCGGGAGCCTTCCAGTGGTTCGTCGGACCCGCGTCCTCTTCCTTCTCGGAGCAGATGAAGGTGCGGTCCTCGACGCGCGCGACGTCGGTCGGGTCGGAGGCCGCGTAGAACGAGTTCGGGCGCTTGATCGGGTCGAGCTTCTTGAAGGTGCCCTTGGAGACGAGCTCCTCGCACAGGCGCTCGTACTCGACCTCGGACCCGTCGCACCAGACCACACGGTCCGGCTGCGTCAGTTCGGCGATCTCGTTGACCCAGGAGACGAGGTCCTGGTGGTTGGTCGGGGCAGTGCCCAGGGGCTCTGCGAGAAGGGGAGCCGCGATGTCGCGCGCCACGATTGCTCCTAATCGAGGGGTTTTTGGAATGTATGCCCCGTGGGGGCTGCGACCCGGACGCTTCACGTGTACTTACTTTGGCGCTCATCCGGTGCCGACCGCACTCATTTGATCATCCGACGCGTTCGCGCATCTGTCCAGAGGGCCTCACACTTGAGCGGCGTGAGCATCGCCACTTGTACGGGTACGGGTGCCTGGGCGACGTTCCGTCCGTTTGACGTTCGGCTTACGGGGCCGTAGGTACGATGCCGACATGACCGCCCATGTCCCTGAAGCGATGCCGCACTCCGCGGACTCCCCCTCGCTCGTCCCTTCTCCGGACTCCGTGCCGCTCCCCGTGAAGCCGAAGATGCGCGGCTGGCTGCATGCGGGCATGTTCCCCGCGGTAGTGGTCGCGGGCCTGGTGCTCACCGCCCTCGCGGACTCCCCCCGCGGCAGGCTGGCCTGCGGCATCTTCGCGCTGAGCGCCTGCCTGCTGTTCGGCATCAGCGCGCTGTACCACCGGGGCAACTGGAGCCCCAGAGCCGACGCCATCCTGCGCCGCCTCGACCACTCCAACATCTTCCTGATCATCGCGGGCACGTACACCCCGCTGACGCTGCTGCTCCTGCCCGAGGCCAAGGGGCAGTGGCTGATGTGGGGCATCTGGGGGGCGGCCCTGGCCGGGATCGCCTTCCGCGTCTTCTGGGTCGGCGCCCCGCGCTGGCTCTACACGCCGTGCTACATCGCGATGGGCTGGGCCGCCGTCTTCTTCCTGCCGGACTTCATGCGGACGGGCGGCATCGCCGTCCTCGTCCTGGTCATCGTCGGCGGAGTGCTCTACAGCGTGGGCGGCGTGATCTACGGAATCAAGCGCCCGAACCCCTCCCCCCGGTTCTTCGGCTTCCACGAGGTCTTCCACTCGCTGACGCTGGCCGCCTTCGTCATCCACTACGTCGGCATCTCCCTGGTGGCCTACCAGCACGGCTGATCCCCCCTTTCCACTCCAGTGGCCGCGGTCCGACCGTGGCCACTTTTTTCATGCCCGCACCCGCCCAGTATTGACAGTAACCTTCTTTTGAGAGCTACTCTCATTTCATGGCCACTGTCACTATCCCGACTGTTGTGCGGCAGGACCCCCGCCGCTGGTGGGCGCTCGGCGCCCTGGTCGCGAGCATGCTCGTGCTCGGTTTCGACATGACGATCCTCAATGTCGCGCTGCCGACGATGGCCGCGCAGCTCGGCGCGAGCACGGGCGAGCAGCAGTGGATGGCCGACGCGTACGTCGTCGTCTTCGCCGCGCTGATGCTCCCTGCCGGGCTGCTCGGCGACCGGTTCGGGCGGCGCCGGATGCTGATGACCGGCCTGGGGATCTTCCTCGCGGGATCCCTCATCGGCACGCTCGCCGACGACGTCTCCCTCGTCGTCGTGGCACGCGCCGTCATGGGCATCGGCGGCGCCCTCGTGATGCCGCTCGCGATGGCCGTGCTGCCCGCGCTGTTCGGACCCGGCGAGCGGACCAAGGCCGTCGGTGTCGTCTCCGCCGCCTCCGCGCTCGGCATGCCGCTCGGACCGATCATCGGCGGCTGGCTGCTCGACCACTTCTGGTGGGGCTCGATCTTCCTGATCAACATCCCGATGGTCGCGATCGGCCTCACCGCCTGCCTGCTCCTGCTGCCGGAGACCCGCGACCCCGCGTCTCCCAAGGTCGACACCGTCTCCACCGCCCTGACCGCCGCCGGGCTCGGCGCGCTCATCTACGGCATCATCGAGGCGCCCGGACGCGGCTGGAGCGACCCCCTGGTCCTCTCCATGTTCACCGGCGCCGCCCTGCTGCTCACCGCACTCGTCCTGCGCGAGCGCCGGATGACGCGCCCGATGCTCGACATGTCGCTGCTGCGCAACCGCGCCTTCTTCCTGAACACGCTGGCGGCGACGCTGGTGATGTTCGTGCTCTCGGGCCTGATGTTCGTGCTGCCGCAGTACCTCCAGGCGGTCCTCGGCAACGACGCGTTCGGCACCGGCGTGCGGATGCTCCCGATGATGGGCGGTCTCCTGGTCGCCGCGAAGGGGGCGGAACCCGTCGTGCGCCGGTTCGGGGCGCGAGCGGTGATCAGCGGCGGGCTCGTGGTCCTCGCCTTCGCCGCGATCCTCGGCAGCCGCACGGACGTCGACAGCGGCTACGGCTTCACCGCGCTGTGGCTCTCGGTGGCCGGTCTCGGCTTCGGCTTCGCGGTCGTGCCGTCCATGGACTCGGCGCTCGGCGCACTGCCCGTGGACCGCGCGGGCTCCGGCTCGGGACTGCTCATGACGGTACGACAGGTGGGCAGCGCCATCGGGATCGCGCTCCTCGGCTCGCTCCTCGCCGGGGTGTACACCGACCGCCTCGACACCGGGGGCCTGCCGGGCCCCGCGGCCGACGCGGCGGGCGACTCGGTGGTCGCCGCGCACGGGGTCGCCGAACGGCTCGGCGCGCCGCAGCTCGCGGCGTCCGCGAACTCCGCGTACGTCGACGGCATGGGCCTGGTCCTGCTGGTCAGCGGTGTCGCCGCGCTGGTGACCGCGCTGTGCGTCGCGGCGCTCCTGCCGGGGCGGGACGATGGCCGACAATGACGTCATGACGGCCGCACGTATCTCCGCCCCCGCGAGCGCCCCCCAGCCGGGCCTTCGCGAGCGCAAGAAGCTCAAGACCCGCATCGCGATCCGGGACGCGACGTACCGGCTGATCCGGGAGCAGGGGTACGAGGCGACGACCGTCGAGCAGATCGCGGAGGCGGCGGAGGTCTCCCCGTCCACCGTCTTCCGCTACTTCCCGACCAAGGAGGACATCGTCCTCACGGATGAGTTCGACCCGTTCCTGGAGCGGCAGTTGCGGGAGCGGCCCGCCGACGAGCCGGTCGTGGAGTCGCTGCGGGTCGTGCTGCGCCGGGCCCTCTCCTTCGACTTCGCGGAGGAGCCCGAGGTCACCAGGTTGCGGACGCAGCTGATGATCGAGGTGCCCGCCGTGCGCTCCCGGATGCTGGAGAGCATGTCGGTCACCGGCGGCATCCTGTGCCGGAGCATCGCGGAGCGCACCGGCCGCGACCCCGGCGACCTTGAGGTGCGGGCCTTCTCCATGGGCCTGATCGGCGCGCTCACCGAGACGACGGCGTACTGGGCGGAGCGCGGCCACAAGGACGACCTGCCCACGCTGGTCGACCGGACGCTGGACATGCTGACGAGCGGGTTCGCGGGGCCGTCCGAGGCGTAGTCCGAGGCGTAGGGGCAGGCGGAAAAACCCCGGGTGGTCACCGCCCCCGGCATGCCATCCTGACCGCATGAACGGTCCGGAGATCCTCATCGACTTCGCCCCCGAGCTGGGGATTTTCGTCCCGCACGAGCGAAGGGGCGGCCCCACGGGGGCCGTTACGGACGGCGTGTCCACGCTCGGGCACGTCGTGGAGTCGCTCGGCGTCCCGCTCACGGAGGCAGGCGCGCTCGTCGTCGACGGCCGCGAGGTCGCCGTCGGGCACGTCCCCGCGGCGGGCGAGACCGTCATCGTCCGCGCGGTCGCCCGCCCCCAGGAAGTGCCCGGCGCCCCGCTGCGCTTCCTCCTCGACGTCCATCTCGGCACGCTGGCGCGGCGCCTGCGGCTGCTGGGCGTCGACACGGCGTACGAGAGCACGGACATCGGCGACCCGGCCCTGGCGGCGCGCTCGGCCGCCGAACGCCGCGTCCTGCTCAGCCGCGACCGTGGCCTGCTCCGCCGCCGCGAGCTGTGGGCGGGTGCCTACGTCTACAGCGACCGCCCCGACGACCAACTCCGCGACGTCCTCGGCCGCTTCGCCCCCGAACTGCGCCCCTGGACCCGCTGCAGCGCCTGCAACGGCACGCTGCGCCCGGCCACGAAGGACGAGGTGGCGGACCGCCTGGAGGGCGGCACCCGCGGCACGTACGACGTGTTCGCCCAGTGCGGGACCTGCGAGCGCGTGTTCTGGCGGGGCGCCCACCACGACCGCCTCGAAGCCATCGTGGAGCGGGCGCTGGAGGAATTCGGTGCCGCGGGGGCCGGGGTCACGGCTCGTACAGCGGCAGGAAGTTGATGGCCGCTTCTTCGTACGGATGAGCCGCCCGCACCGCCTCCAGGACGGCGCGGGCCTGCTCCTGCCCGCAGACGGACTCGACCCGGCACTCCGCTCCCCGCTGCACGACGCCGACCTCCCCGTCGTAGGGCTGTGCGCCGGGCAGGGGCAGCCAGGTCCCGCTGACGGGCCACCAGCTCGCGCACCGCGCGTACTCCCCGATCCGGCCCGCACCGGCCGCGTGCAGGGCGTCGATCACCTGCTCCACATGGCTCTCCGGGACGGCTATCTCTATCTTCAGACGCACCATCCCGGGACCCTAACCACCGGGCCCCGCGCCGCCGTCAGCGCCCCTGGGCAGCGCTCCCCGGCTCGAAGGCCCGGGCCACCGCCAGGCTGTCCTCGTAGACGTGGTGCCGGGTGACGAGGCCGTCCTCGACCGTCAGGTGCAGGGCGAACCGCGCACGGTAGGCGCGCCCCGTGGGACGGGCGGTCTGGCGGATCTCGCCGAGCACCACCGCGTCGTCGCCGTCGACGAGGATGCGCTCGACCTCGGTCGCCACCTGCTCGGGCACGTGGTGCTCGGCGAGCTCGCGGTAGTGCGCGGCCGCGTCGGCCCGGGTGGACCGGTGCCGGATCCACGGCGTGGCCGCCCGGCCGTGCTCGGACTCCGGCCAGTCCAGCTTCCAGTCGCCCCGCTCCGCGTACAGCTCGGCGATCCGTTCCGGGTCGCCCTCGCCGATCCGGCGCAGCAGCTCCTCGATGACGGCGCGGGTGCGGTGAGGTGCGGTGCTGGTGGACATGGTCGGCATGGTCGGCCCTTCCGTCCCGGCCGCGCCAAGGTCGGCGCGGGAAGATCACCATCCTTTCCGGCGCGGCCGGGACGGGGCGATTACCTCGCGGGTAATGGCGGCCTACGCCCACGGCAAACGCAACGGCATTGGCCCTAGGAGAGCTGCTCCGCGAGCTCCGCCGGGTCCGTCGTCGGAGCGCTGCAGACGAAGCCCCGGCAGACGTACGCCGCGGGGCGGCCTTCGACCAGGGGGCGGTCGGCGAGGAGCGGGAGTTCGGTGCTGCCCGCCGGGCCCGCCGCCACGACCGCTCCCGGTGCCGTGCCGAGCAGCGCCGTGCGGTGCAGGTCGCCCAGGACGTCGCCCACCACGGCCACCTCGCGCGGCCCGTCGAGCGCCGCCTCCGCGACCGCGAGGCCGTTGCCGATGAACCGCGGCACGCGCGGGCCGAGCGCCTTGACGATGCCCAGCGCCCGCTCCGCCGCGGTGCGGTGCGGCTCGGCGCCCGTGTGCGCCGCGTAGGAGAGGAGCGCGCCCGCGGCCGCCGTCCATCCGGAGGGCGCCGCGTTGTCGGTCGGGTCCTGCGGGCGGCGGATGAGCTGCTCCGCGTCGGCCGCCGTGTCGTACAGCGCGCCGCTCTCCGCGTCCACGAACTGCGCGAGGACGTGGTCGAGGAGGAAGCCCGCGAACTCCAGCCACACCCCCTCCCCGGTGACCCCGGCCAGCGCGAGGAAGCCCTCGGCCACATCGGCGTAGTCCTCCAGGACACCCGTGTTGGCGCCCGCCCTGCCGTCCTTGGAGGTGCGGGCGAGCCGGGCGCGCGGGTCCATGTGGAGACGTACGAGGAGATCGCCCGCGCCCACCGCGGCCGCGATCAGGTCCGGCCGGTCGAAGTACGCGCCGACCTCGGCGAGCGCGGCGATCGCCAGACCGTTCCACGCGGCGACCACCTTGTCGTCGCGGCCCGGCGCGGGACGCCCCGCGCGCGCCGCGAGGAGCCGCTCCCGGATGGCGGCAAGCCGCGAGGCGTCCGCCAGCGGGCCCTCGGTCCTCGGGAGTTGCAGGACGGAGGCGCCCTTCTCGAAGGTGCCCTCCGCCGTCACGCCGAAGCAGGACATCGCCAGCTCCGCGTCGGCCTCCCCGAGCACCTCACGCAGCTGCTCCGGCGTCCACACGTAGTACGCGCCCTCGACGTGCTCGCCCGTCGCCGGGTCCTCGCTGTCCGCGTCGAGCGCGGAGGCGAACCCGCCTTCGTTCGTGCGGAGTTCGCGGACCATGAAGTCCGCCGTCTCCAGGGCGACGCGGCGGGCGAGCTCCGAGCCGGTGGCCCGCCACAGGTGGGCGTACGTACGGCACAGCAGCGCGTTGTCGTACAGCATCTTCTCGAAGTGCGGCACCACCCACTCGCGGTCGACGGAGTACCGCGCGAAGCCGCCGCCGAGCTGGTCGTAGATGCCGCCGCGCGCCATCCGCTCACATGTGTCGGCGGCCATCTGCAGCGCGCCCTCGGCGCCCACGCGGGCGTAGTGCCGCAGCAGGAACTCGACCGCCATGGACGGCGGGAACTTCGGCGCGCCGCCGAAGCCGCCGTGCGCCGCGTCGTAGTCACGGGTCAGGCCGAGCAGCGCCTGGGCGAGCTCGTCCTCGCCGGGCTTCTCGTCGGCGTTGTGGGTGAGCTGGCGCTCGCCGAGATCGCGCACGATCTTGCCCGCCACCTCGTCGACCTCGCCGCGCCGGTCCGTCCACGCCCGCTGGACGCCGTCGAGGACCTGCGGGAAGGACGGCATGCCGTGCCGCGGCTCCGGCGGGAAGTACGTGCCGAAGTAGAACGGCTCGGCGTCGGGGGTGAGGAAGACGGTCATGGGCCAGCCGCCCTGACCCGTCGCGGCCTGCACGGCCTCCATGTAGACGGCGTCGACGTCGGGCCGCTCCTCGCGGTCGACCTTGATGTTCACGAAGTTCCGGTTCATGAGCGCGGCCGTCGCCTCGTCCTCGAAGGACTCGTGCGCCATGACGTGGCACCAGTGACAGGAGCTGTAGCCGACGCTCAGCAGCACCGGCACGCCGCGCCGTCTGGCCTCCTCGAAGGCGGCGGGCGCCCACGGCCACCAGTCGACCGGGTTGTCGGCGTGCTGAAGGAGGTAGGGGGAGGTCTCTTGCGCAAGGCGATTGGGCATGGGGCCATCCTCCATCACCGGCTGTGCCCGCGCGTCGAGGCGAAGGTCTTACGCGCCCATGGCGCGGGCCGCCGCGCCGGGCCCCGTTACGCGAGGGCGAGGAAGAGCTTCTCCAGTTCCTCCTCCGACATCGGCGGGGTGTCGGAGTCTCCCGCGAGGCACTGCCGCATTCCGCTTGCGACGATCTTGAACCCGGCCCGGTCCAGGGCGCGGGACACCGCGGCGAGCTGCGTCACCACGTCCTTGCAGTCCCGGCCCGCCTCGATCATCGTGATCACGGCGGTCAGTTGTCCCTGAGCCCGCCGCAGCCGGTTCAGGACGGGCTGCATCGACTCTTCGTCCACCTGCATGCGATCCTCCTTCGCTCCCATTCCCTGGCAACGATACCCGGAGGGGTATTAATCCCGGGTGTCGATTCGATACCCCCCAGGGTATTTGACAAGGCGAATGCCGACGCTTACCGTCGAAAACGTAATACCCCCCGGGGTATCCACCCACCTTGTTTCGGAGGTTTCCGTGTTCTTCTCGCAGTACTACCTCGAGTGCCTGTCCCAGGCGTCGTACATGATCGCCGACGAGACCACAGGACAGGCGGTGGTCGTGGACCCGCGCCGGGACGTGACGGAGTACCTGAACGACGCCGAGGCCCGTGGCTTCACCGTGGTGGGCGTCATCAACACGCACTTCCACGCGGACTTCGTCGCCGGTCACCTGGAGGTGGCCGCCCGCACCGGCGCGTGGATCGGCTACGGGCGCCGGGCCGAGACCGAGTACGCGATCCGCGAGCTGGCCGAGGGCGACACCATCGGCCTCGGCGACGTGACGCTGAAGATCATGGAGACCCCGGGCCACACGCCGGAGTCGATCAGCGTGCTGGTGTACGAGCGCGCCGAGGACACCGTCCCGTACGGCGTGCTGACCGGTGACGCGCTGTTCATCGGCGACGTCGGCCGCCCGGACCTCCTCGCCTCGGTCGGGGTGACCGCCGACGAACTGGGCGCGATGCTGCACGACAGCGTGCAGCACAAGCTGATGGGCCTGCCCGACGCGGTGCGGGTCTTCCCCGCCCATGGTGCCGGGTCCTCCTGCGGCAAGAACCTGTCCACCGAACGGCAGTCGACGATCGGCGAGCAGCGCGCCACCAACTACGCGTGCGCGCCGATGAGCGAGCAGGACTTCGTCGCGATCGTGACCGCCGGTCAGTCGGCGGCGCCGGGGTACTTCGCCTACGACGCGGACCTCAACCGCCGGGAGCGGGAGCTGTTCGACCCGGCGAGCGCGTCGCGGGCGCTGGGCACGGCGGACTTCCTGGCCGGGCGTGCGGCGGGCGCGGTGGTGGTCGACGCGCGCGATCCGCAGGAGTTCGCCGTCGGGCACGTGCGCGGGGCGGTCAACGTCCCGGCCGACGGCCGGTTCGCCGAGCAGGCAGGCACCGTGCTGCCGCTCGGCGCGGAGCTGCTGGTAGTGGCGCCGGAGGACCGTGCGGAGGAGATCGTCACCCGGCTCGCCCGGGTCGGCTTCGACCGGGTGGCCGGGTACCTGGCCGCGCCCGACGAGGCCCTGGAGACGATGGCCGAAGAGGTCGCCCCGGCCAGCCGCCTGACCGCGGCCCGGCTGCGCGCCGAGCTGGACGGCGAGAACCCGCCGGTCGTCCTCGATGTCCGCAACTGCGGCGAGCGCGCCGAGAACGGGTCCGTCGAGGGCGCTCTGCACATCGCCCTGGGAGAACTCCCCCGCCGTCTCGACGAGATCCCGCGCGACAGGCCGCTGGTCCTGCACTGCGCGGGCGGCCACCGCTCCTCCATTGCCGCCAGCCTGCTGCGCCACGAAGGGTTCCAGGACGTCTCCGACGTACTCGGCGGCTGGGCCGCCTGGTCCCTGCTGAACACGCCCACCGCCGCCTGACTCCGGCACCCGTTCCCTGTTCCGCCCGTCCCCCGTTCCCGTTTCCTCTTCACGGAGTAGTTCCCCATGACGACCGACGCCCCGCGCGCCGCCGCCTGCACGCCCGCCGCCCTCCAGCACCTGACCAAGACCGGCGAAGGCCCCCGGCTGCTGGACGTGCGTACGTCCGGCGAGTTCCGGACCAGTCACATACCCGGCGCCCACAACGTGCCCCTGGACACCCTGCGCAAGCACCGCATGGAGCTGCGGCAGCACCTCGACGAGGACGTGGTGCTGGTCTGCCGCTCCGGTGCCCGCGCCGCGCAGGCGGCGGCGGCTCTCGCCGAGGCGGGCCTGCCCGGCCTGCGGGTCCTCGACGGCGGCATGCTGGCCTGGGAGGCTTCCGGTGCCCCGGTCGACCGCGGCCCGGCGCGCTGGGAGCTCGAGCGTCAGGTCCGTCTCGTCGCCGGTTCGATCGTGCTGGTCACCGGCGTCGTGGGCTTCTTCGTCCCCGGTGTGCACCTGATCGGCACCGCGATCGGCGCCGGACTGACCTTCGCGGCCCTCAGCAACACCTGCGCGCTGGGCATGGCGCTCTCCAAGCTGCCCTACAACCGCGGCCCGCGCACCGACATCCACACCGTCACCGCCGCCCTGCGCGACCGGCCGGTCCTGTGATGCCCCTGTTCCCCCGCGCCGGCGGGAACCGCTCACGAAACGCCGCCGGGCACCCGGTCGCCGGCGGACACGGCAACGACGGCCCGGCGGCATGACCGCCCTGATCCTCGCGCTCGTGGCCGGAGCCGTCGTCGGCCTGGCGCTCGGCGGACTCGGCGGTGGCGGTGGCGTCCTCGCGGTCCCCGCCCTGACCTACCTGATCGGCCTGCCCCCTGCGGACGCGATCACCGCCAGCCTGATCATCGTCACCCTGACGTCCGTCACCGCGCTCACCGGGCATGCCCGGGACGGCAACGTGGTCTGGCGGACCGGGCTGCTGTTCGCGGCGGCCGGTGTCGTCCCCGCCCTGCTCGCCGGGGCGGTCGCCGGTCACCTGCCCCGGCTCGGCCTGACCGTCGCCTTCGCGGCCGTCGCGGGGCTCGCCGCCCTGCGCATGCTGCGGCCCGCACCCGCCACGGCCGCGGGCGAGGCCCGTCCCGCAAGAGCGGGCGCCGCAGGCGCCGGACTCGGCGCCGTGACCGGGCTGTTGGGTGTGGGCGGCGGCTTCCTCGCCGTACCGGCTCTGGCGCGGATACTGAACCTCCCGATGCGCCGGGCCATCGGCACCAGCCTGCTGGTCATCACCATCAACTCGATCGCCGCGCTCGGCGCCCGGGCGGGCACCGGCGTGCATCTGGACTGGGCCGTCATAGCGCCCTTCACCGCCGCCGCGATCCTCGGCGCCCGCGACGGCAAACGGTACGCGCAACGGCTCAGCGGCAACACGCTGCAGCGCCTCTTCGCCTACGCGCTCCTCGCGGTCGCGGCCCTCATGCTCGCCGACGTATTCGTCTGATCCGGGGACGCCCTCGCGCCCGGGCCCCGTACGCAGGACACTTGTGACCGCAGGCAACTGTTGATCTCGGAGGGGGAACCCATATGCGGGACAGCCATCGGGCCGAGGCCGAGCGGCTGTTGGGACGGGCCGTGGAGGAGGAGGTCCGTCGTTCGGGCGGGCGCGTCGACGGGGGCGTGCTGCTCTCGCGGGCGCGCGGCGCACTGGACGCCATGGCGCAGACAGCGGACGAGGAGTACGCCGCGTACACCGGGGCGCTCGACGAGTCGGAGGCGGGCCTGCTCACCTTCGGGCAGCGGTACGCGAGGGAGGGCGCCGGAACTCCGTTGCTGGTGGCGGTCGTTGCGGCGGTCGCGGCCGGGGTGTCCGACCTGTCGTTCGGCACCAGCGTCGGCACCGCCCTGGGCACCGGCGCGGTCGTCGCCGTGGCGGGCGCGGCGGCCACCGTCGTGAAGGTGACGGCCGCCCACGTCCCCGCGGCCAGTCGCCGCGCCGGGGAGCTCAGCAGGCCCGGCGGCCCCGAGCAGCTGCGACTGCAGTGGCTGACGGCACTTGAGGTGCGCGGCATCCGGCCCTTCCTCGACCAGCAGCGCGTCCTCGCCGCGTCGACCGGCGCGCACGCCGCGAAGAAGCCCGCGCCCCAGCTGCGCGGCACGGACAAGAGCGCGGCGGCGCGCAGGCGCAGCGTGCTGCAGCAGTCCTTCGCCCAACTCACCGAGACGGCGGCCCCCTTCGTGGGGCGCAGGACCGAACTGGGCCGGATCGCGCAGTGGGTGCACGCGGCGCGCGCCAGCACCGACACCCGGCCCACGGTGGTCATGCTGCACGGCGTGCCGGGCTCGGGGCGGACCTCGCTTGCGGTGCGGGCGGCGCACGACCTGCGGGACCAGTTCCGCGGCGCGTGCGTGGTGGACCTGCGCGGCGGCGCCACGCAGGAGTCGCCGATGTCCACGCGCGACGCCCTGCTGCATCTGCTGAACCGATTGGGCGCGCCGCGCGAGCAGTTGCTCTTCCGCGAGCGGTCCTCGCAGGAACAGCAGGTCAAGCGGCTCAGCGAGCTCTATCACCAGTATCTGACCGGCCTCGCGGTGACGATCGTGCTCGACGACGCAAGCGATGCCGAGCAGGTCCGCACGCTGGTCCCGGAGCGCTCGGACAGCCTCGTCCTCGTCACCTCCAGGGAGCCGCTCGAACTGCCCGGCGACCTGCCCGCGTGGGTGCACGTGCTGCCGGTCGAGGCGCTGGACGAGGCGGCCGCCGAGGAGCTGCTCCGCGAGTCCGCCGAGGACCTCTCCGGGCCCTACGACGCCGAATCGGGCGACTCGGTGCGGGAGTTGTGCGGCGGGCTGCCGCTGGCGCTGCGCGCCGCGGGCTCCTCGCTCGGTCCGCGTACGCCGCGTCAGCTGGCCTCGGACCTGTCGGCGTACGGGCCCGCCGAGAAGGTCGGCCCGGTCGAGCGCGTCCTGTGGCTGCGCTACGCCGACCAGTCCGAGCAGGCCAGGCGGCTGCTGCGCCGCCTGGCACTGGCCGGGCGCGCCTCGCTGGGCGCGGCCGCCGCGGCGGCACTGCTCGGCGCGGACGAGCAGGAGGCGGACCGGCAGCTGACGGCGCTCTCCCGCGCGGGCCTCGTCGAAGTGCCCCGCCCCCGGGACCACGAGGGCGAAGGCGCCCCGCCCGGCAGCCGCTACCGCCTGCACGACGTCGTACGTTCCTTCGCCCGCACCCGCCTCCTCGACGAGGAGGAGCCCGCCGAGCGCACGGCCGCGCAGGAACGACTCATCGCCAGCTACGGCGAGCTGGCCGACACGGTGATCCGCCTGGTCGACGGCAAGACGTCCACGCGCGCCGATCAGTTCGGGCAGCATGGCTTCACCTCGCTCGACGCGGCGCTGCGCTGGCTGGACGACGAGTCGACGTTCATCACGGCGGCGCTGCGGCACGCGGAGGGCGTCGACCAGACGGCCGTGCTCAACCTCCTCGGCGCCCTGTGCGACTACTGCCTGCTGCGCGGCGACCTCTACCGGCTCGGTGAGATCAACGAACTCACCCAGGCCATCGACCAGGGCCTCCTCGGCCGCAGCGTGCAGTGGCGCACCGGCATCGCCGCCCGCCAGCTCGGCGAGCTCGACCAGTCGCGTACGACGCTGAACTCCGTCGTCGACCTGTACTTCGAGGCCCACCAGGACGCGGCGGCCGCCCGCGCGCTCGGCTCCCTCGGCATCACGCTGCACCACCAGGGCAATCTCACCGAGGCCGCGGCACGCCTGACGGAGGCCCTCGATCTGCAGGACACCGACGAGCTGGCGGGCGACCGCGCCTGGACGCTGCACGCGCTCGCGGCGGTCGAGCGGGACCGCGCCCACCTCGCGCACGCCCTCGGCATGCTGGAGACGGCGCTCGCCCTGCATCACCAGAGCGGCTCGGTGCACGGCGAGGCCTGGACGCACTTCCAGCTCGGCCAGCTCTGCCTGCGCATGGGCGACGTACCCCGCGCGGAGGAGGAGCTGCGGGGCGCCCTCGACCTGTACGGCCGCACCCGCGACCCGCGCGGCGAGGCCTGGGCCCTCACACAGCTGGCGCGGGCCCGGCTGGTCGACGGCGACCCCTCACCGGCCGTCGACGGGCTGCGCCAGGCGGTCTCCCGGCACCGGGACAACGACGACGCGCGCGGCGAGGCCTGGTCCCTCTACTACCTCGGGCAGGCACTGGAGGAGGCGGGCAGCCTCGACCAGGCGGTGCGCGACCTGGAGCGGGCCCGCACGATGTTCTCCCGGATGCGGGACGTGTACGGCCTGGCCTGCGCCCGGCACCACTCGGCGCGCGTCACCCGCGACCAGCGCGCGGCGCAGACGGGCTCGCTGCGCAACTCCGGCTTCGCCCGCCAGCTCCTGGTGGACGCCCGCGCCGACTTCCAGCGCATCGGCGTCGCGCACGGCGAGGCCTGGACGTGTCTGGAGCTGGTGGTCGTGGACGCGGGCAACAACCGCAGCCAGCAGGCGCTCGCCCTGTGCGACGAGGCCATCGAGCTCTTCACCTCGTACGGCGACCGCCGCGGCGCCGACTGGGCCCGCTTCCTGCGCTGCACCCTGCTGCCGTACGCCTCGCCGGGCGGCTGGGAGATCGGCACGGCGGTCGCACAGGAGGAGCTCAGCCAGCTCGCCCGCGCCGACCACCCGACCCGCGACGGGAAACTCACCGACTGCGTCCAGGCCTATGCCCTGCTCCTGGAGCGCGGCGCCGACCTGGAGACGGGCTGGCAGGCGTGGCGCCTGGGCATGGTGCCGAGTCGGCACGCGAGGGAGGTCATGGGGGTGGACGTACCGGGCCGGGAGTGAGCGGATCTCCCCCAATAGGGGCATCCCTTGCACCGACGGCCTACGAACGTGAGCGCCCGCGGCCGCCCCGGGTGAGGCTCGCATGGACCGCCTTCTCCTTCTGTGAAGAGGTATCCATGCGTACGCGCAGCATCGTCACCGCAGCCGCCCTCACCCTCGTCACCGTCCTCGGTGGCGCCGGCGCCGCGGTCGCCGACCCCGGTCCCGACGCCAACGCCGAAGCCACGGTCAGCAACTCCCCCGGCGTCCTCAGCGGCAACTCGCTGCAGGTCCCCGTCGACCTCGGCCTCAACCTGTGCGGCAACAGCGTCGACGTCATCGGCCTGCTCAACCCGGCCCTCGGCAATCAGTGCAGGAACGACTGACGGCCGCAACGGCCTGACGCCCCGCGTGCGCCCCCCGGACGCGCTCCGCGCATCGGCCGCATGAACCATGCGGACGGGTGGGCTTCGCCCGAAGGCCGTGTACGGCTCGAACGGACCGGAAAAGCCTTCTTGCGATCTTCACACCCACAAGAAAGGACTGCTTCATGCGTTTGCGTACTGCTGTAGCCACCACTGTCCTGGCCGCCATCACCGTCCTCGGCGGGGCGGGCATCGCCTCCGCCAACGACGGCCCCTACGGAGTCGACAACGACGCCGTCAACGTCGAGCACCACGAGGTCAACGTCGCGGCCTTCGGCGACATGGTCCTGGACTGACCGGCACCACCAGCAGACAGCTCAGCCCCCTCTCGCCTTCGGGCGGGAGGGGTCCGGTCTTTTCGGGCGCTACTTCCCGGCGCCCGGCTTCTTCTCCGGCGCGGAACCGGCGGCCTCGCCCGCCGACGCGCCGACGGGCTCCTTCTCCGACCTCTCCTCGGGGTCCTTGAAGTCCACCTTGCGCATGTGCCGGTTCATCGACTTCATGAGGCCCCAGACGGCCAGTGCCATCACCGCGAAGACGATGAAGCCGAGGACGCCGGGCGTCACCTTGTCGTCGTCGACCTCCTTGGCAAGAGGGACGAGATGCGTCATTGCCAGATGTGCGTTCACGCTAGGCATTGTCGCGGATGCCCGCAAAGAGGTCGTCCTCGGGGAGGGAAGTATCGACGAGCGACTTCGCGAGCTCGTACTCCTCCGTGGGCCAGACCTCCTTCTGGATCTCCATCGGCACCCGGAACCAGCCGCCGTCGGGGTCGATCTGCGTGGCGTGTGCGATCAGGGCCTTGTCACGGGTCTCGTAGAAGTCGGCACACGGAACGTGCGTGGTCAGCGTGCGCTCGACCCGCTCGAACTCGTCCCACCGCTTGAGCCAGTCCCCGTACGGCGACTCCAGGCCACGGTCGATCATCGCGTGGTGCAGCGCCTCGGTGCGCGGCCGGTTGAAGCCCTGGTTGTAGTAGAGCTTCTGCGGCTGGAAGACCGGGCCGAACTCGCTCTCGGGGTACTTCTCGGCGTCGGCCGCACCGTCGAAGGCCACCATCGAGATCTTGTGGGTCATGATGTGGTCGGGGTGCGGGTACCCGCCGTTCTCGTCGTACGTCGTGATGACCTGCGGACGGAACGAGCGGATCTGCCGGACCAGCTCACCGGCCGCCTTGTCGACGTCCTCCAGGGCGAAGCAGCCCTCGGGCAGCGGCGGCAGCGGGTCGCCCTCGGGCAGGCCGGAGTCGACGAAGCCGAGCCAGTCCTGCTTGACGCCGAGGATCTCGCGCGCCTCGTCCATCTCCTTCCTGCGCACCTCGTGGATGTGCTCCTGGATGTACTTGTCGCCCTGGAGCTTGGGGTTGAGGATGTCGCCACGCTCCCCGCCCGTGCAGGTCACCACGTGCACGTCCACCCCCTCGGACACGTACTTGGCCATGGTGGCCGCGCCCTTGCTCGATTCGTCGTCGGGGTGGGCGTGAACGGCCATCAGTCGCAGCTGCTGAGTCAAGACTCGATCCTCAAGGTATTGGGCGCCCTCGTGATTCCGGCGCATCAGGCGGCTTCTATAGTGACGGAACCGGGGGGCGGAAAATTCCGGCATCCCCTGTTCCTGGAGGACGATCATGGCGGCGGCGGGCTCGAAGCTCCCCGAGGGGCACTCGGAGGAGCTCCCGGCGGGAACTCCCGGCGGGCTTCCCGAAGGGCGGTACGGCCGCGCGCGCACGGCCGACGAAGCCGCCGACCGCAAGCTGAAGATCATCGGCTCGGTGCTCGGCGTGCTCCTGCTCGGCGTCATCGGCTGGTTCGGCTACGACTACGTCAACGGCGCGAAGGTCAGCGGCGAGATCATCAAGTTCGACGTCGTCTCCGACCACGCCGTCGAGGCCCATCTGGAGGTCCGCAAGGACACCGGGGCCAAGGGCTACTGCACCCTGCGCTCGCAGGCCGAGTCCGGCGCCGAGGTCGGCCGCGCGGACTTCCGCTTCGACCAGCGCACGGACCGCATCGACAAGGTCGTCACGCTGCGTACGACGAAGAAGGCCACCAGCGTCGAGCTGCTGGGCTGCCACTCGGACTGAGGTCGGACGGCTTTACCGCGCCCACCTGCGTTGACGCAAATCTGATGGCTTATGTCCTCCCCCTCGGCCTCCCGAATTGTTAGGCTCGTGGTTTCGCCCACCCGAGAAGGAACATCCTTCTGGGTAGGGCGATGCTTTGTATTCCCAGTACCTACGAGGAGCACCTGTGACCCAGACCAGCGACAACGTCACCTGGCTGACCCAGGAGGCGTACAACCAGCTCAAGGCCGAGCTGGAGTATCTGTCTGGTCCTGCGCGCACCGAGATCGCGACGAAGATCGCGGCGGCGCGCGAGGAGGGCGACCTGCGTGAGAACGGCGGGTACCACGCGGCCAAGGAGGAGCAGGGCAAGCAGGAGCTCCGCGTCCGCCAGCTGACTCAGCTCCTTGAGTATGCGCGCGTGGGCGAGGCCCCGGCCGACGACGGCGTCGTGGAGCCCGGCATGGTCGTCACCATCGCCTTCGACGGCGACGAGGACGACACCTTGACGTTCCTGCTCGCCTCTCGTGAGTACGCGAGCGCCGACATCGAGACGTACTCGCCGCAGTCCCCGCTGGGCACCGGCGTGAACGGCAAGCGGGTGGGCGAGGACGCGGAGTACGAACTGCCGAACGGCAAGTTCGCCTCCGTGAAGATCCTCGCGGCCAAGCCGTACTCGGCCTGACACCCGTATCGCGGACACGACAGGGCCCCGGCGCAGCACGCGCCGGGGCCCTGTCGTGTCCCGGTCCGTGTCTCAGGCCGTCGCCGAGCGGTACTTGCGCACAGCCAGCGTGCGGAAGAGCAGGATGATCAGCACCGACCAGATCAGCGAGGCCCACACGGGGTGCTCCATCGGCCACGCCCCGGTCACGGACTTCGGAACGCCGTCGATCGTGTTGCCGAACAGTTCACGGGCCGCGGCCACCGTGGCACTGAAGGGGTTCCACTCGGCGACGTACTGCAGGAACCGTGGCATGCCGTTGACCGGCACGAACGCGTTCGAGATGAACGTCAACGGGAACAGCCAGATCAGGCCACCCGATGTCGCCGCCTCCGGTGTCCGCACGGACAGGCCGATCAGTGCGCCGATCCAGGTGAATGCATAGCCGAGCAGCAGGAGCAGGGCGAAGCCCAGGAGCACCTTGCCGATGTTCTCGTGGGTGCGCCAGCCGACGAGCAGGGCAACCACCGCGAGCACCGCGAGCGTGATGGCCGTCTGCACGAGGTCGGCGAGGGTGCGGCCGGTGAGGACCGCGCCGCGCGCCATGGGCAGCGAACGGAAGCGGTCGATGAGGCCCTTGTGCATGTCGTCGGCGATGCCCGCCCCCGCGCCCGCGGTGGCGAAGGTGACGGTCTGCGCGAAGATGCCCGCCATCAGGAATTCCTTGTACGCCCCGGCGCTGACGCCCGCGCCCGGAATGGCGATCGAGCCGCCGAAGACATACGTGAACAGGACCACGAACATGACCGGCTGGATGATCCCGAAGAGGATCATCTCGGGAATCCTGGTCATGCGGATCAGGTTGCGCTTGGCGACGACCAGGGAGTCCCTGACGGACTGGCCGATGCCGCCGGCGGGCCTGGGCCCGGCGGTGGGCACGGCGTCGGTGACGGTGCTCACTTGGCGGTCTCCTTCTGGCTCTCGGCGTCGGCGTCGGCGCCCTCTCCCTTGGTCTCGTCCGCCACTTCGGCGACGTGTCCGGTGAGGGAGATGAAGACGTCGTCGAGGGTCGGGCGGCGCAGGCCGATGTCGTCGATCTCCACACCGCGGGCGTCCAGCTCGCGGATGACCTCGGCGAGCAGCTTGGCGCCGCCGGTGACGGGGACGGTCAGCTTGCGGGTGTGCTGGGCGACGGCGACCTCGCCCTTGCCGAAGCCGCGCAGGATCTCGGACGCGGTCGCGATGTGCTCGCGCTCGTGCACCACGACCTCGACGCGCTCGCCGCCGGTCTGGCCCTTGAGCTGGTCGGAGGTGCCGCGGGCGATGACGCGGCCGTGGTCGACGACGCAGATGTCGTGCGCGAGGTGGTCGGCCTCTTCGAGGTACTGCGTGGTCAGGAGCAGGGTCGTGCCGCCCTGGACGAGCTCCTGGATGACCTCCCACAGCTGCTGGCGGTTGCGCGGGTCCAGGCCGGTGGTCGGCTCGTCCATGAACATCACGGGGGGCGAGACGACGAGCGCGGCGGCGAGGTCGAGGCGGCGGCGCATGCCGCCGGAGTACGTCTTGGAGGGGCGGTCCGCGGCGTCGGCGAGGTTGAACCGGTCGAGCAGCTCGGCCGCCCTGGCCTTCGCCTGCTTGGCCCGCATCTGGTAGAGCTGGCCGACCATCTGGAGGTTCTCGCGGCCGGTCAGATACTCGTCCACGGCCGCGAACTGGCCGGACAGACCGATGGAGCGCCGCACCTCGTTGGGGTGCTTGAGGACGTCGATGCCCGCGACGACCGCTCTGCCGCTGTCGGGCCTGAGCAGCGTCGTGAGGCAGCGGACCGCCGTGGTCTTCCCCGCGCCGTTCGGTCCGAGGAGGCCGAGCACGGTTCCTTCCGGGACATCCAGATCGACGCCGTCCAGAGCCCGTACGTCACCGAAGGTCTTCACCAGACCTTCGGCGTAGATCGCGCCTGGCATGTGGGTTCTCCCCTGATGTGGATTGCTTCGGGTGAAGTTCCTACGGAAAAGCTTAGATTTGCCGGACTTGGTGCGCCCGGCGACAGGTGACGAGAGGCACACCATAACGCGATACATCGCGTTGGCTCAGCTGTTTTTCCAAAGTCCCGGACACGACCAGGTGGCGCGGGTTCAGCCGATGACCGTGTAGCCCGCCGCCCGCAGCGCCGTGCCCACCTCGACGCAGTGCTCGGGCCCCTTCGTCTCCAGGTGCAGTTCCACCTCGGCCTCCGTGAGCCCGAGGCGGGGGTCCGTGCGCACGTGGCTCACGTCGAGGACGTTGGCGTCCACCTCCGACAGCACGCCGAGGAGCGTCGCCAGCGCCCCGGGGCGGTCGGTGAGGCGCAGCCGCAGCGAGAGGTAGCGGCCCGCCGCCGCCATGCCGTGCCGCAGGATGCGCTGCATCAGGAGCGGGTCCACGTTGCCGCCCGAAAGCAGCGCCACCACCGGGCCCTCGAACGCCTTCGGGTCGCTCATCAGGGCCGCGACGGGGCTGGCACCGGCCGGCTCGACGACCAGCTTCGCCCGCTCCAGACAGAGCAGCAGGGCGCTGGAGAGCTCGTCCTCGGAGACCGTGACGACGTCGTCGACCAGGTCCTCCACCAGCCGAAACGGTACGTCTCCGGGGCGTCCCACCTTGATGCCGTCGGCCATCGTCGCGGGGTTCTTGACCGACACCGGGTGCCCGGCGGCCAGCGAGGGCGGATAGGCCGCGGCCCCGGCCGCCTGCACGCCGATCACCTTCACGTCCGGGCGCAGCGCCTTGACCGCGACCGCGATGCCCGCCACGAGCCCGCCGCCCCCGATGCCGACGAGGAGGCTGCGCACCTCGGGGCACTGCTCCAGGATCTCCAGGCCGACCGTGCCCTGCCCCGCGATGATGTCCGCGTGGTCGAAGGGGTGGATGAAGACCGCGCCCGTCCGGTCCGCGTACTCCTGCGCGGCGGCCAGCGTCTCGTCGACCACCTGGCCGTGCAGCCGCACCTCCGCGCCGTAGTCGCGCGTCGCGGCGACCTTGGGCAGCGGCGCTCCGGCCGGCATGAACACCGTGGAGCGCACGCCGAGGAGCGAGGAGGCCAGCGCCACGCCCTGGGCGTGATTGCCCGCGCTTGCGGCGACCACACCGGCGGCGCGCTCCTCGGGGAGCAGGCCCGCGATCCGTACGTACGCGCCGCGCAGCTTGAACGAACCCGTCCGCTGCAGGTTCTCGCACTTGAGGTGCACAGGGGCTCCGACCAGCCCGGACAGGTACCTGCTGCCCTCCATCGCCGTCATCCGGGCCACTCCGGAGAGCATCTTCTGCGCACCGCGCACATCGTCGAGGGTCACCGTCGGGAGGGACTTCGGCAAGGAGTGCGGCGTGCGGTAGCTCATGACGGCAAGTCTTGCAGCCGACGCCCCGGTCCTCCTGGGATGACCAAGGAACGAGACCGTTCTCCCCCGGGTTTGCGCAGCGCAGGTACGGTACCCGCCGCGGCCGCGTACCCTGTCCCCCAACCCATCGCCCTCGCATGAAGTGAGCCCCCGGCCATGCCCACAACTCCGGACATGACGACCGCCAGCGAGCCCGCCCTCCTGGACAGCCTGCAACACCAGGTGGCGGTCTTCGCCCGCCGCGCGGAGCAGACTCGCCTCGGCGGCGTCGGCCAGGTCCGCAACTCCATGGACCGCGCCGCCTATCTGCTGCTCAACCGCCTCGACAAGGAGGGGCCGATGGGCGTCAAGGCGCTCGCGGCGAGCATGGGCATCGACTCCTCGACCGTCACCAGGCAGGTCGCCCCGCTCGTCGACACGGGCCTCGTCAAGCGGACCTCGCACCCCGAGGACGGCCGCGCCGTGGTGCTCCAGCTGTCGCCGCGCGGCCAGGCCAGACTCGACGAGGTGCGCTCCTCGCGGCGCGAGCTGATGGCCGAGCTGACGCAGGACTGGGACCCGGCGGAGCGCGAGAGCTTCTGTGCGCTCCTCACACGCTTCAATTCCGCCCTCAGTGCGCGCCAGACGTCACAGACGGCACCCGTGGGAGAGGTTCCGGCCACTCCGGAGTCTTGACCCCGGCCCCGCGTCTGGCCTCATATGAGACCGGGATCCCCCTTCCTCGTGGCCGGGAGGTGCGGTGCGAGAACGGCAGGCGCTCCAGAGCGCCCGCCGTGCCCGGGAGTTCGAGGCGTTCGTCGCGGGCGCGGCAGGGCGGCTCCTGCATGCCGCGACCCTGCTCACCGCCGAGCCCCCGGACGACAACCCGCGCGCGCGTGCCCTGCTGACCGCGGCGCTCGCGCACACCTACGCGTCCTGGGACCGGCTGCGCGGCGAGGACCCCTACGACCGCACCCGCCAGCAGGTCGCCCTCCGCTTCGGCCGCGCGGCCTGGCGCCTCCGCCGCGGCCACGGCGGGGTCCTGGACCGGCTGCGGCCCCAGGAGCGGCTGATTCTCGTCCTGCGGATGTACGAGGGCGTGGCCGAGGAGCAGACGGCGGCGCTCCTCGGACTGCCCACCGAGCGGGTCCGGGGGGTCTGCGCCCGCGCCACCGCGACGGTGCTGCATCCGCCGCGGGGTCCCGCGCCCGCACGGACGCTGAGCGGGGCGGCGCCCTCATGAGTCAGTACGAGCGCAAGGAACAGGCGATCCGGCGGATCCTGGAGGGCGCGACGCCCGCCGTGCCGCCCGAACTCCTCCACGACGCGGTACGGCGGGGCAGCCGGTCGCTGCGGCGCCGCAGGGCGGTGCGGCGGGCCCTGTGGACGCTGCTCTTCGCCGCCGCGGTGGCGTTCGTCGTGTGGGCGTCCGTCGCCCGGCCGTGGGTGGAGCCGCCGACGGACACGACCCCACCCCTGACCCGCTGGTGACTAGCCCAGCGCCTGCTGCAGGTCGGCGATGAGGTCGTCCGCCGACTCGATGCCCACCGAGAGCCGCACGAGGTCCGCGGGGACCTCCAGGGCCGAGCCCACGACCGAGGCGTGCGTCATGCGGCCCGGGTGCTCGATCAGGGACTCGACGCCGCCCAGGGACTCGCCCAGGGTGAACAGCTTGGCCCGGTTGCAGACCTCGACGGCCGCCTCTTCGCCGCCGTCGACCTGGAACGACACCATGCCGCCGAACGACCTCATCTGCTTGGCGGCGATCTCGTGACCGGGGTGCTCCGGAAGGCCCGGGTACAGGACGCGGCTCACGCGCGCGTGCCGGGTCAGCATCTCGGTGACCTTGGTGGCGTTCTCGCTGTGCCGGTCCATGCGCACCGCGAGGGTCTTGATGCCGCGCAGCACCAGCCAGGCGTCGAAGGGCCCGGCGACCGCGCCCATCGCGTTCTGGTGGTACGCCAGCTCCTCGCCCAGCTCCGCGTCGTTGACGACGAGCGCGCCGCCGACGACGTCCGAGTGGCCGCCCATGTACTTCGTCATGGAGTGCACGACGACGTCCGCGCCGAGCGCGAGCGGCTGCTGGAGGTAGGGGCTCGCGAAGGTGTTGTCGACGACGAGGCGCACCCCGGCGTCACGGGCGATCTGCGCGACCGCGGCGATGTCGGTGATGCCGAGCAGCGGGTTGGAGGGGGTCTCCACCCAGATCGCCTTCGTGCGGTCGGTCAGCGCGGCCCGCACGGCCTCCGGGTCGGAGGTGTCCGCGACGGACCACTCCACGCCCCACCGCGAGACGACCTTGGCGAAGAGCCGGAAGGTGCCGCCGTACGCGTCGTTGGGGATCACCACGTGGTCGCCGGGGGCGAGCAGCGTACGGAGAAGGCAGTCCTCGGCCGCCAGTCCGGACGCGAAGGCGAGTCCGCGGCGGCCGCCCTCCAGTGCGGCCAGGTTCTCTTCGAGGGCGGTCCTCGTCGGGTTGGCGCTGCGGCTGTACTCATAGCCGCCGCGCAGACCGCCGACGCCGTCCTGCTTGTAGGTCGAGACCTGGTAGATGGGCGGGACGACGGCGCCGGTGAGGGGGTCGGCGGTGTTGCCCGCGTGGATCGCCACGGTCTCGAAGCTCTGCGTGCTGTGCGAGTCACTCATGCGGCCTGAGCGTAGTGCGCGCACGGGTCCTTCTGCCGGGTCGGTCCGGGTACGTCCCGGCAGGTTGGCCAATTGTCCGACGCGTCTGGTTCGCTTGTGTCATGGAGATTCTCTGGTTCCTGTTCGCGGTGATCATGATCGGTGCGGTCCTGGGGCCCGTACTGCTGCGCAGGCGCGGCGGAATCCGGCAGGTGGCCCCCGGCTCGCCGGACGCCGCGGACCCGGCGAATTACGGCTTCCTGCGCCAGGAGGAGCTGGACATCCGCATGCCGGGTCCTGACGCGGATCTCCTCGAAGTGCTCGACCTCGTGCAGCGCACGCAGGAGTGGAAGGCCGCGTCCCAGCTGCTCGCGGGCACGGAGACGCACGGTGAGCGGCGCTGGCAGCGCGTGCAGGCCTTCGCGGGCGCGGCCTCCCTGGAGCTGCAGCAGCGGCCCGGCGGCGTCAGCGACAACCCCGGCGGGCAGTGGCTGCGCGTATGGCGTGCCGAGACGCCCAAGGACGCGGGCGGCGCGGCGGTGCACGCGGAGTTCCTCGTGCAGCAGGCGTGGCGCACGGCGGCGCAGGGGACGGACGAGTTCCGGATCATCCTCGAGGAGGCGAAGGAGGCCTGCGCGCAGGCGGCGCTGCTCTCCCCCGGCGACCCGGTGCCGTACATCATCGAGCTCTCCATCGCCCGCGGACTCGCGTACCCCCGCGAGGAGTTCGAGCAGCTCTGGCTCAAGATCCTGGACCGCGCGCCCGCGCACATGGGCGCCCACCTCGCGGCGCTGCACTACTGGTGCGAGAAGTGGCACGGCTCGCGCGACCTCGCGTACGACTTCGCGGAGGCCGCCGCCGCCCGCGCGCCCCGCGGCTCCCTGCTCGCGGCGCTCCCCCTCTTCGGGGTCTACGAGCACCTGCCCGAGGTCAACCTGGTGCGCGGTTTCTACGAGAGCGAGGTCGTCACCAAGGCCGTCGAGGGTGCGCTGTTCGCGGTGCACTCCGCGCGCGCGGACGACCCGATGCTGGCGCACGTCCGCCATCTCCTGGTCTTCTTCCTGGTCCGCAGCCAGCGCTGGTCGGAGGCGATGAACCAGCTGGTGCACGTGGACGGCCACGTGGGCGCGCTGCCGTGGACCCTCTCCGAGGACCCTGCTTCGGACTACGCGGTGTACCGCGCGCTGGCGGTCGCGGGGTACGAGGCGAACGGCGGCAGCCCGGCGACGCTCTCGCACTGAGCCCCGCCCTGCGCCCTCCGACCTCCGGCCTCCGGCCTCCGACCGGAATGCGCCACCCCGTCCGTACGTTGACGGGGTAGACCCCTGTCACGCACGAGGAGAGACCCCATGATCTTCGGCCGCACGCCCGAGCTCCCGACCGCCGAGCAGGCCCTCAAGGGCCGGGCGACCCCGGAATTCGAGGTCCCCTCCCGCCACACGGTCCTCGGCAACCAGCTGCTCGGCCCCTACCCCGACGGGCTGGAGGTGGCGGACTTCGCGCTGGGCTGCTTCTGGGGCGCGGAGCGCAAGTTCTGGCAGACCGAGGGCGTCTGGACGACGTACGTCGGCTACCAGGGCGGCTACACGGAAAACCCCTCCTACGAAGAGGTGTGCTCCGGCCTGACCGGCCACACGGAGGCGGTCCGCGTCGTCTTCGACCCGTCCAAGGTCACGTACGCCGAGCTCCTGAAGCTGTTCTGGGAGTCCCACAACCCCACGCAGGGCTTCCGCCAGGGCAACGACGTGGGCACGCAGTACCGCTCGGCGATCTACACTCACTCCCCCGAGCAGGAGGAGACGGCGACGGCGTCCCTGGCGGCCTTCCAGAAGGTCCTGACGGCCGCGGGCCACGGCACGATCACGACGACG
Organism: Streptomyces sp. NPDC004732; assembly: GCF_040609235.1. NCBI lineage: Bacteria > Bacillati > Actinomycetota > Actinomycetes > Kitasatosporales > Streptomycetaceae > Streptomyces > Streptomyces sp. NPDC004732. Next base: position 406,974 of record NZ_JBEXJR010000002.1, read on the forward strand.
GTCCTCCCGGCGTCCGACCGCACGTTCTGGCCCGCGGAGGCATACCACCAGCAGTACTTGGACAAGAACCCCGACGGCTACTGCGGCATCGGCGGCACGGGCGCGACGCTCGACTCCCCGTCGGAGACGAACTGGGGCCGCTCCTGCCCGACCGGGGTGGCCCAAGCGGAGGGCTGAGCACCACGTGCCGGGGGAGGCAGAACCGAGACCCGACGTCTCCTCCACCCTCCCCCCCCCACCGAGCCCCTCAGTCGACCCCGAGGTCACGCCGCATGACGCGGCGGAGTTCAGCGACGGCCGCGTCGTTCCCCGCCTCCAGCTCCGCGCAGGCCTCGCTGTCGGCCTGACGCCCCCTCCACGCCCCTCTGCCCTCAGCGAATCTGCCGCCAGCCGAGATTTCGGACAGGGGCGGGGGCCGCGGGCAACAGTGGAGGGAGAGCGGGGCGTTGGGTGCCGCTGGGGACTTGGGAGGCGTTATGTCGGTGCGGGAGAGTGGCTGGGAGAACTCGCGGCCGCGGGGTGAGGACGGGGACACCGCCCCCTCGCGGTTCGACGACCATCTCGCCGCGCAACTGCTCAACCAGCGGATCGTGTTCCTCGGGACGCAGGTCGACGAGGTGTCCGCCAACCGCGTGTGCGCGCAGATGCTGTTGCTGTCGGCGGAGGACCCGAAGACCGACATCAGTCTGTACATCAACAGCCCGGGCGGGTCCGTCACCGCCGGGCTCGCCGTCTACGACACCATGCGGCTCATCCCGAACGACGTGGCCACCCTCGCCATGGGGTTCGCCGCGAGCATGGGGCAGTTCCTGCTGAGCGTGGGCACGCACGGGAAGCGGTTCGCGCTGCCCAACGCGCGGATCATGATGCACCAGCCCTCGGCCGGGATCGGCGGCACCACCGCGGACATCGCCATCCAGGCCGAGAACCTGGAGTTCACGAAGCGGACCATCGAGCGGCTCACCGCCGAGCACACCGGGCAGAGCCCGGAGACGATCTCGCGGGACGGCGACCGCGACCGCTGGTTCACCGCCGAGCAGGCCAAGGAGTACGGAATGGTCGACCACGTGGTCGCCTCGCTGGACGACGTGCGGCCCGCCGGGTCGAAGCGCCGTATCGGACTGGGAATCTGAGGAGGGGGAAGAGCAATGAGTCAGTACACCATTCCCACCGTCGTCGAGCGCACCCCGCAGGGCGGCGAGCGGGCCTACGACGTCTACAGCAGGCTGCTCTCCGAGCGGATCATCTTCCTCGGCACGGAGATCGACGACGGCGTCGCCAATGTCGTCATCGCGCAGCTGCTGCATCTTGAATCGTCCGCCCCCGAGCGCGAGGTCTCCATCTACATCAACTCGCCCGGCGGATCCTTCACTTCACTCATGGCCATCTACGACACCATGAGCTTCATCACCGCGCCGATCTCGACGTTCTGCGTCGGCCAGGCCGCCTCGACGGCCGCCGTGCTGCTCGCGGGCGGCGACCCGGGACGGCGGTTCGTGCTCGACCACGCCCGCGTACTGCTCGGGCAGCCCGCGAGCCGTGGCCAGCAGGGCACGGTGTCGGACCTCAGCCTGCAAGCGAAGGAGATGCTCCGCATCCGCTCGCAGGTCGAGGAGGTGCTGGCCCACCACACGCACCACGACATCACGACGCTCCGCGCCGACATGGACCGCGACAAGTTCTTCACCGCGCAGGAAGCGGTCGCGTACGGCCTCGCGGACCAGGTGCTCAGCAGGCGCGCGCTGCCCGCCGCAGCCTAGGCGGCCAGGCGCACCTCGCCCTGGTACGAAGCCCTGGCCGGCCTCGCGCGGGGAAGGCCGGCCAGCCGGGTCTGGGCCAGGGACAGCAGGTCGGGCAGGCCGAGGCCGAGTGCGCGGGCGGCGGCCGCGAGGACCTCGGAGGAGGCCTCCTTGCGGCCGCGCTCCAGCTCGGAGAGGTAGGGCATGGAGATCCGGGCGGCCTCGGCCACGTCCTTGAGCGTGCGCTCCTGCGCGAGGCGCTCACGGCGCAGGACGTCACCGACGACGTCGCGCCAGAGGGGTTCCTTGCCCGCCGCGGTCTCCCTGGACGGGGCGGGGTTCGGCGCCGCCTTGACCGGGCGCAGGGGGATGACGCGGGCTTCGTTCGCCTTCTGGCGCTCTTGGCTGCTCACTTCCCCAGCGTAGGAGGGGTACGGCCGTCGGCGCAGTGCGGAGCGTTCCGCCGCCCGCGAAATCCCCGGGTCCAAGCACCCGTCACGTCTTCGGCGAACCCACCGACGACGCGTCCCGCCCCCAGCTCGCGAGCAGCCGCAGCCCCTGCGCCGACGCCGAGTCCGGCTCCGCGTGGTACATCATCAGGGACTGGTCGCAGTCGTCCGGCAGCCGCAGCGTCTCGAACGACAGCGTCAGGTCGCCCACCAGCGCGTGGCGCATGTGCTTGACGCCGTGCCCCTTCTCCCGGACGTCGTGCGTCGCCCACAGGCCCCTGAACTCCTCGCTCTTCACGGAGAGTTCGCCGACCAGCGCGGACAGCTCGGGGTCGTTGGGATAGCAGCCCGCGTCCATCCGCAGATAGCTGACGATGTCCGACGCCTTCTGCTCCCAGTTCACGAACAGCTCGCGCGAGCGCGGGTCGAGGAAGCAGATGCGCGCCCAGTTCCGGTCGCCCGGCGCGAGCTCGCCCCAGTCGCCGAAGAGCGCCGCGGCGAGCGCGTTCCAGCCGAGGATGTCCGTCCGGCGGCCGACCACGTACGCGGGCACGGACTGGATGGAGTCCAGGAGCTGCTGCAGGGCGGGCCGCATGTGCTGCTGGCGCGCCGCCCGCTTCTTCTTGAGGGTCTTCGGCTTCGCGAGCCGCGTCAGGTGTGCGTGCTCCGCGTCGGTGAGCCGCAGGGCCCGCGCGATGGCGTCGAGCACCTCGCCGGAGACGTTGCGGCCGTTGCCCTGCTCAAGACGGGTGTAGTACGCGACGGAGACCCCGGCGAGCTGCGCGAGCTCCTCGCGGCGCAGCCCGGGCACCCTGCGGTGCCGTCCGAAATTCGGCAGGCCGACGTCCTGGGGCTGCAGCCGGGCCCTGCGGGTGCGCAGGAATTCACTCAGCTCGGCCCGGCTGTCGAGGAGCGCGGGGTTCTCGTCCATGCTTCCAGTATCCAGGCTCGTACGTCCCCGAGCCTGACCCCGCCAGTGGTAGGCACAGTGGTCGTAGGCAGAACGGGTGTCTGGGTGACACCGCAGGTCAGTGGCAGCCTCGAAGACATGACTGAGCAGATCACCACCGTTTCCGCCTACGCCGCTCCCGCCCCCGAGGCGCCCCTGGAGCGGACCACCGTGCCGCGCCGCGCCGTCGGCGAGTTCGACGTCCTGATCGACATCAAGTACGCCGGTATCTGCCACTCGGACATTCACCAGGCCCGCGACGGCTGGGGCAAGGGCATCTACCCGATGGTGCCCGGCCACGAGATCGCCGGTGTCGTCACCGAGGTCGGCCCCGGTGTCACCAAGTTCACCGTGGGTGACCGCGTCGGCGTCGGCTGCATGGTCGACTCCTGCCGCGAGTGCGAGAACTGCAAGGCGGGCCTGGAGCAGTACTGCGCGCAGGGCAACATCGGCACGTACAACGCGCTCGACAAGAACGGCGAGCCGACCTACGGCGGCTACTCCACGCACATCGTCGTGGACGAGGCGTTCACCGTCCGCATCCCCGACGGGCTCTCGCTCGACGTGGCCGCGCCGCTGCTCTGCGCGGGCATCACCACGTACTCCCCGCTCGCGCACTGGCACGCGGGCCCCGGCAAGAAGGTCGCCGTCGTCGGCCTCGGCGGTCTCGGCCACATGGCCGTCAAGATCGCGCACGCCATGGGCGCCGAGGTCACCGTCCTGTCGCAGACCCTGCGCAAGAAGGACGACGGCCTGAAGCTGGGCGCCGACCACTACTACGCAACCAGCGACGACGCCACGTTCGAGCAGCTCACGGGCTCCTTCGACCTGATCCTCTCCACGGTCTCCGCGCCGCTGCCCCTGGACAAGTACCTGGGCCTGCTGCGCACGGACGGCGCCTTCGTGAACGTCGGCGCCCCCGAGGAGCCGGTCTCCCTCAACCTGTTCTCCGTGATCGCCGGCCGCAAGACCCTCGCGGGCTCCGGCATCGGCGGCATCCAGGAGACGCAGGAGATGCTGGACTTCTGCGCCGCGCACGGGCTCGGCTCGGAGATCGAGCTGATCCGCGCCGACCAGATCAACGAGGCGTACGAGCGGGTCCTCGCCAGCGACGTGCGCTACCGCTTCGTGATCGACACCGCGACGATCTGACGTCGGCGGTGCGGGTTCCCGTGGCCTGAAGCAGTCTCGGGCGGGGGGCCTAGTCCTCATGGCGCACCGCGCCGGACCCGTACGACCGATGCGGCGCCCGGCCTGCCGGTCCTAGCGTTGTTCCCGTACCGGACGGACAACGCGCAGGGCCGAAAGGCCGGGAGGTCACACGATGTCGATCGAGCTGAACCACACCATCGTCGCGGCGCGGGACAAGAAGGAGTCCGCCCAGTTCCTCGCGGACATCCTGGGCCTGGAGGTGAGCCCCCAGTACGGCCCCTTCATCCCGGTGGAGATCCCCAACGGCGTGACCCTCGACTTCTACGACGGCGACGGCGTGCCGCTCACGCCCCAGCACTACGCCTTCCTCGTCTCCGACGACGAGTTCGACGAGATCTTCGGGCGCATCAAGAGCCGCGGCCTCACCTACTGGGCCGACCCGTACCACCAGCGCGTCAACGAGACCAACACCAACGACGGCGGCCGCGGCGTCTACTGGGACGACCCGAACGGCCACAACCTGGAGATCATCACCAGGCCCTACGGCTCCGGGAGCTGATCCGGGAGCTCGGCGTCCGTCACGAGCCTGAAGCGTTCGAGGACGCACAGCGTGGCGTCGTCGACGGTGAAGTCCGGGTCGCCGAGCGCGGCCCGCATCTCGGCGCCGTGCCAGTGCTCCTCGTGCCCCGCCCGCCATTGGGCGACGGTCTCGTCCCCCTCGCCCTCGTCCACGACGTGGGCGAGGTCCACGTCGGCGAGCGCCACGACGCGTACGCCGGTCACCTCGATGACGGCCACCGGCCGGTCGTCGGAGTCGACGACGACGGCGCGCTCCCCCACCACGGGCAGCGGTTCGCCCTCGTGCTCGTAGTCGACGACCAGACCGGTCGTCGAGGTCTTGGAACCGTCGAGGATGGCCGCCACGAGCTGATCGCGCAGCGGTCCGGGAAAGGCGAACTCGGCCTTGGGAAGCGGCTCGTCGGCCCGGTCCGCGGCCTCCGTGATCTCCGTCATGGGCTCACCCTATGCTCGGCGCCCGCACCCCAGTCCCAGAGCGCCTGCAGAACTGGGCCCAACTGGCGCCCGTGCGGGGTCAGTTCGTAGGTCACCGTGGCGGGCCAGCCGGGTGTGCGGGTGCGGTGGGCCACGCCTGCGGAGACGAGTTGCGCGAGGCGTTCGGTCAGCACCTTGTCGGACAGGGTCGGGAGCGCGGCGGCCAGCTCGCCGTACGCAAGGCTTTCGTGACGCAGCAGTTCGCGGACGACGAGCGTGGTCCAGCGGCCGCGCAGGGCGGCGAGCGTGATCTCCACGGGGCAGGCGGGGCTGGGGGCGGCGATCTCGGCCAGTGCGTCGTCCGGGAGACCGGGCCGCACGCCGCTTACCGTTCGGTGAGTCACGAGAGGGCCTCCTACGGTTCAGCCATGACGACCACGAACATAGCCGCCCTGCCCACCCGTCCCGAGGACGTCCCCGCGGCCTTCGCCGCGCGGTTCAACAGCGGGGACCCCGAAGCCGTGCGCGAGCTCTACGAGGAGCGGGCCGCCTTCGTGCCGGAGTCGGGGGACGCCGTGCACGGCGGTGCGGAGATCGCCGCCGCGAACGCGCCGTTCCTCGCCCTCGGCCTGCCGATCGCCGTGCGGCCCCGGCACGTGCACGTCGCGGGCGATGTCGCGCTGCTCGTCGTCGACTGGGAGATCGGCGCGGGCGAGGCGCGGTCCAGGTCCACGGCCACCGACGTGGTGCGGCGCGGCACCGACGGGTGCTGGCGATACGTGATCGACAGTCCCTTCGGTGCCGCGCCGTCGGGAGTCAGCCCCGGGCCGACCCCCTAGGTGCGTCTACTTGCTGTAGAACGCGTTGTAGATCGACAGCGTCGACTTGTTGCCCTTTTTGTCCGCGATCTTGGCGTGGAACGAGATGGCCTTGTTCTTCGCCGGGTTCTGCACGGAGATCTTGCCGTTGGTGACCGTGACCTTCTTCCAGGTCTGGCCGTAGTCGTAGGACACGTACACGGCAAGGGACTTGAGGTTCGAGCCCGCCGCCGCGCCCTGGACCGTGACCGGCACCGACTGCTTCTCGTCGGCCTTCGCACGGCTGTCCAGGCCGACCTTCGGGCCGAACCGCACCGTGGAGACCGGCAGCTTCGCCTCGTCCGCCTTCTTGGAGCGGAAGCTGAAGCTCGCGTCGATCCGCGTGGAGGCCGCGCCCACCTTGACGCTGCGCTTCACGGACGTCGACAGCTTGTACGCGGCGTCGCCCGACGGCACCTTGAACGGCTTGTCGCCGACCAGCGGGTCGTCGTTCTCACCGATCTGGGTGCCGTTGCGGGTCAGCGTCGTCTTCACCGACGTCAACTGCGAGTAGCCCGCGTGGGTCTTGCCGTCGGCGAAGACCGGGAGGTAGCCCTGGATCTCGTTGCCACGCCGGTAGACGCCGTACTGACCGCCGATGCGGGGACCGAAGACGGCGGTGTTGAACGTCTTCTCGTAGGTCGTGCCCGCCTTGAAGGTCTGCGGGGTGCCCAGCGAGTAGCCGGTCTCGACGGTCGGCCAGCCCTCCGGGTCGACCGGACCGTTCTGCTCGAACTCCAGGCCCCACTTGACCTTGTCCGCGGTGGACACGTACAGCGTGCGGTCCGTGGGCAGCTTCGTCGGGACGGAGACGGACCAGGTGCCGCTGCCGACGGGCAGCTCACCGGCCGCGCGCAGCGAGCCCGTCTTGCCGCTCGCGGCCGCGCCGAGCCCGGCCTTGACCGTGGCCAGCTCGCTCGCCTTGTAGTGCTTGGTGTAGCCCGTGGCGACGTGCTTCACCGCGGTGCCGGAGAGGACGTTGTACTCGGTTTTGTCGCCCTTGGTCCAGACGCCCGACCACGTCTGGCTGAGCTTGACGCCGGTCGGGGCGGCACCGACGGCACCGGTGCGGAAGTTCTTGTACTCGTCCATCAGCCAGCCGAAGCTGCTGCTGAAGTCCGCCGTCTCGACCGTGTAGTCGGGGGAGGCGAGGACACCCTTCACGTCGGTCGCGGGCACGCTGATGTCGACCGGCTTCGCGGTCCGCGCGTCCACCGTGACCGTGGTGTTCTTGGTGACGTCCAGCTTCGGCTGGGCGAGCCAGTCGACGCCCTTGCTGAGGTCCGCAAGGTCGACCGCGATGTTCGAGTCGAGGACGTAACTGCCCTTGGGAACCCGGACCTTGAAGGTGCCGGAGGGGTCGTACGTGTCGAAGTCCGCGCCCCTGGCCGCGCCGGTCAGGCCCTGGACCGAGTCGTTGTAGTGCTTCGTCGGCTGTCCGTCACGGCCGAGGTGCTTCACCGTGAGGTCGTACGACTCCACCTCGCGGTCGACCGCGGCGGCCGTGCGCACGGACTGGCCGCCGCCGCTCGCCACGACGTACGCGGAGTACGAGCCGTCGACCGTGCCGCCCAGCTTGGAGTCGGCCGTCAGGTCGACGGAGGCGGTGCCGCCCGCGGGGACGGTCACCTTCTTCGCGCCGAGGGTGAAGAACCCGGCGGGGGCGGGGTTGCCCTTCGGGTCGGTGGCGTCCACGGCGAGGTCGAGGGTGACCTCGTCCTTGCCAAGGTTCTTGTACGTCACCTTCTTGGTGACCGGCTTGTCGTCGGTGTGCGGCCACTGCTGCGTGCCGAAGCTCACCGACACCGGGTCGGCGATCACGGTCTGCTTGATGGCCTTGTCGACGGCGATGCGCCCCGAACCCTGCTGGAACGCCGTGTACTTGCCGCCCTTGGTGGAACCGGTGAGCGCGCCCTTCAGCTCGTCGTGCTTCCACTCCGGGTGCTGCTGCTTGAGCAGGGCGGCGGCGCCCGCCACGTGCGGGGTCGCCATCGACGTACCGGAGATCGTCAGATAGCCCTCGGGGTTCTGGCCGACCTCCTTCTCGATGACGGAGCCGGGCGCGGCGGCGGCCGTGATGTCGACGCCGGGCGCGGTCACGTCGGGCTTGATCGCGCCGTCGCCGACCCGCGGGCCCTGGCTGGAGAAGTCCGCCAGCTTGTCGTTGTCGTCGACCGCGCCCACGGTGAGCGCGGCGTCCGCGCTGCCCGGGGAGCCGACCGAGCCGGGCTCGCCGTCGTTGCCCGCGGCGATCGCGAAGAGGATGCCCTTCTCCGCGGAGAGCTTGTCGACCTGCGCTTCGAGGGGGTCGATGCCGGGGGCGTCGGAACCGCCGAGGCTCAGGTTGACGACGTCGGCACCCTCTGCGGCCGCCCAGTCCATGGCGGCGATGATGCCGGAGTCCTCGCCGTAGCCGTCGTCGCCGAGGACCTTGCCGTTGAGCAGCTTGGCGCCGGGCGCGACGCCCTTGAACTTCCCGCCGGACTTGGCGCCCGTCCCGGCCGCGATGGACGCGACGTGGGTGCCGTGGCCGTAGCGGTCCTTGGCGTCGGCCGACTCCGTGAAGTTCTTCTCGGCGATCACCCGGTCCTTGAGGTCCGGGTGGGTGGCGTCGACACCGGTGTCCAGCACGGCGATCTTGACGCCCTTGCCGTCGTACCCGGCGGCCCAGGCCTTGTCGGCGCCGATCTGCTTGACGCTCTTGTCGAGGCTCGCCTTGCGGACGCCGTCGAACCAGACGTGGCTGATGCCGGACGCCGCGGTGCGGGCGCCGTCCTTGCCGCTGGTCAGCGCGGCCCACAGGTCGGTCGCGTCCTGCTTCGGCGTGCTGACCGCGTCGGCGTTCAGCGCCTTCAGGCTCCTGCGGACGGTGGTGTCACCGGCGCCGCGGACATCGGCCTTGGTCGTGGCGGCGGCTCCCTTGTAGCCGACGATGACCTTCAGGGCCTTCTTCTGGGCCGCACGGTTGCGCTTCTTGTTCAGCTCCGTGACGTCGAAAAGGCGCCGGTCGAGGGTGCCGTCGGCTATCAGGCGCTGCGCGTCGGCGGGTATCAGCAGCGTGTGTCCGCCGCTGCGCCGCACCTGTACGGGGATGTGTTCCCGCCCCTTGGCACGGTCGATGCCGACCACGCGGCCGTTGGCGTCGAGGACGGCACGGTCGCCGGTGATCAGCGTGACGTGGGTCCTGCCCGCGCCCTTGCCTAGCCCGCCCTCGGCCTGGACCGTGTGCCCCGCGGGGGCGGGGTCCGCGGCGGCCGGGCTGGTCATGCCCGCCGCGAGGGCCACGGCCACCGCCGCGGCGATACTGGCCCCGCACGCTCTCTTCACTTGTCTGCGCAAGTCTCCCCCTGGAGGTATAGGGGCTCCCGCCCCCTGGATGTCGAAGTATGCCGAGGGGGCTACACCTGCTCAATAGCGGGACAGAAGTACAGAGTTGAGGCTGACCGAAATTCATGACGCCTTAACGGCAATTGGCCGGATCGGGGCAATTCCGAAATACGGATCGCCGCGTTCCCCATTTCCCCGGGGCCGGAATGGACGCAGCCGTGTGAGTGCCACAGGCGCGCGCTCGGGTGACGTACCCGCGGCCCCCGGTTGCCGCACACCCCCGCAGTGGAACGACAAGCGCCATGATCCCGATGCCCTCCCTGCGCCCGCGCGGCGCGATCCGGCTGGCCTGCCTGTGCGCCGCCGCCCTGACCCTCACCACGGCCGTGGCGGTCGCCGAACCCCACCCTTCGGGCCCAAGACCGACCGCGAACGAGAAGGACGTCCTCAGAGAGCGCACGGTCGCCCTCGACGTCGCCGACTACCGGTGGCTGTGCTCGGCCGGTGGCTTCGGCCGGGCCACCGAGCACGCCCTCGACCTGTTTCCCGGCGTGCGGATCACGCTCGTCCAGGACGGCCGCGAAGCGAAGGAGAACACCGTCACGTGGACCGGCCATGTCAAGGGGGCTCCTGAGCAGCAGGCGGTGATCTCGGCCAGCCACGTGTGCCGCCCCACGAAGGCAACCCGCCCGGTCATCGAGTCCCGGCCCGACCAGAAGAACCTGAAGAACCAGAAGAACCAGCCCGCCGTCGACGCCATGGTCGACCTGGGGGCGCGCACGTACCACGTCACCACCCTGCCGGGAGAGCGCCCGCGACTGCGGATCACCGAGGAGAACCCCGGCGCGCGCCGCCACCCCGCGCCCGACAACGGCACCCTCGACGAGCGCGCCGCCCGGGAGCTGCACGACTCCCTCAAAGACCGCGCCCCGGCCGATCCGGCCGACCCGGTCGTCATCGACGTCCTCGCCGGGTACACCCCGCCCGCGCTGCGCCGGGTGGGCGGAGAGCAGGCGATGGCGGCCCGCATCGGGATGGCCGAGTCCTATATGAACCAGGCCCTGGCCGACAGCAACGTCGCGGCCAGGATCGACGTCGTCGGCCGCTACGACACCGGCTACAGCGGCAACCAGACCGCCGCACGCATGCTCGAAAAGCTCTCCGACCCGCGGGACCGCGACCTGGGCGCCACCGCGCACCGCCACCGCGAGGAGCTGGGCGTCGACCTGGTCACCGTCATCAACGACGTCCCCGTCGGCTCCTCGGGCCAGGCCAGCCTGCCCACCAGGGGTCACCTGGACGACGAGCTGGCCTACTCGGCCGTCGACGTCCAGTCGCTCAGCGAGTGGTACAACCTCGGGCACGAACTCGGTCACAACCTGGGCCTGTTCCACGACCGCGTCACCCTCGACCGGCAGGACCCCTCGGGCGGCTACCGCGAGCTGCTCAACTCCCCCGCAGGAACGGGGTGGATCACCCCGCGCCGCGACTACCACTCCCTGATGGCCTACGCGGAGAGCTGCGGCCAGCCCTGCAGCCCCGTCAACCAGTACTCGAACACCGAGAACACGGTCGACGGCCAGCCCCTGGGCGACGAGAACAACAACAACGCCGCGCTGGCCCGCAGGACCGCCCCCATCGTCGCGGGCTACCGCGAGCTGAAGGTGGACCGCGTCCGGCACCGGCTCACGATCGGCGCGAGCCCGAACGGCACGGTCCGCCCCGCCGTCCACGGCCCCTACGCCCCCGGGACCACGGTGGGCGTCACGGCGAAGCCCGCGGCCGGATACCGCGTCAGCGGCTGGATCGTCGACGGCAGGCGCCACGACATCACGGACGAGAACGTGACGATGACGATGGACCGCCCGTACACGATCAGCGCGGTCTTCACGCCGACCGGGGCATGAGGGCCGGGCACGCAGGAAGCGGCCCGCACCCTTCACAGGGTGCGGGCCGCTTCCGTACGACCGTGCTCAGGGATCGGACCAGGATCAGACCGCGGAGCCGGCCTTCCACTGCGCCCAGTCCATGTTCCAGCCGTTGAGGCCGTTGTCCGGGGAGATGGTCTTGTCGCCGGTGTTGCGGACGTCGACGACGTCACCGGTGATCGAGTTCTCGTAGAACCAGGAGCCGGGGGTGCTCTTGTCGCCCGCGCCCTTGGCGTCCTGGAGGCCGATGCAGCCGTGGCTGGTGTTGGCGCCGCCGAAGATGGAGGGCGAGCCCCAGTAGTTGCCGTGGATGAACGTGCCGGAGTTCGACAGGCGCATGGCGTGGGGCACGTCCTTGATGTCGTACTCGCCCTTGCCGTCGCCGTCCTTGAAGCCGACGGTCGCGCCGTCCATCCGGGTCTCCTTGAACTTCTCGGAGATCACCATCTTGCCGTTGTACGTCTTGTTCTCGGGCGAGCCCGCGGAGATCGGGATGGTCTTGACGACCTTGCCGTCCCGCATCACCTTCATCTGCTTCGTCTTGGCGTCGACGACGGAGACCTGGTTGCGTCCGATCTTGAACTGGACGGTCTTCTGCTGCACTCCATAGACCCCGTCGGAGCCCTCGACGCCGTCGAGGTCCAGCTTCAGGGTGACGGTGGAGTTGCCCTTCCAGTAGTCCTCGGGCCGGAAGTCCAGGCGGTTCGCGCCGAACCAGTGGCCGGAGATCTCCTGCCCGCCGGTGGACGACACCTTGATCGAGGACTGGACGTCCTTCTTGTTGGTGATCGCCTTGTCGAAGTTGATCGACACGGGCATGCCGACGCCGACCGTGGAGCCGTCCTCGGGCGTGAAGCTCCCGATGAAGCTGTTGGCCTTCGAGACGGTCGTGAACGCCGAGTTCTCGTGCGCCTTGCGGCCCTCGGAGTCCTTGGCGGTCGCCGAGATCTTGTACTTCGTGGCGCGCTCGAGCTGGGCGCTGGGCTTCCAGCTCTTCTTGTCCGCAGATATTTTTCCGGCCACGACGGTGCCGCCGTCGCTCTTCATCGTCACGTCGGTGAGCGTGCCGTCGCTGACCGTGACAGCGGCCGCGCTGTTGATGCTTGCGTTGTCGGAGCCGTTCTTCGGCGCGATCTTGATCTGGGCGGCAGAGGTCTTCTTGGCCGCCGCCTCGTCGACCTGGTTCTGCGACTCCTTGCCGCCCGAAGCCTTGTCGCCGTCGTCGCTGCTGCACGCCGAGAGCACGAGCACGCCGCTCACCAGAGCGGATACGGCCGCGACGCTCTTGCGCCCGCGTCCGAGCCCGCGACGCCTACTGTCCGTCATCACACGCATCTCCATAGTTGCCGAATCCCCAGAGCCAACCCCGAGAGTCCCCCTGCAATCCCGCATAACGTCCTGCCCGGTTCGTCCCGTTCCACAACCGCGAAGAGTGTGGGGAACACCACGTTCGCGGTACTGGAATTGTCTCGCGTCGCCCCCCGTGCCGTCCGTGCAGGGTGAGACGACGGAACCCCGGGCGGCGGTTGCTGCCCGGGGTTCCCGGTTCCGGATTCTTCAATCCGGGCTACAACTCGTCGTTCTCGCCATCATCCTCGTCCGGGTCCCAGTCCGGCGAATCGGGGTCGTAGTCGATCGACTCGCTGCTCCACGAGGCCTGGGTCAGCTCGGTGCCGGGCACGTGGCTGACCAGGTCGAAGGGGTCCACGAGGTAGGCGAGCGCCTCGGCGACGTCCTCCTGGACGGCGGTCTCGGCGTGCGCCCGCTCCTCGCCGGGCATCTGCTCGTCCTCGCCGATGTGGGCCAGCGCGGCGCCGGTCAGCTTCTCGGCGTCACCCACCTCGACGACCATTTCCACCCGCAGCCGTACAAACCGTGATGTCTCGTCTCCACTCATACGACGGAGGGTACGGCCCCGTGAGCTCGCGACTTTCCCGCGACCCGCACCTTTCATTAGCATCGCCCCACACGGCCAATTCGCCAGCGCCACAAGGGGGATCCGATTCCGTGTCCGCACGCCGATCACTGCTGACCACTGCTGCCGCCGGAGCCCTGCTCGGCGCCCTGTGCTTCGTCCCCTCCGCCAACGCGACGTCGCCCGACGCAGCCCCCTCCTCGGATTCCTCGAGTTCCTCGAGTTCCTCGAATCCATCCGCTCCCTCGAACCGCCACGAAACGGCCTCCGCGGCCTCGGGGCGCCTCGCGGAGACGGGCGGCGGCTTCGACACGACCCCGTACGTCGTCGGCGGCACGGCGTTCCTGGGCCTGGGCGCGGGCTTCGTGGTGTTCTCGGTACGCAGGGAACGCGACGGCGAAAGCGGTGGGCGCGGCAGCGCGGCCTACTGAGGCCCGAGGGCGTCCCGCTGCGGGCGGTAGAGCTCCCGGGCGCGGGCGAGGTCGGTGGAGCCGTGCGCTTCCCCGCCCTCGTTCTCGTACACCGGCAGGAAGAACTCCACCTGCCACGACTGCGCCTTCTCCGCCTGCCGGTTGGTGGTGGTCACCCAGGGCGGATAGACGCGGAAGGCGCGCTTCCCGCCGACGCCGTCCGTCGCCACGACACCGTGTGCGCGGAGCGCCTCCGCAGGGAAGACGAACTGGCCGAAGTGGCCCTGGTCGCGGCTGCTGATGACGAAGAGGTCGACGCCGTCCGTGTCGTCGAAGGGCCGGATGGGCCCGGCGGCGGACCTCATCCAGACGGTGACGAACTGGCCGACCTTGGTCGGCGTCGTCCTGGCCTCGCGGAAGCGGACGCGCAGGCCGTCGAGCGTGAACGTCTGGGCGGCGTAGTCGGCGCCCTCCGCCTCGGGCACCGGCTGCGACCAGACGAAGCCGCAGGGGTCGTAGACGAGTGCCTTCGCCGCCATGAGACCGGCCGAAGGACACGCTCGGTTCGCTGTCATCCGGCCACCCTGTCACGGGGCGTGGACCGGGCCCGCCGACGGCTACTCTGCGCCGCATGACCAGCTCAGACACGTATACGGAATCCAGTGAATCCGGTGCATCCGGTGACGCCGAAGTCGCCATAGCCGCGGCCCGCGCGGGCGCGGACGTCGTGCGCGGCCTGTACGGCCGACGGCTCGCCCGGATCGACAAGGGTGCGGGCGACTTCGCCACCGAGGCCGACGTGGCGGCCGAGAAGGCGATCCTCGACGTCATACGGGCCGCGCGGCCCGACGACTCCGTGCTCGGCGAGGAGGGCGGGCAGCGGGGCGCCCCCGACGCCGCGCGCCAGTGGCTGGTGGATCCCCTCTGCGGGACGTTGAACTACGCCGTCGGCACCATGCTCGTGGCCGTCAACGTGGCGCTGCGCGACGGGGCGGCGGCGGTGGCGGACCCGTTCAGCGGCGAGGTCTTCCACACGGACGGCACGTCCGCCCGCGTGCGGCACTACGAGGGGTCCGAGGGTGTCGACGGGCTGTTGGCCCCCACCTCCGACACCCGGCTCGTCGACGTCAACCTCGATCCGCCGTTCCCCGGTGCGCCCGGATTCCGCGGCGTGGACCTGCTGGCCCACCCCGGCTTCGCCGCGCGGTTCCGGCCCCGGGTCGTGTCCACGACGCTGGCGTTGGCGTGGGTCGCCGCGGGCAGGCGGGCCGCGTACGTCACCGATGGCGGTGACCTGTCCGAGAGCGTGCACTTCGCCGCCGGGATCGCCCTGTGCCGGGCAGCGGGCTGCGTGGTCACCGGAGTTGACGGCGCCCCGCCGGGGCGTGGGGGCCGCGGTCTCGTGGTGGCGGCGGACGCCGAGACCCACGGGCTGCTGATGTCGATGATCGGCGGCTAGCGGCCAGCGGCTCCGGGAGGGGCCCGCTCGCGGGGAGTTGTCCGCGATCTTCATCGGAATTGTCCGTGATCCGTAACAGGCGCATCCCTTCGGCTCCGTGACTCGTCCTGCCGGGTGGCCGCAACGCGGCGACCGGGGGTTCGGCGAGGACTTGGCAAAGGGGCGGGCATGGCACGGCACAGCGGTGGGCGGGGCTGGTACGGCAAGTTGATCGGGGCTGCGCTCGGGGTGACGATGCTCGCCACCGGCGCCTCGGTGTGGACCGCGCAGGCCGGTGACGCGGACGACGCGTCACCGGAGGCGACCGCACCGGCCAGACCCGGCGTCAAGCCGGTCTCGCCGACCATCGCGCACGCCTCGGAGAAGGGGAAGCGCGGCGTCAACATCACCATCGACGACGGCCCCGACCCCAAGTGGACCCCTCAAATGCTCGACCTGCTGCGGGAGAACGGGGTGAAGGCCACGTTCTGCATGGTGGGGACGCAGGCCCAGGCCAACCCGGACGTCGTGAAGAAGGTCGTCGCGGCCGGGCACCGGCTGTGCGACCACTCCGTGTCGCACAACACCGGCATGGACAAGGACACCCAGGCCTACCAGTCCCAGCAGATACTCGACGCCGAGCGCATGATCACCAAGGCGTCCGGCGGCGTCCGGCCGATGTACTACCGGGCGCCCGGCGGGGCGTTCACCCCCTACAGCCGCAAGCTCGCCGCCGACCGCGGCATGCGCCCGCTGGGCTGGAACGTGGACACCAAGGACTTCGAGCGCCCGGGCACGGACGCCATCGTCGCGACCGTCGAGCGTGAACTGCCCAACGGTCCGACCCTCCTCTTCCACGACGCGGGCGGCGACCGCACCCAGACCGTCGAGGCCCTGCGCCGACTGCTCCCGCAGCTCAAGGCGCAGGGCTACACCTTCGGTTTCCCGGTGCGCTGAACCGCTAGGCCAGCGGCCCCGTCACCGGCTCGACCGCGGTCACGAGCGCGCCCGACCTGACGAACGCGTCCGCCGCCGCCAGGTCCGGCGCGAGGAAGCGGTCCGGACCGGGACCCTCGACGCCCGCCTTGCGGACGGCTTCGATGACCGCCTGCGTCGCGGGCGCCGGGGTGAGGCCCTCGCGGAGTTCGACGGCGCGCGTGGCCGCGTACAGCTCGATCGCCACGATGCGGGCGAGGTTGTCGACCGTGGTGCGCAGCTTGCGGGCCGCGGACCAGCCCATGGAGACGTGGTCCTCCTGCATGGCGGAGGACGGGATCGAGTCGGCCGAGGCCGGGACCGCGAGCCGCTTCATCTCGCTGACCAGGGCCGCCTGCGTGTACTGGGCGATCATCAGGCCCGAGTCGACGCCCGCGTCGTCCGCGAGGAACGGCGGCAGGCCGTGCGAGCGGTTCTTGTCGAGCAGCCGGTCGGTGCGGCGCTCGGCGATCGAGCCGAGGTCGGCCGCCGCGATGGCGAGGAAGTCGAGGACGTACGCGACCGGGGCGCCGTGGAAGTTGCCGTTCGACTCGACGCGGCCGTCGGGCAGTACGACGGGGTTGTCGACGGCGGCGGCCAGCTCGCGCTCGGCGACGAGCCGCGCGTGGGCCATCGTGTCCCGGCCCGCGCCCGCGACCTGCGGCGCGCACCGCACCGAGTAGGCGTCCTGGACGCGCGGCGCGTCGTCCTGGTGGTGGCCGGTGAGGCCGGACCCGGCGAGGACGGCGAGCATGTTGGCGGCGGAGGCAGCCTGGCCCGGGTGGGGGCGGATGGCGTGCAGCTCGGGCGCGAGGACCTTGTCCGTGCCGAGCAGCGCCTCCAGCGTCAGGGCGGCGGTGATGTCGGCCGACTTGTAGAGGGTCTCCAGGTCGGCGAGGGCCATCACCAGCATGCCGAGCATGCCGTCGGTGCCGTTCAGGAGGGCGAGGCCCTCCTTCTCGCGCAGCTCGACCGGCGTGATGCCGTGCGCGGCGAGCAGCTCGCCCGCGGGCCGCAGCTCGCCGTCGGGACCCTCGGCGTCGCCCTCGCCCATCAGCGTCAGCGCGCAGTGGCTGAGCGGTGCGAGGTCTCCGGAGCAGCCCAGGGAGCCGTACTCGTGGACGACCGGCGTGATGCCCGCGTTCAGTACGTCGGCCATCGTCTGCGCGACCTCGGGGCGCACGCCCGTGTGGCCGGAACAGACCGTCTTCAGGCGCAGGAACATCAGCGCGCGCACCACTTCGCGCTCCACGCGCGGGCCCATCCCCGCCGCGTGCGAGCGGACGATGTTGCGCTGCAGCTGGGCGCGGAGGTCGGGGCCGATGTGGCGGCTGGCCAGGGCGCCGAAGCCGGTCGAGACGCCGTAGACGGGCTCGGGCTTGGCCGCGAGCGCGTCGACGATCCCGCGGGCCGCGGCGAGCGCCGTCAGCGCCTCGGCGGAGAGTTCGATCCGTGCGTTGCCGCGCGCGACGGCGACGACGTCCGCCGCGGTCGTCCCGGACGTCCCAAGGGCCACGGTACCCACGCTGTGCATATCCATATTCAGCAGCGTACGGACTGAATCGCCAGGTGTCACGGGTGGAATTGGCAAGAGCCACTTACCGCGAGGTCAGCCGCGTCAGAACGCCCCGCGGACCGCCCGCAGATCGCCCGCGGACCGCCCTTCCGTGGCGGCCGCGCGGCCTGCGGACGCCCGTGGACCTACCCGTCGATGGCCCGCGACCCCCGCCCCCTGAACTTGCGCCGCTCCCCCGCCCGGTGCGCCCCCGCGGGCGCGTCCGCGAGCCGCACCACCGGGTCGTCCACGCCCTCGCGCCCCGCCACCACCGGCTTCGCCGCGCGCGCGGCCTTGGCGCGGTACTGCGCCGCGTCGGCGAGCCGGAAGAGGCGGCGGGCCGAGCGCACCGCCCCGATCGGGTCCCCGGTCGACGCCACACCGCACGCGACCCCGTCGCCGAGCTCCAACTCCGACGCCCGTACGCAGAGTTCGTCGGCGACCCGCACCACCTCGTCGGCGGTGGGCCCCACCGCGACCAGGCAGAACTCGTCGCCGCCGAGACGCGCCGCGAGCGTCCCCGGCAGCATCGCGCCGCAGAGCGAGAGGACCGAGCCGAAGCGTTCGAGGAGGCGGTCGCCGACCGCATGGCCCTGGGTGTCGTTGACCCGCTTGAGCCCGTTGACGTCGCAGACGACCAGGCTCACCACGGCCCCCTCGGCGAGGTGCCGCTCCACCGCCTCGTCGAGCCTGAGGTCGACCGCGCGGCGGTTGGCGAGCCCCGTGAGCGCGTCCGTGAAGGCCAGGCGGCGCGCCTCCTCCAGGCGCTCGGTCTGCGCGATCCCGGCGGCCACCACGGCCGCGAGGACCGTCGCGAAGTCGGCGTCGGCCCGCTCGAACACCGGCGCGCCCGGCGGACGCGCCACATACAGCTCACCCCAGGCGCGGCCGTGCAGCACGACCGGGGCGACCACGCAGCAGCCGCGGCCCCGGCGGCGCAGGGCGGCGACGCGCTGATGGCAGTAGCCGGGCTCGCGGGCGTCCGCGGGGCCCTCGGCGGTCTCGACCCAGGCGTGCGGTTCGCCGCCGCCCGCCCAGTGCTCGTGCAGGAACTCGGTGATCTCCGGGAACTGGTGGACGGGGTACGCCTCGTTCTCCGGGAACTCCTCCTCGCCATGGACGCGTTGGCCCGCGTTCACCAGGACCCGCAGCCGCCCCATGTCCCGCTCCCAGACGGACAGTGCGGCGAAACTCCCGCTCAGCGCGCGACAGGTGCCGAGAGCGGCCGCCCGCCAGGACTCGCGCGGAGTGTGCGCGGCGGCCATTCCCTGCGCCAGCTCGACCACGGCCCGCAGCCGGACATCCTCACCCATTTCCCCAGATTAGGAGGTTTGCGGCATTTTGGAACTTCGGGACATGGCGCACCTGCGCCGGGGCCGCCCGGTTCGCCGGGGTGTCACTCCCCGGGCCACTGCGGCTTCCGCTTCTCGTTGAAGGCCGCGACGCCCTCCGC
Source organism: Streptomyces sp. NPDC004732 (assembly GCF_040609235.1). NCBI lineage: Bacteria > Bacillati > Actinomycetota > Actinomycetes > Kitasatosporales > Streptomycetaceae > Streptomyces > Streptomyces sp. NPDC004732. Next base: position 426,114 of record NZ_JBEXJR010000002.1, read on the forward strand.
CCGGTCGCCCGAGAACGCCACCGTGCGCCACGCCGCGTCCTCGACCTCCAGACCGGCCCGCAGGTCGAGGCCGTGCCCGAGGCGCAGGGCGCGCTTGGCCGCGCGCAGGCCGACCGGCGAGTTGGCCGCGATGCGGGCGCCGAGCGCCAGCGCCTCCGTACGCGCCTCGCCGCCCTCCGCCAGCAGGTCCACCAGGCCCAACTCCCGCGCCTCCGCGGCCTCCACCCGGCGCGCCGAGAAGATCAGCTCGGCGGCTCGAGCGGCGCCCACGCGGCGCGGCAGGAGCTGGGTGCCGCCACCGCCCGGGATGACGCCGACGGAGACTTCGGGGAGTCCGACGACCGCGGTCGAGTCGGCGACGATCATGTCGCAGGAGAGCGCGAGCTCGAACCCGCCGCCGAGCGCGAAGCCGTGCACGGCCGCGACGGTGGGCATGGGCAGCTCCAGGACACCCGTGTACGAGGCACGGGTCGTGGGGCGCTGGCGGCGCAACTCGTCGTCGCTGAAGGAGTTCCGCTCCTTCAGGTCGGCGCCCACACAGAAGGCCCGCTCGTGCGTGGAGGTCAGGACGACGACGCGGGCGTCGTGGTCCTCGGCGAGGGCGGCGCAGGCGGCGGCGATGGACCGGGCCATCTCCGAGGAGACGGCGTTCATCGCCTTGGGGCGGTCCAGGACGAGCTCGACGACGTGGCCGTGCCGCCTGACCGCCACGTACTCCCCGTACCGCTGCTCGTCGCCCATGACGCTCCTCCACCTCCGGTTAACGACCGTTACCCGGGGATCATGTCACCGGGCCCGCCCCGGGGGAAGGGACTCCTCAGCCCCTTCGCGCCAGCAGCCACGGCTCGACGACGCCGAGGCCGCGGACCGGGCGCTGCCACATCGGCTGCAGGGCGAAACGGTAGGAGGGGGGCTCCTCGCCCTCCTTCTCCGCCGCGGCGGCCTCCTCCGCGGCCTGGGTCTCGGAGGCGGGCGCGTCGCCCGTGCGCGTCAGCTCCTCCGCGAACGCCCCGTCCACGAGGACCGCGTCCCTGGGCGCTATCGAGGTCAGCCTGCTCGCGAGGTTCACGGTCGTGCCGAAGACGTCGCCCATGCGGGTCGTCACGGTCCCGAAGGCGATGCCGACGCGCAGCTCCGGCATCGTCTCGTCGTTGGCCATCGTCTCGATGAGCCGCAGCGCGATCTCCGCGGCGACGCCCGCGTCGTCGGCGGCGTACAGGACCTCGTCGCCGAGGGTCTTGATGAGCCGTCCGCCGTGCGCGGCGACCAGGTCCGCGGCGGTGGTCTCGAAGGCCTCGACGAGTTCGCCGAGCTCCTCCTCCTCCATGCGCCGGGTCAGCCGGGTGAAGCCGACGAGGTCGGCGAAGCCGACGGCGAGGCGCCGGTCCACCATCTCCTCGTCGTCCGCGGCCTGCACGACGCGGCCGGTGGCGGCGGCGAGCTGGCGCCGCCACACGTAGACGAGGAACTCCTCCAGCTCGGGCAGGAGCAGTTCGATGAGCGGGTACGTGACCTCGGTGCGGGTCATGCCGGGCTCGGGCGGCTCGGTGAGCCCCTCCAGGAAGGAGTCGATCTGCCACTCGGCGAGCCGGGCGGTGGTCTGCCCCGTCGACCGGGCCACCTGCACGGCCATGGCCTCGCTCAGCAGGCCCGCCTCCACGAGGCCCGCGAGGCGGCGCAGGGCGAGGACGTCCGCCTCGGTCAGCGCCTTGGCCTGGCCGATGTCCGGAAAGCCCATGGCCCGCCAGAACCGGGACGCCAGCTCCATCGAGACGCCCGCGCTGCGGGCCGCCTGGAAGGGGGTGTACCTGCGGTCGGCGCCGAGGATGAGCTGTTCGAGGCGGAGGGCGAGCGGATCCCTCTCCGCGTCGTCCTCGCTCTTCTCGTCCACGTCGGGCACCTCGGGCACCCCGGACATGTCCCTCGCACCCTCCGCCCCGCCGTCACGGGCGGCCACGGACCCAGCGGTACGGCCGGACCCGCCGTCGGGGGCGGGGTGTACGCCCTCGCCTGAGCCCGTGTCGTCGACGGTCACGCCTGCTGCCCTTCCGATCTGCCGCGGTCAGGTATCGACCGGCGCCAACTTTACGGCAGGTGTGCCGCAGCTCACTCCCTACTCCCGCGAGGCGCTTCGCGTGTGCCCGGCGAGGCCGTCCGACACCTGCGGGTGCGTCGTGGCTGATCGCGCAGTTCCCCGCGCCCCTGCAGGGCGCGTGCCCAGGCCGTCCGACACCTGCGGGTGCGTCGTTGGCTGGGCGCGCCGTTCCCCGCGCCCCTGCGGGGCACGTACCCAGGCCGTCCGGCATCCGCAGGTGCGTCGTGGCTGATCGCGCAGTTCCCCGCGCCCCTGCGGGGCGCGTGCCTAGGCCGTCCGACACCTGCGGGTACGTCGTTGGCTGGGCGCGCCGTTCCCTGCGCCCCTGCGGGGCACGTACCCAGGCCGTCCGGCATCCGCAAGTGCGCCGTGGCTGGGCGCGCCGTTCCCCGCGGCCCCTCAGGCGCGCTCCGCTACCCCGCCGGGCGCAGGTGGACGATGTCGCCCGCCCCTACCGGCTGCTGCACGCCCTCCTCCGTGGCCAGGACCAGGCGGCCGTCGCCGTCCACCGCTACCGCCTCGCCCACGATGGAGCGGTCGCCGGGGAGTTCTGCCCGGACCCGGCGGCCGAGTGTCGCGCAGCCTGCGGCGTAGGCCTCCTGGAGGCGGGAGGCGGCCGGGTCGCCGGATGCCGCGCGCCAGTCGCCGTACCACTGCTCCAGGGAGCGCAGCACGGCCCGCAGCAGCGGATCGCGGTCCGTGACCTTCGCGCCCGCCAGGGCGAGCGACCCCGCCGTCGGCACGGGCAGCTCGTCCTCGCGCAGCGTGACGTTGAGGCCGACGCCGACGACGATGCCCCCGCCGGACGCCGAGCCCGCCCGCTCCGCGAGGATGCCGCCCGCCTTCCGTTCCTGGTCACCGACCGTTACCAGGAGGTCGTTCGGCCACTTGAGTGCGGTGTCCACGCCCGCCACCCGCGACAGGCCCGAGGCGACGGCGACACCGGTGAGCAGCGGCAGCCACCCCCAGCGCTCGACCGGCACCTCGGCGGGCTTGAGCAGCACGGAGAAGAAGAGGCCGGAGCGGGCGGGCGCCGACCACCGGCGGTCGAGGCGGCCCCGCCCCGCGCTCTGCTCCTCGGCGACGAGCACCGCGCCCTCGGGGAGCTCATCGGCCCGCGCCGCGAGGTCGGTGTTGGTGGAGCCGGTGGCGGCCACCACGTCGAGCGAGGACCACAGGCCGCCGTCCCTCAGCAGGGTCCTGCGGAGCGAGGCGGCGTTCAGGGGCGGCCTGTCGAGGTCGGACCAGCGGTTGTCTTCAGCATCTGACGGCGTCATGCAAGCCACCTTAGGTGTGGTAAACGACGCACTGCCGAACGGTATCGGCGCCGATACGCTACGGGTCAGTAGCCAGCCGCACAGCCGTAGACAAGCACCTTTGAGCAGGCAGGGAGCCGCATCCCGATGTCCGAGCCGGAAGAGCCCAACGTGCCCGCGTCAGACCGCACCGCCGAAGACGGCGCCATCGACATCCATACGACCGCGGGAAAACTTGCCGACCTGCAGCGCCGCATCGAGGAGGCCAAGCACGCGGGCTCGGCCCGCGCGGTCGAGAAGCAGCACGCCAAGGGGAAGCTGACGGCGCGCGAGCGCATTGAACTCCTGCTCGACGAAGGCTCCTTCGTCGAGCTCGACGAGTTCGCCCAGCACCGGTCGACCAACTTCGGCCTGGAGAAGAACCGGCCGTACGGCGACGGCGTCGTGACCGGATACGGCACCGTGGACGGCCGCCCGGTCGCCGTGTTCTCGCAGGACTTCACCGTCTTCGGCGGCGCCCTCGGCGAGGTCTACGGCCAGAAGATCGTCAAGGTCATGGACTTCGCGCTGAAGACCGGCTGTCCGGTCATCGGCATCAACGACTCCGGCGGCGCCCGCATCCAGGAGGGCGTCATGGCCCTCGGGATGTACGGCGAGATCTTCCGCCGCAACACCCACGCCTCGGGTGTGATCCCGCAGATCAGCCTGGTCGTCGGCCCCTGCGCGGGCGGCGCCGTCTACTCCCCGGCGATCACCGACTTCACCGTCATGGTCGACCAGACCTCGCACATGTTCATCACGGGCCCCGACGTCATCAAGACCGTCACCGGTGAGGACGTGGGCTTCGAGGAGCTGGGCGGCGCCCGCACCCACAACTCCACGTCGGGCGTGGCGCACCACATGGCGGGCGACGAGAAGGACGCGATCGAGTACGTCAAGTCCCTCCTGTCCTACCTGCCTTCGAACAACCTCAGCGAGCCGCCCGCCTTCCCCGAGGAGGCGGACCTGGCGCCCACGGACGAGGACCTGGCGCTGGACACGCTGATCCCGGACAGCGCCAACCAGCCGTACGACATGCACGGTGTCATCGAGCACGTCCTGGACGACGCCGAGTTCTTCGAGACGCAGCCGCTGTTCGCGCCGAACATCCTCACCGGCTTCGGCCGGGTCGAGGGCCACCCGGTGGGCATCGTCGCCAACCAGCCGACGCAGTTCGCGGGCTGCCTGAACATCGACGCCTCGGAGAAGGGCGCGCGCTTCGTCCGCACCTGCGACGCGTTCAACATCCCGGTCATCACCTTCGTCGACGTGCCGGGCTTCCTGCCGGGCGTCGAGCAGGAGCACACGGGCATCATCCGCCGCGGCGCGAAGCTCATCTACGCGTACGCGGAGGCCACCGTCCCGCTGATCACGATCATCACGCGCAAGGCCTTCGGCGGCGCGTACGACGTGATGGGCTCCAAGCACCTGGGCGCCGACCTGAACCTCGCGTGGCCGACCGCGCAGATCGCCGTGATGGGCGCGCAGGGCGCGGTGAACATCCTGCACCGCCGCACGATCGCCGAGGCCGGGGACGACGTCGAGGAGGTCAGGACGCGGCTCATCCAGGAGTACGAGGACGCCCTGCTCAACCCGTACACGGCGGCGGAGCGCGGCTACGTCGACGCGGTGATCATGCCGTCCGAGACCCGGTCCCACCTCGTGCGCGGGCTGCGTCAGCTGCGTACGAAGCGGGAATCCCTCCCTCCGAAGAAGCACGGCAACATCCCCCTGTAAGCCGCGATCAAGCCGCGATCCCGTAAGGAGCCCTCATGATCAAGGTCGTACGCGGAAATCCGACCCCGGAGGAGCTCGCCGCCGCCCTGGCGGTGGTCCAGGTGCGCGCCGCGGCGGTGGCGGACGGGCCGTCCGGCGCGCCCGCGCTGCCCGACTCCTGGGCCGACCCCGCGCGGGTCGCCCGCCACCGGCTGCCCGCGCCCTCGCCCACGGCGTGGGGCCGCAGTTACTGGCCCGGCTAGGGCCTCGGGCCGGGGGAACTTGAGTACGCGTACTCAGGCGCCCCCGGCCGTCCGGCCGCACCATCGATTGCATGCTGTGGTCGGACCCTGAGAACAATCCTCCGAAGGACATGCGGGACCTGCAGGCGAAGATGCGCCGCGCGGGCCTCGTCCTCGCCCTGGCGATGGTTGTCGCGATGTTCGTGCTGGGCCTCCACTGAGGACCGCGAGAACCGCGGCAACCGTGAGATCCGCACCCGCGCGGGCGCTCGCTACGCTGAGCGCATGAGTGATCAGCCCCGCCGTCTCGTCCTCGCCTCCCAGTCGCCCGCCCGGCTCGGCCTGCTCCGGCAGGCGGGCCTCGCCCCCGAGGTGATCGTCAGTGGCGTCGACGAGGACAAGGTGTCCGCGCCCACCCCCGCCGAGCTCGCCCTCGCCCTGGCCGAGGCCAAGGCGTCCGTGGTCGCCGCGCGGCCCGACGCCAAGGGCGCGCTGGTCATCGGCTGCGACTCGGTCCTCGAACTGGACGGCCAGGCGCTCGGCAAGCCGTCCGACGCCGAAGAGGCCACCGCCCGCTGGAAGTCCATGCGCGGCCGCGCGGGCGTCCTGCAGACCGGCCACTGCGTCCGCGACACCGTCTCCGGGCGGTACGCGTCGGCGACGGCGTCCACCGTCGTCCGGTTCGGCGAGCCCTCCGACGCCGAGATCGCCGCCTACGTCGCGAGCGGCGAACCGCTGCACGTGGCCGGGGCGTTCACGCTGGACGGCCGCTCGGCGCCGTTCATCGAGGGCATCGAGGGCGACCACGGCAACGTCATCGGCCTGTCACTGCCGCTGCTGCGCCGCCTCCTGGGCGAACTGGGCGTCGGCATCACGGAGTTGTGGCAGCAGTAGGAACCCGGCTCAGGCGGCCTGTGGAGCGGCCACCGCGCCCTCCTGCTGCGCCTTCTTCTCGTACGCCACGAGCGTGAGGACGACCAGGCCGAGCACGACCATCATGAAGACGAACGCGGCCCAGCCCACCAGGCCCACGGAGAAGGCCCCGAGCAGCCCGTGCACGACGGCACAGCTGATCAGGAGGAGCCGTCCGAAGGTGCCGGGGGCGCGGTCGCGCACGGCGGTGCGGATCAGGACGATGCCGCACAGCGCGAGGTAGCCGCCGAAGAGGATGCCCGCGATCCAGGTGGACACGGTCATCGCGCGCGGGTCGAGGCCCGCGAGCGACATGTCCTGCTTGTCGACGACGAGACCGAGGAACCAGTTCAGGAGGGCGATGCCGACCGCCTCCACCAGGAGAATGATCGCGCCCACCCAGGCTACCGGTCTGCGCGCCACGGCGCCCCACCCACTTTCCGCTGCTGTTACCCCTAGTACGTTCAAGCCATCGCGAACGCTACTAACGGGTAAACCCCGGGACAAGAGCTGTGCCGCAGGCAAAGAATCATTGGGCCATTCGTAGGGACTCCACAAAGAAAGCCCCGCGTCCGCAGCGCTGACTCACAGAGACCTTGGCCACACCGGAGGGCTACGCTGCCGTCAAGGGACCCTGCGTACCGCGGTGCGACAAGGGTTTTCGCGAACCTAGCCGGTCTCGAGTCACACTCCGTGTGGGCAAGCTCACCATTGGGGACGGGTCGTAAGGCCGTGTCGGCAGTCCCTAAACTCGGCTTGTTTCAAGGAGGGAGCCATCGTGCGCAAGGTGCTCATCGCCAACCGTGGCGAAATCGCTGTCCGCGTTGCCCGGGCATGCCGGGATGCAGGGATCGCGAGCGTAGCCGTCTACGCAGACCCTGACAGGGACGCTCTGCATGTACGGGCAGCCGATGAGGCGTTCGCGCTGGGCGGTGACACTCCGGCCACCAGCTACCTGGACTTTTCCAAGGTGCTGGCAGCGGCCAAGGACGCGGGGGCGGATGCCATCCACCCCGGCTACGGCTTCCTTTCGGAGAACGCCGACTTCGCCCAGGCCGTCATCGACGCGGGCCTGAACTGGATCGGCCCGCCGCCGCAGGCCATCCGTGACCTCGGCGACAAGGTCGCCGCGCGGCACATCGCGCAGCGGGCGGGTGCCCCGCTCGTCGCGGGCACGCCCGACCCGGTGTCCGGCTCCGACGAGGTCGTCACGTTCGCCGAGGCGAACGGCCTGCCCATCGCGATCAAGGCGGCGTTCGGCGGTGGTGGCCGCGGACTGAAGGTGGCCCGCACCCTCGAAGAGATCCCCGAGCTGTACGACTCCGCGGTGCGCGAGGCCGTGGCCGCCTTCGGCCGCGGCGAGTGCTTCGTGGAGCGCTACCTCGACAAGCCGCGGCACGTCGAGACCCAGTGTCTGGCGGACAAGCACGGCAACGTCGTGGTCGTCTCGACCCGCGACTGCTCGCTGCAGCGCCGCCACCAGAAGCTCGTCGAGGAGGCGCCCGCGCCGTTCCTGACCGCCGAGCAGAACGCCGAGCTGTACGCCGCGTCCAAGGCCATCCTCAAGGAGGCCGGATACGTCGGCGCGGGCACCGTCGAGTTCCTCGTCGGTGTCGACGGCACGATCTCCTTCCTGGAGGTCAACACCCGTCTGCAGGTGGAGCACCCGGTCACCGAAGAGGTCGCGGGCATCGACCTCGTCCGGGAGATGTTCCGCATCGCCGACGGCGAGGAGCTCGGTTACGGAGACCCGGAACTGCGGGGTCATTCCTTCGAGTTCCGCATCAACGGCGAGGACCCGGGCCGCAACTTCCTGCCCGCGCCCGGCACCGTCACGACGTTCGCGCCGCCCTCGGGCCCCGGTGTCCGCCTGGACGCGGGCGTCGAGTCCGGCTCGGTCATCGGCCCGGCCTGGGACTCGCTCCTGGCCAAGCTGATCGTCACCGGCGCCACCCGTCAGCAGGCACTGCAGCGCGCCGCCCGCGCGCTCGCGGAGTTCGACGTCGAGGGCATGGCCACGGCCATCCCCTTCCACCGTGCCGTCGTCACGGACCCGGCATTCGCGCCCGAACTGACCGGCTCCAGCGACCCGTTCACGATCCACACCCGGTGGATCGAGACCGAGTTCGTCAACGAGATCCCGCCGTTCACGGCGTCCGCGGACGCCGAGACGGACGAGGAGCCGGGCCGCGAGACGGTCGTCGTCGAGGTCGGCGGCAAGCGCCTCGAGGTCTCGCTGCCCTCTTCCCTGGGCATGACCATCGCGCGCACCGCGGCGGCGGGCGGCGCCCGCCCCAAGCGCCGCGCGGCCAAGAAGTCCGGTCCCGCCGCGTCCGGCGACACCCTCGCCTCGCCCATGCAGGGCACGATCGTCAAGGTCGCGGTCGAGGAGGGCCAGGAGGTCAACGAGGGCGACCTCGTCGTCGTCCTGGAGGCCATGAAGATGGAACAGCCCCTGAACGCGCACCGGTCGGGCACGATCAAGGGCCTCACCGCGGAGGTCGGCGCGAGCCTCACCTCCGGTGCGGTGATCTGCGAGATCAAGGACTGACCACAGCAACGCATATGCCGCAGGGCCGGGCTGGTTCTTCCAGCCCGGCCCTGCGGCGTTCCGCACCGACCCGCGCGGCAGTCTCTTCACTCCGGCTGCACTCCGGCCGGAAGAAGCGCAACCGCCCCAGGCCCGCCCCGCGTCCTCCCCCGCGTAGAACCGAAGGCCACGGGGGGACTTCAGTGAAACGCACGGGGGACGTACTAGGGCTGCTCTCAGCGGCGGCCGCCATCACCACGACCGGCTGGTTCGCGGCCACCGCGGACACCGGGCAGCGCTACGAGGCCGGGCTCGTCCTCGGCCTGTCCGCCGCCCTTTCCGTGGCGCTCCTGCGCCGCTTCACCCACCTTCCGCTGGGCAGACGCCGCCCGTACACCTTCGCCCTGCCGCTGCCCGCGCCCGACTGGGCGGCGCCGCCGCCGGACCCGGCGGGCGACCCGGAGGCCCTGCGCCCGCACGCCGAGCGGCAGGCCGGGCTGCTCGGCGACGCGTCCGCGCTCGGCGACACCCTGCACCACACCTGCTCGCTCACCCCGCAACTGCGCACGGAGCTCGCCTCGTTCGCAGTCACGGCGTCGATCCAGGCCAGCAACTCGGTGATCGCCCCGCCCTGCGAAGGACCGCAGAGCCCCGACCCCGCGTACGACGCGGCCCACGCGCTCGGCGAGCTCGTGGCGGCGGTCGAGTTCAGCCGCATCGGGATGCGCGCCCTGGAGGCCCTGGTGACGGAGCGGCCGCTGCGGCCCGACCCGCCCTGCTACTTCAACCCGCTGCACGAGCGCGGGCACGCACGCGTGGCGCTGCCCGGCGCCCCGGAAGGCACCGAGGAGGTCGCCGCCTGCCACGCCTGCGCGAAGGGGCCCGAGCCGCTCCTGGTGCCGTCGGCTGCGGGCCCGGTGCCGTACTACGAAAGCGATGCCGTCGACGCACGCTGGCGGCTGCTCGGCTACGGCGCGGTGGTCCCCGACAACGGCGCCACGATGATCGCGACGGCCCGGGACGGCTTCCGCGACCCCGGTCCCGCTGCGGCAGCCGGGCGCGGCTCCAAGAAGTCCCGTACGAAGGTGAGTTGATGATCATGAGTGAGCTGGTCACCGGTGTGCTGAGCGGCCTGGCCCTCGGCACCTGTGTCACGTATCCGCTGGTCCTGTGGCTGACCCGGAACGTGAGCGGCGGATCCCTGCCGCCGCACCGCCGCGAGCGCAGGGCCCGCGCGGAGCTCGACGCCTTCTTCGCCCGCCAGGATCCCTGAGCACGGGCAGTGGCATCCTTGAGGGACGCGTACGTTCACGAAGGGTGCGGGGATGACGACCGGCACGGGCCAGCAGGCGAGAACGCCGCAGCAGGCGGCACAGTCGGCGCGCGCGATGCGGGCCGACGCCCGCCGCAACTACGACCGGCTGCTCGCCGAGGCGCGCTCCGCCTTCGCCGAGCACGGCACGGGCACGTCCCTGGAGGACGTGGCGCGCCGCGCGGGCGTGGGCATCGGCACGCTCTACCGGCACTTCCCCAACCGGCACGCGCTGATGAGCGCGGTCTGGAAGGACGCGGTGTGCGACCTCCTCGCGCGCTCGCACGCCCTGCTCGACGACCCGCAGCCCTGCTCCGCGCTGGTGGCGTGGCTGCGCGCCATCATCACTCATGCGGGTGAGTATCGCGGCCTGTCGAGCGCGCTCATGTCGGCGTCGCACGACGACACTTCGGCGCTCGCGCAGTGCAGCATGCCCATGCGTGAGGCGGGCACGGCGCTGCTCGTCCGCGCGCAGGAGGCGGGGGCGGTGCGCCCCGACGTCTCCATCGGCGACCTGCTCCAGCTGACCAACGCGATCTCCCTGGCGGCCGAGGAGACTCCGGACGATCCGGAGCTGGCCGACCGCCTGCTCACGCTGACCCTGCGGGGGCTGAAGGCCGACGGGCAGACACCGGCATAACGCCCGCGCCTGCCCGGTGTGCCGTCACGGTCCGTGACGGCACGGCGACCCTGCCCGGCGGTCCCGCGGCCGCCGGGTTCAGCGGCGGCGCAGGTCCGCGACCCGCGCCGCCCGTTCCCCAGGGGGCTGTTCCCCGAGGAGCGCGCTGCGCAGTTGCTGGCCCGGGCCCGCCCCGTGATTGCGACGCTGACCCGGCAGGGGCACGTCCCGGCGCGGCTGGCGCCCCGCCGGGACGGAGTCGACACCGGGCGCGGAGTTAGGGCCTGTGGCACCGCCCGCCACCGTGATCTGCACGCCCTGGTCGGCCAGGGCCTGCAGTTCCGTCGCGGCACGGTCGTCGTGCCCCGGCGGTTCGTCCGTGACCAGGCGGGTGATGACGTCCGTCGGCACCGTCTGGAACATCGTGTCGGTGCCGAGCTTGGTGTGGTCGGCGAGGACCACGACCTCGGCCGCCGCCTGGACCAGCGCGCGGTCCACGCTCGCGGAGAGCATGTTGGACGTGGAGAGGCCGCGCTCGGCGGTCAGACCACTGCCCGACAGGAAGGCCCGTGAGACCCGCAGCCCCTGGAGGGACTGCTCGGCCCCGCTGCCCACCAGCGCGTAGTTCGAGCCGCGCAGGGTGCCGCCGGTCATGACGACTTCCACCCTGTTGGCGTGGGCCAACGCCTGTGCCACCAGGAGGGAGTTGGTGACGACGGTCAGGCCGGGTACCCGCGCGAGCCGTCGGGCCAGCTCCTGCGTGGTCGTACCCGCCCCGACGACGATGGCTTCGCCCTCTTCGACGAGGCCCGCCGCGAGATCGGCGATGGCCGTCTTCTCGGCGGTCGCGAGATGTGATTTCTGCGGAAAGCCGGACTCCCGCGTGAATCCGCCCGGCAATACCGCACCGCCATGTCGGCGGTCGAGGAGTCCTTCTGCCTCCAGTGCGCGCACGTCCCGCCGTACGGTCACTTCGGAGGTCTGGACGACGCGGGCGAGCTCACGGAGCGATACCGCCCCGTTGGCTCGCACCATTTCGAGGATCAATTGACGACGTTCTGCAGCGAACACGAAACTGACAGTAACCCCAACGACCGTCTGCTTTCAGCAGTTTGCGCCGAATTACAGAAGTTGTTCGCACGGCAGGGCGGGAAGTGGTATAGGTGCTTACTCTCCCCGCCTATGCCGCGCGAATGGGCGACAACAGTGCGTGACCTGCAAAGAGTTGATTCGGGCCGTCGGCCCGATCAGCCCTCGCCCGCCGTCTTCCGCGTGTGCAGCTGGCGCGCGACCTCCGCGATCGACCCCGAAAGCGACGGGTACACGGTGAACGCATTCGCGATCTGCTCGACCGTCAGATTGTTGTCGACCGCGATCGAGATGGGGTGGATCAGTTCCGAAGCGCGCGGTGCGACGACCACACCGCCGACCACGATGCCCGTGCCGGGGCGGCAGAAGATCTTGACGAAGCCGTCGCGGATGCCCTGCATCTTCGCGCGCGGATTGCGCAGCAGCGGCAGCTTCACCACGCGGGCGTCGATCTTTCCGCCGTCGACGTCGGCCTGGCTGTAGCCGACGGTCGCGATCTCCGGGTCGGTGAAGACGTTCGCCGACACGGCCTTCAGGTTCAGCGGCTGCACGGCGTCGCCCAGGAAGTGGTACATCGCGATGCGCCCCTGCATGGCGGCGACGGAGGCCAGCGCGAAGATCCCGGTCACGTCACCGGCGGCGTACACGCCGGGGGCCGACGTCCGCGACACCTTGTCGGTCCAGATGTGCCCGGAGTCCTTCACCTTGACCCCGGCCTCCTCCAGGCCCATGCCGCTGCTGTTCGGGATGGCACCGACGGCCATCAGGCAGTGCGAGCCGGAGATGACGCGTCCGTCGTCGAGGGTGACCTCGACCCGGTCGCCGACGCGCTTGGCGGAAGCGGCACGGGAGCGGGACATCACGTTCATGCCGCGGCGCCGGAAGACGTCCTCCAGGACGGCGGCGGCGTCCGGGTCCTCACCGGGAAGCACCCGGTCACGGCTCGACACGAGGGTCACGTTCGACCCGAGCGCCTGATAGGCACCGGCGAACTCGGCACCCGTCACACCCGAGCCGACCACGATGAGCTCCTCGGGCAGCTCGTCGAGGTCGTAGACCTGCGTCCAGTTCAGGATCCGCTCGCCGTCGGGCTGGGCGTCGGGCACCTCGCGCGGGTGACCGCCGGTAGCGATCAGCACGGCGTCGGCAACAAGAGTCTCCTCACTCCCGTCCGCGGCCCGCACCACGACCTTCCGCGACCCGTCGACGTCCTGCTGCCCCTCGATCCGCCCCCGGCCGCGCAGCACGCGCGCACCGGCCCGCGTCACCGACGCGGTGATGTCGTGGGACTGCGCGAGCGCGAGCCGCTTCACACGGCGGTTGACCTTGCCCAGGTCGACGCCGACCACGCGCGCGGGGGTGTCGATGTGCGGGGTGTCGTCCGCGACGATGATGCCGAGCTCTTCGTACGACGAATCGAAGGTGGTCATCACCTCGGCCGTGGCGATCAGAGTCTTGGACGGCACGCAGTCGGTGAGCACCGACGCCCCGCCCAGACCGTCGCAATCGACGACGGTCACCTCCGCGCCGAGCTGGGCGGCCGTAAGAGCCGCCTCGTATCCGCCGGGTCCGCCGCCAATGATCACGATCCGAGTCACGTACTCCATTGTCCCGCACGCTTCAAGGTGCTCACGCCCCGGGGGCCTCCGTTCGTGCGACCGCCCCTCGTCCGGGCGGTCCTTCCGTTCCAGGAGGGGTGCACTTGATTGCTGCCGTACCCTCGACCACATGTCGCTCTACGCCGCGTACGCCGGCAATCTGGATCCGCGGCTCATGTCACGCCGCGCACCGCACTCACCGCTGCGCGCGACCGGGTGGCTGACCGGCTGGCGGCTCACGTTCGGCGGGGAACACATGGGCTGGGAAGGCGCGCTCGCCACGCTCGTCGAGGCGCCGCGCTCCCAGGTCTTCGTGACCCTGTACGACATCGCCCCCATGGACGAGGACTCCATGGACCGCTGGGAAGGCGTCGGCCTCGACATCTACCGGCGCATGCGGGTCCGCGTGGACACCCTGGAGGGCGAGGAACCCGCCTGGGTGTACGTGCTCAACGGTTACGAGGGCGGGCTTCCCTCGGCGCGCTACCTGGGAGAACTGGCGGACGCCGCCGAATCGGCCGGCGCCCCCCACGACTACGTGATGGAACTCCGCAAGCGCCCCTGCTAGCGGCCGCCCGCCGCCCCTCTCGTCGGAAACGACAAGGCAACGATCGCAATCCCGTAAGCATCGTCATCTACGCGCGTAGGCCATGAGCGGCTACTCTCGTCCGCGTGAACGCTTCAGTTATTCCGGACGACATCCAGGGCGACCCCTACGCCGCCGCCGACGCCGCCGCCGCGCGCCTGCGCGAGCTCACGGGCGCAGAGACCCACGACGTCGCTCTCGTGATGGGCTCCGGCTGGGCGCCGGCCGTCGACGCGCTGGGCGAGCCCGAGGCGGACTTCGCCGTCACCGAGCTGCCCGGCTTCCCGCCGCCGGCGGTGCAGGGGCACGGCGGCCGCATCCGCTCCTTCAAGATCGGCGACAGGCGTGTGCTGGTCTTCCTGGGCCGCACCCACTACTACGAGGGCCGTGGCGTGGCCGCCGTCTCGCACGGCGTCCGCACCGCCGTCGCCGCGGGCTGCAAGACCATCGTGCTGACCAACGGCTGCGGTGGCCTGCGCGAGGGCATGCGCCCCGGCCAGCCGGTGCTGATCAGCGACCACCTGAACCTCACGGCGACGTCCCCGATCGTCGGGGCGAACTTCGTGGACCTCACCGACCTCTACTCCCCGCGGCTGCGCGCCCTCTGCAAGGAGATCGACCCCTCCCTCGAAGAGGGCGTCTACGCGCAGTTCCCCGGCCCGCACTACGAGACCCCGGCGGAGATCCGCATGGCCCGCACCATCGGTGCGGACCTGGTCGGCATGTCCACCGTCCTCGAGGCCATCGCGGCCCGCGAGGCGGGCGCGGAGGTCCTCGGCATCTCCCTGGTCACGAACCTCGCCGCGGGCATGACGGGCGAGCCCCTCAACCACGAGGAGGTCCTCCAGGCGGGCCGCGACAGCGCCACCCGCATGGGCGAACTCCTCGGCAAGGTCCTGAGCCGCGTCTAACGCTCCGCGGACGGGCAGTGGGCACCCGGCGCCCCCTCCGGGGGGTGGGCAACCCGTCCTCCCATCCCTCACCCGCGCCCCCAAACAGCCCCGCCGCTCCGCGGCGGATACCTCCCACCCACCCACCCGTTCACCCCGCACCGCAAGGCGGGGGTAGGGGCGGGCGGTGGGGGGGCATCCCGCTCCGTACAGCTGGAGTGGGGGCGGGCGGGTGGGTGGGGACACCCCGCTCCGTGCAGCTCAGGTGGGGTGGGGGTACCCCGCTCCGTGCAGCTCAGGAGGGCGGAAGCACCTCGCTCCCTACAGCTCAGGCGAGGCGGGAGCACCCCGCTCCGTACACCTCAGATGAGGCGGGAGCACCCCAGTCCCTACAGCTCAGGTGGGGTGGGAGCACCCCACCCCCTACACCTCAGATGAGGCGGGAGCACCCCACCCCCTACACCTCAGGCAAGGCGGGAGCACCCCACTCCCCCCCCCCCCACACACCTCAAGTGAGGCGGGAGCACCCCACTCCCCCCCCCACACACCTCAAGTGAGGCGGGAGCACCCCGCTCCATATAGCTGGAGTGGGGGGCATCCGGCTTCGCTCAGCGGGGCAGTACGGGTGAGATGAGACGAGACGAGACGAGGGCTCCGCACGGCGGGGCCTGGGGCCCTGGCTCGGGTTCCCACCGGGCCGCAGCCGCGAGCGAGACGGGAGGGGACGCGGGGGTATGTGCGCACGGAGCACCGAGCCAACCGTGACGTACACAGACACCCGACGTGGCGCAGGGATGGCGAGTACGTACATACCCCCGCGGCCCCGCACCCACCACCGAACCCAAAGCGCACCCCGCCAGACACCGCGTAACGAGAGGCTGAAGACCCCGTGCAGGACACCTCCGCCACCTCAGAGCTCATCGCGCAGGCCCAGTCCTGGCTTGCCGAGGACCCGGACCCCGAGACCCGCGAAGAGCTCGGCAAGCTCATCGACGCCCAGGACCTCGCCGAGCTCACCGCACGCTTCGCAGGCACCCTCCAGTTCGGCACCGCGGGCCTCCGCGGCGAACTGGGCGCGGGCCCCATGCGCATGAACCGCACCGTGGTCATCCGCGCCGCCGCAGGCCTCGCCGCGTACCTCAAGAGCAAGGGCCAGACCGACGGCCTCGTCGTCATCGGCTACGACGCCCGCCACAAGTCCGCCGACTTCGCCCGCGACACCGCCGCGGTGATGACCGGCGCAGGCCTCCGCGCGGCCGTCCTCCCCCGCCCCCTCCCCACCCCCGTCCTCGCCTTCGCCATAAGGCACCTCGGCGCGGTGGCAGGCGTGGAGGTCACGGCCAGCCACAACCCGCCACGCGACAACGGCTACAAGGTCTACCTCGGCGACGGCTCCCAGATCGTCCCGCCCGCCGACGCGGAGATCGCCGCCGAGATCGACGCCATCGCGAGCCTCCACGACGTCCCCCGCCCGGACACCGGCTGGGACACCCTCGACGAAGCCGTCCTGGAGGCCTACCTGGCCCGCACGGACGCCGTCCTGTCCCCCGGCTCCCCCCGCACCGCCCGCGCCGTCTACACGGCGATGCACGGCGTCGGCAAGGACACCCTCCTCGCCGCGTTCGCCCGCGCAGGCTTCCCCGCGCCCACGCTCGTCACCGAGCAGGCCGAGCCGGACCCGGACTTCCCGACGGTCGCGTTCCCGAACCCGGAGGAGCCGGGCGCGATGGACCTGTCCTTCGCGACGGCGGCCCGCACCACCCCCACCCCCGACCTGATCATCGCCAACGACCCGGACGCGGACCGCTGCGCGGCAGCGGTGAGGGAGAACACCACCAGCACCGCCACCAACACCAGCACCGCCACCACCAGCTGGCGGATGCTCCGCGGCGACGAGGTAGGCGCCCTCCTAGCCGCCCACCTGGTCCGCCGCGGCGCCCAAGGCACCTTCGCGGAGTCGATCGTCTCCTCCTCCCTCCTGGGCCGGATCGCCGAGAAGGCGGGCCTCCCGTACGAGGAGACCCTGACCGGCTTCAAGTGGATCGCCCGCGTCGACGGCCTGCGCTACGGCTACGAGGAGGCGCTCGGCTACTGCGTCGACCCCGAGGGCGTACGCGACAAGGACGGCATCACGGCGGCGCTCCTGCTCATGGAGCTCGCGTCCGAGCTCAAGGAGGAGAACCGCACGGTTCTCGACCTCCTGGACGACCTGGCCGTGGAGCACGGCCTGCACGCCACCGACCAGCTGTCGGTC
The DNA here is from genome assembly GCF_040609235.1 of Streptomyces sp. NPDC004732. Lineage (NCBI taxonomy): Bacteria > Bacillati > Actinomycetota > Actinomycetes > Kitasatosporales > Streptomycetaceae > Streptomyces > Streptomyces sp. NPDC004732. Next base: position 443,252 of record NZ_JBEXJR010000002.1, read on the forward strand.
CGCGTGGAGGACCTGTCCCTGATCGCGGACGCGATGGCCCGCCTGCGCGAGCAGCCGCCGACGGAGCTCGCGGGCCTGCCCGTGACGAAGGCGGAGGACCTGACGCGCGGCACGGAGACGCTGCCGCCCACGGACGGCCTGCGCTACACGCTCGACGGCGCCCGCGTCATCGTCCGCCCGAGCGGCACCGAGCCGAAGCTCAAGTGCTACCTCGAAGTGGTCGTCCCGGTGGCGGACAAGGCCGCGCTGCCCGCGGCCCACGCCCGCGCGACGGACCTCCTCGCCGCCATCAAGCGCGACCTGTCGGCGGCGGCGGGCATCTGACCGGACCACCCGTCCGAGTGGTTCCGCTGACGCGACTGCCGCAGTGACCCGGTACGACCCGGTGCGCTGCCGGTCTTCCCAGGAAGGGAGGACCGGTAGCGCACTTTCACGTTCCGGGAGCCGCCGCAGTGCCGTACGGATTCTCCGAGTCGACCAAAGCGACAGACACAACCGCAGCCCCCTCGCCCTCCCTCGTACCCGCGTCCAGGACCCCCCACAACCCGGCGCGCACGCCCCACGGCCTCGGCGCACGCACAGTCACCGCCCTGCGCCACGCCGCACCCGCCCTCGCCGCGTACACGGCCGTACGCGCCCTAGGTCTGCTCGTGTTCACCGTGTGGGCCCACCGCGACCACCGCGGCGTGCGGCATCTGCTCATGGAGTCCTGGGACTGCGACTGGTATCTGAAGATCGCCCAGAACGGCTACGCCCACGAGCTCGGCAGCCGCGTCGACGGCAACAACCTCGCGTTCTTCCCGCTGTACCCGCTGCTCGTCAGGGCAGGGGACGCCGTCATGCCCTGGCTGCCGAGGGGCGCGGCGGGCCTGTCGGTGTCGCTGGCCGCCTCGCTCCTCGCCGCGTGGGGGATCTTCGCGGTGGGCGACCGGCTGTACGGGCGCAGGGCCGGGGTCGTCCTGGCCGTCCTCTGGGGCAGCCTGCCCGTGGCGCTCGTGCAGTGGATGGGCTACACGGAGTCCCTGTTCACGGCCCTGTGCGCATGGTCGCTGTACGCGGTGCTGAGCGGGCGCTGGCTGTGGGCAGGCTCTCTCGCCGCACTGGCGGGGCTCACCCGCCCCACGGGCGTGGCGGTGGCCGCGGCGGTATCCCTGACAGCGCTGCTCACCCTGCACCGGCACTCCACGCCACCCCGTCCCTCCCCCACCCGTCCACTCCTGGGCGCCCTCATCGCCCCCCTCGGCTGGCTCGCGTACGTCGGCTGGGTGGGCCTGCGCCTCGGCCGCTGGGACGGCTACTTCGCCGTACAGAAGCTGTGGCGCAACGAGTGGGACGGCGGCGTCGGAACGCTGCGGCGGATGCGGGACCTGTTCCTGGCCGAGCGGCCCGCGCTGTTCGTGGCGATGGTGACGGCGGTCCTGCTGGGCGCGGTCGTGCTCTTCGTGCTGTCGGCGGGCGACCGGCAGCCGCTGCCGTTGCTGGTCTTCAGCGGTCTGCTGCTGGTGATCGTGCTCGGCAGCAGCGGCGTCTACTTCCCCCGGGCCCGCTTCCTGCTGCCCGGCTTCCCGCTGCTGCTGCCGGTCGCGGTGGCCCTGGCGCGCGCGAGGACGCACGTACTCGTGACGCTGCTGACCGCGGCGGCGCTCATGTCGGCGGTGTTCGGCGGCCACATGCTCCTGGGATGGCACGGCCCTCCGTAACACCCACCCCCCAGCGCCCCCTCAGGTCACCTTCAGCGCCCTCAGCGCCCCCTCAGGCCACCCCCAGCGCCCTCAGCGCCCCCTCAGGTCGCCGCAAGCAACACAGCCAGCAACACCGCACCCACCACACACGGCACGACAACCTCATAGGCCCAGCGGACCACCGGCTCGCCCTGCGCGGACTCCGCGTCGGCCCGCTGTTCGGCGAGTTCGCGGAGCTCGTCCATGGACTGGTCGCCCGCCGCGCGGGTGGGCGGCGCGCTGGGGTCGAGGAAGCGGCGGCCGCCCGTCGTCGGGTCGCCGGACGCCGCGGCCTGCGAATGCCTGCGCGCCGCCTTCTTGCGGCCGCGCAGCGAGACGGGGATCGCCCAGAGCTGGAACTTGGTTCCGGCGTTGGTGAGGACCTCGTTGGAGTAGCCGGAGCGGAGCGTCGCGACGGACGCCCACGGCAGCGTGACGGTCCTGAAGGGGTTGCGGATCCGGATCCGGTCGTCGTTCGCGTACACGGCGGGCCGCACGGTGAACGCGACGACCAGCGGCACCGCGAAGAGCAGTCCGGCGAGCGCGAGCCACGGGGTGCGGCCCTCGCCGCGGATCGCCGCGTCGATGCCGAGCCAGGCGCCCAGGGCGAGCAGCAGGACACCGCCGGCGATACCGGCCGGGGACCGGAAGGTGCGGTCCTTGTACGCGGGCTCCGCCACGGGGTTCTGGGGGTCGCTCATACCCTGATTCTGCCTGAAGGTCGGCCCGGGGCCCCGGGCCCCACCCCTGTACAGCAGCTACGCGCGTAGATATGCTCCTCTCGTGACCATGCCCACTGCATTCGCTGACGTGACAGCGTCCGACAGCACGCTCCGCCGCTTCCTTCACGGACTGCCCGGCGTCGACGCGGTCGGCCTGGAGGCGCGTGCCGCCTCGCTCGGTACCCGTTCGATCAAGACCACGGCGAAGGCGTACGCCATCGACCTGGCCATTTCGATGATCGACCTGACGACGCTCGAGGGCGCCGACACCCCGGGCAAGGTCCGGGCGCTCGGCGCGAAGGCCGTGCATCCGGACCCCACCGACCGTGAGACGCCGCGCACCGCGGCCGTCTGCGTCTATCCGGACATGGTCGCCACCGCCAAGGAGGCCGTCGGGACCAGCGGCGTGAAGGTCGCGTCCGTCGCGACCGCCTTCCCCGCGGGCCGCGCGGCCATCGAGGTGAAGCTCGGCGACGTGCGCGAGGCCGTCGCGGCGGGCGCCGACGAGATCGACATGGTCATCGACCGGGGCGCGTTCCTGTCGGGCGACTACATGACGGTGTTCGAGCAGATCCGCGCCGTGAAGGAGGCCTGCGGCACCGCCCGCCTCAAGGTCATCTTCGAGACCGGCGAGCTCTCGACGTACGACAACATCAAGCGCGCCAGCTGGATCGGCATGATCGCGGGCGCCGACTTCATCAAGACCTCGACCGGCAAGGTCGGTGTCAACGCCACCCCGGCCAACACCCTGCTCATGCTGGAGGCGGTCCGCGACTTCCGCGCGCAGACCGGGGTGCAGATCGGCGTGAAGCCCGCGGGCGGCATCCGGTCGACCAAGGACGCGGTGAAGTTCCTCGTCCTGGTGAACGAGACGGCCGGTCCGGACTGGCTGGACAACCACTGGTTCCGCTTCGGCGCCTCGTCGCTCCTGAACGACCTGCTGATGCAGCGCCAGAAGCTGGCCACCGGCCGCTACTCCGGCCCCGACTACGTGACGGTGGACTGACCCATGACCTCCACTCCCTTCGAGTACGCTCCGGCGCCCGAGTCCCGCTCCGTCGTCGACATCGCCCCTTCGTACGGCCTGTTCATCGACGGCGAGTTCACCGAGGCCGCCGACGGCAAGGTCTTCAAGACGGTCTCCCCGTCCACCGAAGAGGTCCTCTCCGAGGTCGCACGGGCCTCCTCCGAAGACGTCGACCGCGCCGTGAAGGCCGCCCGCAAGGCCTTCGAGAAGTGGTCGGCGCTGCCGGGCGCAGAGCGCGCCAAGTACCTCTTCCGGATCGCCCGGATCATCCAGGAGCGCAGCCGCGAGCTGGCCGTCCTGGAGACCCTGGACAACGGAAAGCCCATCAAGGAGACGCGCGACGCCGACCTCCCCCTGGTCGCCGCGCACTTCTTCTACTACGCGGGCTGGGCCGACAAGCTCGACCACGCGGGGTACGGCCCGAACCCGGCGCCGCTCGGCGTCGCGGGCCAGGTCATCCCGTGGAACTTCCCGCTCCTGATGCTGGCCTGGAAGATCGCCCCGGCGCTCGCGACCGGCAACACGGTCGTCCTGAAGCCCGCCGAGACGACCCCCCTGAGCGCCCTGTTCTTCGCGGACATCTGCCGCCAGGCGGGCCTGCCCAAGGGCGTCGTCAACATCCTCCCCGGGTACGGCGACGCGGGCGCGGCCCTGACCGCCCACCCGGACGTGAACAAGGTCGCCTTCACGGGCTCCACCGCCGTCGGCAAGTCCATCGCGCGCCAGGTCGCGGGCACCGACAAGAAGGTCACGCTCGAACTGGGCGGCAAGGGCGCGAACATCGTCTTCGACGACGCCCCCATCGACCAGGCCGTCGAGGGCATCGTCACGGGCATCTTCTTCAACCAGGGCCAGGTCTGCTGCGCCGGGTCGCGCCTCCTCGTACAGGAGTCGATCCAGGACGAGCTGCTCGACTCCCTCAAGCGGCGGCTCACCACCCTGCGCCTCGGCGACCCGCTGGACAAGAACACCGACATCGGCGCCATCAACTCCGCCGAGCAGCTCGCCCGCATCTCCGCGCTCGCCGAGACCGGCGAGGCGGAGGGCGCCGAGCGCTGGTCGGCGCCGTGCGAACTGCCGTCCTCCGGTTACTGGTTCGCGCCGACGCTCTTCACCAACGTCACGCAGGCGCACACCGTCGCCCGTGACGAGATCTTCGGCCCGGTGCTGTCCGTCCTCACGTTCCGCACGCCGGACGAGGCGGTCGCCAAGGCCAACAACACGCAGTACGGGCTCTCCGCGGGCATCTGGACGGAGAAGGGCTCGCGCATCCTCGCGGTCGCGAACAAGCTCCGGGCGGGCGTCGTCTGGGCCAACACTTTCAACAAGTTCGACCCGACGTCGCCGTTCGGCGGCTACAAGGAGTCGGGCCACGGCCGCGAGGGCGGCCGGCACGGGCTGGAGGCGTACCTCGATGTCTGACCGACTCACGGTTTTCAAGACCTACAAGCTGTACGTCGGGGGCAAGTTCCCCCGCAGCGAGAGCGGCCGGGTGTACGAGGTGACCGACTCCAAGGGCAAGTGGCTGGCGAACGCGCCCCTCTCCTCCCGCAAGGACGCCCGTGACGCGGTCGTCGCCGCGCGCAAGGCGTTCGGCGGCTGGTCGGGCGCGACCGCGTACAACAGGGGCCAGGTCCTCTACCGCGTCGCGGAGATGCTGGAGGGCCGCAAGGACCAGTTCGTACGGGAGGTGGCGGACGCGGAGGGCATCTCCAAGTCCAAGGCCGCCGCCCAGGTCGACGCGGCGATCGACCGCTGGGTCTGGTACGCGGGCTGGACCGACAAGATCGCCCAGGTCGTGGGCGGGGCGAACCCGGTCGCGGGCCCGTTCTTCAACCTGTCAACGCCGGAGCCGACGGGTGTGGTCGCGGTGGCCGCGCCCCAGAAGTCGTCGTTCCTCGGCCTCGTCTCGGTGATCGCCCCGGTGATCGCGACGGGCAGCACGGTCGTCGTGATCGCCTCCGAGAAGTCCCCGCTCCCCGCGCTCTCGCTCGGCGAGGTGCTCGCGACGTCGGACGTGCCCGGCGGTGTGGTCAACATCCTCACCGGCAAGACGGCCGAGATCGCGGCCCCGCTCGCCGCCCACCAGGACGTCAACGCGATCGACCTGACGGGCGCGGACGCGGAGCTGGCGCGCGAGCTGGAGGTCGCGGCGGCGGACAACCTCAAGCGCGTGCTCCGTCCACAGCCTGTGGACTGGTCGGCCGACCCCGGCACGCACCGCCTGACGGCTTTCCTGGAGACCAAGACGGTCTGGCACCCGACGGGTTCGCTGGGCGCGTCCGGCTCGGCCTACTAGCCGACTCCCGCACACCGGAGCCCCGGCCCCCTCCGTCCAGGAGGCCGGGGCTCCGTCATGTCACAGCCCGAACCGTGCCGCGATCCCGTCGAGCACGCACTCCAGGCCCGTCTCGAACTCCCAGGACGGGTCGTCCTTCCGCGTCGCCTCGCGGATGTAGCGCAGGTAGGTGGGGTAACGCCCGGTTTCCATCAGGTAGTTCATCTGGGGCGCGAGGCCCTTCCTCGCCTCGTCCGGACTCTTCCAGTCCTGTTGCCGCAGATACTCGCTCAGCACCACCTGGGACCGGACCATGCTGCCCACATAGGCAGTGACGGTACGGAACACGGCCATCATCGTGTCGACGTCCAGACCGTGTCCGTCGAGCGCGGCGAGCTGCCGCTCCGCCGCCGCCAGCCGGTTCGGGGTCAGCGCGTGCAGCGGGGTGGGCAGTTCGGCCATCCACCGGTGGCGCAGCGTCATCTCGCGCGTCTCGCGCGCGGATTCCCGCAGCACCTCGCGCCAGCCCGTCGCGCCGGTCGGCGGCGCCAGCTCGACCGAGACCGTGTCGACCATCAGCGCCAGCAGATCGTCCTTCCCCGAGACGTGGCGGTACGCGGCCATGGGCGCGACGCCGAGCTCGGTGGCAAGGCGGCGCATGGTGACCGCCGCGATGCCCTCGGCGTCGGCGACCCGGACCGCGACGGCCGCGATGCGCTGCGGAGTCAGCGCCGTGCGGGGCGCGGACGCGGGGCGTTCCATGCGCTCCCAGAGAGTGACCTCGGGCTCGTCCTTCTTCTGCGTGACCATGCGTACAGCGTATCCCTTGTGGACGCCGTACACATCGGCGTGTACGTTGTACGCATCTCGATACGACGTACACATCCACGTCGTGCACACCAGGGGGTCCCCATGAACAGTCAGCCGCAGCCGCTCCGCGTCGCGATCCTCGTCGGCAGCACCCGCGAGGGCCGCTTCGCGCCCGTCGTCACCCGGTGGATCAAGGGCCACCTCGACCAGCGCGACGACATGACCGTGGACGTCATCGACCTGGCCGAGACCCCGCTGCCGATGGTCCTGCCCGCCTTCGGGCAGCCGCCCGCCCCCGGCACCACCGAGGCCCTCGCGCTGGTCACACCGCGCCTGGCGGCGGCCGACGCCTTCGTCTTCATCACGCCGGAGTACAACCACAGCTACCCGGCGTCCCTGAAGAACGCCATCGACTGGCACAACGAGCAGTGGCACGCCAAGCCGATCGGCTTCGTCTCCTACGGCGCCATCTCCGGCGGCCTGCGCGCGGTCGAGCACCTCCGGGTCGTCATGGCCGAGCTGAACGCGACGACGATCCGCAACACCGTCAGCCTGCACAACGCCTGGGGCCTCTTCAACGAGGAGCAGCAGATGACGGAACCGGCGAGCGACGCCGCGGTGAAGACCATGCTCGACCAGCTCGCCTGGTGGGCGCTTTCCCTGCGCGAGGCCAGGTCCGCCCGTCCGTACGCCGCCTGACGCCACGTCACCCACATCGAGGACGCCATGACCCAGCGTACGGAAACAACCGCCCCGCCCTCTCGCCTAGCCATCCTCGGCCTGCTGCTCGGCATCATCCTGGCGACGCTCGACGGCACGATCGTCGGCACCGCGCTCCCGACGATCGTCGGCGACCTCGGCGGCCTCGGTCACTTCTCGTGGGTGGTGACGGCCTATCTGCTCGCCGCCGCCGTCTCCACCCCGATCTGGGGCAAGGTCGGCGACCTGTACGGCCGCAAGGGCAGCTATCTGACCTCCATCACGGTCTTCCTCATCGGGTCCGTGCTCTGCGGACTCGCCCAGAACATGGAGCAGTTGATCGCGTTCCGCGCCCTCCAGGGGCTGGGCGCGGGCGGCCTCTTCGTCGGCGCGATGTCCCTCATGGGGACGCTGCTCTCGCCCGCCCAGGCGGGGCGCTCCCAGTCGATGATCGGCGTCATGCTGCCCGTCGCGATGATCGGCGGCCCGCTGCTCGGCGGCTTCCTCACCGACCAGCTGGACTGGCGCTGGGTCTTCTACGTCAACCTGCCCGTCGGCGCCGCCGCGCTCCTGCTCGTCGGCCTCCTCGTGCGGCTGCCCAGCGAGCGCCGCACGGCCCGGATCGACTACGCGGGCGCGGGCCTCCTCACGGCGGGCATCCTGGCGCTGACGCTGCTCGGCACCTGGGGCGGCACGACGTACGACTGGCTCTCGCCGCAGATCGGCGGCCTCGCGCTGCTCGCGGCGGTCTCGCTCGCTGCCTTCGCGCGGGTGGAGCGCAGCGCCCCCGAACCGGTCGTCCCGCCCCGCCTGTTCCACGACCGCAACTTCACGCTCGCCCAGGTCCTCACCTTCCTCGCGGGCGCGGCGATGCTGGGCGCGGCCAGCTATCTGCCGCAGTACATGCAGTTCGTCCGCGGCACGTCGTCGACGGAGAGCGGCCTCCTGCTGCTCCCGCTGATGCTGGGCATGATGGGCACACAGCTCTACATCGGCCGGGTGGTCGGCAACGGCGGCACGTACCGGGCGTATCCGATCATGGGCGGGGCCGTCGCCACGGCGGGCGCGCTGGCCCTGCTCACGCTGGGCGTGGACACGGCCACGGCCGTGGCGTCCGCGCTGACGTTCGTCCTGGGCGCGGGCCTCGGCTGCCTGCTGCAGCCGTCCCTGCTGATCACCATGAACAGCGCGGAGCTCCGCGACATGGGGGCCGCCAGCGGCACCAACGCGCTCCTGCGCACCATCGGCGGCTCGCTCGGCGTCGCGGTGCTCGGCTCCGTCTACACCGGCCGCATGACCGACACCCTCATGGACCGGCTCGGCCCGGACGGCGAGCGCCTCGCGGGCGGCGAGCTGACCCCCGCACTCCTGCACGACCTCCCCGAACCGGCACGGGACGCCTTCCGGGCCGGGGTCACCGGCGGGCTGCACGGCGTCATGGCAGGCACGGCCGTGCTGTGCGCGCTCACCTTCGCGGCGGCCTGGCTGATCCGCGAGGTCCCCCTGCGATCGAAGGCACCACAGCCGCCGGAGCCGTCGGAAGCATCGGAACCGCCGGAGCCGCCGGAGCCGAAGAAGACAGCCGCCCCCTCCGCCGCCTAACTCGGCAGCAGCCCCGTCGCCCGGCCCACCAGCGGCAGCTCGCCCAGCGAGGCCCCCGAGGTCAGCGGCCCGGTGACGAAGCCCGTGTCGACCGGCTTGAAGTCCGCAACCTGCGTGCCGAGCGTGTTGTCGAGCGGATCGGCACTGGTGTTGGCCAGCGGGTCCAGCTGGAGATCCTTGACCGGCGCGAGCCCGCCCGCCGCCGAATGGTGCACCGCCGTCGTGAGGGCCTGCACCGGAGACGCCGCGGGCCCCGGCTCCACCGCACCGGCACTCGCCGTGCCCCCCACCCCGAGGGCGGCACCCGCCACCGTGACGGTGAGCCCCGCCCGCAGCAGCGCGCGCGAGCCGGGCCGGGAAAGCTTCTTCACTGCGTGTCGTGCCATGGGTACCGCCCACATCCGTGCGTCGTTGAGTAATCGAGCGAGCACGTAGCGTAGTTGAGGGGTGCCGTGCACACCAAAGGGCGACTCACCCGGTACGCCCTATTGGTCTCCGTACGCACGTCGCGACAGAACCCGTAATTCATCGTGCTGAGTTCTGCCCTCAACCATTTCCGGGCGAAGTCCTCCGGTCCCCGCCCGCGGGACGATGGAGGCCATGAACGGAGCGGCCGCCCGGCCGTGACGGGGGTGGCGGTCATGGGGCTCTTCAAGTCCATCGGTGAGGGAATCCGGAACCTGGGCGAAGCGGGGAAGGAGCTCTTTCGAGGAATCGGTGATGCCATCGCCGGAGTCCCGCGCACCTTTTCGGAGACGTATGCACAGCGGCAGGAGACGGTCCGGCAGCGTGAGCGCCTGGCCTCCTTCGAGCGCACCGAGTCGAGCCGGGCCGTGGTGGTGCGTCAGGAGAGCGGCGCACCGGCCCCCTCGGTCGACATCCTGCCCGCCGCCGCCCCGGGGGGCCTGTGGGACCCGGCGCAGGCCCGTCACGACATGGACCTGGAGCAGCGCCGCTCGGAGTTACGCCTCGGCGAGATGCACGCGCAGCATCTGCTCAATGTCAAGGAGATCACCGAAAGGGGCCAGGTCGAGCGGCAGAACGCCACGCACAGCGCGGAACTGGAGCGCGGTACGGCGACCCACAAGGCCGAGCTGGACCGGCAGGCGGCGACGCACCGGGCCGCGCTGGAGCGCGAGAACCAGCGGTATGCCGCGGACCTGCAGTTCGAGGGGGAGCAGACCCGGCAGGACACGGACTTCTACCGCGCCGTGTCGCCCTTCGCCGAACTGCACCCGAGTTACGCGGCGGCCCGGGTGGCCGCCGAGGCGAAGGGCGTCGCGCCGACGCTCGTCCTCGCGCCGCTCCGCATCATCGGGGAATCCCCGGCACCCGACGGTGCCGTTCACCGCGACGAGGGCTTCGACAAGATCCTCGAGGAGCAGCTCGTGGATCACGTCCAGTCCGGAGGCCTCGCGAACGTGTTCCCCGGGCTCTTCCGCCGGCCCTTCGAGCAGAGCGGGACAGATGTCAGCAGGGTCCGGCAGGCGCTGTCCGGACAGCCGGTGATCCTGCTGCACGGCGAGGTTTTGGACGACTACCGCGCCTGGATCCACCTCGTGGCATGGAACGCCTTCATGGAGGCGCCGCCGGACGGACGGCCCGACGCGTCCGCGGACCTGCCCCTGCATCAGGCGGCGCGGCCGCAGGGTCTCCTGCTGCCGCCCGCCGTACGGCTGACTCTGCCCTTCCCCGTCACCGGTGAGGCCGGACGGGCACGGCGGAAGAGCCAGGAACAGATCGCCAGGGCGGCCGCCGCGGTCTCGGCGATGCTCGCACAGTGGTACGGCGTGGCAGCGGGCAAGAACGTCCTACCCCCGGGAAAACTGCCCGCGGGCCTCTCCCCCGTGCCGCAGGCCACCGCGCTGGGCACCGGTGCGCTCCTCGACATTTGCGTGGACCGCGGCCTCCGGTCCGAGAGCGACGTCCTGCTCGACCAGGCGGACGTCTACCGGCAGTCCGGCTTCACCGACTACGCCCTGGACAGCGCGCGCCGGGCGGCCCGCATCATCACACCCGGCGACGAACGGGACCAGCAGGACTACCTGGACCGCGTCGACCGCCTGGTGACCGTCCTCGAGGGGCTCGACCAGCACCGCATGGCCGGTGACATCCGGAGCCGGGCCGAGCAGTCGGCCCGCCGGAGCACGCATCGCCGCCTGTCCGGCTCCGACGAGGGCCAGGACGAAAGTCCGGCCTCATGACGCTGCCCACCACCTTCCTCCCGGCGGCCGGACACCGCGTCGCGGCGGCGATCGACTTCGGGACCTACGCCTCCGGGTACGCCTGGGTCCCCGTCAACGCGCGCGGTGTGCCGCGCACGAAAGAGATCGTCGATCACCGGGGCTGGCCGAGTGCCCGGGACCCCCTCTACCCCAAGAACCTGACGGCGCTGCTGCTGGACGAACAGGACGAGGTCGTCGAGTGGGGATATCTCGCGAGGGAGCGCGTCGACGATCCGGGAACCCGCCTGCTCCTCGGCATGAAGATGTCCCTGCGCCCGCGGCGCACCCACCAGGAGGTGGACGCCGCCCGCACGGTCCTGGACCACGTCGAGGACTCCCTCACCGATCCCGTCCCGCTCATCGCGGCCTATCTGAAGAAGCTCCGCGAGGTCGCGCTCGCCGAGATAACGCGGTACCACTACCGCCCCGAAGACGTCCGCTGGTGCATGACGGTCCCGGCCATCTGGTCGCCCAAGGCCCTCGCAGCGATGCGCAACGCCGCCGAACGGGCGGGCTTCGCAGCGGACCACGACAACCTGCTGCTCCTGCCCGAACCGGACGCGGCCGCCTTCGCCTGCCACATCGAGAAGGCGGCTGCCGACTCCCCCTTCCGGGAACTCCTGCGCAGCTTCCGACGCCCCGAGCGGCGGTTCCTGGTCGTGGACTGCGGGGGCGGCACGATCGACGTCGTCAGCTATCGCGTCGCGCACGACGGCACGCTCGAACAGCTGCGCGCGCCCTCGGGTGGGCCCTATGGAGCCGAGTACGTGACCCGCCTCTTCGTGAACGACATCCTCGCCGACCGGCTGGGCGGCATCATCCAGGTCAACCGCCTCGCCACCGGCCACCGCAAGGAGGTCGAGGCAGTGATGCTCTCCTGGGAGAGGGCGAGGAACACCTTCAAAGGGCCGGGCGACACGGCCGCGTTGGTGGAACTGGACAGCGTGCACCACTTCTTGACGTCCGAGCAGCGGTCACGGCTGCGCCGCGCCCAGGGCGGCGACGACCTCAGCATCGTCATCACACCGCAGGAGATGACCGCGCTGCTGGACGCCGCCATCGAACCTCTGCTGGCCTGTATCGACCCGCACCTCGCCGCCGTACGCCAGGGACGAGAGAAGGACAAACCCCTCCTTTACGTCGTCGGCGGCTTCTCCAAGTCTCCCTATCTGCTCGGCCGGGTCGCCTCCCACGTGGGAGCCCGCGCGGTGGTCCACCAGCCGGAGCGGCCGGAGCGTGCCGTCCTGCACGGCGCCGTGCACCACTGCTACGCACCGGCCGTCTCCGCCCGCCGGGCACCCGCCACCTACGGAGTGCGCGTGGCCGAACCGTACGAGCCGCGGGACGGAGAACGGTTCTGGAAGAGCAGCGAGGAGCGCTACTTCTGCCCGGACCGCTTCCTGAAGCTGGCGACCCTTGACGAGCTGCTGCCCCTCGGCACCGTGCGCACGCACCGCGGCCTGGTGCCCACCGACCCGCAGAGCAAGAACATCGACGTGAAGATCTACGAGACGTCACTGCTCGACCCGTACTACTACGACGAAGGCCCGCACCACCTCCTCGGCACGGTGCCCGTGGACCTGAGCGCCTGCATGGACGTCGGTGTGATGGACCGCAGGATGGATTTACAGCTGATCTTCGGGGACACCGAGATACGCGTCAGGGCGGTCAACGTCCGGACCCAGGAAGTGTCCGAGCGGGTCATGGAATTCAAGGGAGCGTACTGATGCGCCGCACTCCCCCCGGCCCGGCCGAGCAGCTCGCGAACCACCTCGCCGAACACGCGGCGGCCACGCACCGCCTGGCCGCCGCGATGGACGGGGTGACGGCCGCGCTGGAGGCGACGGCGCTCGCGCTGAGCACCGGCGGAGCGCGGCAACAAGAGCGGAGCGAGCAGCAGGACGCGGAGCTGACACGACTGACGGACCTGGTCCGACGCCACGAGGACGACCTGCGCACCCTCCTGTCCGAGGCGAACGAACGGCGCAAGGACATCATCGACGAGCGGGGCAGGCTGGCCCAGGACGTGGCCGTCGCCCTGCACCGGTTCTTCCTGCGAGTGCGGCACGTCGGCACATCCGACGGCGGCCCGTTCAACGGGCGCAGCCAGCCCGACCCCGAACAGGCCCTGTTCGTCGCCCGTGTCCTGCGCAGCCTGCTGTCCCCCTCGGGCCACGCGGCCGACGAGGTGACGCAGGAACCCACCTGGCCCGCGAAGGGCGACGGGACGAGGACGGAACTGGCCGCGGAGGCGGCACAGCTGTGCGCGGCCGCACGCAGGGCGGACGTGGATTTCACCTGGGACACCACGCTGACCCCGGAGTACTGGACGGGCTGCCCCCGCGACGGCACGGTGGCGTTCGCGGTCCGCCCGGGAGCCACATCCCGCCACTCCGCGGTGCTGCCGGCGCTCGTCTACACCATCGGGGCTGGGCACCCTGTACAGCTCGGTTGATAATGGCTCCCGTCCACGCGGACACACCGTGTCGGGAGATGCGGTCCACCCCGGCTGCAAAGGCTCAGAGAATTGGGTTCCCATCCCCCGATACCGACCCGCGTCGTGCTGCTGACGGGCCCCTCCGGCTCGGGGAAGTCGTCGTTCGCCGCCCGCTCGGGGCTGCCCGTGCTGTGTCTGGACGACTTCTACAAGGAGGCGGGCGACCCCACGTTGCCGCAGGTTCCGGGCAGTTCGGACATCGACTGGGACTCCCCGGCCTCCTGGGACGCCGACGTGGCCGTCGCCGCGATCGAGGAGCTGTGCCGGACGGGGCGCACGAAGGTGCCGGTGTACGACATCTCGATCAGTGCGCGCGTCGGGCAGGAGGCGCTGGACATCGAGCGCACGCCGCTCTTCGTCGCGGAGGGGATCTTCGCGGCGGACATCGTGGAGCGGTGCCGTGAGCTCGGTGTGCTCGCCGACGCGATCTGTCTGCGGGGGCGGCCCTCGACCACGTTCCGGCGGCGGCTGCTGCGGGATCTGCGGGAGGGGCGCAAGTCCGTGCCGTTCCTGCTGCGGCGCGGCTGGCGGCTGATGCGGGCCGAGCGCGCCATCGTGGCGCGGCAGACGGCGCTGGGTGCGCATCCCTGCGCGAAGGACGAGGCGCTCGGGCGGGTCGCCGCCGCGGCGGCGGGCCGGTGCGTGAAGGCGCAGGCCAAGGCCTCGTCGTAGGCAGGCCACGAGGTGCGGCTGAGACGGGAAAGCAGAAGGACCGGAAAGACCCCCCGGCCTTCCGGTCCTCTACTTGATTCCCCCGTGATTTCCCCCGTGCCACCGCCGCATCCCCCCGGAGCGACGGCCCCCGTGATTCCCTCGTTTCCCCCTGCCCCTCAGGCGACCAACTCGCCGAAGGACTCCTCCTGGTCACGGCCGAAGCTGAGGACCTCGTCCTCGCGCAGCCGGCGGAGCGACCGCCAGATGCTGGACTTCACCGTGCCCACACTGATGTCGAGGATGTCCGCGATCTCCGGGTCGGTGCGGCCCTCGTAGTAACGGAGGACCAGCATCGTGCGCTGCAGTTCGGGAAGGCGGGTCAGCGCCTGCCAGAGAACCGCGCGCAGCTCCGTGCCGCGCATCGCGTCCGTGTCGCCGACCGTCTCCGGCAGCTCCTCGGTCGGGTACTCGTTCAGCTTGCGGCGGCGCCACGCGCTGATGTGCAGATTCGTCATGGTGCGGCGGAGGTAGCCCCCGACCGCGGCCTTGTCGCTGATCCTGTCCCAGGCCCGGTACGTCGAGAAGAGGGCGCTCTGCAGCAGGTCCTCGGCCTCGAACCGGTCACCGGTCAGGTGGTAGGCGGTTGCGTACAGGGAGGCACGGCGCTCCTGGACGTAGGCGGTGAACTCCGCCTCCGACAGGGACTTCCGCTCCCCCGAGTCCTCCCCGTACGCGGCTCCCCCGTGAGCCTGGTCAACCACCGTCATCAAACCGGTGTGCTGACGCCCGGTGCCGCGAGCGCACCCCCGCCCGCTCACGGCACCGGACTTCTCAGACCCCCTCCCGACGCCGTGGAGACGCGTGACAACTGCGCTCGAACTGGTGCTGTGCAGCGAATTCATCTTGCGCCCCCCGTCGGTGGAGTCCGGCTTTTCCGTGTGACCAGAACTCTGCCCCAGTGACTTCATGGCGGTGTCCGTCGACTGTCACAGGCCTGTCACAGGGGTTGGGGACCCCTTCCACCTGTGAAGGTCACGTGTGGGTGCGGGCATCTACCTGCCCTTTACGGGCTCGGGGAGGCTCCAGCAGTCGAACTGGGGCCGTGACATGGGACAGAATGACGTCCGTGCCTTCCCTGTTGCTGATCGAGGACGACGACGCCATCCGGACGGCCCTGGAGCTTTCGCTCACGCGCCAGGGGCATCGGGTGGCCACTGCTGCCACCGGCGAGGACGGCCTGAAGCTGCTCGGCGAGCAGCGGCCGGACCTGATCGTGCTGGATGTGATGCTGCCGGGCATCGACGGGTTCGAGGTGTGCCGTCGCATCCGGCGCACCGACCAGTTGCCGATCATCCTGCTGACCGCGCGCAACGACGACATCGACGTGGTCGTCGGACTGGAGTCCGGCGCCGACGACTATGTGGTCAAGCCCGTGCAGGGCCGGGTGCTCGACGCCCGGATCCGTGCCGTGCTGCGGCGCGGCGAGCGCGAGGCCAATGACGCGGCGACGTTCGGTTCGCTCGTCATCGACCGGGCCGCGATGACCGTGACGAAGAACGGCGAGGACCTGCAGCTCACACCCACCGAGCTGCGGCTGCTCCTGGAGCTGAGCCGCAGGCCGGGCCAGGCCCTGTCGCGGCAGCAGTTGCTGCGCCTGGTGTGGGAGCACGACTACCTCGGCGACTCTCGGCTCGTGGACGCGTGTGTGCAGCGGCTGCGCGCCAAGGTCGAGGACGTGCCCTCGTCGCCGACCCTCATCCGTACGGTGCGCGGCGTCGGTTATCGGCTGGACACGCCTCAGTGACCAAACCGCACGACAAGCTCCGCGGCTGGGCCGCGGCGCGCAAGGCGATACTGGCGGGGCTGCGCTTCACGAGTCTGCGGTTGCGGCTCGTCGTGGTGTTCGGGCTCGTGGCGCTCACCGCGGCGGTCTCCGCGTCCGGCATCGCGTACTGGCTCAACCGCGAGGCCGTGCTGACGCGCGCGCAGGACGCGGCGCTCAAGGACTTCCGCCAGCAGATGCAGAACCGTGCGGGCGCGCTGCCCGCCGACGTGTCACAGGCCGAACTGCAGGCGACCGCCGAGCAGATGGCCACCAGCAGCCAGCGCTACAGCGTGCTCCTGGTCGCGGAGAAGAAGGGCGGCGGCCAGATCGTCGGCTATTCCGACCTGGACGCCTTCACGCTGGCCAAGGTGCCGGGCACGCTGCAGAAAGCGGTGAACAAGAAGCAGCCGCTCACCTCCGGCAACAAGAGCCCGTACCACCTGTACTGGCAGCGGACCGTCGACCACAACACCCCGTATCTGGTGGGCGGCGCCAAGGTGATCGGCGGCGGCCCGACCGGTTACATGCTCAAGTCGCTGGAACCGGAGGCGAAGGACCTGAGTTCCCTCGGCTGGTCCCTGGCCATCGCGACGGGGCTCGCGCTGATCGGTTCGGCGCTGCTCGCGCAGGCCGCGGCGACGACCGTGCTGAAACCCGTGCACCGGCTCGGTGTCGCGGCGCGGCGGCTCGGTGAGGGGAAGCTGGACACGCGGCTGCGGGTGTCCGGCACCGATGAGCTGGCCGACCTGTCGCGCACGTTCAACAGGACCGCCGAGAACCTGGAGAAGAAGGTCGCCGACATGAGCGCCCGCGACGAGGCGTCCCGGCGCTTCGTCGCCGACATGTCGCACGAGCTGCGCACCCCGCTGACCGCGATCACCGCCGTGACCGAGGTCCTCGAGGAGGAGCTCGACGCGGAGACCGGTTCCGTGGACCCGATGATCGAACCGGCCGTACGGCTCGTGGTGAGCGAGACCCGCCGCCTGAACGACCTCGTGGAGAACCTCATGGAGGTCACCCGCTTCGACGCGGGGACCGCGCGCCTGGTGCTGGACCACGTCGACATCGCCGACCAGATCACGGCGTGCATCGACGCCCGCGCCTGGCTGGACGCGGTGGAGCTGGACGCCGAACGCGGCATCATGGTCCGCCTCGACCCGCGCCGCCTCGACGTGATCCTGGCGAACCTCATCGGCAACGCCCTGAAGCACGGCGGCTCCCCGGTGGAGGTGTCGGTCCGCCTGGAGGACGCCAAGCTGGTCATCGCCGTACGCGATCACGGTCCGGGCATCCCCGAGGACGTACTGCCGCACGTCTTCGACCGCTTCTACAAGGCGAGCGCGTCCCGGCCGCGGTCCGAGGGCAGCGGCCTCGGCCTGTCCATCGCCCTGGAGAACGCGCACATCCACGGCGGCGAGATCACCGCCGCCAACTCGCCGGAGGGCGGCGCGGTCTTCACGCTGTGGCTGCCGCGGGACAGCGGCGAGACCGAGGGCAACGAGGACGAGCCTGCGGAAGGGGACCAGGCATGAACGGGCGTCGTATCCGTGCCGTGGCCGCCGCCGTGGGGCTCACCGCCGTGCTCGCCGGGTGCGGGATCAGGTCGACCGAGGTGCCGACCGACTACGGCGCGGCGCCGTCGCGGGTGCCGTGTGTGATGTCGGGCTCCAGCATCGCGTCGCAGTCGGGCAGCGGTGTGCCGGTGCAGGTCTTCCTGGTGTGCGCGGCCCAGCTGGTGACCGTCGACCGCGACGTGCAGCTCCGCACGGACAAGGCGACCACCGACCGGGTGCGGATCGCGCAGGCCCTCCTCGACGAGCTGGCGATGCCTCCCTCGGAGGCCGAGAAGCAGGCGGGTTTCGCCACGGACGTGCGCCGCGGCACCACCGTGTCCGGGGCGCGCAAGGGCGACCCCGCGGAGGCCCTGCGCCTGAGCACGCCGCCGGAGGACCTGTCCGCCTTCGCGCTCGCACAGATCGTGTGCACACTGGCCGACAACGCGTCGTCGGACGACGGCACGGTCGTCATGGGCGGCCCCGCGGGCAGTCCGCTGCGGCGCTACGAGTGCACTCCGGAAGTGCGGTCCCGCCCCGGGACCGTGGCGCCCCCGGTGAAAACCGTCCGGTAACCACCACCGAGTACGCGGAACCGATCCCGCCGCCCTCGACGTCTTGGGGGGCGTGCGTCAAGGCTCGGGCGGCCACAGTCCCGCCATCCGCTTCCGTGCGACAGGAGGATTCCTCCTCGTCGCACATCTCCTGCTCGTCGGGTGGATCACGTTGCGCCCGCTGGACGTCCCCTGGGTGAGTGCCGCGAATCTGCAGCCGCTCGCCGGGATCAAGGCGGACCTGGCGCTGGGCGGTGTGCAGGCGGCCCGCCGGATCGGCGAGAGCGTGCTGCTGCTCGCCCCGCTCGGTGTGCTGCTGCCGCTGGCCGGTGGCAGGCTCGTGGTTTCACCCTGGGGTTCGCTGGTGCGTACGGTCGCGGCCGGGGCGATGCTCTCGCTCGGCATCGAACTGCTGCAGACCGGCGTGCCCGGTCAGGTCGTCGACATCGACTCGCTGCTCCTGAACACCTTCGGGGTGGCGCTGGCGCACGTCGCGGTCGTGCCCGCGGCCAGGGCGCGGCTCCGTCGCGGAGATGACGGGGAGCGTCGCATGGCCCTCCCCCGGGAGGAGGCCCCTCAGGGGCCGACCCCGACGATTCCCAGGGTCGGTATCGCACCGTAGAGCGATGCTTTGACCTGCTTCGCGAACGTACTGTCGAAGTATCGAGGCACACAGAGAGGCCTCGCACCCACGGTTCGCGAAGGAGCCCCACATGACCGCCCTTGCCCGCCCCACCAACGGCCGGATGATCGGCGGAGTGTGCGCAGCCCTGGCCAGGCGCTTCGGCACCTCCGCGACGACGATGCGCGTGATCTTCGTGGTCTCGTGCCTGCTGCCCGGCCCGCAGTTCCTGCTCTACATCGCGTTGTGGTTCCTGCTGCCCTCGGAGAGCAAGGCCCGCCAGGCCTGGTGACCGCGGCCACGGCCTAGTGGTCACCACCTAATGGTCACCACCTAGTGGTCACGACACGACGATGGGGCGCCCCTCCGGAGAGGGGCGCCCCATCGGGCGTTCGGACGGGGTCCGGTCAGCCGAGCGGCAGGCCGTTGACACCGCTGCCGCCGAGGGGCAGGCCGCCGATCAGGCCGGAGACCGGCGAGGTCGGGCCGCCCGGCTTGGGGCTCGCGACGTTCTCGAGCACGGGCTTGGCGGCGTTCAGGCCGGTGCCGAGGGCGTTCTGCCCGGCGGTCAGGGACTCGGTCGCTCCGGCGGCGGGCACCACGGAGGAGACGGGGCCCAGGGCGGCCGCGGGGTCGGCGACGGCGGGGGCGGCGTTCGCCGCACCGGCGCCCGCGGCGGCGAAAGCGGCGCCGAGAGCGGCGACACCGAGGGACTTGGCGACAGACTGCTTCATCTCAATGCGTCCTTGCGTCATTGGCTTACGGATGTGGGGAGGGGGGTTTGAGCGGTTCAACGACCGTAAGCAGCCCGGATCACGGTCCAAGGGCAGACGAAAGCGGCCGGGGTGCGAAAACCCCGGCCGCCGACGCGTCGCTCAACGCGGACGCAATGACGTCAGCTCTCGACAGAAGCGCTGGTCGAGACGGTCTGACGGAACAGCCATTCGGACTTCAGCTCGGCGTATCCGGGCTTGATCACGTCGTTGATCATGGCCAGGCGTTCATCGAAAGGAATGAATGCTGATTTCATCGCATTGACTGTGAACCACTGCATGTCGTCGAGCGTGTAGCCGAACGTGCCGACCAGGTGCTCGAATTCGCGGCTCATGCTGGTGCCCGACATCAGGCGGTTGTCGGTGTTCACGGTCGCGCGGAAGTGCAGCTTGCGCAGCAGGCCGATGGGGTGCTCTGCGTAGGAAGTGGCGGCGCCCGTCTGGAGGTTGGACGTCGGGCAGAGCTCCAGGGGGATGCGCTTGTCGCGCACGTACGAGGCGAGGCGGCCGAGCTTCACCGTGCCGTCGTCGGCGATCTCGATGTCGTCGATGATGCGCACGCCGTGACCGAGGCGGTCGGCGCCGCACCACTGCAGGGCCTGCCAGATCGACGGCAGGCCGAAGGCCTCGCCCGCGTGGATCGTGAAGTGGTTGTTCTCGCGCTTGAGGAACTCGAAGGCGTCGAGGTGGCGGGTGGGCGGGAAGCCCGCCTCGGCGCCCGCGATGTCGAAGCCGACGACACCGAAGTCGCGGTAGCGGTTGGCGAGTTCGGCGATCTCCAGGGCGCGGGCGGCGTGCCGCATGGCGGTGAGCAGGGCGCCCACGCGGATGCGGTGCCCGTTCTCCTTCGCGCGGCGCTCGCCCTCGCGGAAGCCTTCGTTGACGGCCTCGACGACCTCTTCGAGGGTGAGGCCGTCCTCCAGGTGCTGCTCGGGGGCGTACCGGATCTCGGCGTAGACGACGCCGTCCTCGGCGAGGTCCTCGGCGCACTCGGCGGCCACGCGCTTGAGGGCGTCCTTCGTCTGCATCACCGCGCAGGTGTGGGCGAAGGTCTCCAGGTAGCGCTCGAGGGAGCCGGAGTCGGCCGCCTCGCGGAACCAGATCCCGAGCTTGTCGGGGTCGGTCTCGGGCAGGCCCTCGTACCCGTTCTCCCGGGCGAGGTCGACGATCGTGCCCGGGCGCAGGCCACCGTCGAGGTGGTCGTGCAGGAGCACCTTGGGGGCGCGGCGGATCTGCTCGGCGCTGGGCGTTTCACGGTCCGTGTGACCGGCTGTGTGTGTCTGGCTCGTCATTTCGGCACTCTAGCGCCTACGCGCGTAGAACTCACTGGTCGATACGTAACAGTGACCCTGCGGAAGGGTGGCGTACACCATGGCTTCTGACACTGTTCTGTCATGGCAGAGGAAGGGACCGCGGGGCCGGCGGGCGCGGCCAGGCTCGGGCGTGTGATCGGGACGGCGCCTTCGGCGGTCGGCGGAGTGGTGCTCCTGCTCCCCGGCGGCGCCGAGACGTCGAGCCGCAAGCCGTCGCCGCTGGCGGGAGTCGGTGTGCGTGCGCTCGGCCGAAGACTGGCCCACGACGGCAGGGAGGCGGGCCTCGCCACGCACGTCGTGCACTACCGCTGCCGGGGCTGGAACGGCGCGCAGGCGGAGCTCGCCCGCGACACGAACTGGGCGGTGGACGAAATCGTACGTCTCTACGGCGATGTCCCCGTCTGCCTGGCCGGAGTGGACATGGGAGGCCGCGCGGCGCTCCGCGCGGGCGGCCACACGGCGGTCAACTCCGTGCTGGCGATGGCCCCTTGGCTGCCGGAGGACGACGTGGCCGCGCCGCCCGAGCCGGTGAAGCAGCTCGCGGGGCGGCGGGTGCTCATCGTGCACGGCACGAACGACGAGCGGACCGACCCCGAGCTGTCGTTCCGGCTCGCCGAGCGGGCGAAGAAGGCGAACCGGGACGTGTGCCGGTTCGAGGTGCACTCGGACGGGCACCGGTTGCACCAGCACCAGTCCGAAGTCCTGGCGCTGGCCTCGGACTTCGTGATGGGCACGTTGTTCGGGGCGGACTTTGCCCGGCCCTTGGAGGATGCGTTGGCGGCTCCGCCGCCGTTGGGGTTGCGGATGCCTCTTGCCTCCGGCTTTGGGCAGTCGTTACGGAGGTGAGGCTTGCCCTGCGACGGGGCTCTGTCTGTCACCGGCTTCGCCGAGTTCGTCCTCAATCGCCGGACAGGCTCGAATGCAGCAACCTGCCCTTCCGCCCGAGCAAGAACTCCTTGAACGCCGCCACCGGTGGCGTGTCCGGGTGGCCGTCCAGCCAGGCCACGCCGATCTCGCGCACCGCCCGCTGCCCCGTCACCGTCAGCTCCACGACCCCCGGGCGCGGGACCGCGGGCGGGGGCAGCAGGGCCACGCCCAGGCCCGCCGCGACCAGGCCGCGCAGCGTCTCGGCCTCCTCGCCCTCGAAGGCGACGCGGGGCTTGAAGCCCGCCTCCCGGCAGAGGTCGTCCGTGATACGGCGCAGGCCGTACCCCGGCTCCAGGGTCACGAAGGCCTCTTCGGCGGTCTCGGCGAGGCGGACCCGCTTGCGGGAGGCCAGGCGGTGGTCGTCGGGCACGACCAGGCGCAGGCGCTGCTCGTCGAGCCTGCGGGCGACCAGGTCGGGGGCGTCGGGCACGGGTGAGGTGAGGCAGAGGTCGAGCTCGCCCGCGCGCAGCCGCTCCAGCATCGCCTCGCCGTAGTTCTGGACGAGGCTGAAGCGGATGCGCGGATGGTCGGCGCGGAAGGCGCGGATCAGTCCGGGCACCGTCTCCGAGCCCATCGTGTGCAGGAAGCCGAAGGCGACCTTGCCGGACGCCGGGTCGGCGTCGGCCCGCACCGACTCGGCGGCGCGCTCCACCTCGCCGAGCGCCCGCTCGACCGAGGAGAGGAAGGTGCGGCCCGCCGGGGTGAGCGAGACCGTGCGGCCGCTGCGCGCGAAGAGGTCCACGCCCAGGTCCCGTTCGAGCCGGACGAGGGCGCGGGACAGCGTCGACTGGGGGATCTGCATCTGCTCGGCGGCGCGCGTGACGTGCTCGGTGCGGGCGACCCCCGCGAAGTACGCGAGACGGGGCGCGAGCAGCGTCACGATGTCCTGCGCATCACTGTTCTGTGACACGCGCCGCTGTGACCTGTGCTGATGCTGCATGGGAACGATTATGGGGTTTCCATGCATTGGACGCATCAGAAAACCGGTCGTACGTTCTTCGCATGCCTGCTGACAGTAGTGGGGCGTCCGCCACCCTCGCGGTCGCCCCTGCCCCGTCGTCCCCCGCCGCCCCCGCCCCCGCCGACACCCGGCTGACCCCGGGCGGGCCCGGCTACCGCCGGATGAGCTTCGCGCTCTTCCTCGCCGGTGTCGCGACCTTCGCGCTCCTCTACTCCACACAGGCCCTCCTCCCCCTCGTCTCCGCCGACTTCGGCGTGAGCGCGAGCACGGCCAGCTGGACGGTGTCGGCGGCCACCGGCGCACTGGCCCTCTTCGTCCTTCCGCTGAGCGCGCTCAGCGAGCGCTACGGGCGGCGCACGATGATGACCGCCTCGCTGACCGTCGCCGTCGCCGTCGGGCTCCTCGTTCCTTTCTCCCCCTCGGTCGAGGTCCTGATCGCACTGCGCGCCGTGCAGGGCGCGGCCCTCGCGGGGCTGCCCGCGTCCGCGATGGCGTTCCTCGCCGAGGAGGTGCGGCCCAAGGCGCTGGTCGCCGCGATCGGCCTGTTCGTGGCGGGCAACTCCATCGGCGGGATGAGCGGGCGCATCGTCACCGGCTGGGTCGCGCAGGCCTGGGGCTGGCGCGCGGCGGTCGGCGTGGTCGGTGTCGTCGCGGTGCTGTGCGCGGTCGCCTTCCGCGTGCTGCTGCCCGCGCCCCGGCACTTCGCCCCGGGGCCGCTCAGCCCCAAGTCCCTCGCGCGCACGGTGCGTACGCATCTGTCGAACCCGCTCCTGTGCAGGCTGTACGCGATCGGGGCGCTGTTCATGACCGTCTTCGGGGCGGTCTACACGGTGATCGGGTACCGCCTCACCGAGGCGCCGTTCTCGCTGCCGCAGGGCGTCATCGGCTCGATCTTCCTGGTCTACCTCGTCGGTACGGTCTCCTCGGCGGCCGCCGGGCGGCTCGTGACCCGGCTCGGGCGACGCGGCGCGCTGTATCTGGCGGTGAGCACGACGGCGGGCGGGCTGCTGCTCTCCCTCTCCTCCTCGCTCGTCCTTGTCCTGCTCGGGCTCGTGCTGATCACCGCAGGTTTCTTCGCGGGGCACGCGGTCGCGTCCTCGTCGGTGAGCCGGACGGCCACGACCGGGCGGGCGCAGGCGTCGGCGCTCTACCAGTCCGCGTACTACCTGGGCTCCAGCGCGGGCGGCACGCTCGGCGCGGTCGCCTTCCACGCGGGCGGCTGGGCCGGGACCGTGGGGCTCGGCATCCTCGCGGTGCTCGGGGTCGTGTCGGTCACGGTGTGGGGCTCGCACGCGGCGCGGGCGCAGGAACGGCGCGCTCTCGTGGCTCGCTCCTGCTGACCCTTCGCCCCGCTCCTGCTGATTTCACCTGCGGGTTTTCCCACTCCGGGGGCCGTTGTCAGTGGGCTGCGGTAGCTTCCGATGTGTTGGGCCTCGCATCGGGCTCTTCTCGCAACGCAGGGGTGGGTTGGGATGAGCGACATCGCAGGGACGACGGCCGATCTGGACGTCACGCTGGAGAAACACCGCGTCGAGCTGACCGGGTACTGCTATCGGATGCTGGGCTCCGCCTTCGAGGCCGAGGACGCCGTGCAGGACACGATGGTCCGTGCCTGGCGCAGCTTCGAGAAGTTCGAGGGCCGCTCCAGCATCCGCTCATGGCTGTACCGCATCGCGACGAACGTCTGCCTGGACATGCTGAACGCGGGCAACCGCCGCGCCCGCCCCATGGACCTGACCGCCGCCGCCCCGCTGGCGCAGGCCGCGCTCAACCCGCGCCCGGACAACACCTGGCTGGAGCCGATCCCGGACGCCCGCGTCCTGCCCACCCCCGGCGACCCCGCGGAGGCGGCGATCGCCAAGGAGTCGGTGCGGCTCGCGTTCGTCGCCGCCCTGCAGAGCCTGCCGCCCAAGCAGCGCGCGGTGCTGATCCTGCGCGAGGTCCTCGCATGGAAGGCCAGCGAGGTCGCCGAGCTGATCGACACCTCCGTCGCCTCGGTCAACAGCGCACTGCAGCGGGCCCGCGCCACCCTCGCCGAGCGGCCGGAGGACGACACGGCCGTCTCCGACCCGCTGGACGAGGAGCAGCAGAAGCTCCTGGAGCGGTATGTCACCGCGTTCGAGGGCTATGACATGGCGGCGCTCACCGCGCTGCTCGCCGAGGACGCCGTCATGACGATGCCGCCGTTCGACCTGTGGCTGCGCGGCACGGCGGACATCACCGGCTTCATGACCACCGTGGGCGCTTCGTGTGCCAACAGCCGCCTGGTCCCGGTGAACGTGAACGGCACACCGGGCTTCGCGCACTACAAGCCCGACCCCGACAAGGGCGGGTTCGCTCCGTGGGCGATCCAGGTCATCGAGATCTCAGAGGGCCGGATCACCGGTTTCCACTGCTTCCTGGACACGCCCCGGTGGTTCCCGCTGTTCGGCATGCCCCTCCATCTCGACGACTAGGCCGAGGAGTTCGACGAGGCCCACGAGGCCGAGCAGGGCCAGCAGGGCGGGGGTGGGGTTACGGAGGCGGATCCGGCCCCCTGCCTTGCGGGCGGCCAGGTGCATTCTCGCGATGGCGTCGACGGTGGCGAGATCGGAGGTCGTCACCGCGGTGACGTCGCAGATGACGTCTTCGTCGGGGCCGTGTCTGGCCGCCGCCACGCGCTCGCACAGGTGCGGGACGTCTGCCGCGCGCAGGGGGCCTGCGATGCGGATGAGGTTCACGCCGGTGTCAGCCATGCAGGGTTGACCGTGCGCGGGGTCTTAACTCATCGGTGCGGGTCACTTCGTCGGTGCGGGTGGGGGGCCTCCGGCGGTTCTTTCCCCGATCCCGCCCCTTCCCGAAACCGGGGCTCCGCCCCGGGCCCCGCTCCTCAAACGCCGGAGGGGCTGAAAACCGGACCCCGGCCCCTCCAGGTGCGCGGGGAACTGCGCGACCAGCCCCCACGCGCCCGCAGCAGACGAATCAGCCGATCCGGTCCAGAACAATCGGCGTAGCCGAGAAGTCCGTGCCCGTCGGCGCGATGTCGAAGGAACCCTCCACGGACTGGAGCGCGTACGCGAAGCGGTCCGGGGTGTCCGTGTGGAGGGTCAGGAGGGGCGCACCCGCCTCGACGGAGTCGCCCGGCTTGGCGTGGAGTTCCACACCCGCGCCCGCCTGGACCACGTCCTCCTTGCGGGCCCGGCCCGCACCGAGGCGCCAGGCCGCGACACCGACGTCGTACGCGTCGAGGCGGGTGAGCACGCCCGACGACGGGGCGGTGACCACATGCCGCTCCCGTGCCACCGGCAGCTCCGCGTCGGGGTCGCCGCCCTGGGCCGAGATCATGCGGCGCCAGACATCCATCGCCGAACCGTCCGCCAGCGCCTTCGCGGGATCCGCGTCCTTCAGGCCCGCCGCGTCGAGCATCTCGCGGGCCAGGGCGAGGGTGAGCTCGACGACGTCGGCCGGGCCGCCGCCCGCGAGGACCTCGACCGACTCGCGGACCTCAAGCGCGTTGCCCGCCGTCAGGCCGAGCGGGGTCGACATGTCGGTGAGGAGCGCCACCGTGCGGACACCGCTGTCCGTGCCCAGCTCGACCATCGTGGAAGCCAGTTCGCGGGCGTCTTCGATGTTCTTCATGAAGGCCCCGGTGCCGACCTTCACGTCGAGGACGAGGGAGCCCGTGCCCTCCGCGATCTTCTTCGACATGATGGAGGAAGCGATCAGCGGGATCGCCTCCACCGTGCCGGTCACGTCACGCAGCGCGTAGAGCTTCTTGTCGGCGGGGGCGAGGCCGTCGCCCGCGGCGCAGATCACGGAGCCCGCGCCGTCGAGGACGCTCAGCATCTCCTCGTTGGAGAGCAGCGCGCGCCAGCCGGGGATGGCCTCCAGCTTGTCGAGGGTGCCGCCGGTGTGGCCGAGGCCGCGGCCCGAGAGCTGCGGGACGGCCGCGCCGCACGCGGCGACCAGCGGGGCGAGCGGCAGCGTGATCTTGTCGCCGACGCCGCCGGTGGAGTGCTTGTCGGCGGTCGGGCGGGACAGCGAGGAGAAGTCCATGCGCTCGCCGGACGCGATCATCGCGGCGGTCCAGCGGGCGATCTCCTTGCGGTTCATGCCGTTCAGCAGGATCGCCATCGCGAGGGACGACATCTGCTCGTCGGCGACCGTGCCGCGCGTGTACGCGTCGATGACCCAGTCGATCTGCTCGTCGCTGAGCTCGCCCCGGTCGCGCTTGGTACGGATGACGGAGATGACGTCCATGGCAGTCCTTCCAGCAGTACAACGGCGTACGTACGTAGATATGCCGCGACTCTACGCGCATAGAGCCGGGAGATGAAGGTGGCCCCGCACCCGGGATCTCCAAGGGGGCGGGGCCGTCCGTCAGTTGAGGTGCTGCGGTCCGAACGCGTCGGGGAGCATGTCCCCCAGCGACCGCACGCCCGACGACGTCTCCAGGAGGAGCTCCGCGCCGCCGAACTCGTACAGGAGCTGGCGGCAGCGGCCGCACGGCATCAGGATCTCGCCCTTGCCGTCCACGCACGTGAAGTGCGTCAGACGGCCGCCGCCGGTCAACTGGAGCTGCGAGACCAGGCCGCACTCGGCGCACAGACCGAGCCCGTACGAGGCGTTCTCCACGTTGCAGCCGGAGACGGTCCTGCCGTCGTCGACCAGGGCCGCGGCGCCGACCGGGAAGCCCGAGTAGGGCGCGTACGCACGGGACATCGCCTCGCGCGCGGCTTCCCGCAGGGTGTCCCAGTCGGTGTCCGCGGCAGCGGTCGTCACTTGCCCTGCCCCTTCCGGTACGGCATTCCGTCCGCCTTCGGCATCCGGAGCCGCTGGGCGGAGAGCGAGAGGACCAGCAGGGTCACCACGTACGGAGTGGCGGTGACGACCTGGTTGGGCACCTCGTCGGTCAAGCCGTACCACAGGAACATCAGCGCGGAGACGGCCGCGGTGATCGCCGCGGGGACGAGCCGCTTGCGCCACACGAGGTAGATCGCGCCGATGACCAGCAGGATCGCGATGAGCAGGAGCAGCGCGTGGACGTTCGTGCCGCCACCCCGGAGCTTCAGGCTGTCGGTGTAACCGAACAGGCCCGCGCCGAGCGCGAGTCCGCCCGGCATCCAGTTGCCGAAGATCATCGCGGCGAGGCCGATGTAGCCGCGGCCACCGGTCTGGCCCTCCAGGTAGATGTTGGAGGCGACCAGCGAGAGGAAGGCGCCGCCGAGCCCGGCGAGGCCGCCGGAGATGACCACGGCCAGGTACTTGTACTTGTAGACGTTCACGCCGAGCGACTCGGCCGCGATCGGGTTCTCGCCGCAGGAGCGCAGCCGCAGACCGAACGACGTGCGCCACAGGATCCACCAGCTCAGCGGGACCATCGCGACGGCGATCACCGTGAGCGGCGACAGGTCGGTGATCAGGCCGCCGATCAGGCCCGCGAGGTCGGAGACCAGGAACCAGTGCTTGTCGTTGAGGTCCATGAGCCAGTCGGAGAGGCCCGGCACGGAGAAGTTGCCGAGCGACTCGACGGGTGGCGACTGCTTCGACGTACCGCCCTCCTCGCCCTCGAAGGCGAAGGTGGAGAGGTAGCGGGTGGCGCCCAGGGCGAGGATGTTCAGGGCCACACCGGAGACGATGTGGTTGACGTTGAACGTGATCGTGACGATCGCGTGCAGCAGGCCGCCGAGCGCGCCGCCGATAATGCCGAACAGGACGCCCACCCAGGGGCCCCACTGGAATCCGGCCCAGGCACCGAACCAGGTGCCGAGGATCAGCATGCCTTCGAGGCCGATGTTGACGACGCCCGCGCGCTCGGCCCAGAGGCCGCCGAGACCGGCGAGGCCGATCGGCACGGCGAGCTTGAGGGCCGTCGACATCTGTCCGGTGGACGTGATGCCGTCGGCTCCGGTGATGATGCGGACCACGGAGGTCAGCACCAGGACGCCCGCGATGACGAGCAGGAGGACGGGGAGCGAGATGCGGCGGCGGCCCGGCGCGGGCTGCTTGGCCGGGGGCTTGGCGACGGTTGCCGAGCTCATCGGGCAGCCACCTCCTTCACGGAGTCGTTGTTGCCGTTGTGGCCGTTGTTGCCGCTCGCGCGGGCGGCTGCGGCCAGTTCCTCACCGACGCGGCGCTGCTGGCGGCGCAGGCCCCAGCGGCGCACCTCCTCGTAGGAGACGACGACCGCGATCACGATGAGGCCCTGCATGATCACCGCGATCTCCTTGTCGTACGCCTCCGGCTGGGCGTAGTCGAGGGCGGGCGACGCCTTGTCGAGGAAGGCCCACAGCAGCGCCGCGAAGGCGATGCCGACGGGGTTGTTGCGGCCGAGCAGCGCGATGCCGATGGCGGTGAAGCCGAGGCCCGCGGGGAAGGAGAGGCTGTACGTGTGGGTGTCGCCGAGCAGGATCGGCAGGCCCGCGAGGCCCGAGACCGCGCCGGAGATCAGCATCGCGCTGAGCACCATGCGCTTGGCGTTGACACCGCTGGCCGCGGCGGCCGACTCGGAGGCGCCGGTGGCGCGCAGGTCGAAGCCGAACCGGGTGCGGTTCAGGACCAGCCAGTACAGGATGCCCGCGAGCACCGAGATGATCACGAAGCCGTAGATCTCGCCGCCCGCCACCTCGATGCCGGGGAACCAGCCGGACTTCTCCATCACGCCGGTGGTCTGGTTGTTGCCGACCGGGACGCCGAAGTTCTCGGTGAGGGTGAGGTAGGCGATGACGCTCGTCGCGATGGCGTTGAGCATGATCGTGGCGACCACCTCGCTGACGCCGCGGGTGGTCTTGAGGACGCCCGCGATACCGGCCCAGAAGGCGCCGGTGAGCATGGCGACCGCCATGAGCATCGGGATCTGCAGGAACGACGGCAGCGCGAGGTGGGTGCCGACGACGGCGGTCACCATCGCGGCGAGCCGGTACTGGCCGTCCACACCGATGTTGAACAGGTTCATGCGGAAGCCGATGGCCACCGCGAGCGCCGCCAGGTAGTACATGCCCGCCTGGTTGAGGATCAGGACCTGTACGTCGGAGAACGTGGCCTGCTCCAGCATCAGGCTGTACGGCTCGATCGGGCTCTTGCCCGAGGCGAGCAGCACGACCGAGGTCAGCGCCACGGCCGCGATCAGCGCGATGACCGGTCCGGCCACCGCGAGGAGCACACGCTCCTTGTCGAACTTCTTCATCGGGTCTCGTCCTCCTCGGAGCCGTCACCGGACTCGACGTGTTCCAGGTGACCGGAGGCGGCACCCGTCATCGCCGACCCCAGCTCCTCGGGCGTGATGGTGGCCGGGTCGGCGTCCGCGACGAACTTTCCGCGGTAGATCACGCGGAGGGTGTCGGAGAGGCCGATCAGCTCGTCCAGGTCGGCGGAGATCAGCAGTACGGCGAGGCCCTCGCGGCGGGCCTCGCGGATCTGGTCCCAGATCTGCGACTGCGCACCGACGTCCACACCGCGGGTGGGGTGGGCGGCGATCAGGAAGCGCGGCTTGTGGCTCATCTCGCGGCCGACGATCAGCTTCTGCTGGTTGCCGCCGGACAGGGAGGCGGCCGTCACGTCGATGCCGGGCGTACGGACGTCGTACTCCTCGACGATGCGGCGGGTGTCGGCCTGCGCGCTCTTGAGGTCCAGCCAGAAGCCCAGCTTGCTGCCCGCGTTCGGCTTCTCGGTGACGTGGCCGAGGATGCGGTTCTCCCACAGCGGGGACTCCAGGAGGAGTCCGTGGCGGTGGCGGTCCTCGGGGATGTAACCGATGCCGTCCTCGCGGCGTTTGCGGGTCGCCGTGCCGGTGATGTCCTCGCCCGCCATCCGGATCACACCGGAGTCGGCGTGCTTGAGGCCGATGAGCGCGTCGATCAGCTCGGTCTGGCCGTTGCCCTCGACACCCGCGATGCCGAGGACCTCGCCCTCGTGGATCGTGAAGGAGATGTCGTCGAGCAGCGCGCGCCCCGACTCGCCTTCGGCGAGCAGCTTGAGGCTCTCGACCTGGATCATCGCGCGGTCGGTGACGGTCGACTCGGCCGTCTCGGGGGTGGGCAGTTCGCTGCCCACCATCAGCTCGGCGAGCTGCCGCGGCGTGGTCTCGGAGGGGATCGCCGTGCCGACCGTCGTGCCGCGCCGGATGACGGTGATGTCGTCGGCGACGGAGAGGACCTCACCCAGCTTGTGCGAGATGAAGATGACGGACAGGCCCTCGGACTTGAGCTCGCGCAGGTTGTCGAAGAGCGCGTCGACCTCCTGCGGCACGAGCACGGCCGTCGGCTCGTCGAGGATCAGCGTGGTGGCGCCGCGGTAGAGGACCTTGAGGATCTCCACGCGCTGCCGGTCGGCGACGCCGAGGTCCTCCACGTACGCGTCGGGGCGCACGCCGAGGCCGTAGCGCTCGGAGATCTCGGCGATCCGGCGGCGGGCGTTGCCGCCGATGCCGTGCAGCTTCTCGCTGCCGAGGACGATGTTCTCCAGGACGGTGAGCTGGTCGGCGAGCATGAAGTGCTGGTGCACCATGCCGATGCCGCGGACGATGGCGTCCGCGGGGCTGCCGAAGGTGACCTGCTCGCCGTCGACGGTGATGGTGCCCTCGTCCGGCTTCTGCATGCCGTAGAGGATCTTCATCAGGGTCGACTTGCCCGCGCCGTTCTCGCCGACGAGGGCGTGCACGGTGCCCTTGCGGACGGTCAGGTGGATGTCGTGGTTGGCCACGACACCGGGGAAGCGCTTGGTGATGCCGTTGAGCTCAACGGCGGTGCCACCGACGGCGGTTGACGCCTTGTCGGCGGGTGCCTTGTCGGTGGGCGGAGGGCTGGTGGACGCGTCGATGGCGCACTCTCCTCGGGGGCCGGAAGGCCTGAAGGGCCTGAGGGAAAGGGGCCGCCTACGCGCGCAGTGCCCCTGCTCTCGGCGAATTTCCCTGGTCTGAAATTCCCCGGTCCCGGCCCCCCTGCTGCGGTGGGGAGTCGGGGATGGGTCCGCGCGAACGGGGCGCGGGTGAACCATCGTCCCCCACACCCCGTTGCACGTGAATCACGCTGCCGTTACGGCAGTCGGCAAGGCGGCTGCGCCTTACGGAGCGGTCTTGACCTTGATCTTGCCGCCCTTGATGCCCTCTTCGGCCTTCTTCAGGGCCGTCTGGACATCCTTCATCTTCTGGAACTCGGGGTTCGAGTCGGCGAGCGCGACACCGCCGGAGGCGAGGTCGGCACGGACGACGCCGCCCTTGGCCTTGCCGTCCTCGACGGCCTTCGCCAGGTTGTAGACCGAGCCCGCGACGTCCTTGGTCGCCGAAGTCAGGATGTACTTCTTGTACTTGGCGAGGGCGTCCTGCTTGTACTGGTCGGAGTCGACACCGATCGCCCAGACCTTCTTGGCGGCGGCGGCCTCGATGACGCCCTGACCGGAGAGGCCCGCCGCGTGGTAGACCACGTCGGCGCCCTTCTCGATCTGGCCCTGCGCGGCGGTCTTGCCCTTGTCGGGGCTGGAGAAGCCGCCGTCCTCGGCCTTCTCCGTCAGGTACTGCTTGACGAGCTTGACCTTGGGGTCGGTGTCCTTGACGCCCTGCGCGAAGCCCGCCTCGAACTTGTGGATGAGCGGGACGTCCACGCCGCCGACGAAGCCGACCGTCTTGGACTTGGTCGTCTTGGCGGCCACGACGCCCGCGAGGTAGGACGCCTCCTGCTCGCTGAAGACCAGGTCGGAGACGTTGTCGGCCTTGACCGTCTCGTCGTCGACGATGCCGAAGGTGGTCTTCGGGAACTTCTCCGAGACCTCCTTGATGGCGGGCGCGTACGCGTAGCCGACGCCGATGACCGGGTTGTAGCCCTGCTTGGCCAGCTGCGTCAGGCGCTGCGCCTTGTCGGCGTCCGACTCGCCGTCGACCGGCTCGACGGCCTTCTCGCCGGTCTTGAACTCCGTGGCGGCCTTCTTCATGCCGACGGTCGCGGCGTCGTTGAACGACTGGTCGCCGGCGCCGCCGACGTCGTAGGCGATGGCGACGCCCTTGTTCTTGTCGTCCTTGCTGGAGGTGGCGTCGCTGGACGTGCCACCACAGGCGGAGACGGTTACGGCAAGAGCGGCGGTCGCGGCGCCCGCGACAGCTATTCGAGACACCCGGCGCATAGAGACGAACTCCTTAGTACAAGCAAGCACAAGCACGTACGAGCGCCTCACCTGGCGCTGATTTCGCCGCAGCGTAACGCGCGTAGACCTGACATAAGAACCCTTCTGTCCGCTCCGTTATCGAGCTGTGGCCACCGGGTGTCGGAGGGCCGAACGACGGGTGGGCGCCCCCTTCGCAGGGGGCGCCCAGTCGCCACACGCAGTACTACGTAAAACGTCCCGGACCGTGCACTACGGAACGATCTTCACCTTGACCTTCCCGCCGACAATGTCCTTCTCCGCCTTCTCCACGGCGGCGACGACGTCCTTCATCTCCCGGTACTTCGGGTTCGAGTCGGAGAAGCCGACGCGGCCGGACTTCAGGTCGTACCGCTGCTCGCCGCTCATGGGCTTGCCCTCGACGACCGACTCCGTCAGGTCGTACACCGCGCCGCCGACGTCCTTGAACGCCGAGCCGAGGATGTAGTCCTTGTACTTGGCGAGGGCCTTCTGCTTGTACTGGTCCGAGTCGACGCCGATGGCCCACTTCTTCTGCGAACCGGCCTCCTGGATGACGCCCTGACCGGAGAGACCTGCCGCGTGGTAGATCACGTCAGCGCCCGCCTCGATCTGCCCGCTCGCCGCGTTCTGCCCCTTGTCCGGGCTGGAGAATCCGCCCTCCTCGGGCTTCTCGGTCAGATACCGCTTCTCAATTTTGATCTTGGGGTCGATGGATTTCACGCCCTGCACGAATCCGGCCTCGAATTTGTGGATGAGCGGAATGTCCACGCCCCCCACGAATCCGACGTGCTTGACCTTGGTCGCCTTCGCCGCGGCCACACCCGCCAGATAGGAGCCCTGTTCCTCGTGGAAGACGAGGTCGGCGACGTTGTCCGCCTTCACGGTGTTGTCGTCGATGATCCCGAAGTTGGTCTTGGGGAACTTCTTGGCGGCGGCCTCCACCGCGGGCGCGTAGACGAAGCCGACCCCGATGACCGGGTCGTACCCCTGCCTGGCGAGCTGTTCGAGGCGCTGGACCTTGTCGGCGCTGGACTCGCCGTCACCCGGCTCCATGTCCACGCCGCCGATCTTGAACTCCGCGCGGGCCTTCTTGTAACCCGCGTAGGCGGCGTCGTTGAAGGACTGGTCGCCCTGCCCGCCGATGTCGTACGCAAGGCCGATGCCCTTGCCCTTGTACGACGAGCCCGCGGATCCCTTGTCCTTGCCCTCGTCGTCCTGCGAGGCCTCGTTGCTGGTCTTGCCGCACCCTGCCGCCGCGAGGGCGACGACGGCGAGTGCGGCGGTGATGTGAGTGGCGCGAGATTTCCGAGATTTCGAAGAGAGACGACGCACAGGAAGCACCCCTTGATCGCCAACGCGCCGCAAACGGCGCTGATTTCGGCGCACATTAACGCGCGTAGAAAGGGAGGGGAACGGGTTTTCGCAGTGCCGTTACCTCTTCGTGCTTTTGTTCCGTACGTCGCCTCCGTCGCGCCCCTAACGCATCGCATCCAACAGAGCCGCGGCGGTGAAGAGTTCGACCCCCGCCGTGATCGCCGTCTCGTCGACGTCGAAGTCGCCCTGGTGGAGGTCGCGCACGGTGCGCTCCCCCGGCTTGCGCACGCCGAGCCTGGCCATGGCGCCGGGCACGTGCTCCAGGTACCAGGAGAAGTCCTCGCCGCCCAGGCTCTGCTCGGTGTCCTCGACGGAGTGCGGGCCGCGCCGCTCGCTCATCGCGTCCCGCAGCAACTCGGTGACCAAGGCGTCGTTGACGACGGGCGGCACGCCGCGGATGTAGTTGATCTCGGACTTGGCGCGGTAGAGGTCGGCGACCTCCTGGACGGCGCCGTGCACCAGGTCGGGCGCGTCCCGCCAGGTGTCGAGGTCGAGGCAGCGCACGGTCCCGGAGAGCTCGGCGTGCTGCGGGATGACGTTGCAGGCGTGGCCCGCCTCGATGCGGCCCCAGGTCACCGCGAGCCCGGAGCGGGCGTCGGCCCTGCGGGAGACCAGGACGGGGACCTCGGTGGCGACCTTGGCGGCGGCGGTGACGAGGTCCGTGGTGAGGTGCGGCCGCGCGGTGTGTCCGCCGGGCCCGTCGAGCGAGACCTCGAGGCGGTCGCAGGCGGAGGTGATGGCGCCGTGCCGCAGGCCGATGCGGCCCGCGTCGACCCGGGGGTCGCAGTGCACGGCGATGATCCTGCCGACCCCTTGGAGGGCGCCCGACTCAATGGCGTCGGTCGCGCCGCCGGGCAGGACCTCCTCGGCGGGCTGGAAGATCAACCGGACCGGAAAGGGCAGTTGGCCCTTCTTCGCGAGCTCGGCGAGGACGAGCCCGGCGCCCAGGACGACGGTGGTGTGCACGTCGTGGCCGCAGGCGTGGGCGCGGTCGGGGACGGTGGAGCGGTACGGAACGCCGAGCTTGGTGTCCGGGATGGGCAGCGCGTCGATGTCGGCGCGCAGGGCGAGCATGGGCCGCGCTTGGCGCCCGGCGGCCGGGGGCTCGCCGATGTCACAGATGAGCCCCGTGCCGGTGGCGAGCACCCGGGGTTCGAGGCCCGCCTCCTCGAGCCGGGCCTTGAGGGCCGCGGTCGTACGGAACTCCTGGTTGCCGAGCTCGGGGTGCATGTGCAAGTCACGGCGGAAGGTGACCAGTTCGGCGCGCAGCGCTTCGGGCAGCGCGCCGGGCAGTGCTTCCGCGGGGGCGGACTCGGCTCCCGGCTCGGCTTCGGACTCGCGGGACATCAAATGGTTCACCCTGTGAAGGGTAAGGCGACGATGGGGCCAACTGACCCACGATCAACAAAAGTTCAGCCCGATAGGGGAAGAATTCGTGGCCTCGTGGCGCATGACCATTGGTCGCACTGGGTAACCTTTTAGGCCGCCAAGGGGGATGCGGGGACGGCCCGGCGCCTGTAATAGGCCACTGTCACTGCCACGAGCAGGGGCGGCCAGGCGAGCAGCGGCACATAGCACCCCACCAGGAGTGCGGTCTGGGCCGCACTGTCGGTGACGCCCTGCCCTTCGCCCAGGCCGGCGGCCTGCGCGTAGAACGCCCAGCCCATGATCGCGAACAGCCCGGCGGCGCCGAGCAGGGCGGGGACGACGGCGGCGAGGGGCCGCACGGGCCGACCCCCGATGACGGGTATCCACCCCGGTACGACCTCGCCCCACCCTCGCACAAGCCCGAGCGTCAGCAGCGCAAGCCCCTCGGAGACGAGGCTCAGCATGAGGATGTACACGGCCTCACCCGCGCCCTGCTGGGGCTCGGCGGCCACGGGCAGCCCGGCGACCAGCGCCACCCGCCACAGCCCCGAGGGCAGCGTGGCGAGCGGCACGGCGTGCGCGGCGAGGACGGCCCAGCGGGGGACGTCGGGGAGTGCGTCGATCTTCAGCATGGTTCTCATGCTGGCGCGGCGGGGCGGTCGCCACGTCGTCGTACGGGAGGGGAAGGGTCCGCCGCGCGGGGGAGGCGGCGTGCCACCAGGACGGGGCTCCGCGATCCTGCCGGGGCAGGGTGGCTCAGGCGGCCGCGTCGGGCAGCCGCAGCTCGAACCAGAGCAGCTTGCCGCACCGCCCGAAGAGGTCGTCACCCAGGGGGTAGCCGCCCCACGCCTGGGCCCACCACGCCACCAGACCGAGGCCGCGCCCACCGTCCGCCTCCTGCGGGACGGAGCGCAGTGGGCCACGGCGGCCGGGTGGCTTGTCGAAGGGAGCGGGGATGTGCGGGTTGGTGTCCCACACACTGACCCGCAGCCCGTACGGGGCGGCGGTACCGCGCAGGCGCAGCGCGGCGGGTCCTTCGGAGTGCCGGTAGGCGTTGGTGACCAGCTCGGACGTCAGCAGCTCGGCGACGTCGACGAGCTCGGCCATTCCGTACGCGGGGAGCACGGCGCGGGAGGTCATGCGGGCGATGCGGGGAGCACGGGGGTCGTGGGGCAGGTGAAGGGCGTACGACCAGGTGTGGGGCGGGGATACGGTTTCCATGTCGCCTCCTTGGGGGCGGAGTTCGGTTCGCTCCCTGCCGTGACCTGGCGGTGGCATGCCGCGCCGTGGTGCGGTGCGGTGCGCTTCCGGCTTGCGGGGCGGGGCAGTTGAGCGGTTCGAGTCACACCGTAGGACGTAACATGGTCTGCATTCCATGCTTAGCGAGGAATGCAGACCACGTTCCCTCGTGTGAGGTACCTCTGCAACGTATGCACGGACGAGGAGAAGCGACCGATGCCCGAGCCGAGTTCCCTGCCGACGGTGCGCCGACGACGCCTCGGTACCGAACTGCGCCGACTTCGCGAGCGCGCCGACCTGAGTGTCACCGAGGCGGCGGCGCTCCTGGGCGTTCCCCAGTCCCGCATCAGCAACATCGAGGCGGGGCGCTACGGAGTGAGCGGTGACCGCGTGCGCGTGCTCGCGGGACACTACGACTGCACGGACGGCGAACTGGTCGACGCCCTCGCCGCCATGCCTGGTGATCGCCGACGCGGCTGGTGGGAGGAGTACCGCGACACCCTGTCGCCGCGCCTGCTGGACCTGACCGAGTTGGAGCACCACGCGACACGGTTCCGCGTCGCCCAGATCATCAACATCCCCGGCCTGCTCCAGACCGCCGCCCATGCGCGAGCCCTCTTCGACCAGACCGTCCCGCAGCTCAAACCCCACGAGATCGAACACCGGGTCTCCCACCGGGTGAAGCGCCAGGCCGTACTCCACCGCGACCAGCCCTCCCCCTATGCGGCGATCATCCACGAAGCGGCCCTGCGCATGCGCTTCGGCGACCGGACCACGAACCGGGACCAGCTCGGCCACCTCATCGACATGAGCGATCTCGACCACGTCACCCTGGCCGTCGTCCCCTTCGAGAGCGGCCCCTTCCACACCTCGGGCCAGGGCGTCGACTACTTCCACGGCCCGGTTCGGCAGCTGGACACCGTTCAGATCGACACCGACCACGGAGGTGAGCTCATCGACTCCCCCGCCCAGCTGGAGCGCTACCGCTTGGTCCTGGACCGCATGGAACGTGCCGCCCTCGCCCCGGCCAAGTCCCGCGACTTCATCGCCCAGCTCATCCAAGACGCCTAGGAAGCCCACCACCGTGACCGAACTCGCCTGGCAGAAGTCGACGTACAGCCAAGAGGCCTCCTCCTGCGTCAACATCGCCACCGCCCCCGACGGAACGATCCGCCTCCGCGAGAGCGACGACCCGGACGTCATCCTCAGAACGACCCGCACCCAACTCGGCACCCTCATATGCGCCGTCAAGAACACGCAATCCTCGTTCAGTGGGTGCGTGATGAGGTCCCCGGGCGGCGACTGAGAGTGGGTGTCCATTCGGAACCACTCCGGGAGCAACGATGCCCGAAGAGATGCGCGGCGGAATCCAGCCGGCATCATCCACCGTCGTGCGCGAGCTGTCCCCCGACGCGCGCGATCAGCTGCTTCGTGCCACGGAGCAGGCAGGCATGCACCTTGGGCGTATGGCCAAGAGGGCCGGTCCCGAGCTTGCCGATGACATGTGGGGGAACGTCCTTCTGGGTCTGCACTCGCGGCTCGTCAGCCGTGGGCCCGTCGAGGACCTCGACAAGTACCTCAACCGCTGTGTCACCAACCAGCTGTGCAAGCTGCGCGCCACGGTGGAGGTCCTGGTCGGAGACGAGACCCTGGCCGTACTGCGTGCGCGTCAGGGCGACCACCTGACGGGCGAAGTCGTCCGGCTCAACCATGAGTTGATCGAAACGGTGCGGGGCATCCGCGCGCTCGATCTGCTCACGCCGCGCCAGATGGCCGTCTTCGTGCTCGGGCAGATCCTCGGCGAGGACAACCGGATGATCGCGGAGTGGCTCGACCCGCCGACCACGGCCCGGGCCGTCGCCACGCTCAAGTGGCGGGCCAACCGGGAGATCAACAAGGCCTGGCGTGACGGCAGGCTCGCGCACCTGGGGTTCGACCCGCCGAGGTAGAGACTGCTCCGTGACGAGGGATTGGAACGTCCCGCTGCCACACGGTACGGCGACCCCGGCCCGTGCGGTGGCGGGGTGAGCTGGAAGCTCGCCCAACGCCAGAAAGGTAGTTACTGATAGGCCTCGCCGGAGGGGTGACGAGGCCGCCACGATATGAACCGGCAGGGCATCGGCTTGTCGGCCGTCCCCTGCCGCGAAGGAGTCCAAGTGCGAAACTGCATCGTCATCGTGATGGCTGTCCCAGCAGCCATCTGGAACGCGGTCGTCTCATGGTTCATGAAGGTCATCACGCCGGATTCAGCCGTGCGTCTGCCTAGCGTCAACCTCGCGCCGGAAATGGGGGAGGCCGTGCGAACTGATCTGCCCGGCCAGGTCGTGAGGTTGTAGGCGCGGCCTGAGCATTCGGGCCGATCGACGCGAGCCCACGGGGAGGTCTCGCGCTGATCGAGCACCGCTGGAGAAGGGCTCCCGGTGACCGGGGGCCCTTCTCGCGTCTGAAGGTGGGCAACAGGCCCGAGTTGCTGATGAGTCAGCCGCTCCCCCTCGGGCCTCGGACCGTGGAGGCCTACGTTGAACGGTTTGATCTCCGAGCTCATCGCGGCGGGCGTCCCGATGAAGCTCGTCTTCCCTCTGCTGTTGATCCTGGCGCTGGTACTGCTCGTTCGCGCCGGGGCCGCCGCAGTGGCCAAGGTCATCAAGGCGATGCACCCCGGAGAATCAGCGGACGCCGTCGCGATGCAGGCCAACCGCATCCAGCACCGGCAGTGGAAGCTCCAGCGGCGTGACGGAAACCGCCGTGCCCGCGCAGCGCGCCGCGCCCTCGTGCGTGCTGAGGTGCGAGCCCGACGCACGAGGAAGCGGACTGCCCGCTACGTGGACGGGCCGGTGACACTGCCGAGGCTCATTCTGTCGGCGGAGGAACCGGTGCGCGTACCCGGCGGCGACAACTCGCACGGGCTCACAGCGCGATGAGCCCCGCCGCCGTCCCAGGCGACGTTGACGAACCCGGCCAGTTCACCGGCGGCGTCCCGCGCGCACACCCAGCCGAGGCTGTGCCGGTGCAGTTGCTCGCGCCATCCGATGTCAAGCACCGGGTGCCCGAAGCCCTCGGCGTGCAGGGCGTTGACCTCGGGGTCCTCGAAGGCGTCCCGCCAGGTGTACGTGATCACTTGGCGATCGACTCCGCCCAGGCCTCGGCCGTGGTGACCTCCGCCCATTGGGGGAACAGTTTTTCGGTGAGGGTGCGGTGGACCTCCGGATCCAGGTCCAGACAGGCGTCCGAGAGGATCGTCAGGGGCAGGTCCATGTCGTTCGCTCGGCATGCGGTGTGCAGGACGACGCCGCTGGTGGCGATGCCTGTCAGGACCAGGTGGTCGACGTCGTGGGCCCTGAGCACCAGCTCCATGTCGCTGCCGGAGAAGGCGCTGCCCCGCCGTTTGGTCACCACGGTCTCGCCGGGCAAGGGCGCCGCGTCGGGGTGGATCTGGCTGCCGTGGGCGCCCTCGGTGAACAGGCCCGCCTGTATGACGTTGGCGAGGATGTGGCTGCGGGTGCGCGGGGTGGCATCGGGGATGTCCGGGCGCAGGCCCATCACCACGTAGATCACGGGGATGCCCGCCGCCCGTGCGCCGTCGATCGCGGTGCGCAGCCGCGGCAGGTATCCGGAGCCGTCGTCCGCGAGCGCGATGACGTCCCGTTGGATGTCCATCACCAGGAGTGCGCTGTTCTGTCCGGTTGTCATGCGATCGCTTGTCCTTCCATGGCTTCCCGTGCCGTGACTTCTCGTGCCGTTCGTGCGAACGCCGCCACCGCTCCCGTCTCGTGGCCCAGCCGCCAGACCAGGCCGTAGCCCGTCGGCTCCGCGTCGGCGAAGGGGACGTACGTGATGCCGGGGCGGGCGAAGTACGTGGCCGTGTGGGCGGGGGCGGGCAGCGCGCCCCGGCCCGCCGCCACCAGCATCAGGGCCTCCTGCATGTTCGTCACCGCGGGGCCGCGGCCGATCGGGCGGCCGCTCGGGGTGCGGGAGGGGACGTGGTGGTCCAGCCAGTAGTCGGGGACCTCGCCCGCGATGGTGAGGAGCGGGACGTCCGCCAGGTCCTCCAGGGTCACGGAAGGCCTGGCGGCCAGGGGGTGGGCCGCGGGCAGGGCGAGGACCCGGTCCTCCGAGAGCAGCACCGATCCCCCGCCCAGGTCGTCCTCCCGTACCGGGAACTCGGTGAGCTGCACGTCGAACTCGCCCTTGCGCAGCTGCCCGTACGGATCGCCGAGCGGCACCTCGCAGACCTCCACGGCGAGGCCGGGGTGGCTGACGCGCAGGGCCTCCGTCGCCTTCATGACGATCTCGCCGGTGAGGGGGTTGGCGAACCCCACGTGCAGCACGGAGTCGATGCCGCGCGCCGTGGCCACGGCGCGTTCCAGGGCCGCGTCGATGGCGCGGTGGTGCGGTTCGAGGTCGGCCCGCAGCTGCCTGCCGAGGGCGGTGAGGCCGACGCGGCGGCTGCTGCGGATGAACAGCGGGGCGCCGACCCGGCGTTCGAGCCGCTGCACGAGCTGGCTCACCCGGGCCCGGGACAGCCGCATGCGCTCCGCGGTGCGGCCGAAGTGCAGCTCCTCCGCGAGCAGGAGAAAGCACTCCAGTTCGTCTCGCTCCATCGACGTACCCCCAGGTCGTTGCGGATCGGTCAGCCTGGCTGAACGAACGTTGCGATGTTCGCCGTTGTTCCGCACCGGGGCCCCGGCCGAGGGTGGCGGCATGAGTCAGAACCTTGCGCCTCACGCGCCCGAGTCCCCCGACAGACCCTTCACCGGCCGCGAGTGGGGCATCCTCCTCGTCCTCTGCGGCGCGATCTTCCTGGAGGGCATCGACGTCGCGATGCTCAACGTCGCCCTCCCCTCCATCCGGGCCGACCTCGGCCTGTCCACCGGCTCGCTGCAGTGGGTCATGAGCGCGTACGTCCTCGGGTACGGCGGGTTCATGCTGCTCGGCGGGCGGGCGGCCGACCTCTTCGGGCGCCGCCAGATGTTCGTCCTCTGGCTCTCCGTCTTCCTGCTCTTCTCCGGGCTCGGCGGCTTCGCGACCGAGGGCTGGATGCTCATCGCCGCCCGCTTCGTCACGGGCGTCGCCGCGGCGTTCATGACCCCGGCCGGGCTCTCCGTCATCACCACCGGATTCGAGGAGGGCCCGCGGCGCAACAAGGCGCTGCTCTTCTACTCCGGCACCGCCGCCGGTGGCTTCTCGGTCGGTCTGGTCGTCGGCGGGCTGCTCGCCTCGGTGGGCTGGCGCTGGGTGTTCTTCGCGCCCGTGGTGCTCTCCGCCGTGATCCTGCTGGCCGCCCTCGCCTTCGTACCGAAGTCGCCGCGTCCCGACCGGACGGGTCAGCGCGTCGACCTGGCGGGCGGGTTCACGATCACGGCCGCCATCGTGCTGCTCGTCCTCGGCGTGGAGCGCGCCACGCACACCGCGTTCGGGTGGACCGCGGTCACGATCGGCGCGGGGCTCGTGCTGCTTGCCGTGTTCGTCGCGGTCGAGCGCCGGGCCGCGGCTCCGCTGGTGCGGCTGGGCATCCTGCGGAGCGGTCCGCTGGTGCGCGCCAACCTCTCGGGGCTGCTCTTCGCCGCGGGCTTCTTCGGCTTCCAGTTCCTGGTGGTGCTGTACCTCCAGGAGCTGCGGGAGTGGTCGACGCTGCAGACCAGCTTCGCGATGATCGTCATCGGTGTCGACGCGCTCCTCTCCCCCGTCCTGACCCCCAGGCTGGTGAGCCGCTTCGGCAACGCCCGGGTGATCTTCGGCGGACTGCTGCTCGCCGCGCTGGCGTACGCGCTGTTCCTGCCGGTCGGCGCGGACTGGACGTACGCGATGATGTTCCCGAGCCTGATCGTCCTCGGCATCGCCTTCTCCCTCGCGTACGGTCCGCTCACCATCGTGGCCACGGAGGGCGTGGCCGAGGAGGAGCAGGGCCTGGCGGGCGCGCTCCTCTACACGTCCTTCCAGTTCGGCGCCGCGCTCGGCCTGTCGACGGTCACGGCCGTCAACGTCGCCGCCACCGCGTC
Source organism: Streptomyces sp. NPDC004732 (assembly GCF_040609235.1). Classification (NCBI taxonomy): domain Bacteria; kingdom Bacillati; phylum Actinomycetota; class Actinomycetes; order Kitasatosporales; family Streptomycetaceae; genus Streptomyces; species Streptomyces sp. NPDC004732. Next base: position 486,087 of record NZ_JBEXJR010000002.1, read on the forward strand.
GAGTTCACCGTCCGCGCTCCTGGACGGCTACCGGGCCGCCCTGTGGGTCCCGCTGGCCGCGGCCCTGCTCGCCGCAGTGATCAGCGCGTTCGGGCTGCGGACGAGGAGGGGGAGCGTGCCGGTGGCGCAGGGGCTTCCTTCGGAGGAGCGCGCGTCGACGGGTGCGGTCGCCTAGCGTTCTTCTCCACCCCACGCGGTAGCGCTACCACCTGGGTTGACCGCCCTGCCCCCGTGGGTGCAGGCGCACGTCACCCTCCTGCTGGACGCGCGGCAACGGCCGGATCCCTAGCGTGAATCGTGTCCGGGCGGTGTCCGCGGAACCAGTCGACGGCCGCCCGGACCACCTTGTCCGAGACGGCCTCGCGCCGCCCTGCCGAAGGAGAATCCATGTACGCACACCGAAAGGCTGCGGCCTTCCTGGCCGCCGGAGTCCTGGCCGCGACCGCCGTCACCGGTGCGGCCGCCACCGCGTCGGCCGCCCCCGCCCCCGCCGCCTCCCCGTCCGTCTCGGCCTACTGCGAATGGTGGGGCGGCATCGGCATGTACTGCGGCTATGACCTCCTGAACACCTACGCCGACTACGGCGACAGGGGCAACAAGGTCAAGGAGATCCAGGCGCTGCTCCGCTATCACGCCATCTACGTCACCGTCGACGGCAAGTTCGGCAAGGACACCCGCGCCGGGGTGAAGAAGTTCCAGCGCTCCTGGGGCTTGGGCGTCGACGGCATCGTCGGCCCCAAGACCTGGCAGTGGCTGCGGACCGCGATCTGAGAACCGCGGTCCGGGAACCGCCGTCCCAGGCGACGAACTCTTCCGTACGCTTGACTTCAACCTTGGTTGAAGGAGGATCGTCGCGTGGCATGACGCATCTCTTGGACCTCATCCACCCCGACGCGGGCACCGTTCTGATCAGCGAGTGGCGCACCGGTACCCCGGAGCGCACGCGGGCGGCCGCCGACGCCGTCATCCAGGAATGGGCGGCCGCCGAGCCGCCTCCCGCGCGGCTCGCGCAGCACCTCTTCGTCGCGACGGACGGCACCGGCCTCCTCCACTACGCGCAGTGGACGAGCGACGAGGACCACCTCGCGTGGGCCCGTGCCCACCGCACCGCCGTGATCAGCCGCGTCGACACACTGGTCCCCGGCATCGAACGGCCCGGCCTCAACCGGACCCGGCTGCACCGCAGCGTGGTGCACGACGCGGGGCCCCGCCCCGGCGTCTTCGCGGTCACGATGACGACGGCGGTGGAGGAGACGGAGAACACCGAGAACACGGCCACACCAGTAACGGGCCTGCTGGCCACGCACATTCATCTGACGGCGGACGGCGGGCGCGCGATCGTCGTCTCGGAGTGGACCGACGCCGCGGCGCACGAGACGGCCGCCGCCGACGCGCCCGGCGTGCGGACGTACACGCTCCGCCACGCGCTCACGGACGGCCACGGCCAGGAACAGTACGACGCGCGGCCCCCGGCGTGACAATGAGGCGTCCGCCGCCGCCACACACCAGGGAGTCACGACCGGCCATGACGACAGCGACCTGGCAGGGCTCCGCGCCCGGCGTCCTTCGGCTGCCTTCAGGGCGGCTCGTGCGGGGGCGGGGGCTGCGGCGGCCCCTGCCGGAGGGGCCGACGCCCGACTTCGGTGTCTATCTGCTCGGCAAGGCACCGGACGGCATCCCCTGGGAGCACACCTGGCTGCGCTGGCCCGACTTCCGGCTGCCCGGTGATCGGGCGACGGCGCGTGAGGTGCTGCGCGAGGTGTGGGACCGGGCCGCCGGGGAGCGTGTGGAGGTGGCGTGCGGGGGCGGGCGCGGGCGGACCGGGACCGCCCTCGCCTGCGTCGCCGTGCTCGACGGGGTGCCCGCCGAGGAGGCGGTCGCATTCGTCCGCGCGCACTACGACCGGCATGCGGTGGAGACGCCCTGGCAGCGGCGGTACGTCCGGCGGTTCAGCGGTTAGGAGTTACGCCGGGGCCGTGTGGCGTACCGATGTCAGACGGTGTACGTCCCGTGCCGTCCCCGTGACGCCGGACAGGAAGCCCTGGGCGCGCGGCGACGCCGTCTCCGTGAGCCAGGCCGGGTCGATGTCGCAGACCGCCACCTTGACCTCCGTGCCCGCAAGGGCCAGGGGCAGGGTGTGGACGACGGTCGAGGGGAAGCTGAGGATCGTACGGCCGATGGGGCCGCGGCGGGCGATGAGTTCCAGGGGGAGGTCCGGGCGGACCACCTGGAGGCCCGTCTCGACCGCGAGCCGGTGGAGCTTCTCGGCGCTCTCGCGGCGGTGGGCGAAGTAGCGGGTGGCGCCGTGGGTGCGGGAGAGGGCGATGACCGCTTCGATGTAGCGGTCCGGGTCGACCACGCCCGTCTCCACCAGGGACGTGCCGACCAAGTCGGAGCCGCGCGTGATGCGGGGCGGGCCGAAGCGTTCCCGGGTCCAGGCGAAGGCGTTGACCGTGATCTGCACGCCGTCCGGGGCGCTGTCGATCGGCATGGCGGAGAAGACCTCGACGGTGCGCGTCCCGCCGGGTGTGAGGCGGCGCCGCGCGGCGGCCGAGACGGGGGCGAAGGCGAGGTCGCGGGGGCCGGGGCGGCCGCCCTTGCGGTGCCAGCGCTGCAGGCGTTCGCCGCGGGCCAGCTGGGCGATGAACTCCATCGTGGCCGTGCCGTCGTCGACGACGACCAGGGACTGTGCCCGGGTGATCGTCAGGAGGAGCTGTACGTAGCGGGAGAACGGGTCGCCGATGACGACCCGGTCGGCCCTGCGCAGGGCGCCCGTGAGGCCGCCGACGGTGTGGAAGGGTGCCGACGCGCCGCCGCGCGCCTCCTCCCAGCGGACCTCGACGCCCTCGTCGCGGGCGAGCTGCGCCATGCGGCGCAACTGGCCTCGCGTCATGGGGTCGTTCGGGGAGAGGACGACGACGGTGAGGCCCCCGGCCGGGCCGGTCGCGGCCGCGGCGTGCGCCCATTCCAGGACGTTCAGCAGCTGGACCGGGCTCTCCACGAAGGCGAGCGTGGACTCCGCCGCCCCGTCCGGGGCGGCTGTGGTGTCGGCGGCTCGGCCGACTCGGGGGCTCATCGTCGTGTGTCCGTCTCCCGTTAATGCGGGCCGCGTGTTCAGACCGCGACCGGCTCGGCGTCCGCGGCGGTCTCGGCCTCGGCCACGACGCCCGCGACGCGGCGCAGCTTCTTCATCGGGCCGAGCTCGGACTCGTAGACCTTCTTGACGCCGTCACCGAGGGACGCCTCGATGGTGCGGATGTCGCGGACGAGGCGCGTGAGGCCCTGCGGCTCGACCGACGCGGCCTGGTCCGAGCCCCACATGGCGCGGTCGAGGGTGATGTGACGCTCCACGAAGGTGGCGCCGAGCGCGACGGCGGCGAGCGTCGTCTGCAGGCCCGTCTCGTGGCCGGAGTAGCCGATCGGGACGTTCGGGAACTCGGCCTGCAGGGTGTTGATCACGCGGAGGTTGAGCTCCTCCGCCTGCGCCGGGTACGTCGACGTGGCGTGGCACATCAGGATGTTGTCGCTGCCGAGGACCTCGACCGCGTGGCGGATCTGCTTCGGGGTCGACATGCCGGTCGAGAGGATGACCGTGCGGCCCGTGGCGCGCAGGGCGCGGAGCAGCTCGTCGTCGGTGAGCGAGGCGGAGGCGACCTTGTGGGCGGGCAGGTCGAACTTCTCCAGGAAGGCGACGGCCTCGGTGTCCCACGGGGAGGCGAACCAGTCGATGCCGCGCTTGGCGCAGTGCTCGCTGATGGCCTGGTACTCGGACTCGCCGAACTCCACGCGGTGGCGGTAGTCGATGTACGTCATGCGGCCCCAGGGGGTGTCGCGCTCGATGTCCCACTGGTCGCGCGGGGTGCAGATCTCCGGGGTGCGCTTCTGGAACTTCACCGCGTCGCAGCCCGCGTCGGCGGCCACGTCGATGAGCGCGAACGCGTTCTCCAGGTCGCCGTTGTGGTTGATGCCGATCTCACCGGTGATGTACACGGGCTGACCGGGACCGGCCGTCTTCGAGCCGAAGCGGCGGAGGCGGGAGTCGGCGCCGATGGAGGTGATGTTGCTCATGGGGAAATTCCTTAACTGTGGAGGGAGTCGAGAGAGGGGCCGAGGATCCAGGTGGCGATCTCTCGGATCGCGCCCTCACCACCGGGGACGGTGGTGACCGCGCGTGCGGCGCCGCGTACGACGTCGTGGGCGCTCGCGACCGCCACGGGCCAGCCCACGAGGGCGAAGCACGGGAGGTCATTGACGTCGTTGCCGACGTAGAGCACGCGCTCGGGAGCGATGCCCTGCTCCTCGCACCACTGCTTCAGTGCGAGGTCTTTCCGGTCGATGCCGTGCAGGACGGGAAGCTTGAGCTTCCTGGCCCGCGCGGCGACGACCGGGTTCTGTTCCGTGGACAGGATCAGCATGTTCAGGCCGCTCCTGCGGAGGGCCGCGATGCCGAGGCCGTCCCCGCGGTGCACGGAGACGAACTCCCGTCCGTCGGAGTCGATCAGCACCCTGTCGTCGGTCTGGGTGCCGTCGAAGTCGAGGACGACCGCGTCGATGTCGGCGGCGGTCGGGAGGGCGGCGTCGCCTTCGGGGCGGGCCGCGTCGAAGAAGGGGGCGAGCGCGCGGGCGCGGGCGAGGTCGTGCGGGTCGTCGACCTCGAGCACACGGGCCGGGTCGGTGCGGACCGGCTCGGTGCGGCCGAAGAAGCGGTGCTTCTCGGCGCGGAAGCCCGCCGCGTCCATGGCGTAGGCGGCGCCGGTCTCCAGGAGGTCCTGGGGGCGGTCCTGGCGGCGCGGGCGGAACGACTTGTCGTGGTTCACGCCGTAACCGCCGCGCGGCTGAGTCTGCGTCTGCGTGGAGTTGGCGAGGGTCGCCGTGCCGCCCACGGAGTCGGTGCGGTGCGCGCCGATGCCCTTCTGGAGACCGGTGCCGTCCTCCGTGGCGTCGTCCGCCGCGTCGCGCCAGATGAAGCCGTGGAAGGGCGCCACCGTGACGGCCGTGTCGGCGCCGTGCTCGGCGACCGCGGAGGCCACCCCGTCGACGTCCTCACTGGTGAGGAAGGGGCTGGTGCACTGCACGAGCAGGACGACGTCCACGGTCGCGCCGTGCAGCGCCTCGTGGGCGTCCATGGCGTGCAGCACGGCGGCCTCGCTGGTCGCGGTGTCCCCGGCGATCGCGGCGGGGCGCAGCACCACTTCGGCACCGGCGTGCCGGGCGGCCTCGGCGATCACGTGGTCGTCCGTGGAGACGACGACGTCGGTGACGAGCCGGGCGGCCAGGCACTCGCGGATGGCGCGGGCCACCAGCGGCACGCCGCCGACCGGGGCGAGGTTCTTGGCGGGCACGCCCTTGGAGCCGCCGCGGGCGGGGATGACGGCGAGCACGCGGCGGACCGGTGCGCCCGCCGGGTCGAGGTGGGGCATGGGTGCTCCTTGGGAGGGGTGGGGGCGCTCGGCTCGGGGGCGCGCGAGGCGGGGGCTCACAGCTCGCCCATCCGCCGGATGACGGGGGCCACGCGCTGCACTCCGTGGCGGTAGGCGCCACGCGCCGCGCGGCGCACGATCTGCCGTACGGGTCCCGGGTCCTTGTCGGCCGTGGGGGCGCCCGGCAGCGGGGCGCCGTCGGGGCCGAGGTGGTGGCGGGCGAGGATGCCGGGCAGATAGCCGCCTGCCGTGCTGGGGCTGTAGTACGGCGCGATGGGCGCAAGGCCGCCCGTGGCCGCGGCGTCAAGGAGGTCGGCGACCCGCTCGCGCGCCGTGTCGAAGGCGTTCTCGTACGCGCCGTCGGCGGCGACGCCCTGCCGTGCCAGCCACCGCTCGTCGGGCACGGGCAGGTGGCCCGCGTCCAGCTGGTCCCAGGACGCGAGGCATCCGGAGCCGGTGAAGTGGTGGTTGCCGAGCGCCTCGCGCACCCCGAGGTCGGTGAGGACGGCGGTGGGGATGCGGCGGTGCAGGGATTCGAGCGCGGCCGTGGAGCTGACGGTGACCAGCAGGTCGGTGCGGTCCAGGACCTCGCCCATGTGCCCGTAGACGAGGCGGCAGTTGGCGGGCAGTCCGCCGTCGAGCCGCTGCGCCAGCTTCTGGTAGGGCAGCTCCTCGATGTGCGTGGTGTGCTCGCCGGGCTTGCTGCGCAGCTTGAGCAGGACGTCGCGGTCGGGGTGCAGCCTGGCGTGCTCGGCGAGGCGGCGCAGCAGGTAGGTGCGGTGTGCGCCGGTGTCGGGGACGGAGGGCTGGGCGGCGAAGACGACGGTGTAGGGGTCGTTCTTCCGGTACGGGGCGCCGCCGAGGAACGGCAGCGCGGCCTCCGTCACCGATGAGGCGTCGGCGCCCACTCCTTCGTACACCGCGCGGAAGCGCTCCGCGTCCTGCCGGGAGTTGGCGAGGACGACGTCCGCGCCGTGCCGCAGGAGGAGGCCGTCGGCGAGCTTCTCGTAGACGACGCCGACGTAGCCGGTGACGACGACGGGGCGGCGCGCCGGGCCGCCGGTGAGGCGGGCGTCCTGCGTGACGCGGGCGAGTCCGTGCAGGACCGCCTGGACCGCCCCGCCCACCAGGGCGAGCACGATCACGTCGGGTGCGTCCCGCTCCATCTCGCGCAGGAACTCGACTGCGGTGACCTCGCGCAGGGAATCCGCGCGCACGCCCACCTCTTCGAGCTGCCGGGGGGTGGGGGTGGCCCGGCCGCGGAGCAGGAAGCCGCTGAGCCGACTGTCCGATAGGATGCGGTTCGCGGTGAGAGCGCCCCATTTCCATCGCGTATCGGAGTCGGCGAGTACGGCGACCCGCAGTGGGTTTCGATGACTTCCTTGCACGTCCCAGACGCTAGGAAGGCATTTCGATTCGCGGCCCAACTCAGGTGCAACAAAGGGTTAACAGCAGCCCGACGAATGGCGAATCAGCTCAGGAAATGCCTTCTCCACAGCCTGGTTAACCATTCCGCCACGCGTCGTTCACCTGGCATACCACTGCGGGTCGACACGAATGACGGGCCGACACCTAACGTCACCCACGTGGTTAAGCTCTCCGTCATCGTGCCGTTCTACAACGTGCAGCAATACGCGCCCGACACCTTGAGGAGTCTGCGTGCGAACGCACGTGACGACTTCGAATTCATTCTCGTCGACGACTGCTCGCGCGACGAGACTCCGGACATCCTGGAGCGTGCGGCGCGCGAGCTGCCAGGCGCCGTCCACCTCAGACACGAGACCAACGGCGGCCTCGCGACCGCCCGCAACACGGGCCTCGACGCGGCGCGTGGCGAGTACCTCACCTTCCTGGACGGTGACGACTGGCTCGCGCCCGGCTACTTCTCCCAACTCGTCTCCTCCATCGAGGAGTTGGGCTGCGACTTCGTGCGCACCGACCATGTGCAGTGCACCGCACGGGCCCGCACCGTGCACCGCGTCCCGCACGGCAGGCGCGGCGTCGTGATGAGCCCGCGCGAGGTGATACTGCCCGCCGACCGGTCGACCTCGGTCGACTACGCGTACGCCTGGGCGGGCATCTACCACCGCCGGCTCGCCGACGCGGGGCTGCTGCACTTCACCGACGGCCTGCGCACCGCGGAGGACCGGCCGTGGATCTGGCGGCTGCACCGCGAGGCGGAATCCTTCGCCGCGGTCGGACTTCTCGGGGTGTTCTACCGGCGCGGTGTCGCGTCCTCGCTCACGCAGATCGGCGACGTACGCCAGCTCGATTTCATCAAGGCATTCGACCAGGTCGTAAGGGAAACCGCGGAGGACCGGGACGCGGACGAACTCCTGCCGAAGGCCGTGCGCACCTACTGCGCGATCATCTCCCACCATTTGGGATCCATCGAAAGGTTCGAGCCATCCGTGGCGCGGAAATTGAAGTCAATGAGTGCGGCCGCGCTGAAGCGGATGCCGCAGGGCGTTCTCGACGACGCGCTCGACTCCATGGACGTCCAGCGGGCGACGCGGCTGCGCAGGCTGCGTCGGCGCCCGGTGTCGGCGGAGGTGGCCGCGTAATGGCCACGCCCCGTACGACGCAGATCTTCCTGGCGTCCACGCTGTACGGCGCCGCGACGCTCGCCGCCGCCCTGGACGCCGACCGCTTCGGGCCCGCCGACCGGCGCATCCTCCTGGTCAGCAACAACGCCGCGACCCCCGAGACGACGACGCCCCTCGACGAGATGCCGGGGTTCGGGCGGCTGCGCGACCGGTTCGACGACGTGCGCTCCTGGAACGAGGCCATCTCCCCTTTCCACCCGGGCGGCTGGGCCCCGCGCGGCGACGACGTCGTGCTGTGGGAGCGCTACGTACGGATGCTGTGGGACCTCGGTGACGACGACGTCGAGCTGGCCGTCGAGTCCATCCAGGTCAATCCCGCGCTGGCGCTCGCGCAGATCTTCACGGGCGTCCCCGTGGACGTCTACGCCGACGGCCTGATGAGCTACGGCCCCACCCGCAGCAAGATCGACCCGCTGGTCGGCACGCGGGTGCGGCGCCTGCTCCACCTGGACCTGGTGCCGGGCCTCACCCCGCTGCTCCTCACCGAGTTCGGGGTGGACCCCGAGGTCGTGCCGACCGACGCGTTCGTGCAGGTGCTCGCCGAACTCGGCCAGGACGAGACCGAGTTGCCGGACATCGAGGCGCCCGCCCTCGTCCTCGGCCAGTACCTCTCCGCGCTCTCCATCCTCACCCCCGAGGAAGAGGAGGAGCTGCACATCAGCATGGTGCGCGGCGCCGCCGCCCTCGGCCACACGCACGTGGTGTTCAAGCCCCACCCCACGGCGCCCGCCCGCTGGTCGCGCGCCCTGGAGAAGGAGGCCGGGGCGATCGGCGTCGAGCTGACCGTGCTCGACACCCCGGTGCTCGCCGAGGTGCTCTACCAGCGGATGCGGCCCGCGCTCGTCGTCGGCTGCTTCTCCACGGCGCTGGTCACGGCCTCCGCGCTGTACGGCCTGCCCGCCGCCCGCGCCGGTACGGACCTCCTGCTGGAACGTCTCGCGCCCTACCAGAACAGCAACCGCGTCCCGGTCACGATCGTCGACGCGCTGCTGCCCGAGCTCACCGACCGCGCGGCGGTCGCCGCACAGGAGGCGGACCTCGGCACCGGCGAGCTGACGAACCTCCTCAAGGCCGTCGGCTTCGCGATGCAGCCGCAGATCTACCCCCGGCTGCGCCCCGACGCCGAGCGCTATCTCGCCCGGAACCTGGACACCACCACCTGGCGCTACTTCAAGCGGCGCCGCCTCACCGCGCTCGCGCTGCCCGGCGCCGTCCCCTCGCAGCTCGCCTTCATCCCGCGCAACGCCGCCGTCCGGCGGGTCGCCCGCCGCGCACGCTCCGTGCAGCGCTCGCTCAAGCGGACCGCCCTCGGATGACCACTCCTGGACCCACGCTCCCGAAGGTCTCACCGGGCGCGGAACATGCCACAGAGCACGCCACGGAACAGACCGGTCAGGCGATTCCCGCGCCCCGGCCCGCCCGCGGCAAGCCACGGCTGCGCGCCCTGGACGGGCTGCGGCTGGTCGCCGCGCTCATGGTCGCCGCGTACCACTACGGCGGCCGCGACGGCGAGATCGCCGAGGCCTGGGGCAGCTCGCCCAAGGTGCAGTTCCCGACGGCCAGCGAGTGGTTCGCGTACGGCTGTCTCGGCGTGCAGATCTTCTTCGTGATCAGCGGCTTCGTCATCTCCATGAGCGGCTGGGGCAGGCCCATGCGCTCGTTCTTCGCGTCCCGGGCCTCCCGCCTCCTGCCGTCCTACTGGGCGGCGATCGTGCTGGTCACAGCGGTCTTCGCGCTGCCGGCCGTCACCTACGCGGCGGTCTCGCCCAGCGACGCGCTCGTCAACCTGACCATGCTGCAGCAGCCGCTGGGCGTGGACCGGGTGCTCGGCGTGTGCTGGACGCTCTGGGCCGAACTGCGCTTCTACGCGCTCTTCGCGCTGTGCGTGGTCATGCCGGGCGCGACCCGCGCGCGGGTGGTGCTGTTCTGCGCGGTGTGGACGCTGGCCGCGGCCGTCTCGGAGGCCGCGAACGAGCCGCTGCTCGACCTGGTCCTGATGCCGGAGTACGCCCCGTTCTTCATCGGCGGCATCGGCATCTACCTGATCCACCGCGACCGCCGCGACCTCACGGCGTGGGGCATCACGGGCGTGAGCTGGCTGATCGGCCAGCACTACGCGGTCGACCGGCTCTGGCACGCGCCGAACCCGGACTTCTTCTCCTACCGCACCTCGTTCGGGATCATCGCGGTGGTGACGGCGGGTTTCGCGGCCGTGCTCCTCATCGCGCTCGGCCACCTCGACTGGGCGAACTGGCGCTGGCTGACCGTGGCCGGTGCGCTGACGTACCCCTTCTACCTGGTGCACGAGCACCTGGGCTGGGTGACGGTGGAGACGCTGCACCAGCACATGGGCCTGCCGTCCTACGCGACGTTCGGCCTGACGATCGTCGCCATGCTGGCCCTCGCATGGCTCCTGAACCGGTACGTCGAGGAGCGGCTGACCCCCATGATCCGCAACGGCCTCAACCGGAAGCCCCAGGCCCGGAGGTAGCGGGCCCGGGGGGAGCGAGCGTCGCGCCGATCCCCGCCACGACCGCGGCGAGTCCTTCCTCGAAGCCGCGGTCGTGGGCGCGGAACATCTCCTCGCCCGCCGCGGCTGCCAGGGGGTACGCGGCGAGGCGCTCGGCGCGCGCGACGAGGTCATAGCCACTGCTGCCGTCGCCGCCACCCTCGCCGCCGCCCGGACCCCCGCCCGCAGCCTGCTCCTCGACGACGTACCCGATCGTGTAGCTGTACGCGGTGAACCAGGCCCGCGCGGCCGCCCCCGGCGCGAACCCCGCCCCGGCAAGCACCCGCAGATGGGCCTCCATCGGAGCCGCGTACGACAGATCCGTGTAGTGCGTGCCGCTGAACACCTTCGCGCCGTCGCGGTAGCGCAGCAGATGCTCGCGCAGGCACCGCATCGCGGTGGTGAGCGCCACCCGCCAGTCGGCGTCCGGCGTGGACAGGAACTCCTCGCCCATCCGCCGCATCATCTCCGTCGCCAGCTCGTCGAGCAGCGCCTGCTTGTCCTTGAAGTGCCAGTACAGGGCGGGTGCCTTCACGTCGAGGCGCTGGGCGATGGCGCGCAGCGTCAGCCCTTCGAGCCCCGTCTCGTTCAGCAGGTCGAGCGCGGTGCGCGCCACTCGGGTGCGGTCCAGCTTCGTCGTCGCCACCTTGACAATTTAACACCGTTAAGCGCATCCTCCTGCCATGGCACTTAACAGCGTTAAGGAAACCGGTGTGCTCATCGTGGGCGCGGGCCCCACCGGGCTCGCCCTCGCCTGCGACCTGGCACGCCGCGAGGTGCGCGCGCTCGTGGTCGAGCGGGCCCCCGCCCTGTTCCCCGGCTCGCGCGGCAAGGGGCTGCAGCCCCGCACCCTGGAGGTCTTCGACGACCTCGGCGTCATCGGCGCGGTCCTCGCGGCGGGCGGCCCCATCCCCGTGGGCATGGTGTGGCGGGACGGCCGACGGCAGGGCGAGCACCGGATGTTCGACACACCCGAGCCGACGGAGACCGCGCCGTACACCACGCCGTGGATGCTCCCCCAGTGGCGCACCCAGGAGATCCTCCTGGCCCGGCTGCGCGAGCTCGGCGGCGACGTCATGTTCGACGCGGAGGTGACGGGCCTGGCCCAGGACGCCGACGGGGTCACCGCCGAGCTGTCGACGGGCGCGACGCTGCGTGCGGCGTACGCCGTGGCGGCGGACGGCGGCCGCTCCGCCCTGCGCCGGGAACTCGGCATCACCATGGCGGGCGAGACCGTGGACCCGAACCCCGTCCTGGTGGCGGACGTCCGCATCCCGGCGCTCGACCGCGACCACTGGCACATGTTCCCGGCCGCCGCGGAGGGCGGCCCGTACGCGGCGATCTGCCCGCTGGCCGGTACCCCGGACTTCCAGCTGACGGTCCAGCTCCCCGCGGGGACGGCGCCCGACCTCTCCCTCCAGGGCGTACGCGACCTCGTCGCCGCCCGTACGCACCTGGCCGCGGACGACGTGACCGAGGTCCGCTGGTCCTCGGACTTCCGGCCGCGCGCGGCGCTGGCCGACCGCTTCCGCGAGGGCCGCGTCCTCCTGGCCGGGGACGCGGCGCACGTCCACTCACCGGCGGGCGGCCAGGGCCTGAACACCAGCGTCCAGGACGCCTACAACCTGGGCTGGAAGCTGGGCGCGGTGCTCGGACACGGCGCCCCCGATGCGCTCCTCGACACCTACGAGGAGGAGCGGCTGCCCAACGCCGCGCAGATGCTGGGCCTGTCCACCCGCATCCACCGCGGCGAGGCGCGCCGCGGCGCGGCCACCCGGCAGCTCGGCATCGGCTACCGCGACGGGTCACTGGCGGTGGACACCCGCGAGGGGCTGGACGAGACGCTGCGGGCGGGCGACCGGGCGCCGGACGGCCCGTGCGGCGCGGGGACCCTGTTCGACGCGTTCCGCGGCCCGCACTGGACACTCCTCGCGATGGGCGCGGACACGGAACTCCCGCTGCTGGACGACGAGTTGATCCACACCCACACCGTCCCCGCGTACGAGCCGTACGGGAAGGGGCTCTTCCTGGTCCGTCCGGACGGGTACGTGGGGTGGGCGGGCGTGGACGCGCGGGACGGCCTCACCGCGTACCTGGCACGGTGCGGCGCCGCTCCCCGCACCTCTTGACCTCAAGCCTCCTTGAGGTTCTACGTTCAAGCACATGACAGCTTTCGCGTACTCACACAGCGACCAGGACCTGGTCAACCAGCCCATCGGCTACTGGAGTTCGGCAGCCGGTACGGCCGTCGTCCACCACATCCGCACCATGCTCGCCGAGATGGGCCTCACCCAGCCCCAGTGGTGGGCCCTCAGCCAGCTGGTCCAGGCACCGGAGGGACGCCCCCGCGACGAGGTCGTATCCGTGCTCAAGGGATACCTGGAGGTCGGCGAGGGCGCCCTGGTCCACAACATCGGCGCCCTGCGCGACCGCGGCCTCATCGCCGAGGACGCCGCGGGCCGCATCGCCCTCACCGACGAGGGCCGCGCCCTCCAGGCCCGCGTGGCCGAGCGCCAGAAGGCCATCCGCGCACAGATCCACGAGGGCATCACGGACGAGGACTACGTCCGCACGCTGAAGGTCCTCCAGCGCATGATCCACAACGTGGGGGGCGCGGCCTGGCACCACTGACGTCAGCCGCCGGAGGGCCTGCCGAACTCCTCGATGAGGACGGGGTACTGCTCCGCGCCGTGACCCGCGGCGATCGAGCGGGCGGCCATCGCCTGGATCAGCTTCGGCAGTTCGGCGTTGACGCCCGCCGCCTCGCTCTCCTCGACCATGTGCGCCATGGCGCGCGCGTCGGTCTCCAGGGCGGACACCTCGGCGGGGAAGGAGCCGCTGTCGATCTGCTCGGCGTACCCCGGCAGCCATTCGGCGACCCCCGCGGCGATCTGCCGTGCGAACGGCGCGTACGTCGCGGCGTCGACGCCGACCGTCCGCAGCAGGGCGGTGCCCTGGAGCCAGGCGTTCAGGACGCTCCACATCATGGCCAGGCCCGCCACGTCGTAGAGGGACGCAAGGCCGTGGTCCGCGCCGAGGTGGGTGACGGTGCCGAGCGCGGCGAGGGTCGGCTCGTGGGCCGCGAAGTCCGGCGCGGGACCGCTGTGCAGGATCACCGCGTCGGCGGTGCCGATGGCCGACGGGATGGCCATGATGGCGCCGTCGAGATAGCGGGCGCCGAGCTTCGCGGCCCACTGCGCGGCCTCCCGGGCCTGGGCCGAGTCGCCGGAGGTCAGGTTCACCAGCGTCGTGCCGTCGAGCTCGGCGCCGCTCGTCCCGAGCAGGTCGCGCACGGCGTCGTAGTCGGTGAGGCAGACGATCGTCAGCGGGGACGCTCCGAGCGCCTCACCGAGGGTCGGCGCCAATACGGCTCCTTCGGCCACCAGTCGGTCGGCCTTGGAAGCCGTGCGGTTCCACACGGTGGTGGGGTGCCCGGCCCACAGGAAGGCACCGGCGAGGGCCTGCCCCATCAGTCCGAGTCCTACGACGGTCACGGGGGCGGCGTTCGCGGAATGCTTGATCACGGGTTCGTTGTTCATGTCAGCATCGTCAACGTTGATACCGGTATGAAGGTCAAGCGAGGTGCGATGCGAATCGGGGAACTGGGCCGCCTGACGGGCGTCAACGCCCACCAGTTGCGCTACTACGAGGCCCAGGGGCTGCTTGAGGCGGAGCGCGGCGCGAACGGGTACCGCGAGTACGGCGAGAGCGCCGTGCTGCGGGTGCGGCAGATCCGGCACCTGCTCGGCGCCGGACTGTCCTCCGAGGACATCGCGTACGTGCTGCCCTGCGCGGTCGGGGAGGTCCCCGAGCTGCCCGGCTGCCCCGAGCTGCTGACCGCGATGCGGTCGCGGCTGCAGCGCCTCGACGACCAGATGGAGAAGATCGCCCAGTCCCGCGAGGCCCTGGCCACCTACATCGACGCGGCCGACCGGATGGGCGGCGACAGCTACCCGCCGCTCACCGAGGCCGTCGTCACACGCTGGTGACCGACAGCTTCACCGCGAACCCGAGGAACAGCGCGCCCGCCGTCGAGGTGGCCCCGGCCGAGAGCCGCTTGCGGCGGCGGAAGGCGGCCGCGAGCCTGGTGCCGCTGAAGATCAGGGCGGTCAGGTAGAGGACGCTGGCCAGCTGGGCCAGGGCACCGAGCACGACGAACGACAGCGCGGGATAGGCGTAGGCCGGGTCGACGAACTGAACGAAGAAGGCGATGAAGAACAAGATCGCCTTCGGATTGAGCAGGCTGATCACCAGGGCCCTCCGGAACGGCCGCTCCCCCGCCGCCTCCCGGTCGTCCTGCCCCGCGCTCTGCGCACTCTGCTCCCGCCGCGCCCGCCACATGCTCCAGGCCGCCCGCATCATGCCGATCGCGAGCCACGTCAGGTATCCGGCGCCGGCGTACTTCACGATCCCGAAGAGCAGGGCGTTGGCCTGCAGCAACGAGGCCACACCGGCCGCCGACAGCGTCATCAGGACGGTGTCGCCGCACCAGACGCCCGCGGCGGCCGTGTAGCCGGTGCGGATGCCGCGGCGTGCGGCGACGGAGAGCACGTACAGCGAGTTCGGCCCCGGCAGCAGAATGATCAGGGCGAGGCCCACGAGATAGGTCGGAAGATCGGTGACACCCAGCATGGCCGGAGTGTCGCACGCGTGTACGGCATGGGGACATCAGTGTCCGCTGGGCGGACACGGGAGCCAGGAATCAGGAACCCGCCCCCTCAGAACGCGTCCGTAGGCACATAGGCCCCCCACACCTCCCGCAGCGCATCGCACACCTCGCCCACGGTGGCCCGCGCCCGGAGTGCCTCCTTCATCGGCGGCAGGACGTTCGCCTCCCCCTTCGCCGCCTCCTGGAGCGCGGCGAGGGCGGTGCTCACCGCCGGGCCGTTGCGTTCCGTGCGGAGGCGGGCGAGGCGGGCGGCCTGTTCGGTCTCGATGGCGGGGTCGACGCGCAGTGGTTCGTACGGCTCCTCCTCGTCGAGCCGGTAGCGGTTGACGCCGACCACGACGCGGTCGCCGCTGTCCGTCTCCTGTGCGATGCGGTAGGCGTTGCGCTCGATCTCGCCCTTCTGGAAGCCCTGTTCGATGGCGTGCACGGCGCCGCCGAGGTCTTCGACGCGTCGCATCAGGTCGAGGGCCGCCCCTTCCAGGTCGTCGGTCATCCGCTCCACGACGTACGACCCGGCGAAGGGGTCCACCGTCGCCGTCACGTCCGTCTCGTACGCGAGGACCTGCTGGGTGCGCAGGGCGAGGCGGGCCGACTTGTCGGTGGGGAGCGCGATGGCCTCGTCGAAGGAGTTGGTGTGCAGCGACTGGGTGCCGCCGAGGACCGCGCCGAGGCCCTGGACGGCGACCCGGACGAGGTTCACCTCGGGCTGCTGCGCGGTCAGCTGGACGCCCGCCGTCTGCGTGTGGAAGCGCAGCATCAGGGACTTGGGGTTCTCCGCGCCGAACTCCTCGCGCATGACGCGGGCCCAGATGCGCCTGGCCGCACGGAACTTGGCGACCTCCTCCAGGATCGTCGTACGCGCCACGAAGAAGAAGGACAGACGCGGTGCGAAGTCGTCCACGTCCATCCCGGCCGCGACCGCCGTACGGACGTACTCGATGCCGTCGGCCAGGGTGAAGGCGATCTCCTGCGCGGGCGAGGCGCCCGCCTCCGCCATGTGGTAGCCGGAGATCGAGATGGTGTTCCACTTCGGCAGCTCGGCCCTGCAGTACCGGAAGGTGTCCGCGACGAGGCGCAGCGACGGCTGGGGCGGGAAGATGTACGTGCCGCGCGCGATGTACTCCTTGAGCACGTCGTTCTGGATCGTGCCGGTCAGCCGGTCCGCCGCGATGCCCTGTTCCTCGGCGACCAGTTGGTAGAGGAGGAGCAGCAGCGCGGCCGGTGCGTTGATCGTCATCGACGTGGAGACCTCGTCGAGCGGGATTCCGCCAAAAAGGACCCGCATGTCGTCGATCGAGTCGACGGCGACACCGACCTTGCCGACCTCGCCGCTCGCGATCGGGGCGTCGGAGTCGTGCCCCATCTGGGTCGGCAGGTCGAAGGCGACGGACAGGCCGGTGGTGCCGTGTTCGATCAGCTGCCGGTAGCGGGCGTTCGACTCGGCGGCGGTGCCGAAGCCCGCGTACTGGCGCATCGTCCAGGGGCGGCCGGTGTACATCGTGGGATAGACGCCGCGAGTGAAGGGGTACGCGCCGGGGGCGCCGAGCTGCTCCGCCGGGTCCCAGCCCGCCAGATCATCGGGACCGTACACGGGTTCGATAGGTAGTCCTGATTCCGACTCGTGTGTCATGCGTCCAGCTTGCGCCCGCGCACGGGACGCGTCACTCGCGGCAAACCGGGAAACACTTCCAGAAGTGTTGTCGATGATGTCCACGAACACGATGTCCACGAACACGGGGGCGTGATGGGCAAGGGCGCGATATCCGCAGGGGCCGTGGCGGTGCTGGTCCTGGTGACGGGCTGCAAGGCGGTCGCGGTCGACACGGACGGCGGGCGGCCGAGTGAGGGCGGCAGCGGCAGCGGGGACGGGAAGCCCCGGGCGACGGCGACGCGCTCGCCCACGGACACGCCCAGTACGTCGAGCACTCCGCGTACGCCGGACAGACCGGACTCGACGCCGACGCGGCCGTCGACGCCGCCGCCTCCCACCGCCCCCGCGAAGATCCTCATGGAGCGGGGCGACCACGGCGGACAGGTGCGCGAGCTGCAGGCCAGGCTGCGGCAGATCGGCTGGTTCTACGAGAACCCCACCGGGACGTACGGACCCGCCACCACGAGCTCGGTCGGGGAGTTCCAGGCCAAGCGCGGACTGCCCCGCACGGGGGCCACGGACACCGTCACCTGGCAGAAGCTGCGCGGCATGACGCGTGAGCCGACGCGGACCGAGCTGTACGCGGGCGGCGGCATGCCCGCCGCCAAGCCGGACAAGCGCTGCATGACCGGGCGGGTCCTGTGCATCGCCAAGAGCAGCCGCACCCTGACGTGGATGGTCGACGGCAAGGCGGTGTCGACGATGGATGTGCGGTTCGGGTCGCAGTACACGCCGACCCGCGAGGGCACCTTCAGCGTCTACTGGAAGTCCCGCCACCACGTATCGACGCTCTACGACACGGCCATGCCCTACGCGATGTTCTTCAGCGGCGGCCAGGCGGTGCACTACTCGGCGGACTTCGCGGCCAGGGGGTACGCGGGCGGGTCGCACGGCTGCGTGAACGTCAGGGACGAGAAGAAGATCGCGAGCCTGTTCGCGCAGGTACGGAAGGGCGACCGCGTCGTCATCTACAAGTGATGCCCGCCCCCGTGCACCGGGGGCCCTGGGCGGGAAAAGCGGCGTGGGCGGGATCGGGGGAACGTATCCCGCCCACGCCGAGGGCACGGAGCCGAAGGTACGGGGGGAACCCCCGGCTCGTGCGTGGGCCGATGACCAGTCGGCTCACTACTTACTGCGCCGCGCGCTCTGAAAACGTCACACCTTTGCCTGAGAGCCTGTCTTTGAACCCCCGTCGTTCGCGCGGAGCGCGGGCGCAGCGGCGGTCGGTGCGTGCGATCGGTGTGCGGAGTCCCCGGTCATGTGGCGGAGCCACCTGTCCGGGGACTCCGTGCGCCATGGGGGTCCCCCCTGCTCGAGCGCAGCCGAGAGCTCGGGGGAACGCGTGCCGGGCGTCGGGGCGCAGGCGGGGGTTCAAAGACAGGCTCTGAGGGCCCGGTGCGGGGGCCTCCAGTGCGGGGGCCTCCGCCGTCACGGGAAGACGGGCAGGGCACTGCGGGAAGCCGAGGGGTTCGGGTGTGGGCCGCCGGTCGGCGGGGATATCGGCGGCACGGGGTCGCCCCCGGCATCACCGCCCGAGCCGCCGTCCTCCTCGCCGCCCGATCCGTTGTCGCCGTCGCCGCCGCCGTCGCCGTCGTCACCGCCGTGGCCGTCGCCGCCGCCCTGGCCGCCACCGTGCTGGCCACCGTTGCCGGAGCCGCCGAGGATCCGGCCGCAGAACTCCTCCACCCGGGCCGGTCCCTTGGCGGCCTCCTCCAGGCGGCGGCGCTTCTCGCCCTGGAGCTCGCCGCTGCGGTAGGCGCGGCAGGCGGCGACGGCCTTGCGGTACCACCGCTTCGCCTCGTCGCCGCGGGGCGGCTTCTTGTCGCCGGTCGGCTGCTGGGGGACGCGGGTGCGCTCGTCGCCCGCCTCGGCCTCCGGCGGCGGGCTGCTCGCCGGTTCCCGGGACGACGGCTCTTCGTCGGGCGTCGTGGTCTCGTCCGGTGAGAGGTCCTCGGACGGCTCGTGCGCGCCCTCCGTCGGAGAGGCCGTCGGCTCCTCCGGGGTGGCGCCGGACGACGCGGAGACCGCGGGGCCCGGGCTGCTGTGCTTGCCGAACGGCGAGGGCAGCACGCCCGTCCCCGCGGCCACCGCGACGCCGCCGATCATGCAGCCCGCGAGGGCCGCGGCGACGCCGAAGCGCACGGGTCTTCCCCAGCGGCTGGGCGGACGGTTGCCCGCACGCCCCAGACGTACGGTCTCGCCCGCGGCTGCCTCGTGGGCCGGTGTCGCGTACGGCGCGGTCCTGGAGCTGCCGCCCCGCGCGACCCCCGCGCCCCCTGCCCGCACGGCCCGGAACGCGGCCAACGCGGCCGCCTCGCCCGGGAGTTCACCGGAGCCGGTACCGGTGCCGGTGCCGGTGCCGCGGGCGGCGACGGCGCCGGGGACGGCCTGGGCGTCGTCGCGGTCGGCCTCATGAGCGGCCGCATGAGCGGCCTCATGAGTGGCCTCATGAGTGGCCTGCGGCGAATGCCCCGCCGCACCCGGCACACCCGCCACACCCGGCTCGCCCAGCTCACCCGGCTCACCCACGCGGTCCAGCGCCGAGAGCGCCCGCGCGAGCCGCTCGGCCTGCGCGCGCGCAGCTGAATCGATGCCTTCGAGGGGCTCCCCGCGCAGCAAACGCTCCGCCGCGTCGCGGTCCAGCCACTTGTGCTGCTCGTCGGCCATCACATGTCCTTCTGCGTCCGCGTACGCGATTGCGTCACACCGGCGGACGTCACCGCGCACCCGCGCGGCTCTCTCTGCGGCGGCACGGCGCCGAGCGCCTCCTTGGGGTCGGTCCCCTCTGGACCGAGAAGTTCCGCGAGCCTCTTCAGACCGCGGTGCGCCGCCGTACGGACGGCTCCGGGGCGCTTGCCGAGGGTCTGCGCCGCGCTCTTCGCGTCGAGCCCGACGACGACGCGGAGCACGACGGCCTCCGCCTGGTCCTGCGGGAGCTGGGCTATCAGGGCCAGTGCCTCACTGGTGGCGAGGGACTCCATCGCCTCGTCGGCGGTGTCCGCGTCGCCCGGCTTCCCGGTCAGCTCCGACTCGTCGCCGCCCACCGCGGGACGGCGGCCCCGCATGCGTATGTGATCGAGGGCGCGGTTGCGCGCGATGCGCGCCGCCCAGCCCCGGAACCGGTCCGCGTCGCCGCTGAACCGGTCAAGATCGCGCGCTATCTGCAGCCAAGCCTCGGAAGCGACGTCCTCGGCGTCCGGGTCGGCGACCAGCGTGCGTACGTATCCCAACAACCGCGGGTGCACGGCGCGGTACACAGTACGGAACGCGGTCTCGTCCCCGTCCTGCGCCGCAAGCACCGCGGCGGTCAGCTCCGCGTCCTCCCCCAGCACTCTCTCAATCCTGCCACTCGGAGATCTGCGCCCGGCCCCGGCGCGAAGCAGCACGCTACGGGCTCGGACAGGCCTACGTCCATGTTTGTACAACATGCAACTAGCGGGTGACACAACGCGGTGTGACAGAAAACGCACCCGCGGCGCTGAAGGGAGTACGGACCGCACGCGGTTCGTACCGTGTGTCGGCCGGGGCCTCTCCTGTGGGGGGTGGCGGCCCCGGCCGACTCGGGTTCACCGCCCCGCCGCTCAGCTTTTGCGGCGCCGGGCCAGTCGTCACCCCCGCACCCCCGGCATCCCGTTGGGCCGCAGTCGTTCGCCCAGGTTCCGCAGGCCCCGGTGCGCGGCCGTCCTGACCGCTCCGGGGCGTTTGCCGAGGACGCGGGCCGCCGTCGGGGCGTCCAGGCCCACGACCACCCGCAGCAGTACCGCCTCCGCCTGGTCGCGGGGCAGCGCCGCGACCAGGGCGAGCACCCGTTCCGTGGAGATCGCCTCCAGCGCGGCCGCCGACGTGCTGTGCGGGCCCGGCAGTTCGAGCATGTCCTGTTCGAGCGGGGCGGGGCGCGGGCGTGCCTTCAGGCGGCGCAGGTGGTCGAAGGCGCGGTGGCGGGCGATCGTCGCGGTCCAGCCGCGGAAGCCCGCCCCGTCCCCGTGGAACCGCCCGAGGTCCCTTGCGATCTCCAGCCACGCCTCGGCGGCGACGTCCTCGGCCGTCTCGCCGTCCGTGCCGACGAGGCCGCGCAGGTAGCCGACGAGCCCCGGCTGGACGATGCGGTACGCGACCGCGAAGGCGGCCTCGTCGCCCGCCTGGGCCGCCGCGACGGCCCTGCCCAGCTCCTCGTCGTGCGCCTGTGCTCGACGGGGTTCCCCACCCTGGCCCAACCCGCTCCCATCCGGCCCGCGCGGGCCCAGGTCACCGTGCCTGGGCCTTCACGGTCGACAGCGTCACCGGGAGCGGAAATGTCACAGCCGGGGCTCACACCTCGAAGAGTCCTCCGCCGCCCGGGCCGACCTCCGAGATGTCGATCGTCCGCGAGGCGGGCGGGGCCGCCGCGGACACCGGCCGGTCGTACGCGGACATGCGCATCCTCATGGTCTCGCCGTTCCCCACGGCCACGACGCCCAGGATGTACGGCTTGCCCTCCGCCGCCACGTACACCGACGTCCTGTCCCCTCCTGCATCCTCCTTGTCCTCGACGAGCGGGATGACGTCCGTGCCGTAACGCCGGGTCTCGGGCAGGGCCTTGATGACGTCGTCGGGGCCGGGGCTGCCGGGCATCGAGTGGGTGAACTTGTCGAGGTCGCAGCTGTTCACCGGCATCGAGGGGCCGCTGCCGGTGCCCGTCGGGATCTTCAGGTACTTGCCGCGCGCCAGCGCCGTCCGCTCCCGGATCCGCGCCGCGGCCTCGGGGCCCCGGCCCGCCGCCAGCTGCCGGATCTCCGCGAGCGCCTCGTCGCTGAACCGCACATAGGTCGAGCCGCCCGCGATCATGATGAGGTCGCCGCGCTGTGCCGGGCCCGAGTCGAAGGTGCCCGTGCAGTTGCTGTCGCGGTCCATGTGGAGCGAGACCTTCTGGCGGCCCTTCGGGGTGGCCATGTCGACGCCGATGCGTACCGACTTCGCGTTCCGCAGCAGCGTCATGGCCTCGGTGGAGAGCTTCCTGCCGCGCGCCTCGTCGTCCGGCACGAGCTCTTCGAGGGTGCCTCCGGAGTACGTCACCTCGCGGTCCGTGCCGCAGGACGCGAGCCCGCCCAGCGCCGCGCCCACCGCGACCCAGACCGCGGCCCTGCGCCGCCACCGTCCGTCCGCCCGCACCAGGCCGGACATCCGTGCCCCCACCCGTTCTCCCACTCGAAGCCCCACCCGATTCCGCCCGATTCAGTACGTCACAACTGTCACATGACCCAGCGCGCCGCCCCGCCCACGTGTCACTGCCGGGACGTGCGGGATAGATCACGCGACAAAACGTCCGGGACGCTACAACCCTTTGGCCGCCCGGCCAGTCGTACGAACTCGCTGTGTTCACCTGAAATTTGCTGAGGGGTGGGGCATTTGAGCCCGCGCAAACCGCGCGAAAAGGCGCGTACCACGCATGCGTACAGGCCACTGAGTCTCAAGCGCAGGGCGTGGCTGACGATCGGGGCCGTCGTGCTGGGGGGCGCGGGTGCGGTGACGTATGCGATGGCCGACCCGAGCGACGGGGAGAGCCCCGGCGCCGACCCGCGCGCCAAGCGGCCCGCGAGCGTCCGCGATCTGCCGCTCAAGGCCGACGGCGCGACGAAGCAGGGGCTTGCCCGCACGTCCACCGAGCAGTTCTCCCTCCTCGGCGTCTCGTGGAGCGGGGCCACCGAGGAACTGGCGGGCACGGCGCAGGTCCGCACGCGCGCCATCGGCTCCGCCGCGTGGAGCCGTTGGCGGGCCCTGGACCTGGAGACGCACCCCGCGGAGAAGGCGGAGGCGGGCAAGCGCGCCGCATCCGACCCGCTCTGGGTCGGCCCGTCGGACGGCGTGGAGGTCCGCGTCGTCGCCGAAGACAGCACGTCGAGCTCCGAGCTGCCCGCGGGCCTCAAGGTCAACCTCGTGGACCCGGGCGTGACGGCCGGGGAAGCGCGGAACCCCGCGCTCGACGGCGGCGCGGGTGACGCGGGTGGCTCAGGTGGCTCGGGTGGCACCAGCGCGGCCCGCGGCACCGCGATGACCCCCGCCTCCTTCACCGCCGACGCCGACCCCTCGAAAGAGGCCCCCGCCGCCCCCGACACCACCCCGGCCAAGCCGACGGCCCCGCCGTCCACGGTCACCCGGCCGCCCATGGTCGGCCGCGCGGCCTGGGGCGCCGACGAGTCCACCGTCAAGGACCCGCCGGAGTACATCGAGAAGGTCAAGGCCGTCTTCGTCCACCACACGGGCGGCACGAACGACTACAGCTGCGCCCGGTCCGCGTCGCTGGTCCGCGGCATCATGACGTACCACGTGGAGACCGAGGGCCGGAGCGACCTCGGCTACAACTTCCTCGTGGACAAGTGCGGCCAGGTCTTCGAGGGCCGCGCGGGCGGCGTCGACCTGCCCGTCCGCGGCGCGCACACCGACGGCTTCGACGGCGACTCGACGGGCATCGCCGTCCTCGGCGACTTCGAGGGCGACCCGGCAACGGGCGAGCCCGCGGGCAGGCCGACCCGCGCCGCCCTGGAGTCGGTGGCGCGCGTGGCGGCCTGGAAACTCGGCCAGTACGGCGGCGACCCGGCCGGAAAGGTGACGCTGACCGCCGCCGAGGACACCGGCGTGTGGAAAAAGGGCGACCGGGCGTCGCTGAACACGGTCTCCGGTCACCGGGACGGCTCCGCGACCGCCAGCCCCGGCAAGAACCTGTACGCGAAGCTCGGTGAGATACGCCGCTACGCGACCGGCGCGGGCCGCAACTCCGCGATCCCGACCGGCGACTACAACCGCGACGGCATCGGCGACCTCATCGCGGGCACCCCGCAGGCGTCGTCCAGCCGCGGCCGCGTGACGGTCGTCCCCGGCGGCCTCGACGGTCCGGTCGGCGCCTCGCGGATCTCCCTGACCCAGACCAGCACGGGCGTCCCCGGCATCTCGGAGGCGGGCGACAACTGGGGCGCGGCCACGGCGTGGGGCGACCTGAACGCCGACGGCCACGCGGACCTCGTCATCGGCGCGCCCGGTGAGGACGACACGTCCGGCCACGCCGACCGCGGCGCGGTCACCATGCTGTACGGGCCGAAGTTCACGTCCGGCACGGACATGCAGCTCTCGGACGACTTCCACTACCCCGGCGCCAGGTTCGGCTCCGCGGTCGCGTCCGGCGACTTCAACGCCGACGGCAAGGCGGACGTCTTCGCCGCGGCGACCGGCACCGGCGGCTCGTGGGCCGCGCGGACAGACGCGGAGCACGAGTCGGGCGGCAGCCTCACCTCGGGCGACACGGCCATCGCGTACCCCGACGCCGCGTCGGGCGACTTCAACCGCGACGGTTACGCGGACGTGGCGCTGACCTACCGCGACCAGGCGGGCAAGGGCAAGGTCGCCTGGTTCAGGGGCGGCCGCTCGGGGCTCAGCCGGGTCGGCGTGCTCTCCGTCCCCGGCGGCCGCTCGGTCGCCGTGGGCGACGTCAACGGCAACGGCTACGACGACCTGGTCATCGGCCAGCCCTACACCGCCGAGTCCGGCGCCCACGCGGGCGGCCAGGTCACGGTGGTCCCGGGTACGTCGACGGGCTTCACGACGACGGGCATGAAGACGGTCCACCAGGCGACGTCCGGGG
Organism: Streptomyces sp. NPDC004732; assembly: GCF_040609235.1. NCBI lineage: Bacteria > Bacillati > Actinomycetota > Actinomycetes > Kitasatosporales > Streptomycetaceae > Streptomyces > Streptomyces sp. NPDC004732. The sequence continues at coordinate 510,554 of NZ_JBEXJR010000002.1, forward strand.
TTCCCGGCGCCGCGGAGGCGGGCGACGCGATGGGCTGGTCGGTCGCGGCGGGCGACTTCAACCTCGACGGCTACGCGGACGTCCTGACGGGCGCCCCCGACGAGGACATCACCCGCGCCGACAAGAACCGCAAGGACGCGGGCACCTCCCTGCTCCTGAAGGGCTCCTCGTCCGGCCTCACCGGCTCGGGCGCGAAGGCCTTCTCGCAGGACGAGCCCGACGTCCCCGGCTCCACCGAGTCGGGCGACCGCCTCGGCTCCTCGGTGACGCTGGCCGACCTGTCCGGCACCGGCCGTGCGGACCTGGCCATCGGCGTCGAGGGCGAGGACTCGGGCGACGGCACGATCCTCCAGCTGGACAGCGGCAGTTCGGGCGTCCCGGGATCGAGCGGCGTGTACTACGGCCGTACGCTCCTGGGCACCCCGGCGGGCGCCCGTCTCGGCCGGACACTGACGCCGTAGCGGCTCGTGCGCCGCTCTCCGGGTTCGCGCCCGGGGAGCGGCGCCGCACGTCGTTCACGTATCGCTCGGCACCCTGCAGTCCTGCGGCTGGGGCCTGCCCTTGGGCCAGCCGATGCCGACGAAGCGCAACTTCTCGGTGCGCGGGTCGAGTTCGACCACGGCCACGGGCTTGTCGTAGGCGTTGCCCGCATTGGTCAGACAGATCCAGCCGCTGGTCCCGCGGACGCGGTTGCCCGCTTCGAGGCGCTGCCACATGTCGGAGACCCGCTTCAGGGGCGGCACCGTGCCCTCGGTCTGGGCGTTGGCGAGCAGCACCGCCTTGGCGATGGTGCGCGTGCCGTCGTACACGAGCATGGTGCGGGAGTCCTCCAGGGGCACGGGTCCGATGTCCCCCGCGCTGCCCTTGTCGATCAGCGCGCGCAGCTTGGTCAGCTCGGCCTGGGGTTCGGTGAGGTGGTCACGGCGGTCCTCCGCGCCCTTCTTGCCGCGCAGCTCACGGTTCCAGGCGTCGGGGTGGCCCGGCGCCGCGTACTGCACCGTGACGAGGGGTTCCTTCCCGCCGCCGCGCAGCCGATCCCAGTCGCCGTCCTTCATATAGCGGTTGAGCGTGGCCGCGCCCGAGCCGCTGACGATCGTGTACTTCTTCCCGCGGCACTGCACGTCGGCGAGCTTCAGGGCGAAGAGCCGCAGGTGGACGGGGCGTCCCGCGAAGTAGACGTAGCGTGCCGTGGACTGGCAGATGTTCTGGGCGATGAGGGTGAAGTCGTTGCCGGTGTCGCCCGGGTCGGTGATGGAGGGGGACTCGAACGTCTGGTCCTTGGGTCCCGGCGGCCCGTCCTCGTCGCGGCTGAAGGCCTTGGCGAGCGAGTCGTTGTAGATGTCGTGCGGCCGCTTGTCCCTGACGAGCACGGTCTGTTCGTCCTTGAGCTCGCCGTGGAAGCTGGCCAGCGCGTCGGCCTGCTGGCGGTTGGTCGGGATGATGCGGGCGAGGCCGGGATAGGGGTCCTTGGTGCCCCGCTCGGGGTTGGCGAGTTCGTCCGCGCTGACGCGGCTCGCGAGGACCGGGATGTGCAGGTCGTTGGTGAGGCGGGCGATGGCCTTCTTCGTGGCGTCCAGGCTGAGGTTGAAGCCGGTGACGGCTCGGAGGTTGTCCTTCTTGTCGTCCGCCATGTCCGCCAACTGGTCGACGACGCGCTCCTGTTGGGCGTACGAGTCGCCGGGGTTGGCGAGGACGAGCCGCAGCAGCGGGGTGTTCTCCTCGCGGTTGGCCCGGTACTGGGCCAGGTAGGCGCCCTGGATCTCGCTGCGCAGCTGGATGCGTTCGGCGTCGATGTCGGGCTGGAGGGGCAGCATGAGGGCGACGGTGACGTGCGGTTTGTCGCCGACGAACTCCTCGTTCTCCTTGGCGATGGCCCGGGCCACCTTGTCGATCTCCGGTGTCCCGAACGCGTATCCGCTGCCGTTGACGCCGATGCACTCGCCCCCGTGCTTCTCGACGCCGGTGGCGCAACTGTCGGGTTCGCCGATCGGGGGCAGGAACACGTACAGGAGCACGCCTGCGGCCGCGAGGCCGAGCAGCGTGAGGATCCTGCGCATCCAGTTGGCCAAGAACGTGTTGTACAGCCAGTTCCCGAACTGCCTCAACGCTGCCCTCCCTCTGCCGGTGACTCCTGGTCGTGCCGGTGGTGAATCGTTCCGTCAGCCGAATCCGATGTGCTCCGTGCACACACACCGCTTCAGCGGCTGCTTGTCCTCGGCCCGGTCCCCCCAGTCGCGGGCCATGCGGATGAGGAGGGCGGCCCCGTCCGCCGCCCTGGCCACATCGGCCCCCTCGGGCCCCTGGTCGCGCACCGCCTCGTCGGCGAGGGTCGCCAGCTCCTCGCTGAGCTCCCGCAGGGGCCCGCGCAGGACGCCGGGCACGATCTCCTCCAGCGGCTGCGTCCGGTCCTCGGTCAGCCACACGGCGTGCAGGAGCCGGTCGACCTGGCGCCGCAGGGTGTCGCCGCGCACCTGGGTCTCGCCGAGCGCGCGGGCGTACCGGTCGTCGTCCGCGCCGATCAGCGCGGCGTCCCCGATGGCGAGCAGCTCCTCGCACCACTCGTCGACGGGACGGGTGCGGAAGGCGTCCGCCAGGTACCGGGTGACGAGGTCCGCGCCGTCGGAGGCGAGGAGGTGGTGCATCCGGTGCGCGGCGGCGGTGACGAACAGGGCGTCGGGGTGGCGGTCGCCCAGATCGCGGTAGTGGCCCTGCAGCAGCGCGTGGTCGGCGTGCCAGGCGGCGCCCCCGGCACGGAGCCGGTACAGCCGCCGCGTGAGGAGGCGGCGCAGCCCGAGGTCGCCGATGAAGTGCCGGGGGCAGCCGGGCCAGCCGGTGTCCTCCAGGAGTTCGGCGATGCGGTAGGCGTTCAGCTGCTCGGTGCGGCCCTCCTGGACCGCGCGCATCAGCGTCTGGGCGCACTCCACGTCGTGCGCGACGGACAGGTGGGTGAGCAGGTCGAGCCAGTGGCTGCGGTGTTCCGGCGGCAGTTCCTCGGGGCGCTGGTGGACGACGAGTTCGTCGACGAGTACGTCGGCCACCGGGCGGTCGGCCACGGGGCGGCCCTGCTCGTCCTCGCCCGCGCGGACCCGGGCGTCCAGGATCGCCCAGTCGGTGCACTCCTCGGGCGTCGGAAACGCGACGGCCACGGCCGCGGTCGCCTCGCCGAGCCGGGTCACGAACAGCGGGCGGCCCCCGCTCAGCCGGTGCACACCGCTGTGGATGCGGAGCCGGAGGGCGTTGTCCGGCTGCTCGTGGCCGCCCCGGATCCTGGCGGTCTCGTCCTTCTGCCGGTCGCGGGTGAGCACGGGCATGCGGACGAGGAGGACGCCGCGCCACAGGGGCGCGTGGTCGGGGACTCCGCCCGGCGGACGGCTCCACTCGGGCAGCGTCCCGGTGAAGGGCTGCCAGGTGGCCATGCCGTCGTGGCTGCTGCCCGCCCGGTGGAGGAAGCGGCCGCCGTCCTCGCGCCGGGCCGTCGCGAAGATCACGAGGCGGTCGTGGTGCCCCCGCTCCCGGTCCTCGAGCGCCGCCTTCACCAGCCGCCTGCCCAGGGCACCGTCCGCGTGGTCGAGGAGCAGCGCGGGGCGCCCCACGCGCGACATGCGCCCGCGCACCCCGTGGTAGGCGGCGTCGACGTCCTGCCGCAGCGCCCGGAACAGGAAGCCCTCGGCGATCCTTCGCGCCTCGCCGCCCTGCTGGAAGTCCTCGCCCAGGGCCCGCAGTCCGGCCTGCGGGTGGCCGCCCGCGCCGGGATACTCGCCGTAGCAGGACGCGAGGGCGGCCCTGCCCTCCGTGGAGACGCGGGCGAAGAGCCCGTCGAGCAGCGCGTGGAGGAAGGGCCCGGCCAGCGGGCTGGTGACGAGCCCCGCCAGGTAGCCCACGTAGTTCTTGGCGGTCCCCTTCAGGACCCCGCGCCAGAAGGAGCCGGGCGGCAGGATCCCTTCGAGCCGCCCCACCTCGTCCACCAGGGGCGCGGCACGGGCGAGCCGGTCGCTCGCCGCCACGGCCGCGAGCCCGGCGTACAGCCGCGGGACGGCGATCCCGCCCCCGTCGCCGCCCCAGTCGCCGTACTGCAGCGCGATCTTGCGCAGCACCTCGGTCACTTCCGAACGGCTGCCGGGCCGCTCCTCGGCCAGTTCCCTGGCGTCGGTCAGGGCGCAGTCCACGTGCGCGGTGGGCACGCGCGGCCCGAACCGCGTCCGTATGCAGCGCAGCAGCCTTCCCTTGCCCATGCCGGGTCCGCCGACGAGGAGCACGACGGGCAGATCTGCGCCGTAGAGCGGCTCTCGTCTGCGCCCGGCCGCGGTCTTCCCGAGCAGCCGGGCGATCAAGCCGCCGTCGTCCAGCAGCTCGTCGAATCCGAGTTCGTCAGGCACGGGCGTCTCCGTGGCCGCGACGGCCGGTCGACGAATGATGGCTCGTCAGGTTAGCCGTGGCACAAGGAACTTGGGGAGGTTTCGCCGCACCTCGGCAGGGGTCACCGTCCGCCTCACGATCTCCAGCGGGAATCAAGGAAACATGGACGCCCCGCCACAACAATCTCGGCCATGGCGCGAATCTTCCGCCATGGCGGAAAACATCCGCCACATCCGGGCCGTCCCGCGGCCCCGCAGAGAAGCTGGGGAACCCCATGGCCAGATCGACGTTCACCCGCATCGCCGTGGTCGGAGCTGCCGCCGCCACCCTGTTCGCCGTCTCGTCGGGCCCGGCCCTGGCCGCCGGTGTCCGGGTCAGCGACAAGACCATCACCCTTCCCAACGGCCGTGGCTACATGAAGTTCCACGACGACGGCGACGTCTTCGAGATCTGTGACACCAAGGCGGACGGCAACGGCGTCACCGGCTCGCTGAAGAAGCAGTACGTGGCCGGAAACATCTCCACGCTGTGGACGGACGGGGACGGCGGCGACTCCGGATGCGACAAGCACCCGTACAACGTCGGCAACGACGGCTGGTACCAGATGACGCTGAAGTGGAACGGCGGCGGCGCGACGGTCACCTCCGAGTGGTTCAACGAGTAGGACCCGAGGGTCCTGCGGGGGCTCTTCACCCGCAGGCGGTGCTCACCAGAAGCCGTACAGCGCGACGACGTACCCCGGCAGCGACGCGCCCCCGCTGCGGCCACCCAGCGCGGACAGTCGCCGGACAGGCCCCACACTGTCCGGCGGCCGCGCCAACTGCCGGGCAAGCCGCAGGATTCCGCGCCGGGCGGCCGCCCGCACCGCCCCGGGCCGCTTGCCAAGGACCTGCGCGGCGGACGGGCCGTCCAGGCCCATGACGACCCGCAGCAGGACCGCCTCGCCCTGATCGGGCGGCAGGTCCGCGACCATGTTGAGGACGCGCTCCGTCGACAGCGTCTCCAGGGCCCGGACCGCGGTGTCGTCCACACCCGGGAGGTCGAGCACGTCCTCCTCGATCACCGTGCCGCGCGGCCTGCTCCGCACCCGGCGCAGATGGTCGATGGCGCGATGGCGCGCGACGGTCGCGGCCCAGCGGCGGAAGTCGGCGCCGCTCCCCCGGAACCTCTCCAGGTCGCGCACGATCTGCAGCCACGCCTCGGAGGCCACGTCCTCCGCGTCGTCGCGGACGAGTCCACGCACATAGCCGAGAAGTCCGGGATGAACGCACCGGTAGACAAAGGAAAAGGCCTCCTCGTCCCCCTCCCGCGCGTCCGCCAGAGCCCGAGTCAGCTCCTCGTCACAAGCCGCCGAACGGCGATGTACCCCACCCTGCGCCACGCTCTCCTCTTAACCCCGCTGACACTGCCCACCGTGCCCGTGCCCTGCCCGCGCCCGCGCTTCCTCGCGCTGCGGCTCACTGTGCCGCATTTCCCCATAACAAAAGAAGACTCAATATTTCAAAGGACCGTCGTGGCCACCGACTTCACGCCACGTGTCGCGCGCGCCCTGGCAAAGTGAGGTAAAAGGTCTGCAGCGAGGCCTCGGAGCCATCGATTCCGCCCCGCTCAAGGCAATTGACGACCTTCCCCAAGGGATTCCACACCCGGCCGTCCGGCATCCGGACGCCGACGGACTGCCCGAAGAATTTGCGCTGCTCGCCGTCGAAATCGATCCAGACGGCACCGGCCCGGCGCACGAGGACTTCCCCGACATAGGCGCCGAGCCCGAAGAGCGCCCCCGCGATCTCGCCGCGCGGACGGCCGCCCTTGCGGAGACCGTCGATGAGGTAGTCCACGACACGAAGGCTGACCACCGAGAAATCGAGCGGCAGCCGGTTCCGGGCGGTCACATGAGCAACGAATCCCCGCGCCTGCCCCCGCATCTCCCCCGCACCGACCACCTGTCTGTGTCTGTTCTCCCCGCTCATGACTCCACCCCTCCGCCTCAGCAGCCGAGGGCACACAGCGCGCCCTCCTCCTGCTAAGCGAAAGTCGCCGCTCTGCCATGACGGCTCAGAGCCGTGCCCCTTCTCACATAGATAACCGCCCTCTCCGTACAACCCTTGCCCCCTTTGAGGTGTCTGGCCACTCCTCTCTGGAAGACTGATTGCCGTGTCCAACTCATACGCACAACCCATCCTCAGGACGGCCGAACTCGCCGACGCGCTGGGCATCGTTGAACAGTTGCTCGCCCTTGCCGACACCAGCGACCTCGAAGTCGACTTCGAGGCGTTCGCCCGCTCGAAGGAGGCCGTGGAGCAGTTGCTGAACGTCCTCCCGAACTCTGATTCGTGGGCCGAGGAGGACGGCTACTGGCTGCGGGACTGGGGCAGGACGCCGGACGTCGTGCCGTCCCTCCTGGCCGCGGTGGGCGACACCCCCGCGGCGGTGCGGTGGGACTTCACCGGCTGGCCCGCAGCGCCCGAGGTGGGACTGGGAGCGGGCGGGACCAGAGGTGCGTTCGTGACGCTGTGCTTGAACGTCCGCGACCTGGATCTGACGGAACCCGCGGCCGACCACACGGTCTTCGTCCATGTGAAGCAGGTCGAGGCGGAACGGGCTCCCTGGCTGGCCGCCCGGGTCGGTTGCCAGGTGATCGGCGACCTCGTGATGGCTCCTCACTGAGCCCACCCCGGGTAGGGCGAAACAGCGGCACGCCACCGCCGGAGATACCAGCGGTGGCGTGCCGTGTGTCAGCAGAGGCTAATCAGGCGCAATTACCGGACGACGGATCGCATATTCCCCCCGAATTCGAGGGCGGCGACACGGAGTCCGCGACTCCGAAGGGGTCGAAGAAAGCGGCACCCATCTTCATGAGACCTCTCCCGACGCCGAAGCTCCGTATGTAGCTGTTGGACTGGGCGAACGGCATCGCGAATCCCGCGACTCCGAGGAACCGGCCACCGATCCTGGAGCTGACGCGTCCGGTGTGGGCACCGCCGGTCGCGCCGTTGAAGACCGGTGCGCTGTCGAAACCGCTGCTCGGGTGGAGCACGCGCACGCGAGGGTCGCTCGCGTAGTGCGACGCCACCGCTTTGGCCTGGTCCGCGCTCTGGGCGACATAGACCACGTTGTTCGTCTGCCCCTTCCTCTCGGGATTCATCTTGTTGTTGATGTCGCCCGCGAGCAACTTCATGGCCTTGCCGTCCTTGGAACTCGTCGCATCGAAGTCGAGGACATCCACGATGCTTCCGTTCTCGTACGAGACCCGAATGAAATCAGAGGTGGTTCCGTTGAAGCGTAGATTGCCGTCCTTGTCGGTGAACGATCCCGAGTCCGCAAGCAGCGGCTTCGTGTCGTCCTGAGCCAGGTACTGCTCACCGGTTCCCTTTCCGGAACCGTCCGAGAAGGCCCCCGCCTTCTTGAGGTCGTCGTTCAGCGCCTTCAGGGCGAGTTTGGAAGCGTCGTTGTCACCTGCCTTGGCAACGATGTGCCCGATCCCGTACTCGTCATAGATCGCCGACCGGCCGTCGGCGAGAACGCCGCGTGACAGGGCAGGGCCACCGCCGCCGCACGAATCCGCGATGCCTTCGGCACACGGCAGGTGCCCGTCGAGCTCGACGTGGGAGATGGGGTTTCCGCCGGTGAACGCGTACCGGTTGCCCGTCAGCGCGTCCGCGCCGAGCCTCATGTCGGCGGCGGCCCCGTTGTACATGTCCCGCGTAGTGAACCGGTTGAGCCCCGGGCTGTAGTCCCGGAAGCCCATGTCATACGTGCCCGAAGCCGCGTCCCAGCGCTTGGAGTTGAAGCGGTACGGGTTGTACGCAGTCTTCGCGGGGTCGCCCGCGTCCGGCTTGTCGATGCCGGTGAAGTCGGACGGGTCGTCGGAGCCGTACGCCGAATATCCGTACGTCGCCTTGGTGTCGCCGTCCTTGTCGGTGAGGGTCTCGACGTCCGTGTGGCTGTTGTAGCCGTAGAAGGCGGACTCGCCCGCCGAGCCGTCGGCCGCGTGCTTCACCTGGGAGAGGCGTTCGCCCCACGGCCCGTACTGGTAGGACTTCGTGAGCTTGCCCGAGACCTCCTCGCCGAGGACTTCGCCGGACGTGCCGAGGTAGGTGTAGTCCGTCGACTTGCCCGCCGAGTCCGTCCGTGAGGACGTGCGGTCCAGCGGGTCGTACGCGTACTTCGTCGTCTTCAGCGCGCCCGTCGACGTGTCGGCCCGCTCGTTCTGCCGCACCCGGTCGAAGCCGTCGTAGGAGTTGCGTTCGATGACCTTGCCGCCGACCGTCACCGAGTCCTGGCGGCCGAAGGCGTCGTAGGTGTGGGACGCCGTGACGCCCCCTGTCTTCGTCTCCAGGAGACGGTTCCGGTCGTAGCCGAACGTCGTCGTCTTGCCCTTGACCGTCTGCGAGACGACGTTCGCGTTGTCGTCGTGGACGTACGTCTCCGTACCCGCGCCGTGCCCCGTCCGCGCCGACTTGGCGAGGCGGTCCACCGGGTCGTAGGTGTAATCGGTCGTCGACGACAGGTACTTGGCGTGGTCGTCGGCGTTCATCTTCTTCGCCACGTCCTGCGCCTTGTTGCCGTTGGCGTCATAGGCGTACGCGTGGGAGGCGACCAGGGTGCTGCCGTCCGGCTTCTTCTCCGTCTGGGACTTGAGCGCACCGTCCAGGTAGTAGGTGTAGCCGACCGTGTTCTTGTTGGCCTTGGTCTCCGTCTTCCGCTCGCCGCGGTCGGTGTAGTCGTAGGACGTGACCTTCGGCGCGGCGTCCGACGCGGACTTGCCCACCGACACCGTCTTGACCAGCTCGCGCAGGTCGTAGGTGTACTTGGCGTACTGCTCGGGGTGGTTGAGCGTCTCCGGCTGGCCGTTCGCGTCGTACGTGTACGACGTGGCCTTCTTCTCCTGGCCCGCCAGCGCCTCGACGACCTTGTCGACCTGGTTCAGGCCGGTGTACGTCATCGTGTACGCGTCGACCTTCGTGCCGGTCGAGGTGTCGTCGATCGACGTCAGGTTGCCGTTGACGTCGTAGGCGTACGCGAAGCGCTTGCGCTCGGTGTCCGCGTCCGCCGAGTGGTCGCGGACCAGCTTCACCGTGTCCGCGGCCGCCTTCAGTTCGGCGTTCTCACCCTTCTTGTAGGTGTCGGTGCCGAGCTTGGTCCACTTCCCGGCCGCACCCTCCGCGTACGCCGTGTACGTGCCGGCCTTCGCGACGTTCAGCTTCCAGACGTGCGGCGACGCCTGCGTCCCCTTGCCCGTCCGCGCCTGCGCCCCGGACGCGACCAGCTCGTTCGCGCCGACCGGGACCCCGTCGTCGTCACGGGACTTGAGCTTGCCGTCGGGGTAGAAGCCCCAGCGCATGGTCCGGCTGGTCGAGCCGCCCGCCGACGTCAGCTGGCGCGCCGCCTGCTGGCCGAGGTCGTTGTACTCGTACGTCGTACGGATGTCCCACACGTCCTGGGCCGTCTTCACCCAGCCGTTGTCGTAGTAGCCGTACGTCGTGTCGTTGCGCGTCGTCTCGCCCGACGAGGGCGGCGCCGACACCTTCTCGACCCGGCCCACGGCGTCGTACGTCGTCTCCGTCCAGACCTTCTTGTTGTAGCGGGGGTCCTTCGGGTCGTACGGCTGGATCTGCCGCGCGGGGCGGTTCAGCGGGTCGTACGTCGTCTCCGCGACGAAGTCGTCCGGCTCGGCCTCCGTGGCCACACCGCGCGGCGTGAAGACCTTGATGCGGTTGCCCGCCTGGTCGTAGCCGAACTTGGTCGTGCGGACCGTGTCGGCCGCGTGCGGGGTCTCCACCACCGCGAGCGCGCCGCGTTCGTCGTAGTGGTTGACGGTCTTGTTCTTCTCGGCGTCCGTCGTCGAGACGACCAGGGAGTCCTTGTCGTACGCCTGGGTGACGGTGCGCCCCGCCGCGTCCGTGACCGCCACGACGCGGTGGTTCATGTCGTAGTCGGTCTTGGTCGTGTAGTCGTCCGGGTCGGTGGTCGCGTTCTTCTTCGGGTCGATGACGCGGACCGCGTTGCCTGCGCCGTCGTAGACGTAACTGACCTTGTCCCGCTTGGCGTTGACCACCGAGGTCAGCTGGTAGATCTCGTCGTAGTTGTTCGTCGTGACGTAGTCGTCCGGGTCCGCGGGCGTCGCCGTGCCCTTGGGCTCCGTCGTGGTCTTGAGGTTGCCGACGCTGTCGTACGTGTAGGCCGTCTTCCGTTCGCCGGAGGTGGCCGTGTCCTTCGGCGCCGTCGCCGACACGAGCTGGTCCGCGTCGTCGTACGTCGCCGTGGAGACCGCCCCATTCGGCGCGGTTGCCTTGGTGACGTTGTCGTTGGCGTCGTAGTCGGGCGCCGGGGTCGTGATGAACACGCCCGCCGCCTGGTCCTTCGGCACCTTCGACACCAGCGGACGCCCGAAGGCGTCGTAGGTCTGGGTCGTCTTCTTCTTCAGGGCGTCGACGACCTCGGTCACCTGGCCGCGCGCGTCGTACTCCGTCGTCGTGACCTTCGCGAGGGCGTCCGTCGTGGTGCGCGGATAGCCCGCGGCGACGAAGTCCCCGTACGCGGTCGCGTTGCCGTTGGCGTCCGTCGCACGCGTCAACTGGCCGTAGGAGTCGTACTCGTAGGACGTGGTGTAGTCCCCGTCCACCGCGGAGGCGACGCCCTTCGGGTCGGTGACCGTCTTCAGGTTGCCCTTGGCGTCATGGCCGAACTGCCAGACCCGGCTCTCCGCCGACGTCTTCTTGACCAGGTCGGCCGCATAGCCGTCCGCACGCGTCTTGTACTCGTAGCGGACCGAGTGGGACGGGAACCTGCCCGGCGCGCAGTCCGCCGCGGGCGGCACGCCTTCCTTGTTCTCCTCCGCCGAGCGCTCCCAGAGCGGGTAGCCGGTCTTCTCGTCGTAGCAGTACGCCGTCTTCGCCGTCATGGAGCCGTTGTCCTCCTCCAGGAGCGTGACGTTGTGCTCGCCGTCCCAGGCCAGCCGGGTCTGCCCGGACTTGGCATTGGTGATCTTGACCGGCCGGTCCTGACCGTCCGTGGTGTACGTCGTCGTGTGCTTCTCGGCGTCGGTGATCCTGGTCTCGGTGCCGCCGCCCGCCGCGGCGGCGTAGGTGAAGCCCGTCGTGGCGCGCTTGCGGTCCGTGATCGTCTTCGTCGACCAGCTGGACTCGGGTCCGTCGCCGTACTCCACGTCGGTGGCGTGGCCGCGGGGGTCGGTGACCTTGGTCAGCTTGGTGTTCTTGTTGCCCTGCGCCGCGTCGTACGAGAAGGAGAAGGCCTTCGGCTGTGCCGCGCCGTCACCGTCGGTGAGACGGCCCAGCAGCCCCTTGGCCGTGTAGTGGAAGGAGATCTTGCGGCCCGAGACGTCCGTCATGGACTTCACGTGGTCGTAGATCCTCGGGTTCCACAGGTCCTTGCCCGTGGCCTTCTCGCCCTTGTCGTCGATGTACTCGTAGGTCGCGTCGCCCGCCCGGTAGTACTCGACCTTCAGGGAGGTGCGGGCCGTCGGATCCTTGATCTCCGTGAGGAACTTGACGCGGCGGTTGCCGGAGTCGCGCAGCTCGTAGACGTACGTCTGCGTATTGCCGTTCTTGTCGACGACCGACGTCAGATAGCCGTCGCAGCCGATCAGGAAGCGGGTGCCGTCGGGGCGGGTCAGGGTCCAGGCGTCCGGCACCTCGGGGCTGCCCGTCCGGCACACCGACGTGACGTCCGGCTTGGCGGTGAGCCGGTAGTGGTAGCCCGCCGAGGGCTTCCAGCTCCCGTCGCCCTGCTTGCGGAACAGGTGCTGGGTGCCGTCGCCGTCGACGACGTACGCCTCGCCGGGCCCGGTGTCCGGATGGAAGTCGAGCGTGGCACCGAGCCGCAGGGGTCCCGCCGCCTGCGCCGACCAGCCGTGCCCGAGCAGGCTGTCGGAGGTGTCCTGCGCGTTGTAGGTGAAGCGCGCGAAGGTGTTGATGCCGCGGCCCGGGTTGCCGAAGGAGTTGTACGACCAGACCGCGTTGCCCGAGCCGAGGTTGCCCATCAGGGTCGAGCCCGCGCCGGTGTTCTTGCCCGTGTACGCGTGCTGCTTCTCCAGGCCCACGCGGTCCGCGGTCGGGTCCTCGACGGCGGTGGTCTGGGCGAGCCCGCCGATGCCGGGCTTCTCCGAGAGCCAGCTGTTGTCGGCCTTGTTGAGGATGTCCCAGGTGAGCGTGTATCCGGAGCGCCGGTTGCCGTCCGCGGTGTACGGCGACCTGACCGTCGCCTTGACGGTGGCGGACGCGCCGGGGGCGAGGGCCGGGACGTCGGCCTTCAGCTGGTTGTCGGCGGTCGTGGCGTCCGTGCCGTCGGGCAGGGTCCACTTGTACGACAGGGCGCGCTCACCCGCGGGCCAGGCCGCGGTCGTCGTGTTGGTGACCGTGACGTCCACCGGATAGGTGTTGTCCTCGGACATGCGGGTGGGAGTGTCCGGCGCGTAGTACGTGTCCCACGGCGTGGGTTCGGCGGTGATGACGCGCAGCTGCGGCCGCCGGGCCTCGTCGCGTGCCTCGCTCGACGCGAAGCGCACGGTTCCGTGGCCGCCCGCGGCCTTCAGGAGCACGCCGTTGTTGTCGCCCGGGCGCTTGGCCCACTGCCGGGTGAGCGAGGTGACGTCCCAGGCGTACGTGCCGTCCTGTTCCGTGGTGTCGGAGACGGCCGCGGAGGAGTCGCCGCCGCCCGCGCGCCACGGGGTTCCGGCGCCCGCCTTCTTCCAGGTGACGGACTTCTCGGCGAACTCCCGCCGCAGCGGGCCCAGTTCCAGGAGGCGGGGCCCGCCGCCCCCGGACGCCCACAGGCGCAGATCGGCCTGGAGGACCGTCGCCTTCTTGGGTAAGCCGGACGTCGGGATCCTGAGGGCCGCGCGGGTGGTGCCGTACGCACCGTCGCCCGACCCGGCGCTCAGCCACTTCCCGTTCAGGTTTGCGCCGGGCTCGGCGGCGGAGAGCGTGGCGTCGGACTGCCCTGCCCGCAGGACCCGCACCGTGTGACCGGCCTTCGGCACGCCCACCCGGCGCACCGGGGAGGCGAGGAGGCGGCCGTCCCTGGTCTCCACCAGGATGCGGTACGAGTAGCGGCGCCCGGTCTCCGTCGCGCTGTCCGCGCGCGTGGGCTCCGCGGTGGTGTCCTTGTAGGACGTCGCGCCCTTGCCGAGCGGGGCCACGAGGGTGGCGCGGGTGGGCTTGAAGCCGGGGCGGGTGGAGCGGTGCAGCTGGTATCCGACCGGTGCGTCGCCCTTGCGCCCGGTGTACTCGGGCCAGGAGAGCTCGGCGCCGGTGCCGTGCACCACGGTGGGGATGCCGAGGACGGTGCCGCCCGCGCCGTAGGTGACCTCGGGTTCCGGGGCGTTGTCGGCGTACTTCCTTGGTGGGGTGCGCGGGATCCTTGGCCGTTCAGGGGGTTTCCCACCCGTGTCCGCCGCCGACGCGCTCGCCCCCGCCTTCTCCGGCCGCACCTCGGCCGTCCGCGCGGAGGCCGCCTGGGGCAGCACGGCGCCCACCACTGCCGCCGCCACGAGCCCGGCGCCCAGTCTTCGATATCTCGTTCTCACCCTGTCGACCACCCTTCCGAGGTCTTCTTCCATTTGTCCGCACAGCGGAATTCGGGAGCAGTGCGGAATGCATGGATCAATCAGCGGCGAGAGTTCTACGCAGTTGTTCGACATCGCGTCAACCGACGTGTCATTACGGACAATCCGCGGGGCGAAAGGTCTGTTTTATCCGCGGCCTGGTGAATCGCCTTCACCGTGTTGTATAACCAGCCCGATTCAGCCAGGGGGCGGGGAACAGGGGTGGGGGAAGATGCAGAAGGAAGACTCGACCGGGAGTAGAGAATGGGTCGACTTGGGGGAAGTCGTCATTCCGGAAGATCCGGCCGATCCGACGGTGGTCGGTGAGATATCGAACCGGCGCGTGGTGGCCGTGGGCGGGGTGCTGTTGAGCATCTGTGCCGGGTTCGTGGCCTACGGCTTCCTCGGCGATGACGAGCCGGAGCGGCATTCCGTGCCCACGGCATCGGTGACGTACCGCATCACCGGCACAGGCACCGCCAGCGTCTCGTACCTCTCGAAGAGCGCCGGAGGGAGCGCCACCGTCGAGACCGGTGTCGAACTCCCGTGGCGCAAGACGGTGCGCGTGCCGCTCGGCAAGGACCCGGCCGTCAGCATCCAGCTCGGCGAGCAGGGCGGCGAGGCGAGCTGCGCCCTCGCGATCCGCGGTGAACACCAGCGGCGCGCCACCGCGTTCGGCGCCTACGGACGCGCGACCTGCACCGCGGAGCTACCGGCGGAGCGGGACTGACCGCCCGGCTCCGTCAGCCACGCCCCCGCGCCCGCCGCGACACCACGGCGCGCAGCACCCGGCGCCCCTCCATGGACACGTCCAGGGCCTGGCGCAGTCCGCCCGCCGGGCCCGCGCCCCGGTTGGAGAGGAGTTCCAGGATCCGTACCTGGCGGCGGAGTTCGGCGGCGACCAGCGGGGACGAGAGGGCGGACTGCGGAGAGGGCGACAGCGAGGACGTGCCGTCCGCGCGGCCCTCGCGGCGCGCCGCCACCGAGCGTGTGGCGCCGGAAGGCGCGGTGTCGAGGAGGCGGTGGACCTGGAGCGCGGCGACGGAGCAGCCGTCGGCCCACTCCCTGACCTCGGCGCCCGAGTGCCCGGCGGGGGCCGCGTCGAGCATGCGCCGGGTCAGCGTGACCGCCTCGTGGGACGCCCCGCCCCCGGCTGCCCGGTCGGCCGGTCCGGCGCAGGACCCGAGCGCCGAGCGCGCCTCGGCCAGCGGCCCCGTCCAGTCGCCGCCCTCGGCGAGGCTCGCCCACAGCGGCCGCAGCACGTCGTCGTCGCCGCCCAGCACCGGCACGCACCGGTCGAGGCAGGCGAGCCCGCTCGCCGCCAGGCCCCGCTCGTCGGCCTGCGCGATCAGCTCCACCAGGCTCATGCGTACGTCTCCCCCGTCACGGATCCCCCGTCACGGACCCTGCACTGACCCTTACTGCGTGCACCGGCCCGGGAACGTCACTGCGGAGTCACTGGGGCACGACGCCCAGCCGGTCGAGGAGGCGGAAGAAGAGCTCCTCCGCCGAGGGCTGCGCATCCGCGTTCAGTACGTCGAGCAGGGGGCCCGCGGGCACCGTCCTGCCCGCCTCCGCGGCCCAGGCCACCGCGCGCTGGGCGGCGTCGCGGGGCTCCAGGAAGTAGTCCTCGACGGTCAGTTCGGAGCCGCCGAGGTAGCCCGCCATCGCGCGCCGCGCCAGGCACGTCGTCCACGCCCCGCTCTCGGGCGCCGCCGCCTCGACGATCACGCAGGCGCTGTCCATGACGTACCCGAAGAGCGCGGGCGCGCCGGACTCCAGGGCCAGTGTGTTCATGTTGCCGACGTCGCGCTCGGCGTCGCTGCCGTCGCCGCCCGGCACCTCCCACACCTGCCACCCGCCGGGCCGCCGGTCCAGGAGGGTCAGTTCGTCGCGCAGGCCCGCCACCGCCTTGAGCTCCACCAGCGGCCGCTCGCTCCTGCCGACGACGTAATACCCCCAGTAACCCATGCCGCGTCCCCCCGCCGTGTTCCGCACACTCCGTACCGCAAACTTGTCTTTCGTGGCCGAATACACCACAGACACAGGCAAGTCCGCTACCGGAAAGCAGAAATGGCGCTATCGGACCGCGTCGGCGAGCTTCACGAAGTCGTTCCAGGCCAGAGTGGGTTTCCTCGGGTCCCAGAGTTTCTGGACGGTGGCCCGGAGCGGCATGCGGATGCCCGCCGCCACCTGCTCCTGGCTCTGGGAGCCCGCGAGGTCGCACCAGACCGCGAACGTGCCGCCGAGGATCTGGTCGTCGTACCGCTCGCTCACCGGCCGCGTGCCGCGGAGCACCAGCGGGGTCCAGCTCTCGTAGATCCGCTGCCCGGTCGGATAGCGGAAGGTGTTGGGCTGCCCGAGGACGTAGTAGAGGTACTCGTCGTTGTAGTTGACGACCTTGCGGCCCGCCTTCAGATACTCGTCGGGCTCGCGCGCGCCGATCTCCTTGCCGGTCCAGTACGCGACTTCGAGGTCGTCGGCGGCCTGCTCGGTGCCGCCCCGGAAGAACCCGTCGTTCCAGGCCTTCAGCTTCTTGTCGAACGGGCGCACGGTGTCGGCCCGGTCGTTGAGCCAGCCCGTCGCCAGGTCCTGGACGCGGCCGTCGGCGCCGTAGCGCTCGCGGGCCGCGGCGGCCAGCTGCGGGTAGGACGCCTCGGGGTTCTTGACCGTGAGGGCGCGGTATTCGTCGGCGCCGAGGTGCCAGTACGCGCCGGGGAACAGCTCGGCGTACTCCTTGAGCAGGTCGTCGACGATCTCCGCCGCCGCCGGTTTCGAGATG
Organism: Streptomyces sp. NPDC004732; assembly: GCF_040609235.1. Classification (NCBI taxonomy): domain Bacteria; kingdom Bacillati; phylum Actinomycetota; class Actinomycetes; order Kitasatosporales; family Streptomycetaceae; genus Streptomyces; species Streptomyces sp. NPDC004732. Next base: position 527,257 of record NZ_JBEXJR010000002.1, read on the forward strand.
TCGACGGCACCGCGCGTGGCGACGCCCCGGGAGTCGCGGAGCTGGAGGGAGGGGTGCTGGCGGGTGACCGCGCCGAGGTGTCCCGGCGAGTCGATCTCGGGGACGACCGTGATGTGGCGGCTCTCGGCGAGCTTCAGGATGCGGCGGACCTGGTCCTTGGTGAGGTGGTCGGAGGAGACGATCTCGGGGTGCGATTCCGACTCGATGCGGAACGCCTGGTCGTCGGAGAAGTGCAGGCCCAGCTGGTTGTACTTCAGATCGCCGAGCTCACGGATGCGGTCCTCGATCCACTTCAGGTCGAAGTGCTTCCTGGCGATGTCGATCATGAAGCCGCGCCGCGGTTTGGCCGGGCGGTCGCGCACGACACCCTCGGGAGCGGTCCGGCCGCCGCTGACCTCCTGCTTGAGGGTGCGGGTCCCGTAGAAGACACCGGCCTGGGCGGACGCGGCGATCCGTACGTGCTGGCCCTTCACGGTGAGGGTGTACGACTCGGCGCCACCCTTGTCCGTGTCCTTGCCGCCCTTATCTCCCTTGTCGCCCTTGTCGTTCGTGAGCGCCAGCTCCACGTCGCCCTTGCGGGGGTCGGACTCTCCGCCGTACTTCAGCTTCAGCTCGTCCGCGAGCAGCCGCCCCTCGTCGGCGAGGCCGCCGTCACCGACGACGACACGGCCCTTGCCCTCGGCGGGTCGCCAGCCGGGGCCGCGGGCCGCGGTGTGCTCGCGCACGGCGGGGATGGTGGCGGGGGCCTTGGAGAGCGCATAGCTCTTGGCGGGACTCGCCGAGGGCGACGCGGCGGACTTGCCGTCCGACGGCGACACCTGGGCGCCGCCGCCGTCGCCGCCGGGCCAGAGCCCCACGGCAAGCACCACCGCCCCCGCGACGGCGACTCCGCTCGCCGCGACGACGGGGCCGCGCCTCACCGGTCACCTCGCACCGACGAGCGAGCCGAATCTGAAGTCAGAGCCGAATCCAGAGCCAGAGCCATACCGCCACGCTACGACGCCCCTCCGCGGGCGGCTCGTCCACATCACGAAGCCAAACTCTCCCATTCGGGTGAAATTCGCTCACTCGTCGGACAGCTGACAGCACGCCTCGATACCGTTGTGACACCCCCACACCCGCACCGCCCCACCCTTGCCGCCCCCTGCCCAGGAGCGCACGCTGCACCCGCACCAGTTGAACTCCGCCACCCCGGACGCGGCCGAAGCAGTCCTCCTCACCTGCTGCGGCAGCCGACGCTGGGCCCGCCGCGTCGCCGCCCACCGGCCCTATCCCGACCTGGAAGCACTCCTCGCGGCCTCCGACGAGGCGGCGTACGACCTGTCGGACGCCGACCTCACCGAGGCCCTGGCCTGCGAACCTCTCAATGTCGTGCTCCCCCATGCCTCCCAGGTCCCGCACCAGGGCGCGCCCAGGACCGGCCACACCGCGGCCCACACCGCCCTGCACGCCGCCCATGCCGCATACGAGAGCCGATTCGGACACACGTTCGTCATCTGCCTCGACGACGTCCCCGCGGACGAGGCACTGGACCAGTTGCTCGCCGGAATCCGGTCACGCCTCGGCAACGATCCGGAGGACGAGCGCGCCATCGCAGCCGAGGAGCTGCGCCGCCTCGCCCGCGGCCGCCTCGCCCGGTTCGCCTTCGGCAACACGCCTGGCCACACCACGGGTCACACCACCGGACGCACCCGGGGGACACGCCGCACGGGAGAGCCGATCGCAAACGCGTTCCGATAGCCCGTACGTGCCTGTTTGATTGCCTGTTTGATCACACCTGCGGACCCGGGGCAGGGCTACCGACAACTCGTCGATACGATGACGAGCGGCCGGTGGACCGTACCCGGCCGGGCCCGTCCGACCACCCAAGCCGGCTGGCCCCAATCCCCGCTCCCGGAGGGTTCTGCCGTGCCGGCTGGAACGCTGTACCGCGGCCGGGAAGGAATGTGGTCCTGGGTGGCTCACCGAGTCACCGGCGTCCTCATCTTCTTCTTCCTGTTCGTGCATGTGCTGGACACCGCTCTCGTCCGCGTCTCCCCGGAGGCGTATGACGATGTCGTCAGCACCTACAAGACGCCGATCGTCGCACTCCTCGAGTACGGCCTGGTCGCCGCCATCCTCTTCCATGCGCTCAACGGCCTGCGTGTCATCGCCGTCGACTTCTGGTCGAAGGGTCCCCGCCTCCAGAAGCAGATGCTCTGGACCGTCGTCGGCATCTGGCTCGTCCTGATGGTCGGGGCGCTCTACCCCGTCCTCGGCCACGCCGTCCGCGAAGTCTTCGGGAGCTGATGCCGGACATGTCTGCTGACACCACGCTTGAGAAGTCCGGAACGTCCGGTATCGGACCCGTCGAGGGCGCATCGCTCTACGACTCCGACAACCCGGCCCCGGTCATCGAGGCGCCTCGTAAGCGCACCTCCAAGACCCCGCGCTCGACCCGCGGCAACTTCGAGATGGCCGCATGGCTCTTCATGCGCCTGTCCGGCGTCGTCCTGGTCGTCCTCGTCCTCGGCCACCTGCTGATCCAGCTGGTGCTCGACGGCGGTGTCTCCAAGATCGGCTTCGCGTTCGTCGCCGGTCGCTGGGCCTCGCCGTTCTGGCAGGTCTGGGACCTGCTGATGCTGTGGCTCGCGATGCTGCACGGCGCCAACGGCCTGCGCACGGTCATCAACGACTATGCGGAGCGTCCGAACACGCGTCTGTGGCTCAAGGGCCTGCTGTACACCGCCACGGTGTTCACCATCCTTCTGGGCACGCTGGTGATCTTCACCTTCGACCCGAACATCCGCTAAAGCCGAGGCGACTTCCGTGAAGATTCACAAGTACGACACCGTCATCGTCGGCGCCGGTGGCGCGGGCATGCGCGCGGCGATCGAGTCGACGAAGCGCAGCCGCACCGCGGTCCTGACGAAGCTCTACCCCACCCGCTCCCACACGGGCGCGGCGCAGGGCGGCATGGCCGCCGCGCTCGCCAACGTGGAGGAGGACAACTGGGAGTGGCACACCTTCGACACGATCAAGGGCGGCGACTACCTGGTCGACCAGGACGCCGCCGAGATCCTCGCGAAGGAGGCCATCGACGCGGTCCTCGACCTGGAGAAGATGGGCCTGCCGTTCAACCGCACGCCGGACGGCACCATCGACCAGCGTCGCTTCGGCGGTCACACCCGTAACCACGGCGAGGCCGCCGTGCGCCGGTCCTGCTACGCGGCCGACCGCACCGGCCACATGATCCTCCAGACCCTCTACCAGAACTGCGTCAAGGAGGGTGTGGAGTTCTTCAACGAGTTCTACGTCCTCGACCAGCTCATCGTCGAGGTGGACGGGGTCAAGAAGAGCGCGGGCGTCGTCGCGTACGAGCTGGCGACCGGCGAGATCCACGTCTTCCAGGCGAAGTCCGTGATCTACGCGTCCGGCGGCACCGGCAAGTTCTTCAAGGTGACCTCGAACGCGCACACGCTCACCGGTGACGGCCAGGCGGCCTGCTACCGGCGCGGGCTGCCGCTGGAGGACATGGAGTTCTTCCAGTTCCACCCGACCGGCATCTGGCGCATGGGCATCCTCCTCACGGAGGGCGCCCGCGGTGAGGGCGGCATCCTCCGCAACAAGGACGGCGAGCGCTTCATGGAGAAGTACGCGCCGGTCATGAAGGACCTCGCGTCCCGTGACGTCGTGTCCCGCTCCATCTACACGGAGATCCGTGAGGGCCGCGGCTGCGGTCCCGAGGGCGACCACGTCTACCTCGACCTCACGCACCTCCCGCCGGAGCAGCTGGACGCCAAGCTGCCCGACATCACCGAGTTCGCGCGTACGTACCTCGGCATCGAGCCCTACACGGACCCGATCCCGATCCAGCCGACCGCGCACTACGCCATGGGCGGCATCCCGACGAACGTCGAGGGCGAGGTCCTCGCGGACAACTCGACCGTCGTCCCCGGCCTGTACGCGGCGGGCGAGGTGGCCTGCGTCTCGGTGCACGGCGCCAACCGCCTCGGCACCAACTCGCTCCTGGACATCAACGTCTTCGGCCGCCGCGCGGGCATCGCCGCCGCGGAGTACGCGGCGAAGAGCGACTTCGTCGAGCTCCCGGAGAACCCCGAGGAGCTCGTCGTCGCCCAGGTCGAGCGGCTGCGCGACGCCTCGGGCAACGAGCGGGTCCACGAGATCCGCACGGAGCTGCAGGAGACCATGGACGCCAACGTCATGGTGTTCCGCACGGAGCAGACGATCAAGACGGCCGTGGAGAAGATCGCGGAGCTGCGCAAGCGCTACCTCAACGTCTCGATCCAGGACAAGGGCAAGCGCTTCAACACCGACCTCCTCGAGGCCATCGAGCTGGGCAACCTGCTCGACCTCGCCGAGGTCATGGCGCAGTCCGCGCTCGCCCGCAAGGAATCCCGCGGCGGTCACTACCGCGAGGACTTCCCCACCCGCGACGACGTCAACTTCATGCGCCACACCATGGCGTACCGCGAGGTCGGCGACGACGGCGCCGAGTCGATCCGCCTCGACTACAAGCCGGTCGTCCAGACCCGCTACCAGCCGATGGAGCGTAAGTACTGATGGCTACTCCGACGATGGACAAGCTCGAGGCCCTCGAAGCGGACAACGGCTCGCACCTGATCACGGTGACGTTCCGCATCCGCCGCTTCAACCCGGAGGTCTCGGCGGACGCCACCTGGGAAGACTTCCAGCTGGAGATCGACCCCAAGGAGCGCGTCCTCGACGGCCTCCACAAGATCAAGTGGGAGCAGGACGGGACGCTCACGTTCCGCCGCTCCTGCGCGCACGGCATCTGCGGTTCGGACGCCATGCGGATCAACGGCAAGAACCGTCTTGCCTGCAAGACCCTGATCAAGGACATCAACCCGGCCAAGCCGATCACGGTGGAGCCGATCAAGGGTCTGACGGTCCTGAAGGACCTGGTCGTCGACATGGACCCGTTCTTCCAGGCGTACCGCGACGTCATGCCGTTCCTGGTGACGAAGGGCAACGAGCCGACGCGCGAGCGTCTGCAGACCGCCGAGGACCGCGAGCGCTTCGACGACACGACCAAGTGCATCCTGTGCGCCGCGTGCACGTCCTCGTGCCCGGTCTTCTGGAACGACGGCCAGTACTTCGGCCCGGCCGCGATCGTGAACGCGCACCGCTTCATCTTCGACAGCCGTGACGAGGCGGGCGAGCAGCGCCTGGAGATCCTCAACGACAAGGACGGCGTGTGGCGTTGCCGCACGACGTTCAACTGCACGGACGCGTGCCCGCGTGGCATCGAGGTCACGAAGGCGATCCAGGAAGTGAAGCGCGCGCTGATCACGCGTCGCTTCTGATCCGGTTTCACCCTGTACGTCATATGGGCCCCGCTCCTGGAGGAGCGGGGCCCATGTGCATACGCAATGCCCTGGTTATAGCTTGGGTTCACTCAAAACGCTCGCGTCCCCCACTGACGCCCCCTTCCCCTCACCTCTGGAGTGCAGAGTGCATCGCCCCATCCGCCTCATGACGGCCGCGCTGACCGCGTCCGCGGCCCTGCTGTTGACCGCGTGTGGCTCGGGGGGAGGGGACGACGATTCCTCGGACAAGATCGCCGGAGCGGACGAGGGCGGGAAGCCCAAGGCCTCGGCGAGCGCCGGGCCCGGTGGCGCGAAGCGCCCCGGTGTGGAGCTGCCGAAGACGTTCAAGGCCGACTTCGTGAGCTGGCACAACAGCGACGCGAAGAAGCAGGCGATCCTGGACGACGGCAAGGAGCGCCTGAAGGCGGAGTACCTGGCCATCATGGACGCCGACCCGCAGGCGAAGCCGCTGAGCTTCTACACCTCGATGCAGGCCCTCAAGTCGTCCCAGAAGTACGTCAAGGGCTACGTGGACACCAATGACAGCCTGGTCGGGAGCGTGCGGGTGTTCAACCCGCAGGTGAGCCTCTCCGACGTCGGCGGCGTGCTCTTCTACTGCGTGGACGAGAGCAAGGGTTACACCGAGAACCGCAAGACGAAGAAGCGCGTGGGCACCCCGGACGACACGAACCCCGTCCTCCAGTACCGCACCACGCTGCGGAAGAACCCCGACGGCGTCTGGAGCACCGTCTCGCTGGAGACGGAGCGCGGGGGGTGCGACAAGTGAGGTACGCGTCGCACTCGCTGAAGAGGTCCCTCCCGCTGGTGGCCACGGCCGTTCTCGCGCTCGGCGCCTGGCCCGCGACGGCACACGCGCTCGGCGGGAAGGACGACAACGCACCGGCCCGGCCGTCCGGCGACGCCTCCGGCAACACGCTCACGGCGGGCGTCGGCACCAGCGTCACGGTCAAGCAGGTCAGCGGCGGCAAGGGCGGTGGCTCGAAGCCCGTCGTGGCGGTGGACCCGAACTGGAAGCCGCCGTCCTGCTGGTACGAGCCGGTGGCGACCCCCGAGGAGCTCAAGGACGGCGTGGAGAAGCTGAAGAAGGGCGGCGACCTGGTCCATGTGACGCCCTCGCTCAGCTGGGGCGAAGACCTCATGGTGGACCACTATGAGAAGGGCAAGGAGCAGTCGGACGGCGCCGAGGGCTACAAGAACTTCAACATCGGCAAGGACGGGAAGTTCTGGCGCGGGGTCATGAACCCCGACGTCGAGGACACCTTCGAAGCCCGGCAGTGCGAGACGAACCTCTTCTGGCAGGACGCCCAGGAGATCCCCAAGATCAAGAACGCGCCCACCCCGAAGATTCTGGCGGGCTACGCCTACAACAAGGTGAAGGTCCCCGACACCAAGGTCGAACTGAAGCCCGAGGGCAAGTCGACCGTGAAGGTGCCCACCTGGGTGTGGCTGGACAAGGGCAAGTTCGAGCCCGTGAAGGTCCGCGCCGAGCTGCCCGGCACGGACCTGTGGGCCGAGACCACCGCCAAGCCCGTCAGCCTCCACCTGGACCCGGGCACCTCGGACGCCGAGACCTTCCCGTCCGACGGCGAGTGCGCGGTCAACGACGACGGCAGCATCGGAACGCCGTACACGAAGGGCTCCTCGAAGGAGGACCCGCCGTGCGGCATCAGGTACCTGCGCGCCACCGGCGGCAATCCGTACCAGATGAAGGCGTCCATCACGTGGGAGATCACGTGGGAGGGCACCGGCGGCGCGGGCGGTGACCTGCCCGACGGCACCTTCGAGGGCACGCAGGACGTCAACGTCCAAGAGATCCAGTCCATCAACCGGTAGGCCAACCGGTAGGCGCGGGGCGCGTGTGGGGGCCGTACGGCCGAAGAATCATGCGCGCCCGGCGGGCTTCATGCGCGCCTGCGCCGGTACGGCGACCCCCGACCTACTCTGACGGAATGTCAGACAACCAGTCGGTCGGCCTTTCCGTTGACCAGCCCGCCGCCGATGAGTCCACGGCACTGCTCGGCTTCGACAACGTCCTGTTTCCCGTCGGCGACCTCGGCGAGGCCGTCGGGTTCTACGAACGGGCCGGGTTCCCGGTCGCGTTCCGGCTCGACGAGATCGGCCTCGCCATCCTGAAGGTGGGCAAGGAGACGCCGGGCATGCTGCTGCGCGTGGAGGACGGCATCGTGCCGCGTACACCTGCGTGGCCCTCGCCCCGCATCTGGCTGGAGGTCCCCGACGCCCGCGCGAAGGGCCGGGCCCTGGCGGCCGCGGGGATCCCCCTGCTCGCCGAGCCGTTCTCCGTGGCCACCGGCTGGACGGTGGAGATCGCCGACTCGTGGGGGAACGTCGTCGGCTTCACGGACTACCTCAAGCGGCCGGAGCTGGCGCGGACTTCCTGACGGGGGCTTCCTGACGGGGCTCCTGACGCCGGGCTTCCTGACGCGGGATGCGGCGGGTGGCTAGTGCCAATCCGCTCCCCCGCCCTCCTCCGCCACCACCATGACCCGGCGCAGCATCTCGGAGAGCTGTCTGCGCTCGTCCTCGGGGAGGACGCCGAGCAGCCGCTCCTCCTCGCGGCCCAGTACCGCCATCGCGCCCCGCCACGCCGCCCTGCCCGGCTCCGTCAGTTCGACGTCGACCCGGCGCCGGTCCCTACTTGAGGGCGTCCGGCGGACCAGGCCCCGGCGCTCCAGGCCGTCGAGGCGGCCGGTGACGGAGGCCGGGGCGAGGTCCAGGTCCGAGGCGAGCTCGGTGGGGCTCGCCTCGCCGCCCCGGCCCGCCAGCTTGTGCAGGGTGTCGAACTCGTGGCGTTCCAGGTCGAAGTCGACGAGGGACTGCTCGCGGACCCGGCGCAGATGCACGGTGAGCCTGCTCATGCGGGTGACCGCGCCCTCGATGTCCGGGTCGAGCGTCGGCAGGACGGGCAGCCAGCGCTCGACGTGACCGTCCGTCCAGTCCCGGGGACCCGTCACATCGTCCGCCGGACCGTCCGTCTTTCCATCTGTCATGCCATCCGCCATGCCAGGACTCTACTGCGGCACTTCGGTCCCTGATATTTCGTTGACGAATAGTTCGGAAGCGAAATACTGTCCTCTCCATGCCGCTCCCCCGACCGTCGTCGTACCCCCTGCTGCGCAACCGGCCCTTCCGCCTCCTCCTGCTCGGCCGCGCCCTCTCCCTCATCGGCGACGCGGTCATCCCCGCGGCCCTCGCCCTCGCCGTGCTCCGCGCCACCGGCTCCAGCTCCGCGCTGGCCGTCGTCCTGGGCTGCGCGATGGGCCCGCGGCTGCTCCTGCTGCCGCTCGGCGGGGTCGTCGCGGACCGCTTCAATCCGCGCACCGTCGCGCTCATCACCGACCTGGTGCGCTGCGGGACCCAGCTCTTCGTGGGCATCGAACTGCTGGGCGGCGCACCGGGGCTGTGGCACATCGCCGCGGCCGAGGCCATCGGCGGCGCCGCTTCGGCCTTCGCCATGCCGACGTTGCCGCGGCTGATCACGGGCACGGTCGCGGAGCAGGACCGGCACGGCGCCAACTCCCTGTTCGGCGTCATCAGGAGCAGTACGGTGCTGGGCGGCCCGGCCATGGCCGGGCTCCTCATCGCCACCGCGGGGCCGGGCTGGGCGTTCGTGCTCGACGCCGCCTCCTTCGCGACCAGCGCCTGCCTGCTCGCGGCCATGCGCCTGCCCCACGCCCACGACCGCGCAGCCGGGCAGCCCGAGCCGCACCGGTCCCTCCGCAAGGACCTCGTCGAAGGCTGGCGGGAGGTGCGGAGCCGCGACTGGTACTGGACCAGCCTGATCGCCCATGCCGCCTGGAACGGCGCCGCCGCCGTGCTCATGACCCTCGGACCGGCCCTGGCAGTCGAGGAGTTGGGCGGCGAGGGCGTGTGGATCTGGCTCCTCCAGGCGGGTGCTGCCGGGCTGCTGCTCGGCTCGCTGCTCGCCGGGCGGGCCCGGCCGCGGCGGCCCGTCCTGACGGCCAACCTGGGCCTGGCGACGTACGCCCTGCCGCTCGCCCTGCTCGCCGCCGGGGCCCCCGCGCCCGCCGTCATCACCGCCTACGGCCTCGCTCAGGCGGGACTCGGGTTCCTCAGCCCCGTCTGGGAGACCTCGGTGCAGGCGGCGATACCGTCCGCGGTGCTGGCCCGCGTCACCTCGTACGACTGGCTGCTCTCGATGGCCGCGATGCCGCTGGGCTACGTTCTCGCACCGCTGGCGGCGAGCGCCTGGGGCGCCGGGGTGCCGCTGTGGATCGCGGCCGCCGTCGTGGGCGTGGCCTGCGCGGGTACGGCAGCGGTACCGGGCGTCCGCCGCTTCACCCTCCCCGTGCCTGTGCCTGCACCTGCACCTGCACCTGCGCCCCTCCCGCCCAAGGCCGCCCCCGAGCCGCAGGACGCACCGGCCGCGCCGCCGCCCTATGTCGGCGGCGCGGCCTAGGGCCTAGGCGCACACTCACCCCCGCACCAGCGCCCACACCGTCTTGCCGCGGCCGCCGCGCCGCCACACCCCCCAGGCCTCCGCGATCGCGTCGAGGAGCCGCATGCCACGGCCGTTCTCGTCCTCCCAGTCGCCGCCGGTGCGCACCTCCGGCTCCGCAGAGCTCTCGTCGGACACCTCTATGAAGCACGAGCCGTCGGCGAGCACCGTCACCGCGACCTCGAACTCCCCCTGCACGACGAACCCGTGAAGGATCGCGTTGGTCGCGAGCTCCGACACGAGGAGCACGGTGTCGTCCAGCGCACCGTCGTCCGCCGTGTGCCCCCAGGCCTTCAGATGGTCCTGCACCCGCGACCGGGCCAACGGCACCGACGCCGGGTGCGGCGGCAATCTGAAGGCATCACGTCTCAGCACGTCCCCTTTACCCCCCACCCCATGGCCCCCTGTTCCCCCTGCCTCCCCGCTCCCCCCTCCGACCATGCTGCGCGGAGGGGCCCGCGGTGTCACTGAGGCATCCCCGGGCTCACCCATATCTGGCCAGTTCTGAACCAATTACCCCAGGGAACGGAGGTGCGAGGGTGGTCAGGCCTGTCGCGACGCCAGTTCGACGACCGTGATGTCCGAGGGCGCCCCGACACGCACCGGCGGCCCCCACGCACCCGCGCCACGGGTCACGTAGAGCTGTGTGTCGCCGTACCGCTCCAGGCCCGCGAGCGTGGGGTTGGCCAGGTCGGCGATGAGGTTGCCGGGCCAGAGCTGGCCGCCGTGCGTATGGCCGGACAGCTGCAGGTCCACGCCGTGCTCGACCGCGTCATGGATGACGACCGGCTGGTGCGCGAGGAGCACGGAGGCCCGTGAGCGGTCCCGGTCGCCGAGCGCCTTGGCGAAGTCGGGGCCCTTCCCCTCGTCCTCGCCCGCCACGTCGTCGACGCCCGCGAGGTCGAAGGCGGGGAGCTCGGTGCGGGCGTTCCGCAGGGGGTGCAGGCCGAGCTCGCGCACGTGGTCGACCCACTGCTCGGCGCCGGAGAAGTACTCGTGGTTGCCGGTGACGAAGTACGCGCCGTGCCGCGCCCGCATTCCGGCCAGCGGCGCCGCGGCCGGGGCGAGGTGCTCGACGCTGCCGTCCACCAGGTCGCCCACCACGGCGATCAGGTCGGGCTGCGTGGCGTTGACGGTGTCGACCACGCGCTGGGTGAAGCCGCGTCCGAGGATCGGCCCGAGGTGGATGTCGCTGACCACGGCGATCCTGAACCCGTGGGCCCCGCGCGGCAGTTTGGCCAGGGGGACGGTGACCCGCTTCACCTTGGGGCCGCGGAGCACGCCGTACGTCCCGTAGCCGACGGTCCCCGCGGCGACGGCGGCCGCGGTCCCGCCGACGATGCGGGAGACGAAGAGGCGGCGGGAGGGGGTGGAGAGGGCGGAGGCTGCCTTCTCGGGCTCAGGGGCAGGCGCAGGCTCGGAGGCGGGCTCGGGGGCAGGCGCAGGGGCAGGCTTTTCGGCCTCGGGGGCAGCCTGATCCGGTGCGGGGCGCGCCCGATCCGGTGCGGGCCGCGCCTGATCGGACCCGGTCGCGGACACGGACTCCGCCACGGATACGCGTACCGCTTCCGGAGCGGTCCTCTCCCGTTCCACCCACCGCCGCACCAGGGGACGCAGCAGCTCCCCCACGATCAGCGCAAGCAGCAGGTAGAGCGAGAGGGCCAGCCACATGAAGCCTGGCCAGGCCAGCACCTGCTGGAGCAGGAACGGCGCCCCGGTCCGCTCGGCGACGAGCGCCCCGAACATCATCAGCGGCGCCGCGACGAAGACCACCGTCCCGGCCCGCCGGGCGATCCCGGGCCCGGCCGTGGTGTCCCGCACCAGGCGGCGCCACGCGTACCAGTGGAGGGCCACGAAGGCCGCGAGAACGGCCAGGCCCACGAGGACCATGAGGGCAACCACGGCTATGACGTTCTGCGCAGAGCACGGACTCCACGGAACCCGATGGACCCCACCACCGTCCCCAAGACAAAGGAGACAACGGCAAGCGTCAGGTGCACCCAGAAGTACCCGGTCGGGTTGTCCGCGTCGTCGAAGGCGAGCCCGCTGCCGTCCTTCCACAGGTTCTTGACGAAAGTGATCCAGATGAACCAGCTCCACACCCCGAAGGCGAGCAGGAACCAGGAGACAGGGCGGCTGAGCTTCATGCGTTCAGTATCGCGAGCTCCCCTGCCGCACCGCCGCCGGGGTGGGGACGAGGGGACACAGCCCACCTCGGGAGCGACTTCCACAGCCCCGCCCTGTACGTTCTCGTCCGTGCCTGCCGTAAAAAAGACCGCCATGTTGGTCGCTTCCGCCGCATTGCTCACCATGTCGACCGCAGCGCCCGCGCTCGCGGACGGAAAGCCGGGAGGCGACGACGACCAACCGAAGCCGCCCGCCAAGATGTCCACCGTGGGCGGTGCGCAGCTCGGCCAGGCGGGCACCCAGGTGAAGCTCAAGCCGGGCGCGCCGGTGCTGCCCAAGGACCTGACGGGGCGTTCCTGGATCGTCTCGGACGCCGAGTCCGGTGAGGTCCTCGCCTCGCACAACGCGCACTGGCGGCTGCCTCCCGCGAGCACCCTCAAGATGCTCTTCGCCGACACGGTCCTGCCGAAGTTCCCGAAGTCGCAGAAGCACAAGGTCGCGCTCTCCGACATGGCGGGCATCGGCGCGGGCAGCAGCATGGTCGGCATCAAGGAGAACGAGACGTACAGCGTCCACGACCTGTGGCTCGGCGTCTTCCTGAAGTCGGGCAACGACGCGGTGCACGTGCTGTCCGCGATGAACGACGGCGTCCCGAAGACCGTCAAGGACATGCAGAAGCACGCCGACGAGCTGCAGGCCCTCGACACGCACGTGGTCTCCCCCGACGGCTACGACGCGAAGGGGCAGGTCTCGTCCGCGTACGACCTGTCGCTGTTCGCCCGCTCGGGGCTGCAGAAGAAGGACTTCCGCGAGTACTGCTCGACGGCCACGGCCAAGTTCCCCGGCGAGACCAAGAAGATCAAGAAGGGCAAGGACAAGGGCGAGACGAAGCGCGAGTCCTTCGAGATCCAGAACACCAACCGGCTGCTCACCGGCGCCCCGGGCATCAGCGCCTACAAGGGCATCGCGGGCGTCAAGAACGGCTACACCACGAACGCGGGAAACACCTTCACGGGTGTTGCCGAGCGCAACGGCAAGGTTCTCCTCGTCACCGTCATGAACCCCTCGTCCGGTGAGACCCACGCGGTCTACAAGGAGACCACGCGTCTCTTCGACTGGGGCTTCAAGGCGGCGGGCAAGGTCGACCCCGTGGGTGAGCTCGTCGCCCCGAAGGGTGCCGGTACGGGCGGCGCGGGCAAGGGCGCCCCGGGCAGCGGTGGCGGGGGCACGGACGCGGAGAACGCCGCGCACTCCTCCGACGGCGGAGGCGGCGGCATGGGTACCGCGCTCGCGATCACGGGCGGCGTGCTCGTGGTGCTCGCCGGGGGTGTCTTCGTGATCCGGCGCCGGATGCCGCTGCCGGGCCAGTCGGGTCGGCGTACGCCTCAGGACTGACGGCTACTGCCTTCTCCGGCTTCTACGGAGGGCGTGTTTGTGGAGGCAGTCTCTTCGGAGGCTGCCTCTTCGCCGTCCGCCGCCGCTGTACGTGACGCCTTGCGCGTCGCCGTCCAGGCGGCGCAGAACAGCAGCAGCTTCGCGGTGAAGTTGATCCACAGGAGGAGTGCGACGGGCACTCCGAAGGCGCCGTACATGTTCTTCGAGGCGACGCCCTTCATATAGCCGCCGAGCAGCAGCTTGAGCAGCTCGAAGCCTGCCGCGCCGATCAGCGCGGCGGTGACGAGGTCGCGCCGGTCCGGCTGGACGCTGGGCAGCAGCGTCAGGACGTAGAGCAGCAGCAGGAAGTCCGCGAGGACGGCGATGGCGAACGCGACGACCTGGAGCAGCACCGCGCCCCAGCCCTGCTCGTCGATGCCGAAGAGGTCGGCGGCCTGCCCGACCGCGGTCGACGCGAGCGCGGACGCGGCGAACGACGCGAGCCCCGCGCCGCCGAGCCCGAAGAGCACCCCGGCGTCCTTGACCTTGCGCAGGACCGGGTTCTCCTCGTCGTCCTCCAGCTCCCAGACGGCGCGCAGGCACTCCCGCATCGAGCCGACCCAGCCGATGCCGGTGAAGAGCAGCAGGGCGCCCGCGACGAGGCCCACGGTGCCCGCGTTGGCGACCAGGGCGTCCAGGTTCAGCTGGTCGGAGATGCCGGGGACCTGCTCGGAGATCTTGCTTTCGAGCGTGTCCTGCTGCTTCTTCGAGAGGGTCGCCGCGGCGATGGCGGCCGCGACGGTGAGCAGCGGGAAGAGCGCCAGGAAACTGATGAACGTCATGGCGGCCGCCAGGCGCGCCCAGTGCACTTCGTCGAGGCGTTCGTAGGACTGCCACGCGTGCGTGCGCATGCCCTTCTCCACCAGTGGCCCGATGCCGGGCAGTTTCTTCAGCCAGTCCATGACGCCTCCGTGCCTGCTGTCCTGCCCGTTGTCCTGCCCGATGTGCGGAAGACCAAGGTCCGAGTACCCCAAAAGCGCAGAACAGTGGCGAGTGCCATACCGATCCCGGCGCCTGAGACGGTGTCCGCGCGCTGTGAGGTGAGGCCGAGCCCGTAGTGGGAGACGGCGATGCACAGCAGTTGGACGAGGGCGCCCGCGATGTTGACGGCGAAGAACACCGCGTACTGGCGCAGCCGCGAGACCTCCGCGGCCTGCCGCCGGTAGGTGCCGAGCGCGTTGCCCGCGTACGCCACCGAACAGCCCGCTACGAAGGAGAGGGATTTGGCGGTCAGCGGGTCCAGGCCGACGGGTCCGCGCAGCCAGATGAAGAGGCCGAGGTCGGCGGCGTAGGCGCAGATTCCGGCGGCGGCGAAGCCGAGCAGTTCGGGCCCGAGCGCGCGGAACCGTTCGCGTAGGGATCTCAAACTCACCAGTCCGCGACCGCGAGCCCGTACATGGCGAGCCACACCAGGCCGATCACGGCGAGCGCCCTGTCCCGCAGGACGACGTCCTCCGGCTCTCCCGCGGTACCGCGGTCGGCGAAGACGGCGTAGCGCAGGATGGCGAGGATGAAGGCGGCCATGGACAGCTGGCGCCAGGGCAGTGAGCCGCCGTCGGTGGTGCCGCCCTCCTCCATGGCCCACAGGCAGTACGCCAGAACGGCGACGCCCGCGGCCAGTTGCCATACGAAGCGCAGGTAGCCGGTGGTGTATTCGGTGAGCAACGCGCGCGTGGCGCCCAGTTTCTCCGAGCTCTCGGACATCTGGACGGCTTCGGAGTAGCGCTTGGCGGAGACCATGAAGAGCGCGCAGAAGCCCGTGGTGATCAGGAACCAGCGCGACAGCGGGATGTCGAGCGCGAGGCCGCCGATCATGGCGCGCATCAGGAAGCCGGTCGTGACGATCGTGAGGTCGACGACGAGGACGTGCTTGAGGCTGATGCAGTAGGCGAGTTGCATGCCGACGTACGCGGCCAGGAGCGCCGCGGTGAGCGGTGTGCACAGGATGGTGGCGGCCGTGGGCGCGAGGACGGCCAGGAGGCCTCCCACGGCGTAGGCGACGGGCACCGGCACCTGTCCGCTGGCGACCGGTCTGCGGCACTTGGTGGGGTGCGCGCGGTCGGCGTCGGCGTCGCGGGCGTCGTTGATCAGGTAGACGGCGGACGCGGCGGCGGTGAACAGCGCGAAGACGACGGCGACCTGTTCGATGGCGTGCCGCGAGAAGAGTTCGCCCGCGGCCGCGGGGGCCGCGACGACGAGGACGTTCTTCACCCACTGGCGGGGGCGTGCGGTCTTCAGGAGGCCGAGCGGCAGGCCGACGGGACCCTGCCCCGTCGGCCTGGGCGGGCCGGGCCGTTCCAGGACCGTGGAGATACGTTCAGGCATCGATGCGGTCTCCTTTCATCCAGGTGGCGCCCGCGCGTGCGGTGAGCGCGCCGAGCGCCGCGCCCGCGGCCACGTCCGAGGGGTAGTGGACGCCGACGACCATCCGGGAGACGCACATCGCGGCGGCCAGCGGCGGGAGGAGGTGGGCCCCGACGGGGCGCAGCGCTCCGTAGGCGACGACGGCCGCGGCGGCGGAGGTGGCGTGCGAGCTGGGGAAGGAGTGCCGGCCCGCGGTGCGCACGAGGGGTTCGATGTCGCCCAGGGCGGCGGGGCGCGGGCGGCGGACGATCCGCTTGACGCCCATGCTGGCCAGGTGGGCGGCGGCGGTGAGAGCCGTGCCGCGCAGCCAGGCGCCGCGGCGCTCGCGGTCGACGGCGGCGCCCGCCAGACCGGCCAGGATCCAGAGTGCGCCGTGCTCGCCGGTGCGGGACAGGGCGCGGGCGGCGGCCGCCACGCGCGGGTCGGTGCCGCAGTCGCGCAGGGCCGACAGCAACCGGTGGTCCATGTCGTGCATGTCGCCTCTATTTCGAAGACGTTCGAGAGCTGGGCATCTCGACTCTTCTAGGCAACGTCCCAATAATTACGTCAATGTTGGGTGACACTCGCTCTATCACCCATTTCGGTGAGAGCCGGGATGGTTTTGAGCGAAACGCCCATGTATGGGCGATACGGTCGCTTGCATGCCTGCCGACTCCCCCGCCGACTCCCGTGCCCGCACCTCGGCTCCGACGTCGTCCGCCGTGCCCGTCCCCTCGTCCGCCGTGTCCGTCTCGGGCTGGGGCCGCACCGCACCGACCACCGCCCGGCTGGTGAGACCCCGTTCGCAGGAGGAGGCCGCGGCCGCGGTGCGCGAGTGCGGGGAGCGCGGCGGCATCGCCCGCGGCCTGGGGCGTGCCTATGGAGACGCAGCACAGAATGCGGGCGGCGCGGTCTTCGACATGACGGGCCTCGACCGGGTGCGCGTCATCGACACCACGCGGACGTCGGACACCGGCGCTCCCGCGGCCACCGTCGTCTGTGACGCGGGCGTCTCGCTGCACCACCTGATGGAAGTCCTGCTGCCCCTCGGCTGGTTCGTGCCGGTGACGCCCGGGACCCGTTATGTGACGGTCGGCGGGGCGATCGGCGCCGACATCCACGGCAAGAACCACCACGTCTCGGGGTCCTTCTCGCGCCACGTCCTCGCGATGGACGTGCTGACCGCCGACGGCACGGTCCGCACGGTCGAGCCCGGCAGCCCCCTGTTCGACGCGACAGCAGGCGGCATGGGGCTGACCGGCGTGATCCTGTCGGCGACCGTGCAACTCCTGCCCGTCGAGACGTCCTTGATGGCGGTCGACACGGAACGGGCGACGGACCTCGACGACTTGATGGCCCGCCTCACCGCGACCGACCACCGCTACCGCTACTCGGTCGCCTGGATCGACCTCCTCGCGCGCGGCGCGGCCATGGGCCGCTCAGTCCTTACCCGCGGCGACCACGCCCCCCTGGACGCCCTCCCGGAGCGGGCACGCGCGCGGAGAGCCCCTCTCGCGTTCCGTCCGGGGCAGTTGCCCGCCGCGCCCTCCTTCCTGCCGGAGGGACTGCTCGGCAAGGCATCGGTGAGCCTCTTCAACGAGCTCTGGTACCGCAAGGCGCCCCGCTGCCGCACCGGCGAGCTGCAGAAGATCTCCACCTTCTTCCACCCGCTGGACGGCGTCCCCCATTGGAACCGCATCTACGGCCGCAGCGGCTTCGTGCAGTACCAATTCGTCGTCGGGTACGGCAAGGAGGAGGCCCTGCGCCACATCGTGCAGCGCATCTCGGAGCGCGGCTGCCCGTCCTTCCTCGCCGTACTGAAGCGCTTCGGAGAGGGCGATCCGGGCTGGCTCTCCTTCCCGATGCCCGGCTGGACCCTCGCGCTCGACATCCCCGCGAACCTCCCCGGGCTCGGCGCCTTCCTCGACGATCTCGACGAGGAGGTGGCCGCCGCCGACGGCCGCGTCTACCTCGCCAAGGACTCGCGCCTGCGGCCCGAGATGCTCGCCGCGATGTATCCGCGGCTCGACGACTTCCGCGCCCTGCGGGCCGAGCTCGACCCGCGCGGCGTCTTCCGCTCGGACCTCTCCCGCCGCCTCGCCCTCTAGGAGACCGGTACTCATGAAAGACGCCTTCGGCACCCCTCAGTCCCTGCTCGTCCTCGGCGGCACCTCCGAGATCGGCCTCGCCACCGCGCGGCGCCTGGTCGCCCGCCGCACCCGCACCGTGTGGCTGGCCGGGCGCCCGTCGCCCCACCTGGAGAAGGCCGCCGCCGACCTGCGCGACATGGGCGCGGACGTGCGGACCGTCGCGTTCGACGCGCTCGACTCCGAGTCCCACGAGGAGTCCCTCGGCAAGATCTTCACCGAGGGCGACATCGACATGGTGCTCCTCGCCTTCGGCGTCCTCGGCGACCAGGCACGCGACGAGGACGAGCCCCTCGCGGCGGTGCGCGTCGCCCAGACCAACTACACGGGCGCGGTCTCGGCCGGGCTGGTCTGCGCGCGGGCGCTGCAGTCCCAGGGGCACGGCTCCCTGGTGGTGCTCTCCTCGGTGGCGGGCGAGCGCGCGCGCCGCTCGAACTTCATCTACGGCTCCAGCAAGGCCGGACTCGACGCGTTCGCCCAGGGCCTCGGCGACGCGCTGCACGGCACAGGGGTGCACGTGATGGTGGTCCGCCCCGGCTTCGTGCGCTCGAAGATGACGGCGGGCCTGGAGGAGGCCCCCATGGCGACCACCCCGGAGGCGGTGGCCGAGGCCATCGAGAACGGGCTGCGGCGGCGCTCGGAGACGGTGTGGGTGCCGGGGCTGCTGCGGCTGGTCATGTCGGCGCTGCGGCACGTGCCGAGGCCGGTGTTCCGCCGCCTGCCCCTCTGAGCCGCCCGGCCGCCCAGGAGCCCTAGGAGCTCTTGGGCGGCTCGAACGTGGCGATCGTGGGCATGGTCAGCGGGTTGCCGCTCTGCATCACGTAGATCTTGCCCACGCCGACGAACTTCCTCGTGCCCGGCACCGGCACGATGGGGTCGAGCCAGAGCTGCTGCTTGCCCTTGGCCGTGACCTCCCCCTCGGCGGGCAGGCGCGGCCAGGACGGCTTCGTACAACGGCCCTCCGGAGAGCGGTAACGGCCCACTCCGAAGAGCAGCCCTCCGTCCTCGCCATGCGTGACGATGCCCCTGGAGAGGCACTTGTCCCGGTCGGCGCCCTTCTGCTCGTTCCAGCGAGAGCCGTCCCAGCGCAACAGGATGTGCTCCATGGACGGCTCCTTCTCGACCTCTCCGTGGTTGAAGGTGTGCGACCCGAACGCCCACACCTCCTTGGGAGAGACCGCCTCCACGCCGTCCAGAGAGGCACCCGCCTCGGGCGGGACGGGCTCGGGGAACCGGTAGGCGGGCGTCGGCGTGGTCGTCCAGGACGTGCCGTCCCAGTGCATCGCGGCGGGCTGGTTGAGCTCGCCGCCGTCACCGCCCACTCCGGGGCCGCTCGTGCGGAAGCCGACCGCCCACAGGTCGTCCCCCGCCGTGCCGTCGAGCGCGGTGGCCGCGGCAGGCAGCGTATGGGTGCTCCAGCGGCTGCCGTCCCAGTGCTGCGCCAGCTTCTCCTCCTGCAACACCCATACGTCGTCGGGGGCGAAGACCTTCGTCTGGGAGACGGTCCCCGAACCGGGCGGCTTCGGCACGCGCTGCCAGCTGCTGCCGTCCCAACGTGCCACGCCGACCGAGAAGTCGGCGCCCGTTCCGAAGAGCCAGACGTTGTCCCGTCCCGAGGAGTCGAGCCGCGGCTGGAAGATCTTCCCGTCGAGCGCGGCGGGTGGCTTCTGGCGCCGCCACGAACCGCCTTCGTGGCGCAGCAGGAACTGGCCCTCCGGGTCGGTCGAGTCGCCGTTCTCGGACTGCCAGCCCGCCGCCCATATGTCGTCCTCGGACGCCGCGGTGACGGCGGTCATCTCGCCCCTGACCGCCTTGTCGACGTGCTCCAGCTGCCATGCGCCCTGCGCGGCGGCGCCGGCCGACGAGCCGCCAGTGGGGTCCGTGCGGGCGGGGCCGCCGCTGTCGCTGCCGCAGCCCGCCGCGGCGAGGGCCAGCACGGCCATGGTCACGGCGGTCTTCTTCAAGGTCTGCTCCTAGGGCCTGTGTCGGAAGTCCCGTCGTTCGCCCGGAGGGCGGGCCCCGCGGCGTCCGGTGCGTGCGATCGCAAGGCGGAGGGACACCCCGATACTGGTTGTATCGGGGTGTCCCGACAACGCGGCGAGCGGGCGTGCCGGGCGTCGCGGGGCAGGCGGGACTTCCGACACAGGCCCTAGCGCTTCAGGGAGACGACGACAGCTCGGTCCGGGGCGGCCCCGCTCTGGATGACCTCGACGCTGCCGAAACCGAGCACCTGCCCCGTGCCCGGCACCGCAATGATCTTTTTGAGCCAGAGCTGCTGCTGCGACTCCGGGCGCGCGCCCAGCCCGGCCGGAAGCCGCAGCTTCTTGATCTTGGTGCAGGTGCCGCCGGTGGTCAGGTGCCAGTTGCCGTTCATGAAGAATCCGCGGTCGCCGTCCCGGGCCACGGGACTCCGGTACGCGCACGCTCCAGGGAGGGGCTCGGACTCCTTCCAGCGGGTGCCGTCCCAGCTCAGCTCGACGGACTGCGCCTCCGGGTCGCGGACCTCTTCGCCGTCGTACCCCTCGTAGGAGTGCGCTCCGTGCGCACGGACGTACGTCCTGGAGGCGACGTCGACGCCGGTGAACTCCGCGTACGGCTTGGGCGGCAAGGGGTCGGGGAAGCGGAGCGTCGGCGTCTTGGTCAGCGACCACTTGTCACCGTCGAAGTGCATCGCGGCGAGCTGCCCGACCTCACCGCCGGGGCCGCCGACGCCGGGCCCCGTCGTACGGGATCCGACCGCCCACACGTCGTCCGTCGCCGAGCCCGCGAGGGCGGCCACCTTCGCGGGCATCGGAGTCACCGTCCACCGGCTGCCGTCCCAGTGCGTCACCTTGCCGTCGCCCTGGAGCACCCACACGTCGTCCTGAGTGATGACCTCGACGTCCGTGAGCTGCCCGGCCGGGGCGTCACCTTCCGGGGCGCTGTCCAGGGGCTTCCACCGAGTGCCGTCCCAGAGGGCGTACCGGAGGGTCTCCGGAGCCGCTCCGGGCCTGCCCACGGCGCTGAGGCGGATGCCCGCCGACCCCAGGGAGTCGATCCGGAAAAGGTGCGGGGCGCCGTCGACCGGCATCGGCTCACGCGTCCACTTCTTGCCGTCGAAGTGCAGCAGGTGCGCCTTGGCGAGCCGCCCGTCGCCGACGTCGTCGCTGCCGAGGGCCCAGATGTCGTCCGGCGCCATGGCGGCCCCGTCGATCAGCTCGCCGGGCACGTCGTCGATGCGCTCGAACGCCCAGGAGAGCCCGGCCGCGCGGGACTTGCCGGGTCTGTCGTCGG
Source organism: Streptomyces sp. NPDC004732 (assembly GCF_040609235.1). Taxonomy (NCBI): domain Bacteria; kingdom Bacillati; phylum Actinomycetota; class Actinomycetes; order Kitasatosporales; family Streptomycetaceae; genus Streptomyces; species Streptomyces sp. NPDC004732. The sequence goes on from NZ_JBEXJR010000002.1 coordinate 548,409, forward strand.
CGTCCGCGCCGGACCTCTGCGTCCCGCAGCCGACCGCCAGAAGAGCGAGTGCGGCGACGGCCGCCACTGCGTTGCGCATGGTCCCCCCGGCGCGATCGGCCGGGGTACCCCGGTCAGCGAGCGGGCAGCGTACCCCGGGCCGCCGGGGCAGGGGCCTGAGGGGGCACCACGGTGCCGCCGAAGGCGAAGTCGCGCAGCTTGCGCCAGACGCCGTCGGAACCCTGCTCATACAGGGCGAAACCGGTGCAGGGCCACTCGGCCTCGTACTCCGAGAGCTCCTCGTAGGCACGGTCCATGGCCTCTTCGGAGATGCCGTGCGCCACCGTGACGTGCGGGTGGTACGGGAACTGCAGTTCGCGCGCCATCGGCCCGGACGCGTCCCGCACCCGCTCCTGCAGCCAGGAGCAGGCCGACCCGCCCGCCATCACCTGCACGAAGACGACAGGGGACAGCGGACGGAAAGTACCCGTCCCGGAGAGGCGCATCGGGAACGGCCGACCGGCGGCCGCGACCGAGATGAGATGCGCCTCAACCGCGGGCAGCGCCGATGCGTCCACCTCAGTGGGCGGCAACAGGGTCACGTGCGTGGGGATGCCGTGCGCCGCGGGGTCCCCGAAGCCCGCGCGCCGCTCCTGGAGCAGGCTGCCGTGAGGCTCCGGGACCGCGATCGAAACGCCGATCGTTACGGTCCCCACGTCGTACTCCTGTCGTCGTGTCGATGGGCAGGGGCGCAGCCCGGTGGGCAGCGCGGTGCAGCTGTTGTTGTGCTCGGAGCGGTGACTCAGTGCTTGGCGGGCAGGAAGCCCACCTTGTCGTACGCGTGCGCGAGGGTCTCGGCGGCGACGGCACGGGCCTTCTCCGCGCCCTTGGCCAGGATCGAGTCGAGCGTCTCCGGGTCGTCCAGGTACTGCTGCGTGCGGTCCCGGAAGGGGGTCACGAACTCGACCATGACCTCGGCGAGGTCGGTCTTCAGCGCACCGTAGCCCTTGCCGACGTACTTCTGCTCCAGTTCCGCGATACCGGTGCCGGTGAGGGTGGAGTAGATGCCGAGGAGGTTGCTGATGCCCGGCTTCTCCGCCACGTCGTAGCGGATCTCCGTGCCGGTGTCGGTGACGGCGCTCTTGACCTTCTTGGCGGTGGCCTTGGGCTCGTCGAGGAGGTTGATCAGGCCCTTCGGGGTGGACGCCGACTTGCTCATCTTGATCGACGGGTCCTGAAGGTCGTAGATCTTCGCCGTCTCCTTGAGGATGTACGCCGACGGCACGGTGAACGTCTCGCCGAAGCGGCCGTTGAAGCGCTCCGCGAGGTCACGGGTGAGCTCGATGTGCTGGCGCTGGTCCTCGCCGACCGGGACCTCGTTGGCCTGGTACAGCAGGATGTCCGCGACCTGCAGGACCGGGTACGTGAAGAGGCCGACGGAGGCGCGGTCGGCACCCTGCTTGGCGGACTTGTCCTTGAACTGCGTCATGCGGGAGGCCTCGCCGAAGCCGGTGAGGCAGTTCATCACCCAGGCGAGCTGGGCGTGCTCGGGCACGTGGCTCTGGACGAAGAGCGTGCAGCGCTCCGGGTCGAGGCCTGCGGCGAGCAGCTGGGCGGCGGCGAGCCTGGTGTTGGCGCGCAGGTCGGCGGGGTCCTGCGGGATCGTGATCGCGTGCAGGTCCACCACCATGTAGAAGGCGTCGTGGGACTCCTGCAGCGCCACCCACTGGCGGACCGCGCCGAGGTAATTGCCGAGGTGGAACGAGCCGGCGGTGGGCTGGATTCCGGAGAGCACACGAGGTCGTTCAGAGGCCATGGGGCCCATTCTCTCAGGTGACTCTCATAGCTCGGAAACAGGTGTGTGACGGGTGGGAACGGATCGTCGCCGATGAGACGAGGAACACAGGTGCGTTCGGCGGCCCGGCAGCGGTCGGTCCCCCCGGCCCTCCGAGAAAGGCCGCTTCGCATCGGGTCGGCCGGACCGGGAACCTGGGAGCCTGCGGGACATGCGAATGGCCAGGGGACTGTGCGGGGCAGCGGCGGGGCTGGGCGTGGCGGCGGCGTTGGTGGTGCTCACGGCACCGCAGGCGGCGGCCGGTGGGCCGACGAGCGTGCTGCTGGTGTCACCGGAGAGCACGGAAAGCGCGTCGCTGTACTACAGCGACAAGGAGTACGCCGAACTGGAGAGGTGGCTCGCGCCCTCCTCCTCCGGCAGGAAGCCGGGCGAGGAGCCGCCGGGGCTGGACGTGGGTCGGGGCAGCCGTCAGATCAATGTCACGTGGATGGCGCACGACGTCATGCCGTGGCGGGTCGACCGGGTCTACGCGCCGCTGTCCGGCAAGAAGAAGGACGCGGACGTCTGGGTGCACAGGTCGACGGAGATCGAGTCGTTGAACGGCGACTGGCACCGGGCCGAGGAGCCCCAGCGGGTGCTGTCGCTGTTCAAGGAGCTCGGGCTCCTGGGCAAGGCGTCGGACCGGGGCAGCCCCGGGATCTCGCCGCAGTCGCAGGTGACGCCGGAACCCTCCGGCTCCGGGACGAGTGGGGACGGGGACGCGCCGCTGGCGGCCGTGGGTGGCAGCGGGCCGGGAGGTACGGGCACGGACTGGTGGTGGGCGATACCGGGCGCGGGCGTCGGCGCGGTGGCCGCGCTGCTGCTGCGCGGCCCGGTGGCCGGGCGCTGGGCGGCGGTGTCGGCGTGGCGGCGGCGACCGGACGAGCCGGGGCCCCGGCAGGAGCTGCGGGACCTGTGAGCGGCGGGGGCGACGGGCCACCGCCCCGCCCGGGCGGTGCCGGGCGGGAGCGACGGCCGGTCCGGGGCCGGGTCAGGCGGTCGGCAGGCCCGGGGCCGGGTGTGCGGCCATCAGGTCGGCGACCTCGGACCTGATCTTCGTCAGGGCGTCCTCGTCCCCGGTGCGGGCGGCGGCGACACCGCGGTCGATCCATTCGGCGACGGTCGCCATGTGCTCGGTGCGGAGTCCGCGGGAGGTCAGGGAGGGGGTGCCGATGCGGATGCCCGAGGGGTCGAAGGGCTTCCTCGGGTCGAACGGGACGGTGTTGTGGTTGACGACGATCCCGGCCCGGTCGAGGGCCTTCGCGGCGATCTTGCCGGGGACGTCCTTGGGGGTGAGGTCCATCAGGATCAGGTGGTTGTCGGTGCCGCCGGAGACCAGGTCGAAGCCGCGGGCGAGCAGGGCGTCGGCGAGGGCCTTGGCGTTGTCGACGATCGCGTGGGCGTAGTCGCGGAAGGAGGTCCGGGACGCCTCGTGGAGGGCGACGGCGATGGCCGCGGTGGTCTGGTTGTGCGGGCCGCCCTGCAGGCCGGGGAAGACCGCCTTGTCGATGGCCTTGGCGTGTTCCTCGCGGGACATGAGCATCGCGCCGCGCGGGCCGCGCAGGGTCTTGTGGGTGGTCGTGGAGATCACGTCGGCGTGCGGCACCGGTGAGGGGTGGGCGCCGCCCGCGATCAGACCGGCGATGTGCGCGATGTCGGCCACCAGGACGGCTCCGGCCTCGCGGGCGATCTCGGCGAAGGCGGCGAAGTCGATGGTGCGAGGGAGGGCGGTGCCGCCGCAGAAGATCAGCTTGGGGCGTTCCTTGAGGGCGAGGTCACGGACCTCGTCGAGGTCGATGCGGCCGTTCGTCGCGGGGTCCGTGGTCCGGCGCACGCCGTACTGCACGCCGCGGAACCACTTGCCGGTGGCGGAGACACCCCAGCCGTGGGTGAGGTGGCCGCCCATCGGCAGGGCCATGCCCATCACGGTGTCGCCGGGCTCGGCGAACGCGAGGTAGACGGCGAGGTTGGCCGGGGAGCCGGAGTAGGGCTGGACGTTGGCGTGCTCGACGCCGAAGACGGCCTTGGCACGGGCGATGGCCAGGCGCTCGACGGGGTCGATGTTCTGCTGGCCCTCGTAGTAGCGGCGGCCGGGATAGCCCTCGCTGTACTTGTTCTGCAGGACGGTGCCCGAGGCTTCGAGGACCGCGGTGGAGACGTAGTTCTCGCTGGGGATCAGCCGCAGGGTGTCGGCCTGGAGCTGTTCCTCGGCGTCGACGAGGGCGGCGAGTTCGGGGTCCTCGGCGGCGAGGGCGGGATGGTTCCGAGGGGAAGAGGAAGGGAGAGTCATGGCGTCCTCCGGGGCGAGCGGTCAGTGTCCGGTCGTGGTCCCGGGGTGCCCAGGCGGGCGGCACCTCGAAGGTCGTGCCTCGCACGGCTTCACCGGGGTCCGTTCCCCGTGCGCCAGTCACCGTGCTGTCAGGGCCACCCTAGCTGGCACGCCGATCCGGCAGGTTTCTTCGTCCGCGATGCGAGCGACGATAGGAATTGGGCGCCACACCCGCCCCCAGCCGCAGGACGATCGGAGACCCCGTGTCGAGTACGCCAGCTCCCTTTACGCCGTCGTCGCCGTCATCTTCTTCCACCTCCTCTTCTTCCACCTCCTCCTCGCCGTCGTCGGCCGCCGGGGCCGGTGGCCGCTCGACCGGCGAGCGGCTCATCGCCTCGGCCGAGGCGCACAGCGCGCACAACTACCACCCGCTGCCCATCGTGGTCGCCTCGGCCGACGGGGCCTGGATGACCGACGTCGAGGGCCGCCGCTACCTCGACATGCTCGCCGGGTACTCCGCGCTCAACTTCGGGCACGGCAACCGCCGCCTGATCGATGCCGCGAAGGCACAGCTGGACCGGGTGACGCTGACCTCGCGGGCCTTTCACCACGACCGGTTCGCCGAGTTCTGTACGCGCCTTGCCGAGCTCTGCGGCAAGGAGATGGTGCTGCCCATGAACACCGGCGCGGAGGCCGTCGAGACGGCCGTGAAGACCGCGCGGAAGTGGGGGTACCAGGTCAAGGGAGTGCCGGACGGCCGGGCGAAGATCGTGGTCGCGGCCGGAAACTTCCACGGCAGAACGACGACCGTCATCAGCTTCTCCACGGACGAAGAGGCGCGGGCGGACTTCGGGCCGTACACGCCGGGCTTCGAGATCGTGCCGTACGGCGACCTGGAGGCGATGCGGACAGCGGTCACCGACGACACCGTGGCCGTGCTGATCGAGCCGATCCAGGGCGAGGCCGGGGTGCTCGTGCCCCCGGCCGGATATCTGCCCGGGGTGCGGGAGTTGACCCGTGAGCGCGGGGTGCTCTTCATCGCGGACGAGATCCAGTCGGGTCTGGGCAGGACGGGACGTACGTTCGCGTGTGAGCACGAGGGCGTGGTGCCGGACGTGTATCTGCTGGGCAAGGCGCTCGGCGGCGGGGTCGTGCCGGTGTCGGCGGTGGTGGCCGATGCCGATGTGCTCGGGGTGTTCAAGCCGGGTGAGCACGGGTCGACGTTCGGCGGCAACCCGCTCGCCTGCGCGGTGGGGCTGGAGGTCGTCGACATGCTGTCGACGGGCGAGTTCCAGCAGCGGGCCACGGAGCTGGGCGAGCATCTGCACGCCGAGCTGGGGCTGTTGACCGGTGCGGGGACGGTGACCGAGGTGCGGGGGCGCGGGCTGTGGGCGGGCGTCGACATCGCTCCGTCGTACGGCACGGGACGGGAGATCTCGGAGAAGTTGATGGAGAAGGGGGTGCTGGTCAAGGACACGCATGGGTCGACGATCCGTATCGCTCCCCCGCTGGTGATCAGCAAGGACGATCTGGACTGGGGGCTCGCTCAGCTGCGGGCCGTGCTGAGCTAGCCGGGAGGGCGCTGTGGCCCGGGGCGAAGCCGGGGGTTAGCCCCACCTGGAGTGGGCGGTTGGCAGGATCGTCCCGGGCGGCCGCATCCGGAAATGTTGGGACCGGCGTGAAGGCGCCGGTTCCCCACATATCCATAGGAGTTGGCCAGTGCGTGAGCAGGCAGGTCAGAAGGTTCGTTCTTCCGGGCGGGAGCGGGGTGGCCGACGTAGAGGGGTGTCGGCCACGGTCGCAGCCGTGGTGGCCGTGGGCGCCATGACGGCGGGTGTGCTGGCGGCGCCCGCGGCGTCTGCGGCGGCGCCGAGAGCCGCGGGGGCTCCCGTGCCGGGGGCGGACGGCGTGCAGCAGGGGCTGGACGAGCTGGTGCGTGCCGATGGGCTGCCTGCCGCGCTGGCGAGCGTCAAGGGGAAGAAGGGGCCCACTCGTACGTACACGGCAGGGGTCGGTGATCTGGCCACCGGGGCCGAGGTGCCCAGGGACGGTCAGGTGCGGATCGGCAGCAACACCAAGACGTTCACCGCGGTGGTCGTGCTGCAGCTGGTCGCCGAGGGGAAGATCCGTCTCGATGACTCGGTCGACACGTATCTGCCGGGCGTCGTGCGCGGGGACGGGATCGACGGGCGGAAGATCAAGGTCCGCCAGCTCCTGCAGCAGACGAGCGGGCTGCCCAACTACACCAAGCACGACCTGCAGCCCCGCTACTACGAACCGCGCGAGCTGCTGGACATCGCGCTCCAGTACAAGGGGGACTTCGAGCCCGGGAAGGAGTGGGCGTACAGCAACACGAACTACGTCCTGGCCGGTCTGATCGTCCAGGAGGTCACCGAGCACCCCGTCGCCGAGGAGATCGACCGGCGGATCATCAAGCGGCTGGGGCTGCGCCACACCTACTTCCCCGCGCCCAGGGACGCGACCATCCGCGAACCCCACCCCAAGGGCTACTACCAGGAGACGCCGGGCGGACCTCCGCAGGACATCACGGAGCTGGACCCCTCCTGGGCCTGGGCGGCAGGCCAGTTGATCTCCACCAACACCGACCTCAACCGGTTCTTCTCGGCCCTGCTCTCGCCCGGCAGGCTCCTCCCGGCGGCCCAGCTCGCCCAGATGCGCGCCACGGTCCCCGCCGACTACTTCGGCAAGGGCGCGCGCTACGGACTGGGGATCGTGAGCAGGCCCCTGTCCTGCGGCGGCGTCTACTGGGGGCACGGCGGCAGTTACCCGGGATACGAGACGCGGGGCGGGGCCACGGACGACGGCCGCGCCGCCAACGTCGCGGTGACCATGCAGCCGACCGACAAGGCGGTCATGACGCATGTGGACGATGTCGTGGATGCGGCTCTGTGCCGTCGTTGACGGCTCTGTGGCTTCGTTGACGGCTCTGTGGCGTCGCTGAGGCGCGCGGGGGGTGTTCTCAGGTTCGGGATTCCTGGGCGTACGCCTCCTTGAATGCGATGTCGCCGAGGGCTGTGCGGCTGCGGTGCTCGGCGCGGGTCGTGTCCGTGCGTTCCGCGGGCGGCAGGGGTGCGCCCTCGGCCTCGCGGATGCGGGCGGCGGTGCCGAGGAGGCGTGCGGCGTGCGGGTGGTCGCCGGACAGGGAACGGGCGCCCGCGAGGCCTTCCAGGGCCAGTGCCACCGCGCGCTCGTCGCCCGTCGTGCGGGCCACGACGAGGCCCTCTCGGTGGAGCTCTTCGGCGCGCGCCGCGTCTCCGCGCTGTTCGGCGACGTAGCCGAGCTGGGCCAGGATCAGCGCCGTGCCGGAGTCGACTCCGAAGCGCCGGTTGAAGTCCAGCCAGGGCAGCAGGAGTTCCTCGGCGGCGTCGAGGTCGCCGCGGTGGCGGGCGCCGATGGCGAGGCCGGTCTCGGCGAACTGCTGGGCGGGGCGGTGCGACTGCTGGGCGGCGAGGCGGGCGGCGCGTTCGTGGAAGGCCGTGGCGGCGGGGTCGTCGCCGGTCAGGAGCGCGATCCGGCCGAGGCGGGAGAGGCGGAAGGAGAGGTCGGTCCAGAGCTGGAGCTCCTCCGCGCCCCGCATGCCGTCGCGCTGGAGCCGGGCCGCCTCGTCGTAGTCGGCGGCGATCTCGGCGAGCACGCCGAGCTGCTCGGACGACTGCAACTGGCCCCATCGGTCGCCCAGTTCGGCGAAGAGCTCGGCGCTGCGGGTGGCGTCGCGGCGCAGGGCCGTGAGGTCGCCGCGGTAGAGGGCGCGGGTGGCCCGGGTGGAGAGCGTCGCGGCCTCGCCCCAGCGGTCGCCCGCGTCCCTGAACTCCGTCAGCAGCGTGTCGACGCGCGCGGCCTCGCGCGGGGTGTGGTCGAACCCGCACCGGGCGAAGGCGAGCAGCCACCGGGAGCGGGCATCGGCGGGTGTGGTCGGCGCGCGCTCGCACGTACTGCCGTGTGCGCAGGCGTCCTCGCCGGTCAACAGGGCGAAGGCGGCGTGAGCGGAGGCGGCGGCGGTCGTCAGGGATGAGATCAGGGGCAGGTCCTGGGGCAGGTCACGGGGCAGGTCACGGGGCTGGGGCAGGTTCAGGGCCTGGTCCAAGGCGTGCATGGCCTCTCGGAGGCGGCCGCGGAGGAACCAGTACCAGGTCAGGGCGTTGACCAAGCGCAGAGCCGTCGGGGTGTCGGCGGCCGCGGTGGACCAGTTCAGCGCGGCGCGGAGGTTCACGGTCTCGTGGTCCAGGCGGCGCAGCCAGATCCGTTGCTCGGGGCCGCGCAGCGCGGCGGCCGCGCGTTCGGCGAACGCGGCGAAGTGGAGGGCGTGACGTCGGCGCAGCGCGGCGGTCTCGGCTGCCTCGTCGAGGCGTTCGAGGCTGTATGCGGTGACGGATTCGAGCATGCGGTAGCGCATTTCCGGGGCGTCGGGTGCCGTCGGCGCGAGGAGGGAGCGGTCGACGAGGCGGGTGACCAGGTCGAGGGCGTCGGCCTCCGGGGCCGGTATGTCCTTCGGTGCCGGTACGCCCTCCGGTGCCGGTACGCCCTCCGGTGCCGGTACGCCCTCCGGTGCGGACGTGTCCTTCGGGGCCGGTGTGTCTTCCGGGGCCGTCGGTGGCAGTACCGCTTCCGCGGCCTCCAGGGTGAAACCGCCGTCGAACACGGCGAGGCGGCGCAGGGCGAGGCGTTCCGGGGCCGTCAGGAGTTCCCAGCTCCAGTCGATCATCGCGCGCAGGGTGCGCTGGCGGGCCGGTGCGTCGCGGCGCGCCTGCTTCAGGAGGCGGAAGCGGTCGTGGATGCGGTCGGCGAGGGCGTGCACGCCCAGGGCGCGTACGCGTGTGGCGGCGAGTTCGACGGCGAGCGGGATGCCGTCCAGGCGGCGGCAGATGAGGGCGACGGCGTCACGGTTCCCGTCGTCCAGGGTGAAGCCGGGCGCGGCGGCCGCGGCGCGGGTGGCGAACAGCCGCAGCGCGTCCTCCGCGCCGAGCGGCGCGACGGCTTCCAGGGTCTCGCCGGTCAGGGCCAGGGCTTCCTGGCTGGTGGCGAGGATGCGCAGACGCGGGGCGTGGCGCAGGAGTCGGGCGGTCAGGTCGGCGACGGGGCCGAGGACGTGTTCGCAGTTGTCGAGTACGAGGAGGAGGTGACGTCCGGCGAGCGCCTGCCCGAGACGTTCGGCCGCGGCCAGGTCCGACGTGCGGTGGGCTCCCGGAGGGGCGGTCTGAGGGGCGGCCTGAGGTTCTGACCCGCCCGACGCGTCGTCGCGGATGCCCAGCGCCGCCGCCACCGTGGCCGCCACCTCGCCGTGCGTTCCGGCGAGTTCGGCCAGCCAGACGCCGTCGGGGAACTCCTCGGCCAGGCCCGCCGCCGACTCCAGGGCGAGGCGAGTCTTGCCCACTCCGCCGGGTCCCGCGAGGGTGACCAGGCGTTCGGCGCGGATCAGGTCACGTATGCGTGCGACTGCCGTGTCGCGGCCGATGAGGGCCGTGGGCTGCGCGGGCAGATTGGTGAGGGGTCGCTCGACGACCGCCTCCCGGCCCATCCCGCGCACCGCCGCACCGTCAACCGCACCCACGGGCTCAGCCACCCCAACTCCCGCATCCCCATCCCCATCCGCCTCCTGCCGCAGCATCGCCTCGTGCAGCCGCGTCAGTTCGGGGCCCGGGTCGATGCCGAGTTCCTCGGCGAGGTGCAGGCGCAGGTCGCGGTAGGAGTCGAGGGCCTCGGCCACGCGGCCGGAGCGGTACAGGGCGCGGAGATGGCCCGCCCGCAGCCGCTCGCGGAGGGGCTCACTCGCGACCAGGGGCGCCAGCTCGTCGGCCAGCAACGCATGCTCACCGCGCGCCAGGCGCAGCTCGGCCAGCGTCTCCTGCGCGGTGAGGCGCTGTTCCTCCAGGCGCGAGATCTCCGCCCGCGTGAAGTCGGCGTCGCGGAAGTCGGCGTACGCGGGGCCGCGCCACAGCGCCAGCGCCTCGGTCAGGAGCGACACCTTCGTACGCAGGTCGCCACCCTCCGCGCCCCCAGCGACCTCAGCACGCCCCGCGCCCTCCGCACCCCCAACCGCATACGCCCGCGAAGTCAGCGTCTCGAAGCGGACCGCGTCCACGTCCTCCGGCGGTACGCGCAGCTCGTACCCGGCAGGGCCGTACGCCACGAGGCCGCGGCCGCCCGGCTCGGCCTTCTCCAGTGCGCGGCGCAGCTGGGAGACCTTCGTCTGGAGGGAGTTGGCGGGCGACGACGGCGGGCGGTCGCCCCACAGGGCGTCGACGAGCGCGTCCACCGGGACCGGACGGCCCGCCCGCACGAGGAGCGCGGCGAGCAGCGCGCGCACCTTCGGCTCCGGGGCAGGCGCGGCCGCCCCGTCCTCCGTGCGCACCGTCAGCGGGCCCAGCACCTCGAATCGCATGGGGACACGTTAATTCGGGGCCCCACCAGCGCTGACGGCGGTCCGTGCGCGGACCGTCAGCGTTCCGTGCGCGCTCCCCGGCACGGTGTACCCGTGATCGCGACCCCGCGGTCACGGAAGTGCACGCACCGGCCGAGGAGCCACCATGACCGTCTCCCGCGAAATCCGTCTCGCCGCCCGTCCCGTCGGCGAACCCACCGCCGCCGACTTCGAGTTGGCCACCACCGAGGTTCCCGAGCGGCCCGGCGAGGGGCAGATAGTCGTCCGCAACACCTGGATGTCGGTCGACCCGTACATGCGCGGCCGCATGGACGACGAACCGTCCTACATCGCGCCGTTCCAGCTGGGCGCCCCGTTGGAGGGCAGCGCGGTCGGCGAAGTCGTCGCGTCGAACGCCCCCGAGGTCCCCGTGGGGGCGACCGTCAGCCACTTCCTGGGGTGGCGCGAGTACTCCGTGCTTGACGCGGCGGCCGCGACCGTCGTCGACACCACGCTCGCCCCGGCCGCCGCCTACCTCGGCCCGCTCGGGGCGACGGGCCTGACGGCGTACGCCGCGCTGACCCGTACCGCTCCGGTGCGCGAGGGCGATGTCGTCTTCGTGTCGGCGGCGGCCGGGGCGGTCGGCAGCGTCGCGGGGCAGATCGCCCGCGAGCTCGGCGCCTCACGGGTGATCGGCTCGGCGGGCGGGCCCGCCAAGACGAAGAAGCTCCTGGACACCTTCGGGTACGACGCGGCCGTCGACTACCGCCTGGGCGGCCTGCCCGAGCAGCTCGCGCAGGCCGCGCCCGACGGCGTGGACGTCTATCTCGACTCGGTCGGCGGCGACCATCTGCAGGCCGCGATCGGTGCGATCCGGCCGGGCGGCCGCATCGCGCTGGTCGGCGCCATCAGCACGTACAACACGACGGAGCCCGCGCCGGGACCGAACAACCTCTTCCAGGCCGCCAAGCAGGAGGCGACGCTGCGGGGCATGCTCGTCACCAGCCACCTCGACCTGTTCCCGGAGTGGATCGGCCGGGCGGCTCCGCTGCTCGCCGACGGCACCCTGCGCACCGAGCAGACCGTCGTCGACGGCATCGAGCGGGCGCCGGAGGCGTTCCTCGGGGTGCTGCGCGGGGCGAACACCGGGAAGATGCTGGTCCGCATCAGTGCCGTCACAGGATCACATGCGGGATGAACCGGGCGTACTCGTCCGTGATCAGCCCCGCAGACTCCCTGATGCCGAGTCCCGCCGCCTCGTCCTCGACGACCCACGCGCCGAGGACGACCCGGTTGCCGTCGAAGTCAGGCAGGGGCGCCAACTCCTGGTAGCAGCATGGTTCTTCCCGAACGGCCGGAGCCGCGCCCGGGTCGTGCACCGTCACCCCGGCCCCCTCCCTGCCGAGCAGCGGCTTCACGACGTACCCGGTGGACGCGGCCAGTTCGCGCGGGCCGTCCAGATAGGCGGGGAGGAGGTTCGGGTGGCCCGGGTACAGCTCCCAGAGGATCGCCAGGAGCGCCTTGTTGGAGAGGAGCATCTTCCAGGCGGGCTCGATCCACAGCGTCGAGCCCGTGCCGCCGCCGTTGTCCAGCGTCTCCAGGACGTGCGGAGCGAAGCGGTCCGTGGTCAGCCACTCCCACGGATAGAGCTTGAAGCAGCTGCGCATGAAGCGGAGCTTCTTGTCGACGAACCGGCTCGAGAGGCGGTCCCAGCCGATGTCCTCCATGGAGATCGACTCCGCGGCGATGCCCGCCTGTTCGGCCGTCTCGCGCAGGTACGCGACCGTCATCAGGTCCTCGCCCAGCTCGTCGGCGGCGGAGTGCGCGAAGTACAGGGGGCCGCCGGGCGGCAGCAGTGCGGCCTGCTTCTTCCACGCGTCGACAAGCCGCTCGTGGAGGGAGTTCCACTGGTCGGCGCCGGGGAAGCGCTCCTCCATCCAGAACCACTGCGGGCTCGCGGCCTCGACCAGGGAGGTGGGGGTGTCGGCGTTGTACTCCAGCATCTTGGCCGGGCCCGTGCCGTCGTAACGCAGGTCGAAGCGGCCGTAGAGGGAGGGGAGTTCGGCGCGGCGATGCCAGGCCTCGGTGACGGCGGACACGACTCTCGGGTCGGTGATGCCGAGGTCGCCGAGGCGGTCGCGCTCGACGATGTGCGCGGCGGCGGCCAGGCACATCGCGTGCAGCTCCTCGACGACCTCCTCCAGCGCCTCGACCTCGGGGAGCGAGAAGACGTAGTAGGCGCTCTCGTCCCAGTAGGGGCGCAGGGTGTCGTCGGGGTAGCGCGTGAGGGGGTAGATGAGCCCCTGGTCCTCGACGGTCTGCTGCCAGCCGGGGCGCGGGTCCGTGGTGCGGCGTTCCATGGCGTTACGTGTCGCTTCCGGTCAGCCGCCGCCGCTGCCGCTGCCCGAGCAGCCGAAGCCGTCCCGGTCGACGGCCTCGCTGCGGCTGAACGTGCCGTCGTCGGCGTAGCGGCCGTCGACGTCGGAGTCGTAGTACCAGGTGGGATCGGTGCGGCCCGATGACTTGCCGGTGCCGGTGCCGAGCCTCTTGCCCGAACCCGACTTGCAGTTCTTGTCACCGACGATCTTGTACCCGAGGAACGTGTCGTAGCTGTCCCGGTCCACGCAGCGCCGGTCCGGGTCCGAGCCGCAGGAGGTCAGGGCCGCCGCGAGGACGCCCATGCCGCCGAGCACGACGGTGCTGGAGCGCAGCCGTCGTGGTTGCTTCTTTGTCACACGATCCCCCGTTGCCTTACTTCGTACGTCTTGCGCTTGCTCTGTACATGCTCGGAGGTCAGCGTAGGTAAGCCCTGGCGGACCGTGCCAGCCCCCTCCACCGGATGTCCCATGGGTCTCCTTTGACTCACCTTCCTCTACAGTCACTTCGTGTCTCTTGGGATGATTTGCGCACTCGGCTCAGCGGTCTGCTTCGGCATGGCCTCCGTACTCCAGGCGGTCGCCACGCGCGCCACCGCGCCCGGCACCGGCTCCGGCGTCGACCCGGCGCTGCTGCTGCGCGCCCTGCGCCAGTGGCGTTACGTCGCCGGGCTCGCCCTCGACGGACTCGGCTTCCTGCTGCAGATCGTGGCGCTGCGCTCCGTCCCGATCTACGCAGTGGGAGCGGCGCTCGCCGCCAGCCTCGCCGTCACGGCGGTGGTCGCGGCCCGGCTGCTGCGGGTGCGGCTGAGCGGCGTGGAGTGGGGCGCGGTGGGCGTCGTCTGCGCGGGGCTCGCGATGCTGGGCCTCGCGTCCGGCGACGAGGGCGACCGCACCGGATCGACGACGCTGCGGTACGTGATGCTCGGCATCGCGGTCGCCGTGCTGCTCCTCGGCGCCGTGGCCGGGCGGCTGCCCGACCGGGGGCGGGCGCTGGCGCTCGGCCTCGGCGCGGGGTGCGGATTCGGGGTGGTCGAGGTGACCGTGCGCCTGATCGACGACGTGTCGCCGGGCGCGCTGCTGGCCAATCCGGCGACGTACGCGCTGCTGGTGGGTGGCGGCGCGGCGTTCCTGCTGCTCACCTCGGCGCTGCAGCGCGGTTCGGTGACGACGGCCACGGCGGGCATGGTGATCGGCGAGACGATCGGTCCCGCCCTGGTGGGCGTGGTCTGGCTGGGCGACCGTACGCGGGAGGGTCTTGGCTGGCTGGCGGTCCTGGGGTTCGCGGTGGCGGTCGCGGGGGCGTTGGCGCTGGCGCGGTTCGGCGAGGCACCAAGCGCTCCGCGCACGGGCGGGTGAGGTGGCGAAGGCAGCCCTGGCCCTCTCCGTCAGCTGCACGCCGGCCTTCGCCCCGCCTCGGGGCTCCACCCCGGACCCCGCTCCTCAATCGCCGGAGAGGCTGAAATTTCCGACCCTCACGGCAACACCCCGCACAACGCCTCCAACGCCCCCGCCCACGCATGCTCCGCCGGTGTCCCGTACCCCACCACCAGCGCGTCCTCCCGTGGTGTCACCGCGAGCGGGTGGCGGTAGTCCGTGATGCCGTGGACCGCGAGGCGTTGCCAGTTGGCGGCCTGGACGATGGACTGCTCGGTGCCCGGCGGCAGTTCGATGACCGCGTGCAGCCCGGCCGCGATGCCGGTGGCGTGCACTTCGGGGGCCCGCTCCGCCAGCGCCTCCACCAACTGGTCCCTGCGGCGCCGGTACCGCAGCCGTGCGCCCCGTACGTGGCGGTCGTACGCCCCCGACGTGAGGAACTCCGCGAGCGTCAGCTGGTCGAGCGCGCCGCAGGACGCGCCCGCGGCCTCCTTCTCGGCGAGGACCTCGTCGCGCAGGCCGGACGGCAGGACCATCCAGCCCAGGCGCAGGCCGGGGGCGAGGGACTTGCTCGCCGTGCCGAGGTAGATCACGCGCTCGGGGTCGAGGCCCTGGAGCGCGCCGACCGGCTGGCGGTCGTAGCGGAACTCCCCGTCGTAGTCGTCCTCGATGATCACCCCGCCCTCGCGCCGCGCCCAGTCGACGGCCGCGGCGCGCCGGTCGGGGTGGAGCGGCACTCCCATCGGGAACTGGTGCGCGGGGGTGAGAAGCACCGCCTTCGCGGAACCGGAGCCGAAGCCAGAACCAGAACCGGAACCGGAACCGGAACCGGAGCTCAACCCGGCAACGTCGGTGCCGAGTTCGTCGAAGGCGAGGGGGACCGTGCGCAGGCCCGCGTGGTGCAGCAGGTTCCAGTGGAGGTCGAGGCCGTACGACTCGACGCTCACCTCCCCCTCACCACGCGCCCGCAGCACCCGGCCGACGATCGCGAGGGCGTGCACGAACCCCGCCGTGATGACGATGCGGTCGGGGTCCGCGTGCACGCCCCGCGCCCGTGCGAGGTACCCGGCCAGGGCGGTGCGCAGCTCGACGCGGCCGCGCAGGTCCGAGTACCCGAGCGCGGCGTGGGGAGCCGCGGCCAGCGCGCGCCGGGCCGCCTTGAGCCACTCCGCGCGCGGGAAAGTCGCGAGGTCCGGCGAGCCCGGGGTGAGGTCGTACGTCGGCGCACCGCCCGTCCTGCGGGGCGGCGCGGGCCGCGCGGGCGGCGTGACGACGCGCTCCGCGACGCGGGTGCCCGAGCCCTGGCGGGCGGTGAGCCAGCCCTCGGCGACCAGATCGGCGTACGCGTCGGCGACCGTGTTCCGCGCGATGCCGAGGTCGACGGCGAGGGAGCGGGACGACGGCAGACGGGTGCCGGGGGCGAGGCGGCCGCCGCGCACGGCCTCCCGCAGGGCGTCCGTCAGGCCCCTGCGGACGCCGTTGCGGGACGCGTCGCCGCCGGTCTCCAGATGAAGGTCGACGCCCAGAGTGGCCCACGTTTCTCCCATGGAAATGGACCATACCCATGGGCTACTCCTTCCGTACCGTCGACACCATGAACGCGAACGTGACCACCCCGAACACCGCACCCACCGCCGCCTCCGGCACCCACGTCCACGAGCACGCCCCGCGGCTCGCCTGGTCCCAGCACGCCCCCGAGGTCTTCAAGGCCATGATCAAGCTCGACGCGGCCGCCCGTAAGGGCCTCGACCCGGTGATCTACGAGCTCGTCAAGATCCGCGCCTCGCAGATCAACCGCTGCGCGCTCTGCCTCGACATGCACTCCAAGGACGCCATCGCGGCGGGCGAGAGCGTCGAGCGGATCATCCAGCTCAGCGCCTGGGAGGAGTCTCAGCACTTCTACACGGCGAAGGAGGTCGCCGCGCTCGAACTGACCGAGGCGATCACCGTGCTCACTGGGGGCACCTCCCAGGCTTTCGGCTCTGGGGGAGGTTTCGTACCGGACGAGGTGTACGCGAGGGCCGCCGCGCAGTTCGAGGAGGCGGAGCTGACCCAGCTGATCGCCGCGATCACCGTCATCAACGCGTGGAACCGCTTCGGCGTCAGCACGCGCCAGGTACCGGGCCACTACAAGGCGGGCGACGCCAAGTGAGCGCTCGCACCACGCAGTTGGACCGCGGTGTCGCGGGCGCGATGAGCGCGCTGAGCGCCGCCGCGAAGAAGGGCCTCGGCGATCCGGTCCTCGCCGAGCTGGTGATGATGCGGGCCTCGCAGATCAACGCCTGCGCCTTCTGCCTCGACATGCACGTGGACGTCGCCCTGGAGCACGGCGAGACCCCCAAGCGCATCGCGCTCCTGAACGCCTGGGACGAGGCGGGCGACCTCTTCAGCGAGCGCGAACGCGCGGCCCTCGCCCTGACCGAGGCCGTCACCGTCCTCACCGAGGGCTCCGTGCCCGACGCGACGTACGAGCGGGCCGCCGCGTACTTCACCGAAGGTGAACTCGCCTATCTGCTGGGCGTGATCACCGTCATCAACAGCTGGAACCGGCTGATGGTCAGCCGTCGCATCGAGCCCGGAGGCCCCGCATGGTGACCCCCCGCCCCGTCGACACGCTGCGCGCCCTGCACCACGACCGGGCGCCCGGCGACCCGCTGGTCCTGCCGGGACCGTGGGACGCCGCGAGCGCCCGCGTGTTCCAGGAGGCGGGGTACGAGGCGCTCGCCACGCCCAGCGCGGGCGTCGCGCTCTCCCTCGGGTACGAGGACGGACAGGTGCCGCCCAAGGAGATGTTCGAGGCGGTCACCCGGATCATCCGGGCCGTCGACGTGCCGGTGACCATGGACGCCGAGACCGGCTACGGCCTCGCGGCCAAGGAACTGGTGGACCGCCTCCTCGAAGCGGGCGCCGTCGGCTGCAACCTTGAGGACTCCTACGAGGGCAAGGGCTCGACCGGCATCCTCCGGGACCCCCAGGAGCAGGCGGACTGGCTGGCGCAGGTGCGGGATGCGGCGGGCGACCGGCTGGTCATCAACGCGCGCGTCGACACGTTCGTCCGCGGGGTCGCCGACCCGGAGCGGGCGATCGAGCGGGCCCGCCTGTACGTGGCGGCGGGCGCGGACTGCGTCTACCCGATCCTCGCGCCGACCGAGGCGATCCCCGCGCTGCGGGCGGGCATCGAGGGACCGCTCAACGTGCTTGCGCTGCCGGACGGCCCCACCCTGCCCGAGCTGGGCGAGCTCGGCGCGACGCGGATCACGTTCGGTCCCGGTCTGCTGCGCCGCACCATGGCGGCGCTGCGCGGGATCACCGAGGAGCTGGGCCGGGCATGACGATGCCGGGCTCCCGTCCAGCGGGAGCCCGGCACCATGAGGCGTCAGCGGACCGCTACTTGGGCAGCCATGCCTTCCACTTCGACTCGTTCTTGTCGATCCACGCCTTCGCCGCGTCGTCCGGCGACATCTTCTTGTCGGCGATCATGAGGGAGACCTCGTTCTGGTCCGCCTCCGACCACTTGAAGTTCTTCAGGAACTCCGCCGCGTCGCCGCCCTTCTTGGCGAAGTCCGCGTTGAAGTACTTCTGAAGGGGCGTGTGCGGGTACTCGCACTTGATCTTCGCCGGGTCGGCGTCGCAGCCCTCCTTGTACTTGGGCAGCTTCACCTCCGTCATCGGCACCTTCTCGAAGAGCCACTGCGGCTTGTACCAGTACGTCAGGAACGGCTTCTGCTGCTTGGCGAACTGCTTGATCTGGGTGATCTGCGCCGCCTCGGAGCCCGCGAAGACGACCTGGTAGTCCAGGCCGAGGTTCTTCACGAGGGCCTTGTCATTGGTGAGGAACGACGGGGAGCCGTCCATCAGCTGGCCCTTGCCGCCGCTCTCCGGGGTGCGGAACTCGTCGGCGTACTTGTTGAGGTTCTTCCAGTCGGTGACGTCCGGGTGCTTCTTCGCGAAGTACGTGGGGACGTACCAGCCGATGTGGCCGGTCACGCCGACGTCGCCGCCGCGCGCCACCGTCTTCTTGTCGTCGATGTAGAGCTTCTCCTGGTCCGGGTGGCCCCAGTCCTCCATGATCGCGTCGACGCGGCCCTGGCTGAGCGCGTCCCAGGCCGGGACCTCGTCGATCTGGACCTTGTCGACGCGGTAGCCCAGCTCGTGGTCGAGCAGGTACCCGGCGACGGCCGCGTCCGCCTGGGCGCCCACCCAGGACTGGACGGAGAGCGTCACGGTCTTGGCGCCCGCCGCGTTCGCGAACGGGGACGCCTGCTTGGTCATGTCGGCCTTGCCGCAGCCCGAGAGGGCGAGGAGAGCCGCACCAGCGCTCGCGGCAGCGATCACTCGTGTACGCATACGCATGTCAGACTCCCTTCTTCGCACTGCGGTCCCGACGTTCGGTGGGCTGCGTCACCCGGTCCAGCATCAGGCCGAGGCAGACGACGGCGATGCCGCCGATCATGCCCACCGCCAGGTCGTTCTGCGCGATGCCGTAGAGGACGTCGTAACCGAGCGCGCCACCGCCGACCATGCCGCCGATGACGACGACGGCGAGGACGAGGACGACCGCCTGGTTGACGGCGAGCAGCAGCGTCGGGCGGGCCAGCGGGAGCTGGACCTGGCGCAGTTGCTGCCAGGTGGTGGCGCCCAGGGACTTCGAGGACTCCATCGCCGCCGGGTTGACCTGGCGCAGGCCCTGCGTGGTGATGCGGATGACGGCGGGCACCGCGTACGCGATGGCCGCGAAGGCCGCGGGGGCACGGCCGACGCCGAAGAGGGCCACCGCCGGGATCAGGTACACGAACTGCGGCATCGTCTGGAGGACGTCCAGGAAGGGCCGGAGCACTCGCTCGAGGCGCTTGCTGCGGGCCGCCCCGATGCCGATCGCGAAGCCGATCACCACGGTGACGGCGACCGCGGCGAGCACCTGCGACAGCGTGTCGAGGGACTTGTCCCACACGCCGAGGACCCCGATGCCCGCCATCGCGAGCACGGCGGTGAGCCCGGTCTTCCAGGTGCCGATCAGCCAGGCGAGGGTGGCGACGACGAGCAGCACCGACCACCAGGGCAGCCACTGCAGTCCGTCGCGGGTCGGGTTGAGGACCCAGGTGGTGAAGTGCGCGGCCCAGTCGGCGGTGCCGCCGACGACGGGGATGCCGGTGTAGAGGTGGTCGACGATCCACTCCTGGCCGGTGTTGACGGGACCGGCGATGTTCGCGGTCCAGCTCTCCGGCCAGTCGAGGCGGTCGGCGAAGCGGGCGGCGAGCGCGACGGCCACGGTCACGGCGGCGGCCACGGACCAGCCGCGCCAGCCGCGCAGCGGCGAGGTGTCCTTGGTGTGCGCACCGAGGCGTTCCCCGGCCTCGCCCGTGACGCGGTCGAGGACGACGGCGATCAGCACGATCGGGAGACCGGCGGAGAGGGCCTGGCCGACGTCGACCGAGCCGAGCGCCTGGTAGACGCGGTCACCGAGACCGGCGCCGCCGATCACCGACGCGATGACGGCCATCGAGAGGGCCATCATGATCGTCTGGTTGAGGCCGAGCAGGAGCTCCTTGCGGGCCAGCGGGAAGCGCGCGGAGACGAGCCGCTGGCGCCCCGTGGTGCCCAGCGAGGTCACGGCCTCCATGACGACGGGGTCGGCGCCGCGCAGTCCGAGCGCGGTGAGCCGGGCCATCGGCGGAGCCGCGTAGATGACCGTCGCGATGAGCGCGGCGGGGACGCCGATGCCGAAGACCATGGCGACCGGCAGCAGATACGAGAAGGCCGGGAGCACCTGCATGGTGTCGAGGACCGGCCGCAGGATGCGGAACGTCCGGTCGCTCAGCCCGGCGGCGAGCCCGAGCAGCATGCCGAGCACGACGGAGGCGAGCACGGCGACGACCATCAGCGCGAGGGTCTGCATCGTCGGCACCCACATGCCGAGCAGCCCGCACAGGCCGAACGAGGCGGCCGTGAGCACCGCGATGCGCACGCCCGCGACCCGCCAGGCGACCATCGCGGCCCCGACGAGGACACCGGCCCAGCCGCCCGCGAGGAGCACCAGGTAGACGGCGCGCACGGACGCCACGATGCCGTTGGAGACGTGCCCGAAGAAGTACACGAACAGCGGGTGGCTGTCGCGGTGGTCGACGATCCAGGTGGTGACGTTGCCGAACGGCTCGGACAGGTCGACGGTGAGGGCGCCCGGCCAGGCGCCGGAGGCCCACTTGGCGTTCGCGATCGGCACGAGGACCGCCGCGGCGACGGCGAGCAGCAGGAGCTTGCCGACGGCACGGTGACGAAGGAGCGCGCCGATTCCCGTATCTCGTACGGGACTGGAGGCGGTGGCGGTGGCCATCAGGCGACCACCTCGCCCTTTTCACCGGATGTGCCCGCGACGACGGCGAGCAGCGCCGCGTGATCCACGACGCCGAGGCAGCGCTTGCCGTCCATCACGCGCACCGGGAAGCCGGAGCGGGCGACGGCCTCGATGGCCTCGGAGACCTTGGCGTCCGGCGCGAGGGCCGCGCCGCGGCTCTCCTCGTCGGCGTCGGCCGGGCGCATGGCGCTGCGCACGCTCAGCACGTCGGCGCGCACCACGTCGCGCACGAAGTCGCGGACGTAGTCGTCGGCCGGGGAGCCGACGATCTCCTCGGGGGTGCCGACCTGGACGACGCGGCCGTCGCGCATCAGGGCGATGCGGTCGCCGAGCTTGAGGGCCTCGCTGAGGTCGTGGGTGATGAAGACCATCGTGCGGCCCTCCTCGCGGTGCAGGCGCACGACTTCTTCCTGCATGTCGCGGCGGATCAGCGGGTCGAGGGCGCTGAACGGCTCGTCGAAGAGCAGGACTTCGGGGTCCACGGCGAGGGCACGGGCCAGACCGACACGCTGCTGCTGACCACCGGAGAGCTGACCGGGCTTGCGCTGTTCGAGCCCCTCAAGGCCGACCTTCTTCACCACTTCGAGGGCCTTGGCGCGGCGCTCGGCCTTGCCGACGCCCTGGATCTCCAGGCCGTACGCGACGTTGTCGAGGACCGAGCGGTGCGGCAGGAGCCCGAAGTGCTGGAAGACCATGGCGGCGCGGTGGCGGCGGAGTTCGCGCAGGCGGGCCTTGTCCATGGCGAGGACGTCCTCGCCGTCGATGGCGAGGGTGCCTGAGGTGGGCTCGATGAGCCGGGTCAGGCAGCGTACGAGGGTGGACTTGCCGGAGCCCGACAGGCCCATGACGACGAAGACCTCGCCCTTGTTGACCTCGAAGGACACATCGCGCACGGCGGCGGTGCAGCCGGTCTGCTCGCGCAGTTCGGCGGGGCTCAGCTCGTGCAGCGAGGTGTCGCCCGGTATTCGCTCGGCCTTGGGGCCGAAGACCTTCCAGAGGTTCTCGACGGCGAAGACGGGCCCGTCACCGGGCGTCTGCTGCTGGTCCGTGGTCGTCACGGTGGCCTCGCTCATCGGCCCTCACCACCAAGGATCTCGGCACATTTCTCCCCGACCATGAGCACTCCGATCATCGGATTCACGGCGGGCATCGTCGGGAAGACGGATGCGTCCGCGATACGGATTCCTGCCAGGCCGCGGATCTTCAACTCCGGGTCGACCACGGCGAGTTCATCAGTGGAGGCACCCATTCGGCAGGTGCCCGCCGGGTGGTAGACGGTGTGCGCGGCCTTGCGGACGAGCTCACTGATCTCGGCGTCCTCGGTGACCTCAGGGCCGGGGAACACCTCGCGCTTGAGCCACTTCTTGAACGGCTCGGCCTGCGCGACCTTGCGGGCCAGCTTGATGCCGTCGACGAGCGTCTGCCCGTCGTAGTCACCCTCGTCCTCGAAGTACTTGAAGTCGAGGGCGGGCTTGACCTCCGGGTCCGCCGACGTCAGGTAGAGACGGCCGCGGGCGCGGGACTTGGGGATGTTCGGGGTCATCGACACACCGTGCTCGGGGCGTTCGTAGCCGAGACGCTCCGGGTTGTCGGTGAACGGGATCTGGTAGAAGTGGAACATCAGGTCCGGGCCCTTGTGGTCCGGGTCCCGCTTCACGAACAGACCGGCGTCCGAGTCCATCGCGGAGTTGCCGGGCAGCGGCCCGTTGGTCTCCCAGACGATGACCGACTCGGGGTGGTCGATGAGGTTCTCGCCGACGCCCGGCAGGTCGTGGACGACCGGGATGCCGAGGGCTTCGAGGTCCTTCTTCGGGCCGATGCCGGAGTGCATGAGCAGCCGCGGCGTGTCGACGGCACCGGCGCAGACCAGCACCTCGCGGCGGGCGGTGAACAGCTTCTCCACACCGTCCTTGGTGCGGATGTGGACACCGCGCGCGGTCTTGCCCTCCAACTCCAGCTTGGTGGCCCAGGTCTCCAGGAAGAGGTGGAGGTTCGGGCGGTCACCGGCCTCCATGTGGGGGTGGAGGTAGGCGACGGACGCGGAGGAACGCTTGTTGTTCTCCGGGTGGTACGAGAGGTCGAAGAAGCCGACGCCCTCGTCGAAGGGCTTGTCGTTGAAGCCGATGACCTCGGGGACGCCCAGCGCGGTCTTCGTCGCCTCGACCCAGTCGGTGGCGATCTGGTTCTGGTCCTTCTTCGCGACGCGCACGACGTTGTTGCGCAGCTTGCCGAAGTAGGGGTCCATGGCCTTGGCGTTCCAGCCGGAGGCGCCCGCCGCCTCCCACTCGTCCCAGTCGGACGGCAGGGGCTTGAAGGAGATCAGGGTGTTGTGCGACGAGCAGCCGCCGAGCACCTTGGCGCGGCTGTGCAGGATGTGCGAGTTGCCGCGGGGCTGCTCGGTGGTCGTGTACTCGTAGTCCAGCTCGCCGCCGAGCAGGCCGAGCCACTTGCGCAGCGTGAGGACGTCCTCCCGGTCGATGTCGCTCGGGCCGCCCTCGATGACGGCGACGGTGACGTCCGGGTTCTCGGTGAGGCGGGACGCGATCACCGAGCCTGCGGTGCCGCCACCGACGATGACGTAGTCGAACTCGGTCTGGTCAGACATGCGTACGTGCTCCTCTTCCTGCGAGGTCGTGCCAAGGTGCTTGCGCGTAATGAGCGGGGGGTGCTTGAACGTGTTGCGCGGGGCGGACTTCCCGCCCCGCGCGTACCTCTGTGCGGCCTGGGTCAGCCGGCGAACCAGCGCACCGGCTCCGGGGCCAGGTTCTGGTAGATGTGCTTGGCCTCGCGGTACTCGGCGAGACCCGCGGGACCGAGCTCGCGCCCGACGCCGCTCTTGCCGAAGCCGCCCCACTCCGCCTGCGGCAGGTAGGGGTGGAAGTCGTTGATCCAGATCGTGCCGTGGCGCATGCGCCGTGCCATGCGGCGGGCGCGCCCCGAGTCACTGGTCCACACCGCGCCCGCGAGGCCGTACTCGGTGTCGTTGGCGAGCGCGACGGCCTCGTCCTCGGTACGGAAGGTCTCCACGCTGAGGACGGGCCCGAAGACCTCTTCCCGCACGACCTTCATCTCGCGGTGGCACTGGTCGAGCACGGTCGGCTCGTAGAAGTACCCCTCGGCAGGGCGCACCTCGCTCGGCTCGGGCCGCTTGCCGCCGGAGCGCAGCACGGCGCCCTCCTCCAGGGCGGAGGCGACGTACATCTCGGTCTTCTCGCGCTGCTGCTGCGAGACGAGCGGACCGCACTCGACACCGTCCTCGGTGCCGCGCCCGAGCTTGATCTTCGCGGCCCGGCGGGCGAGCTCGGCGACGAACCGCTCGCGGACGGACTCCTCGATGATGAGGCGGCCACCGGCGGAGCAGACCTGCCCGCTGTGGATGAAGGCGGCGTTCAGCGCCTGGTCGACGGCGGTGTCGAAGCCCTCCTCCGTGGCACAGGCGTCGGCGAACACCACGTTGGGGTTCTTGCCGCCGAGCTCCAGGGCGACCTTCTTCACGCCGAGCGCGGCGGCCTGGGCGACCTTGGTGCCGGAGACGAGGCCACCGGTGAAGGAGACCAGGTCGACGTCGGGGTGGTCGGAGAGCCGCGCACCGACGGTGTGGCCGGGGCCCGTGACGATGTTCGCGACACCAGCAGGAAGCCCCGCCTCGACGAGCAGCTCGATCAGCGCGACCGTCGTCAGCGGAGTGACCTCACTCGGCTTGATGACGAAGGTGTTGCCCGCGGCGAGCGCGGGCGCGATCTTCCAGCTGGCCTGGAGCAGCGGATAGTTCCAGGGCGTGATCATCGTACAGACGCCGATGGGCTCGTGCACGACGACGCTGTGGATGTCGTCGGACCCGGCGTCGACGACGCGTCCGGCGCCTTCCCCGATCACCAGGTCGGCGAAGTAACGGAAGGCGTCGGCGACGCAGTCCACGTCGACGCGGCCCTCTTCGAGGGTCTTGCCCGCGTCGCGGCTCTCCAGGAGCCCGATCTCCTCGCGGTCACGTACGAGGAGGTCGGCGACGCGGCGCAGGAGCGCGGCGCGCTCGGCCACCGGTGTGGCCGGCCAGGAGCCTTCGTCGAAGGCCTTGCGGGCGGCTGCGATGGCGGCGTCCGCGTCTTCCGATCCGCCCTCGGCGATCACGGCGAACGGCTTGGCATCCGCCGGGTCGAGGATCTCGCGGGTGGCGCCGGAGGTGGCGGCACGCCACTCTCCGCCCACATGGATGGTCTGTTGTGCGGACACGTCCCGTTTGCCTTCCGTTCCTGTCATATGCCCCGCCTGTCACTCGCGGTAGCCGGGTGCACCTGCCCTGAGGGGGAGAAACCATGCCTGTCTCATGGCCGAAAGTGCGCCGTGTCACTGCGTGTGGGGGCACTCGGAGCAAAACATACGCTCGATACCCACCCGGTCACTGCAGGTGACGAAATGATCGGAACATTGCGCCCGGGAATCCCCCGTAAGCGCGACTTCAGAAGACGCGGGTCACTGGTCGTCCGCGAGGTCGTCCGCGGGCTCATCGGCGGCCGTCAGCCCGGCCAGCCACAGCGGCATCAGCCAGTGCACGACGAACACGCTGAACAGCACCGGGAAGATCAGCCCCTCGATCTCCACCCCGGCGAGGCCGAGGCCGCCCACCAGGACGGTCGCGGCCAGCAGGAGCCACATCATGACGTACTGCGCGCGGGCCGCCACGCGGTTCTTCTCGGCGCGCTGCCGCTCGTCGAGGGCGCGGACCCGCAGTTCGAGGAGGCCACGGGTCGCACCGTTGATGACACCGGTCGCCACGCACCACGGCAGCAGGACCCCGAGCATCCCGAAGACGGCCCAGCGCTCGTCGCCGAGCACCGAGTAGAGCCAGCACGCGATGCCGACCGCGGTCAGCACCATGTGCGTGACGACGACGACCCGGCGGCGGGCCCCGGTGGCGTGCAGCGAGGCACCTTCGCGGCGGTTCATGATCGCGTACATGCGCCGGTCGTACCCCGTAACAGGTCGCTGCTCATCGGTCTTCATCATCATTCGTTCCTCCCGTAGACCTGATCCGTGAGCGGGCGAAAGGGCTCGAGGGAGAACAGGGCCTCGACCGGCAGCGCGAAGAACTTCGCGATCTTCAGCGCGAGGTCGAGGCTCGGGTTGTACTGCCCACGCTCGATGTAGCCGATGGTCTGGTAGTGGGCCCCCACTGCCTCGGCCAGGCTCTGACGCGACACCTTCCGCTCGGCGCGCACCATCGCCAACCTGTTGTGCACTTGCTCGCTCATGTATAAGAAGTACTACATCCTTGATCACAAGTGCAACAACGCCAACCGCCCCCGGCGGCCGCACGAAGCGGCCGCCGGGGGCGGTTGAGGGTGATCTCAGATCTCAGATGAGGCCGAGACCACGAACGGCCTCGCGCTCCTCGGTGAGCTCCTGCACGGAGGCGTCGATGCGCGTACGCGAGAACTCGTTGATCTCCAGGCCCTGGACGATCGAGTACGCACCGTCCTTCACGGTCACCGGGAAGGAGGAGATGAGACCCTCCGGAACGCCGTACGAACCGTCCGACGGGATACCCATGGAGGTCCAGTCGCCCTCGGCCGTGCCGTTCACCCACGTGTGGACGTGGTCGATGGCGGCGTTGGCGGCGGAGGCGGCCGACGAGGCGCCACGGGCCTCGATGATCGCGGCACCGCGCTTGGCGACGGTCGGGATGAAGGTGTCGGCGAGCCAGGCCTGGTCGTTGACGACCTCGGCGGCGTTCTTGCCCGCGATCTCCGCGTGGAAGACGTCCGGGTACTGGGTGGCCGAGTGGTTGCCCCAGATGGTGAGCCGCTTGATGTCGGCGACGGACGAGCCCGTCTTCTTCGCCAGCTGCGACAGGGCGCGGTTGTGGTCCAGACGGGTCATCGCGGTGAAGCGCTCGGCCGGTACGTCCGGGGCGGCGGCCTGCGCGATGAGCGCGTTGGTGTTGGCCGGGTTGCCCACGACCAGGACCTTGATGTCGTCCGCGGCGTTGTCGTTGATGGCCTTGCCCTGCGGCTTGAAGATGCCGCCGTTGGCCTCGAGGAGGTCACCGCGCTCCATGCCCTTGGTACGCGGCCGGGCACCGACGAGCAGAGCCACATTGGCCCCGTCGAAGGCAACGTTCGGGTCGTCACTGATCTCGATCGAGTTCAGCAGCGGGAAGGCGCAGTCGTCGAGCTCCATGGCGGTGCCCTCGGCGGCCTTCAGCGCCGGCGTGATCTCAAGAAGGCGCAGGTTGACCGGCACGTCCGCGCCGAGCAGGTGGCCCGAGGCGATGCGGAAGAGCAGCGCGTAGCCGATCTGGCCGGCCGCGCCGGTGACGGTGACATTCACGGGAGTGCGGGTCATGGCGATCTCCGTAAGACAGCTGGCGGTGGGGTCCCTGGTCTCGTACGTGGATCCCCTTGTTCCTGGATCCCCGCCGACGCCTCGTCGAGTCCTCGATCGCCTCTCGATGATCGATCTCTTGGCATCAAGAGAGATCCGCCGTCAGGCTATCGCGCCCCGGCAACACCTCGCCGCCGGGTCGGTGTGGCCCGGCCCACAGCTTGCGCCGCCCCCCAAAAAAAAGGGGGCGGCCGCCACGAGGGGGGGGGAGCGTGGCGGCCGCCGTGGGGGTGTGACCACTCCCGTGGGGGTACGGTTCGCTTGCCCTCGCGATCCCATGTCATGCCCCCCGATCCCAAACTTTCTGCCGACGGCACCAACACCGTTCCCTGACCAGCAAGTTCACCCCCAAGAGAGCACCGCTAGGACCACCCGGGGCAACCCCCGCCGGGCCGCAGGCGCGTACGAGACGGGAGGGGCCGTGGGGGTATGTGCGCACGGAGCACCGAGCACACCCTGACAGTCAGAAGCTCATCAGGCGCGGCGCAGGGATAGCGAGTACGTACATACCCCCACGGCCCCGCACCCACAGACGAACCCCAAGCGCAGACGCACTCACCGCCCCGCAGGCACAAGGCCGACTACTCCGTGCAGCCCGTCTGGCCAGACGTAAGCGTCGCGCACGCCTTCGCCGCCGTCCCCGACTCCGCCGCCACCATCGGCGTATACGCGTCGAAGTCCTCGTTCACCGTGCCGTTCTGCTTCGCCCCGGCCCCGCCGCCCGACCCCGTGATCGTCAGCTCATCCCCCGGCGTCGCCTGCGTGATCCGCGCCCACGCGGCCCCGCACACCTTGCTGTACCGCACCTCGACCAGCGTCTTCCCGATCGTCGCCCGCGACGTCGTCTTCGCCAGCTCCCCGCCGCAGCCCATGTTCTCGGGATCCTTGCCCGCACAGTCCTTGCCGCTGCACTCGACCCCGGCGGGCAGATCCGTGTCACTCGTGCTCGGCGTCACGGAAGGCTTCGCCTCGTCGTCGCCCTTGTCGTCGCCACCGAACCCGGTCATGAAGACCGCCGCCGCGATGACCACGAGGGCCCCGACCACACCCGCAAGGAACATCGTCAGCTTCCGCCGCCGCCGCTGCTTGTCGGGCGACGGGGGCGACGACGGCGACTGCGACGGCGCACCCTTGGGCCCTCCAGGGCCACCCCCACCCTCACCAAAGGCAGAAGCAGAGACATCACCGTACGAACTGGACGCCCCGTACGAGCCGACAGAAGCGGACCCCACCGTGGGCGAAACCCCGGCCGGTCCAGCCACTCCGGTCACGCGCCCGGCGCCACCCCCGGCCCCGTTGCGCGCAACGCCCCCGCCCCCCGGAGGAGGGAACTGCGAGGCAGGCTGAGCGGGCCGAGAAGGGGCGGACGCCTTCCCAGGCGTCTTGCCCGGCGCCTTCGCACCCCCACCCAACGGATCAGGCCCCAACTCCCCCAACGCCGCCCGCGCCTGCGAGATGCGAATCGCCTGCATCGTCATGTCGTGCCGCATCTCGGAACGGCTCCAAGCCCGCTCCGCAAGCTCCCACATGGTGATGAGGTGCACGGGCGGCGTCCCCGTCACCTCGGCCAGCGCGACGATCGCCCCCTTGGGCGCGAGCAGCCGCCCGTTCAGATAGCGCTCCCACGACGTCTTGCTGTAGCCGGTCCGGTCGGAGACCGCCGCGATGCTCAGTCCACTGCGGTCGACCAGCCTGCGCAGCTGGCTGGCGAACTCCCTGACCTGCGGGTCGAGCTCGTCCGGTAGCGCCTTCCAACGAGGCATTACTCCCCCTATTCCCCCCGTACGTGCCTGTTCTGCCCCCGCGCCGCCCCCGCGCCACCCCTCCGTTCTGGACTACCCAGAGGGATGCGCGGAGCCGGGATGTCAGTTCCCGGATCAGGGGCGCACGGGAGCATTCGGGCCACCGGCGGGTACCGGCGGGCACCGCCGCACTCCCCGCGCTCCCGGGCCAGTGTCCCACCGCCACACCCCTCCACAATGCGGAACCCCGGGTACCGGCCGAGACCTCCCGAACCTTCCGGAATACAGCATTCATCCCACCCTCACACCCACCCCCACACCCACACCCACCCCCGCCCGCACCCCCGCACACCGCCCCTGACCTGCCGCGGACCGTTGCGGAATGGTCACCTCCGTGCCACAGGGCCTTGGCATCCCTTGAACGTGCTTGGCACGTCCATGACTCTGGATCACGAGCGGAACACACCGCTTACATCGGGAGATTCCAGCGGGAAGCACCCTTCCGAACGGCGGTGCCCGCCCTCTCACGGGGGTGAGGACGGGCACCGTCCCCGAAAGGGCGACTTCGGCCACGTCTTGCGCCCCGGGGACGGCCGCACTCGGCAGAGTCGGCCCAACGGCACGCGTACACGCACAGACGTACACGTACACGTACACGTACACGTACACGCACACACGTAGACGCCGACACGCGCACGCACGCACGCACCCCCGAAGGGACCCCACCCATGAAGCCCCGTCAGCGCCTCGCAAGCGGCATCATCGCCGCCACCGCCCTCCTCGGCGCCACCCTCGCGATGCCCACCACGGCCTCTGCGACGTCCGGCACCGCGCCCGCCTGTGTCAAGCGGGACGTCATCAAGCACCGCAAGTACGTGAAGGTGACCAACCTCTGCGGCCAGGCCATGCACCTGAAGGTCGTCATCGACTGGGGCAGCGACTCGCCGTGCCTCACGTACCAGAACAAGGAGCAGTGGGAGTGGAACTGGGGCCGCGGTTCCTACGGCAAGGTGGTCACCTGCTGAGCCTCAGCTCCCACCCGCCCCCGGCGTGACGAGCCCCGACTCATAGGCCACCACGACCGCCTGCGCCCTGCTGTCCAGGTCGAGCTTGCTCATCGTGCGGTTGAGGTGGGTCTTGACCGTGGCCTCGCTGATGTAGAGCCGCTCGGCGATGTCCGCATTGGTGAGGCCGCGCGCGATCAGTTTCAGCACCTCGACCTCGCGCAGGGTCAACACCCCGAGGTCGGGGGGCGTTTCGCCCTCGTCGGCCCCCGACCCCGCCGTCTGCCGCGCGAACGCCTCGACGAGGCGCCGCGTCACACTGGGCGCGAAGAGCGCGTCGCCGCTGCCGACCGCCGCCACGGCGGCGAGCAGCCGCTCCGGCCCGGAGTCCTTGAGCAGGAACCCGGAGGCCCCGGCGCGCAACGCCCCGTACACGTACTCGTCGAGGTCGAAGGTCGTAAGGACCAGCACGCGCGGCGCCGGATCACCGGCCTGTTCCAGGATCTTCGCCGTCGCCGTGATGCCGTTCATGCCCGGCATGCGGATGTCCATCAGGACGACGTCGGGACAGGTCTGCGCGGCGAGCGCCACGGCCTCGTCGCCGTCGCCCGCCTCGCCCACGACCTCGATGCCTGGCGCGGCACGCAGCAGCCCCACCAACCCCGCACGGATGAGGAACTGGTCGTCGACGACGAGCACTTTGATGCATGCGGTCATCCGGTCACCCGGCTCATTGCGTTGCGTCGTCCCCCCGCGCCGCGGCCCTCGCCGAGGTCGGCAGGGTGAGCCGCACGGCGAAACCCCCCTCGCTCAGCGGGCCGATACTGATCGCCCCGCCGTAGAGCTTGGCCCGCTCCCGCATCCCAATCAAGCCGTGTCCACTACCCGTCCGTACTCTGTCCTGAATCACCCCCTCTCCGTCATTGGTCACCGAGACCTCGATGTAGCCGCGCTTGTAGGCGAGTTCGACGGTCGCCGCGGCTCCGTGGGCGTGCTTCAGTACGTTGGTCAGCGCCTCCTGCACCACGCGGTACGCGCAGAGTTCCACGCCGGGCGCCACCGGCCGCGGCGTCCCCGTGACCCGCAGTTCGACGGGGACTCCCCCGGTGCGGACCCGCTCGACCATCTCGTCCAGGCGGGCCAGACCCGGCATCGGGGCCTCGGGAGCGTCGCCGCCGTGCTCGCCGCGCTCCCCGTCCTCGGCCCGCAGCACCCGCAGCATGCGGCGCAGTTCTTCGAGCGCCTCGCCGCTGGTCCCCGATATCGTGCCGAGCGCCGCGCGGGCGGTGGTGGGGTCGGAGCCGAAGACGAACGTCGCGAGGCCCGCCTGGACCGAGATCACCGACATGTGGTGGGCGACCACGTCGTGCAGTTCGCGCGCGATGCGCCCCCGCTCCTCCGCGACCTCGCGCCTGGCCCGTTCGTCCTGCTCGCGCTTCAACTGCCGGGCGAGCTCGATCGACCGGCGGGCGACGTACCCGAAGCGCCACAGGACAAGGGAGAAACCGGCCGCCTGGCCGATGACGGACGGCATCGAGGCGTCCTCGCTGATCACACCGGCGTAGATCCACACGGCGGCCATCAGCGCGGTGCAGGGGAGGGAGACGCGTGGGGGCCGAAGGGAGGCGACCGTGTAGACGGTGAGCATGGGTCCGAAGCTGCCGACCACTGGCCAGTAGCCGACGGTGACGTACACGAACCACGCCAGATGCACGACGAGCAGCACGGCGAGCGGGGCCTTGCTGCGGACCGCGACGGGCACGCAGATCAGCGCGACCAGGGCGTATCCCAGGGGGTCGAGGGCGATCCACCCCTGTTTGACGGACTCGTCCCCGAGCAGCACGGCCACCGTGGTCAGGGCGACCGCGATCAGTGCGTCGACTGCGAGGGGGCGGATCCGCATCGCCGCAGCGTAACGCGCATATGGGGGGCGGAACGTCAACCGGTGGCGGTACCGCGGAAGTTGTAGGAACCGGCCGTCTACCGCCGCTGGAGCAGGCGGAGTTCCACCCAGGGCGTGATGACGCGGCCGACGGCCCGTCCGTAGTTTGGGAGACCAGCACCACAGGACCGCGGCCGTCGGGAGACCGCACGGGGGAAGGCCCGGTCCGCATGACGGTGGCCCGTCCCCTCGGGGGAGGACGGGCCACGGTCAGGCGCCTGCACGTACGTATATCCGCGCGCATCCGCGTGCATCCGCGTGCATCCGCTATCCGCGTGCGAACAACGCGTACGTCTAGATCGTGTAGTGCAGCGTGTCGTCCAGGAACGGGATCTCCAGCCAGGGCCTGGGCTGCGCCATCATCGCGAGGAGTGCGATGGCGAGGCCCAGCGCCCCGTACGTGACCATGTCCGTGAACCGCGAGCGCACCGCGAGCATCCCGACGTCCGGCAGCGCCCAGCGCAGCACGGCGCCCCCGATGAGGGCGACGCCGATCAGCAGCGTGCCGATGCGGAACACGTCGAGGGCGGTGAGCAGCAGCCCGAGCCCGACCATCGAGACGACGCTGAGCAGCGGCCACTGCCGGGCCGGTGCGGGAGCGTCGCCCGCCGCGGCACGGCCGCCGCCCTCGGGCCGCGCGGTGTCACGCGTGAACAGCGGGAAGCGGCGCGACACCTTCCGCGGCCGCCCGTCCGGGCCGGGCGCGCTGACCGCGCCCTTGGCCAGGGGAGTCTCCGGGCTGCTGCCCGGTCCGGCTTCTGAAGAACTCTGGGCCTCGCTCATGGCCTCGCCTCTTTCCGTTCAGCGCGCGGCGCGTTCCGCGGCCTCGACGACGTTCACCAGGAGCTGGGCGCGGGTCATCGGGCCGACGCCGCCCGGGTTCGGGGAGATCCATCCTGCGACCTCGGCGACGCCCGGGTGGACATCGCCGACGATCTTGCCGTTCTCGTCGCGCGAGACGCCGACGTCCAGGATGGCGGCGCCCGGCTTCACGTCCTCGGGCTTGATCAGGTGCGGCACACCCGCGGCGGCCACGATGATGTCCGCCCGCTTGAGGTGGGCGGCGAGGTCACGGGTGCCGGTGTGGCACTGGGTGACCGTGGCGTTCTCGGACTTGCGGGTGAGCAGGAGCGGCATGGGCCTGCCGATGGTCACGCCGCGGCCGACCACGACGACCTCGGCGCCCTTGATCTCCACGTCGTGCTGCCGCAGCAGCCGGATGATTCCGTACGGGGTGCAGGGCAGCGGCGCCGGCTCGTTCAGGACGAGGCGGCCGAGGTTCATCGGGTGCAGGCCGTCGGCGTCCTTGTCCGGATCCATCAGCTCGAGGACGCGGTTCTCGTCGATGCCCTTGGGGAGCGGGAGCTGGACGATGTAACCGGTGCAGGTCGGGTCCTCGTTGAGCTCGCGGACGACCGCCTCGATCTCCTCCTGGGAGGCGGTGGCGGGCAGTTCACGCTGGATGGAGGCAATCCCCACCTGCGCGCAGTCGCGGTGCTTTCCCGCGACGTACTTCTGGCTGCCCGGGTCGTCGCCGACCAGGACGGTACCGAGTCCGGGCGTGACGCCCTTCTCCTTCAGGGCCGCCACGCGGGCGGTCAGTTCGGACTTGATCGCGGCTGCGGTGGCCTTGCCATCGAGAATCTGGGCGGTCATGACCCCATCTTCCCGGATGAGACCCGCCCGGTACCAATCAGGGCACTCCCCTGGCGCCACGGTGGTTCACCCGCTGATCAGCGAGGTTGCACTTGCACAACGCATACGGAGTGCGGCTGGACAAATAAGCCATGCCTAAAGAACGATGTGCGGCACAGTGCCGCGGGCAGTGTCGGGGGGACGGACCGCATCTGTAACACCTTCCTCCGTGGTGTGCCGCGTCGTCCCCGCACCACCTGACGGAGGAAGACCGCCCATGAGTTACGGCGACCCGAACAACCCATACGGGCAGCCGCCCCAGCAGCCCCCGGCCGCTCCCGGTTACGGCTATCCCCAGCAGGGCCCGCCCGGCATGCCGCCGCAGCAGCCCTACGGCTACCCGCAGCAGCCGGCGTACCCCGGCTACCCGGGCGGCAACATGATGCAGCACTCGATGCCAGGCCTCATGATGACCGCGCGTGTGCTGCTGTTCATCGTCTCCGCGGTCCAGATCCTGATCGGCCTCATCGCAATCTTCGTTGCAGCTACGGTCAGCGACGCCTCCGATGCCGCATCCGACACGTTCGGAGACAACGAATTCTCGGACATCGGGCAGAACTCCGCCGGGATAGTTCTCGTCGTTGCCCTGCTCTTCCTCGGGCTGGCGACGCTATCGATCACGCTCGGCGTGAAGTTCTCCAAAGGCGGACAGGGCATCCGCATCACCACCATGGTGTACGGCATTCTCGGCGCTCTGTTCGGAGTACTCATCCTGCTCGGATCAGCCGACGCCGACACGACCGTGGGACTGGTCTGGGCCATGCTCTGGATAGGCTTCGGCGGGGTCATGGCCGCGGCGATGATCGCCCCCTCCGGCACCGCCTGGTTCAACCGCCCCCGCTACTGAGCGAGTCGGGAACGTACGACGGTGGCCGCGCCCCCTGTGAGGGGCGCGGCCACCGTCATCTGTACGTCAGGTCGCCACCGGGCCCGCTCAGTGGAAGAAGTGCCGCGTCCCCGTGAAGTACATCGTGACGCCCGCCTTCTTCGCCGCCTCGACCACCAGCTCGTCGCGGACCGAACCGCCCGGCTGCACCACGGCCTTGACGCCCGCGGCGGTCAGGATCTCCAGGCCGTCGGGGAAGGGGAAGAACGCGTCGGACGCGGCGTAGGCGCCCCGCGCACGCTCCTCGCCCGCCCGCTCGACCGCGAGCTTCGCGGAGTCGACGCGGTTGACCTGGCCCATGCCGACGCCGACGGAGGCGCCGTCCTTGGCGAGCAGGATCGCGTTGGACTTGACCGCGCGGGACGCCTTCCAGGCGAACGCGAGCTCGGCGAGCTCGCCCGCGTTGAGCGCATCGCCCGTGGCGAGCGTCCAGTTGGCGGGGTTGTCGCCGTCGGCCTGCAGCCGGTCGGTGACCTGGAGCAGCGCGCCGCCGTCGATCTGCTTGACCTCGACCGCGTTCGACGGCGCCTGGTGGGCGCGCAGGACGCGGATGTTCTTCTTCTTGGTGAGGACTTCGAGGGCGCCGTCCTCGTACTCGGGCGCGACGATGACCTCGGTGAAGATCTCGGCGACCTGCTCCGCCATCTCCTTGGAGACCGGACGGTTCACCGCGATCACGCCACCGAAGGCCGACAGCGGGTCGCAGGCGTGCGCCTTGCGGTGCGCCTCGGCGACGTTCGCGCCGATCGCGATGCCGCACGGGTTGGCGTGCTTGATGATCGCGACGCAGGGCTCGTCGTGGTCGTACGCGGCACGGCGCGCGGCGTCCGTGTCCGTGAAGTTGTTGTACGACATCTCCTTGCCGTGCAGCTGCTCGGCCTCGGCCAGGCCGCCCGTGCCGTCGACGTAGAGCGCCGCGCCCTGGTGGGGGTTCTCGCCGTAGCGGAGGACGTTCTTGCGCTCGTAGGTCGCGCCGAGGAAGTCGGGGTGGCCGGACTCGTCGGCCGCCGCGTACCCGTCCGCGAACCAGGAAGCCACCGCCACGTCGTACGCCGCCGTGTGCTGGAACGCCTCGCCCGCGAGCCGCTTGCGCGCGGTCAGGTCGAAGCCGCCCGCCTTGACCGCCGCGAGCACGTCGGCGTACCGCTTCGGGTCGGTGACGACCGCGACCGAGGGGTGGTTCTTGGCGGCGGCGCGGACCATGGAGGGGCCGCCGATGTCGATCTGCTCGACGCACTCGTCGGGCGTGGCGCCCGAGGCGACGGTCGCCTTGAAGGGGTAGAGGTTCACGACGACGAGCTGGAAGGGCTCGACGCCGAGCTCCGCGAGCTGCCGCTGGTGGTCCGCCAGGCGCAGGTCGGCGAGGATGCCCGCGTGGACCTTCGGGTGCAGGGTCTTGACCCGACCGTCCAGGCACTCGGGGAAGCCGGTGAGCTCCTCGACCTTGGTGACGGGCACCCCGGCGGCAGCGATCTTCGAGGCGGTCGAGCCGGTGGAGACGAGCTCGATGCCCGCCTCGTGCAGCCCGCGCGCGAGCTCTTCCAGGCCGGTCTTGTCGTAGACGCTGATGAGCGCGCGCTTGATGGGGCGCTGCGCGGCGTTGGCGTTCGTAGCTTCGGCGGTCACGGGATAAGAACCTTTCGTCCCTCAATGCGGTAGCCGTGCCGGGCCAGACGCCCCACGACATCGACGAGCAGCGTGCGCTCGACTTCCTTGATGCGCTCGTGCAGAGCGCTCTCGTCGTCCTCGTCCCGGACCTCGACCACGCCCTGGGCGATGATCGGGCCGGTGTCGACGCCGTCGTCGACGAAGTGGACGGTGCAGCCGGTGACCTTCACGCCGTACGCGAGCGCGTCGCGCGCACCGTGGGCCCCCGGAAAACTGGGCAGCAGCGCGGGGTGCGTGTTCACGAACCGCCCGCCGAAGCGCGCGAGGAACTCCTTCCCCACGATCTTCATGAACCCGGCGGAGACCACCAGGTCGGGGCCGTGCGCGTCCGTCGCCTCCGCAAGGGCCGCATCCCACTCGTCGCGGGTCGCGTGGTCCTTCACCCGGCAGACAAAGGTCGGGATCCCGGCACGCCCGGCGCGCTCCAGGCCCGCGATGCCGTCACGGTCGGCGCCCACGGCGACGATCTCGGCGCCGTAGCCCTCCGCCCCCTCGGCGCGGATGGTGTCGATCAGGGCCTGGAGATTCGTGCCCGACCCGGACACCAGCACGACGAGGCGCTTGGGGCGCGCGACCACAGCGCTCTTGGCCACAACGGGGCCCTTTCTCGGAGGATGCGTCTTCGAAGGTGCGTCTTCGAAGGCGTGTCTTTGTACGGTCGTACGAAGGCTTCGGGTCCCGCGATACGGGGAACCCTACGAAGCGGCCGACCGCCAGCAACGATACCGGCACCCGGAACCGCCCCTCACGGGACGGGGGCGCAGGCGGAAGGTAGCGTCTGTGGGGAAGCGCCTGAATACCGAAGAACGCCGCGTTGTCGAGCCGCACAACGGCTCTGCCACGGCCCTGCCAAGGGCCTTACCAAGGGGAAGACGCACACCTGATGCCGGACCGTAGCCGCCCTTCGTCTCCGCCGCAGGACCCGGAATCCCAGGGACCGGAGTCCCGGGGCTCGGGCGCCCAGGGAACGGGCAAGGACGACGACAACCCCTTCGCGCCGCCGCCCGAGGGGACACCGGACCGGCCGTGGCAGCCGCGCCGCCCCTCGGGCGACTCCGCCCCTGACGGCGACGACTCGGGCGGCAGCCAGGGTTCCCCCTGGGGAAGCCAGTGGAGCGACCGCCAGCCCGGCCGCTCCCAGGGCGGCTTCGGCGACCGGCCCCGCCAGCAGAACGGCCCCGGCCAGGAGGGCCCGTCGGCGCCCGGCGGCGGCAACAACGGCGGTGGCGGCATGCGCTGGGACCCGACGGACCCGGCCCAGCGCCGCGCGCGGTACGCCCTGCTCTCCGGCATGTGGGGCTTCTTCTTCGCCCTGTTCGGCTGGCGGTACGTCGCGCTGCTGCTCGGCGCGCTCGCGGTGATGTGGGCCGTCCAGGCGCTGCGGGCGAAGAAGCGCACGCCGGATCCGACGGCTCCGGCACCGGCAGCGGCGCAGGCGCCGGACACCGCCGCGCCGACCGCCACGACCGCCGCCCGGCCGCCGCAGGCCGAACCGGCGACGAGCACGAGGCCCCAGACGACGGCTGCGATCAGCGGCCTGGTGACGGGTGCGCTCGCGCTCCTCATGGTGGCCGGTACGTTTACGGCACAGCTGGTGTACCGGGACTACTACACGTGCGTGGACGACGCGCTGACCAGTGCGTCGCAGCAGTCCTGCGAGGACCTGCTGCCGAAGCAGCTGCGGCCGCTCCTCGGCGAGCAGGACTGACCGAACCAGCTACCAGCTACCAGCTACCAGCCTGATCTCAGGGTGCCTCCGGGGGTCGCGTCTGCCGCTCCCAGAGTCGCTCCCCCTCCTCCTTGAGTGCCTGCCAGCGGGCCTCGCGGGCGGCTTCGTCGTACCAGGAGGGGGGCGGGGGTCCGGAGGGCTCGTACGAGGGGTTCGGCGGCTCCGGGAGTTCGTGGACCTCCAGGATCTTGGGGTCTTCCGGCGGCTCCGGGGTAGCCGTCGGCTCCGGCTCGCCCTCCTCCGGAACGGCGCCGACGGCAGGCTCAGCCGCCTCAGCCGCCCGCCCGGGCCACGGAAGCCGGACGTGCGGGATCCAGGGCCGCGCCTTCTGCGGACGCGGCAGCCGCAGCGAAGGCAGCCTGAGCCGCGGCAGCCGGACCCGCCGCTTCGCACCGGACGGCCGGGCCGCACCGGACGGCCCGGCCGCCCCGGGCAGCCCCTGCTCCCCACCGGACGACACCCGCTCCACCCCCTCCGGCAGGTCCAGCCGCTGCCTCCGCCTCCGCAGCCGCCACGCCCGCAACCCGAGCGCCACCGGCACCCCGACCAGCAGCGACCAGCCCAGCGCCGCCGCCCCGGTCTGCCACCACACCGGGCCGAAATCGGACAGCACCGCCACCCCCATCGGCCCGCCCGCGAGCGCCGCGAGGCCCGCCGCCGCCGTCCCGCACACCACCGACGCCATCGCCGCGCCCGCGGCCGTCCGGCCCCGCGACCACGCCTCGTTCAGCTCGCCCGAGCCTGCCGCGGGCGCCGCCGCCCGGACCACGCACCAGGCGATCGCGAGCCCCGCGCCCACCGGCACCGCCGCGGCCGCCCAGGTCAGCGGTGAGCCGGGCCCCGCCGTCGGCAGCGCCGCGAGCAGCGGGAAGGGCGGCAGCAGGGGTGCCGCGCCCGCGGTGAGGGGCCCGGCGACGGTTCCCGTGCCGAGCGCGAAGCCGGGGCCGAGACCGTAGGCGGCGCCCCACACCGCGGCGTTCGGGACCAGCGCGAGGGCCAGCAGAAGCACCGCGAGCCGCCCCGACCACACGTCTGTGACCTGCGTGAACGACGTCTGCACCGGCCCCGCGTGCAGCACGAGCGACACCGCGACGAGCAGCGCGCCGCCGCCGACGAGGACGCCGGTGGCCGCCGCCCCGGCCCGGACGACGGCCACCGCGAGGCGGCGGGCGAGGAAGCCTCGTACGAGAGCGGCGCGGAGCGAGACCCGTACCCCCTCCGGCAGGGCGGCCAGCGGGCGGCGCAGGGCCGCGGGGAGCGGCCCGTGCGGGCGTCCGCGGGCCGTCCACACGCCGAGCCCGGCCGCGCCCGCCGCAAGGACCGGCACGTGCACGGCCGCGCTGATCCAGTCGGGCCGCAGCTCGCCGCCCGCCGCGTACAGCGCCGCGGCCGCGCCGACCAGCAGATACCCGGCCACCACCCCGGACCACGCCGTGCGCGCCGCGTGCCCGCGGCCCTCGGGCGCCGCCGCGTCCCGTGCCGCCCGGTGCAGCAGCCAGCCCGGCAGGACGACGAGCAGCAGCGGCGTCACGCCGATCGGCGCGGGCGCCCCCGAGAGCGTGTCCGTCCTGATCAGGTCCGTGCCGTGGGCCAGCAGCCACAGCCCGGCGGCGACGTGCAGCGCGCCGTCGGGACCGCTGTCCGGGTAGGGCGAGCTGATCCACAGCACCATCACCAGTACGGCGAACGAGCCGAGTCCGAGGCCCGCGGCGATGGCCCCGCCCAGCACGCAGGTGGCCAGGGCGGGAGAACGGTCGCGGGCCCGTCCGCGCAACGGTTCCACGGGCGGCGACGAGGCGTGGGGATCGGTCGTCTGGGTCACCCGGCCATGCTCCCAACGACACGCGCTTTATTCCCGTAACAGGCGAATATCGGATGTGTCGCTCAATATATGTTTATGTACTTTTTCGTACGGCAGATCGGCTGCGCCCGGCCCGCCCGCCGTACGTCGGCCCACGGTGCGGAGATTCCGAGATGCCCCAGAGCCCTGCCCCGCCTCTGCCGTCCCCCAAGGAACGCCGCAGGCTGCGCGAGGCGAAGTCGCTGAGCCAGGCCGATCTCGCGGCGAAGGTCGGCGTCACTCGCGAAACGGTCCGCTCCTGGGAAACGGGGCGCACCAGCCCGCGCGGCCGCAAGCGCGAGGCGTACGCGAAGCTCCTGAACGCGGTCGCGGCGGAGCAGGCAGCGGCGGAGACGGCAGCGGCGGAGACGGCACCGCGGAAGGCAGGGCGGGCGAAGCCCCCCGTCGGTGCCGTCGGTACCGACGGCGGCAGGTCGAGATCGCGCCCCCAGCAGCCCGCCAAGCGCGCGGCGAAGCCACGGACCCCGGCCCCGTTGGCGGCAGCCGCCCCCGCCGCCAACGGCCACAGCAACGGCCACAGCAGCGGCCACGTCCGTCCGCTGCCGGTCCGGGTGACGAAGCCCGAGGCACCCCGGGAGCCCCGGGAACCCCGGAAGCCCCGCGAGCCGGACCTCACCCCCGCCCAGGCCTTCGACGCCCTCTGCGCGGGCTGCGCCCCCGGCCTCGTACGCCAGACGTATCTGCTCACCGGACGGCGGGGCCTCGCCCAGGAGTCGGTAGAGCGCGCCTTCCAGCTGGCCTGGCAGCGCTGGCCCGAGGTGGCGGTCGACCGGGACCCGGCGGGGTGGGTCCGCGCGGCGGCGTACGAGTACGCGATGTCCCCCTGGCACCGCTTCCGTCCCAGCCAGCGCCACCCGGACGCCCCGCCCGCGCAGCCCGCCGACCGCGCCTTCCTCGACGTACTCCTGAGCCTGCCGCCCGCACAGCGCCGCACCCTGATGCTCTACGACGGCGTCGGCCTCGACCTGCCCGAGACCGCGGCGGAGACGGAGGCGAGCACGCCCGCCGCCGCGAACCGCCTCCTGCACGCGCGCGAGGCGATCGCCGAGCGGCTGCCCGACCTGGCGGACCCCGAGGTCCTTCACCAGCGCCTCGGCGAGGTCGGCAGGGCCGAGAAGCTGCGGCTCCCGAGGGCCGAACGCGTCCGCACCGGCAGCGAGCACCGCGCACGCTTCTGGACGCGCGCCGCCATCGCGTTCACGGCGCTGATCATCGGGGCGACGGCGCTGACCCTGAAGAACGCGCCCACGCACTACGAGCCCCCGCAGGCCCCCGGCCGCGCCATCAGCGGAGTACCGCCCCGCATGGGCCCGGGCCCTCTCTCCTACCAGGACACCACCCTCCGCGAGAAGCTCCGAGCAGAACTCCCGAACGGCGAGGAACGCCTCACTCCAGAGGCGAGGTAGGACGCAGTACCCGGGCATGGTCCGGGGCGCCTCCAGGCGGGGGCGGCGCCAGGCGCGGTTCAGGGGCGCCTCCAGGCGCGGGCGGCGCCAGGCGCGGTTCAGGGGCGCGGGGAACTGCGCGACAAGCCCCCACGCACCCGCAGCCGAAGACCAAAAAGTGGGCCCGCACCTAAAAGGTGCGGGCCCACTTTCAACACTGCTCAACCGACGGACGTCAGCCCGCCAGGATCTCGCGCGCCAGCTTCGCCGTCTCGGTCGGCGTCTTGCCGACCTTGACGCCGGCGGCCTCGAGGGCCTCCTTCTTCGCGGCGGCCGTGCCGGAGGAGCCGGAGACGATGGCGCCCGCGTGGCCCATCGTCTTGCCCTCGGGGGCGGTGAAGCCCGCCACGTAGCCGACGACCGGCTTCGTCACGTTCGCCTTGATGAAGTCCGCCGCGCGCTCCTCCGCGTCGCCACCGATCTCGCCGATCATGACGATCAGGTCGGTGTCGGGGTCGGCCTCGAACGCCTCGAGGGCGTCGATGTGCGTCGTGCCGATGACCGGGTCGCCACCGATGCCGACGGCCGAGGAGAAGCCGATGTCACGGAGCTCGTACATCATCTGGTACGTCAGCGTGCCGGACTTCGAGACCAGGCCGATGCGGCCCGGCTTCGTGATGTCGCCCGGGATGATGCCCGCGTTCGACTGACCCGGCGTGATCAGACCCGGGCAGTTCGGGCCGATGATGCGGGTCTTGTTGCCCTTCGACTTCGCGTACGCCCAGAAGGCGGCGGAGTCGTGGACGGCGATGCCCTCGGTGATGACGACGGCGAGGGGGATCTCCGCGTCGATCGCCTCGACGACGGCGGCCTTGGAGAAGGCCGGCGGCACGAAGAGGACGGACACGTTGGCGCCCGTGGCCTCCATGGCCTCCTTGACCGTGCCGAAGACCGGCACCTCGGTGCCGTCGAAGTCGACCTTCGTGCCCGCCTTGCGCGGGTTCACGCCGCCGACGATGTTGGTGCCGTCACCCAGCATGAGCTTGGTGTGCTTCATGCCCGTGGCACCGGTCATGCCCTGGACGATGACCTTGCTGTCCTTGTTGAGGAAGATAGCCATGGCTGTTCTGTCCCTCGTCCCTTACTTCGCGGCCGCGAGCTCGGCGGCCTTGTCGGCCGCGCCGTCCATGGTGTCCACACGCTGCACGAGCGGGTGGTTGGCGTCGCTCAGGATCTTGCGACCCAGCTCCGCGTTGTTGCCGTCGAGGCGCACGACCAGCGGCTTCTCGACCTTCTCGCCCTTCGAGGCGAGCAGCTCAAGGGCCTGCACGATGCCGTTGGCGACCTCGTCGCACGCGGTGATGCCACCGAAGACGTTGACGAAGACGGACTTGACGTCCGAGTCGCCGAGGATGATCTCCAGGCCGTTCGCCATGACCTCGGCGGAAGCGCCGCCACCGATGTCGAGGAAGTTGGCGGGCTTCACGCCACCGTGGTTCTCACCGGCGTACGCGACGACGTCCAGGGTCGACATGACCAGACCGGCACCGTTACCGATGATGCCGACCTCGCCCTCGAGCTTGACGTAGTTGAGGCCCTTGGCCTTGGCGGCAGCCTCGAGCGGGTTGGCTGCCTCCTTGTCCTCGAGGGCCTCGTGGTCGGCCTGGCGGAAGTCGGCGTTCTCGTCGAGCGAGACCTTGCCGTCCAGGGCCAGGATGCGGCCGTCCTTGGTCTTCACCAGCGGGTTGACCTCGACGAGGAGCGCGTCCTCGGCGACGAAGGTGTCCCACAGGGTCACCATGGCCTCGGCGACGCCCTCGGCCACGTCGGCCGGGAACTTCGCCTGGGCCACGATCTCGCGGGCCTTCTCGATGTTCACGCCCTCGACGGCGTTGACCGGGACCTTCGCGAGGGCCTCGGGGGTCTTCTCCGCGACCTCCTCGATGTCCATGCCGCCCTGCACCGACGCCATGGCGAGGAAGGTGCGGTTGGTGCGGTCGAGGAGGTACGAGACGTAGTACTCCGCCTCGATCTCCGGGGACAGCTCGGCGATCATCACCTTGTGGACCGTGTGGCCCTTGATGTCCATCCCGAGGATGTCCGTCGCGCGAGCGACGGCCTCGTCCGGGTTCGCCGCCAGCTTCACGCCGCCGGCCTTGCCGCGGCCACCGACCTTCACCTGTGCCTTGACGACCGACTTGCCGCCCAGCTTCTCGGTGGCCTCGCGCGCCGCCTCAGGCGTGTCGATGACTTCACCGGCCAGCACCGGTACACCGTGCTTGGCGAAGAGGTCCCTCGCCTGGTACTCGAACAGGTCCACGCGCGTCCGTCCCTTTTCCGTGATCTCGCTGCGATCTCGCTGCTTTGTGGTCAGCTGTCTGCGTGGGCGTGCCGCGGAGGGCAACGTGACTGCGCTGTCACAAGGGAGGCGTAGGACGGAGTCCGGTACGCGGCATGTCCGTCTCGCAGGTTATCGCCGCGGGACGTAGGTCCCTAAATCGCAGATCACATTTGGGCGGTGATGACGGTCACAGATCGCGTGGTCACCGCGGCAAAACCGGCCGCCGCCGTGGTGGCCGGGCGGCCCCTGGGGTGCCGGAGGGCCCACCTGTTTGCTCTGTTTGCTCTGGTTGCTCACGCGATCGGCAGGGGAAGTGGCCGCTTCTCGATCGCCGCGGCCATCACCTCCGGGAAGAGGTCAGGGGTGCAGGCGAAGGCGGGCGCGTCCAGTGCCGCGAGCGCCGCGGCGTGCTCGCGGTCGTACGCGGGTGTCCCCTCGTCGGAGAGTGCGAGCAACGTCACGAACTGCACTCCGGACGACTTCATCGCCGCGACCCGCTTCAGCATCTCGTTGCGTATGCCTCCTTCGTAGAGGTCGCTGATGAGGACGACGACCGTGTCGGCGGGCCGGGTGATCTGTGACTGGCAGTACGCGAGGGCGCGGTTGATGTCCGTGCCGCCGCCCAGCTGTGTGCCGAACAGGACGTCCACCGGGTCGTCGAGCTGATCGGTGAGGTCGACGACATTCGTGTCGAAGACGACGAGCCGCGTGTCGAGCGACCGCATCGAGCCGAGCACGGCACCGAACACCGAGGCGTAGACGACGGACGCGGCCATCGACCCCGACTGGTCGATGCAGAGGATGACCTCCTTCTTCACGGACTGCGATGCCCGCCCGTACCCGACGAGCCGCTCGGGCACGACCGTCTTGTACTCCGGCAGATAGTTCTTGAGGTTGGCCGCGATCGTGCGGTTCCAGTCGATGTCGTGGTGGCGCGGCCTGCTGACGCGGGCGCTGCGGTCGAGCGCTCCGG
This sequence comes from Streptomyces sp. NPDC004732, assembly GCF_040609235.1. Taxonomy (NCBI): domain Bacteria; kingdom Bacillati; phylum Actinomycetota; class Actinomycetes; order Kitasatosporales; family Streptomycetaceae; genus Streptomyces; species Streptomyces sp. NPDC004732. Next base: position 592,581 of record NZ_JBEXJR010000002.1, read on the forward strand.
TGAGCGTGGAGCGGGTCCGCGTCGCGAGCCGCTTCTCCAGGTCTTCGACGACCTTGCGCACGACGGCCCGCGCGGTCTCCTTGGTCGTCTCGGGCATGGCCTTGTTGAGCGAGAGCAACGTGCCCACCAGGTGCACGTCCGCCTCGACGGCCGCCAGCATCTCCGGCTCCAGGAGGAGCGTGGAGAGCCCCAGCCGGTCGATGGCGTCCCGCTGCATGACCTGTACGACGGAGGAGGGGAAGTACGTCCGGATGTCCCCGAGCCAGCGCGCCACGGACGGCGCCGACGCCCCCAGCCCCGCGGACCGCTCCCGCCGCCCCCGGTCCCCCCTCTCCCCCGCTCCCCCGTACAACGCCCCGAGGGCGCCATCCATAGCCGCGTCCCGCCCCCCAAGCACACACCCCGTCCCGTCGCCCCCTTCACCCCCCAACACAAGCCGCCACCGCCGCATCCGCTCACCAACAACACCGCCTTGCCGTACACCCCCAACGTCTCCGTCCCCGTCGACTCCCCCGGTTGCCCTGGCGTCCCCAGCCGCGTCGGCACCCCCGCTTGCCCCGGCGTCCACGGCCATGTCGGCTCGCCCTGCGACCTCGGCGTCCCCGGCGTCCCCAGCCCCGCTATCCTGCCCGGCTGCCCCGGCCACCTTGGCTCCCCTCGTCACCCCGTTCATCCCGCCACCCCCATGTAGTCGTCGCTGTAGGCCCCCGCTGCCCGCGTCCCCGCTTCCGCTTCTCTGCGCCGCCCCGCTTCCGTTTCCGCCTCAGCCCCAGCCTCCGCATCCGCATCCGCATCCGCATCCGTCCCCGTCTCCGCCCCCGTCGGCAGGCCGAGAAGCAGGCGCACGATCGGCACGACGGCGTCCGCGCGCGTGGGGTCGAGTTCCGCGGCGAAACCGGGCAGTCCCCCTGCGTCCGCGTCCGCGCCACCGGTGCCGGTCCCGGCAGGACCCCTCATCGGTCCCCTCCTCACCAACTCCCCCAACGTCCGCCGCACCCCCGGCTCGTACGCCGAGAACGTGCGTCGCAGCAGCGGCAGTACGTCGGTGAAGGCGGCGTCCGACACCCCGCTCAGCCAGTCGTCGACCAGCCCCAGCAGCCGCTCGTCGTGCACGAGCAGCATCCCGCCCCCGGAGCCGCCCCCGACGAACCCCTCGATCCAGGCGGCTCCTTCGGCGGGCGCGCTCCCCCGGGACAGCGCGAGCCCCATGAGCCGGGCGACTTCCTCGTCCCCCAGTTCCCCGCCGTCCAGCAGCAGCCGCACGCAACGCCCCCGCACGACCCCGGCGACGGAATCCCGCTGAGCGAGCGCCCTCAGTACGGAGTGCCACCGCGCGCGGACCCCCTGCGCCGCGCCCGCACCCGCCGAGCGGTCCGGGCCGAACTCCCCGAGCAGGCCCACCGCCTGGTGCACCGCGTCGACGTGCCGCCGCATCTCCAGGGCCGCGTCCGCGTCCAGCCCCGCGCACGCGGGCGGCAGCCCGACGAAGATCCGCTCGGCGAGCCCGAGGGCGACCTCGCCGAGGGCCTCCGTGCCCGTCCCCCGGACATCCCCGTACCGAAGGGACCGCACCAGCGCGGGCAGCGCCTGCGCGAGGTGCCCGACGTCTGCGTCCAGCGCAGCCCGGTCCGCCAGCACCCGCATCACCACGGGCAACGCGTCCGACAGCTCCGCCAGCAGGCACCGCTCGGCGAGCGCGGTGACGTCGGCGAGCGCCCCCGCCTCGACCGCGTCGGACGACGCCTTGCCCGTGGCCGCACCCAGGACCGTGGTCCCCCACACCCCCGCCTCGGCGACCCGCACGGCGAGCTCCGGCTCCCACCGCAGCCGCCAGGTCTCCCGGAACGTCCCCGTACTCCCCCGGGAAGCCACCGGCTCGCCCCAGCCGATGCCGAGGAGCCGCAGCCGGTGCAGCAGCCTGCTCCGCCCGGCGTCCGTCTCCTTACGGAGGTCGAGCTCCAACTCCCGCTCCAGCGCCTCCGGTTTGAGCCGTAGCCTGCGCTGCAGCTTCGTGAGGTCCCGCTGCAGCGGCACCGCGGGCGCCGCCTCGGGCACCTCGCCCAGCACGTCCCCGACGACGAGCTTGTCGTGCACGAGCGCAAGCGGTACGTCCGAGCCCTCGCACAGCACCGCCCGCACCGCATCGGTCGTCTCGGTGAGCCCGGCCAGCGGCCTCCCCCGCATCGCGGCCAGCGTGTCGGCGAGCCGCACCGCCTCGATGACGTGCGCGGACGACACGAGCCTGTCCTCGTCGCGCAGCAGCCGGGCGACCTTCGTCAACCAGCGCTCGACGGGCCGGTCGGGCGCGTCGAACAGGTGGGCGTACCACCCTGGCGAGGTGATCCCCGCCCCGTACCCGCTGGCGCGCGAGAGCCGACGGTGGGTCCACGGCACCCACGTCATCTCGGCCTTCACCTTGGGCAGCCCCTTGAGCAGGGCACGGTCGGCGGCCACGGTGGTCTTCTGCCGCAGCGCGGGAACGTGCCAGGCCCCGCAGACCACGGCGACCCGCTCGGGCCCGAACTCCCTTTGCGCGGCCCGCACCTGGAGCCTCATGTACGCCTCGCGCACGAGGTCACGGGCATGACCCCCGTCCCCGTAGGCCTCGCGCAGCGCCCCCATCGCCTCGCCCAGCGCCTCGAACGGAGCGAACGCGTCGTCGGCCGCCCCCCGGTGCTCGACGACGTCCTCCCACCAGCGCTCGGGGTCGTCGTAGCCCGCGGTCTCGGCGAGGACACCCAGAGGGTCGACCCGCACATCCCCCTCGTCCCCGCCCTCGCTCGCCCCGTCCCCCTGGTCCCCGTCCCCGCTCTCCGCGCGGAGGGCGAGCGAGTGCGCCGCAGGCAGGTCGATGAAGCGCACCGGCACACCGTGCCGGAGGGCCCAGCGGATGGCGACCCATTCCGGCGAGAACCCGGCGAGCGGCCAGAACGCCGACCGGCCCGGCTCGTCCACCACGTGCGCGAGCAGCGCGACCGGTGGCCGCATCCCCTCGTCGGCGGCCAGCTCCACCAGGGCGTCGGCCTCCGGCGGCCCCTCCACGAGGACGACGTCGGGCCGCCCCGCGTCGAGCGCGGCCCGCACGGCACGCGCCGATCCTGGACCGTGGTGCCGCACCCCGAGCAGCAGCGGCTCCTGCGCCCCGGTCATACGCTCACCTCTCGGCACGCGCGGTAGAAGTCCTTCCAGCCGTCGCGCTCGCGCACGACCGCTTCGAGGTACTCCTGCCAGATGACCCGGTCCGCCGCCGGGTCGCGGACGACCGCGCCGAGGATGCCCGCCGCGATGTCGCCCGGACGCAGGACGCCGTCTCCGAAGTGGGCTGCCAGAGCGAGGCCGTTGGTGACGACGGAGATCGCCTCGGCCGTGGACAGCGTGCCGCTGGGCGACTTCAGCTTCGTACGCCCGTCCGCCGTGACGCCGTCGCGCAGTTCGCGGAAGACGGTGACGACACGCCGTATCTCGTCGATCCCCTCGGGGCCCGCGGGCAGGTCGAGGGAGCGGCCGATCTGGTCGACGCGGCGCGAGACGATGTCGACCTCGGCGTCGGCGCTCTCCGGCAGCGGCAGGACGACGGTGTTGAAGCGGCGGCGCAGGGCGCTCGACAGGTCGTTGACGCCGCGGTCGCGGTCGTTGGCCGTGGCGATGAGGTTGAAGCCGCGCACGGCCTGCACCTCCTGCCCCAGCTCCGGGATGGGCAGCGTCTTCTCCGACAGGATCGTGATCAGCGTGTCCTGCACATCCGCCGGGATACGGGTCAGTTCCTCGACGCGCGCCGTCATGCCCTCGGCCATCGCCCGCATCACGGGGCTGGGCACGAGCGCGTCGCGGCTGGGGCCGTGGGCGAGCAGCTGGGCGTAGTTCCAGCCGTACCGGATGGCTTCCTCGGGGGTGCCCGCCGTGCCCTGCACGAGCAGCGTCGAGTCGCCGCTGACCGCGGCCGCGAGGTGCTCGGACACCCAGGTCTTGGCGGTGCCCGGCACGCCGAGCAGGAGCAGGGCGCGGTCGGTGGCGAGGGTGGTGACGGCGACCTCGACGATGCGGCGCGGTCCCACGTACTTCGGCGTGATCACTGTGCCGTCGGGCAGGGTCCCGCCGAGCAGGTACGTGGCGACGGCCCACGGCGAGAGCTTCCAGCGCTGCGGGCGCGGCCGGTCGTCCTGCGCGGCCAGCGCGGCCAGTTCGGCGGCGAAGGCGTCCTCGGCGTGTGGCCGGAGCACCTGCGCGGCGTCGGCGGAACCGGGCGCGGGCGCCGGCGGATTCGCGGTCGCGGACGTCGTCGAGTCGACGGAAACGGTCATGGAGCGATCCCCCTCCAGCTCGTCCGGACGCATCTGGCCCGGCGATGTTCCAACCGTGCACCACGCCACTGACAATCGACCTTCGCCCACCGCTGACCTGCACGAATACTCGGCATCGAACCGATTGTCAGTGGTGGCACCTACCTTCGAGACATGACTCAGCAGGGGGTGCGCTGGACGGCGGATCAGGTGCTCGCACTGGCTCCTGACGTCCCGTCACGCAAGGCGGGAAGCAAACTCGGCGTCGCCGGCCCTTGGTCGGAGGCGGGCAGTTCTGACGAGGGGACGGTGTGGGGGCTGTGCAAGGGCAGTGGCAGCAAGCCGTATCAGACGGTCGTCGACATCGCGGACGCCGCGGGCCCGGCGTACAAATGCAGTTGTCCGAGCCGCAAGTTCCCGTGCAAGCACGCGTTGGGGCTGCTGCTGGTCTGGGCGGGCGCGGACGGCACCGTGCCGCCGGACGGCGAGCCTCCGGCCTGGGCCGAGGCGTGGCTGGCGACGCGCCGCAAAAGAGCGGAGAACAAGCGGAGTTCGGCCACGACGCCCGCTGCCTCCGCCTCGGCCGACCCTGAGGCGGCGCGCAGGCGGGCGGAGAAGCGGGCCGAGCGCATCACCGCGGGGGCGACGGAGCTGGAGCAGCGCCTGGCCGACCTGATCCGCGGCGGCACGGCATCGGCCGAGCAGTCGGGGTACGGCTTGTGGGAGGAGACGGCGGCCCGCATGGTCGACGCCCAGGCTCCGGGACTGGCGGCAAGAGTCCGCGAGTTGGGTGCCATACCTTCCTCGGGATCCGGCTGGCCGGTGCGTCTCCTGGAGGAGTGTGCGCTGCTCCACCTGCTCGACCAGGGCTGGCTCCACCGCGACCGGCTGCCTGCCGGGCTGGCGGCGACGGTCCGTTCCCGGGTCGGTCTGCCCGCCCAGCCGGAGGGCCCGCCCGTGCGGGACCGCTGGCTGGTCCTCGCCCAGTACGACACGGCGGACAGCAGACTCACCACGCGCCGCATATGGCTGTACGGCACGGATTCCGGCCGCACCGCGCTCCTTCTCTCGTACGGGGCGGCGGGTCGTGCGCCCGCGCTCGCCCTGCCGGTGGGCCTGGTGCTCGATGCCGAGGTGACCGGATATCCGGGCGCGGGACAGCTGCGGGCGGACCTGGGCGAGCAGTTCACGGCGCCTGTGCCCGCCACGCACCGACCACCGGGCGTGCGTCCTGGAGAGGCCACGGCTCGCTACGGCACGGCGCTCCAGGACGACCCCTGGCTGGAGTCCTGGCCGGTGACGCTCGCCGAAGTGATACCGACCCGGACCCAGGACTCCTGGCAACTGGCCGATCCGACCGACCACTCGGCCCTCCCCCTCGCACCGTCCGCCGCATCCCGGCCGGGCCTGTGGCGTCTGGTCGCCCTGTCCGGGGGCGCACCGCTGACGGTGTTCGGCGAGTGCGGCCACCAAGGCTTCACACCACTGGCGGCCTGGCCGAAGGGCTCAGGAGAGCAAGCCTCAGGAGATACGTACGCAGGAGAGACGGTGTCGCTGTGCTGAAGAACGCACGACAGGAAACCACCCCGCCCACCGCACACCCCGCTCCCGCCGCCCAACCCTCCTGGGACGACCTGGTCACGGCGGCCTTGCTGGGCACCGAGCGCCGCGCGCTGCCGACCGACGTGCACACCCCCGGCAAGGAGGCGCCGATCGCGCTCCTGGACGCGGCGGCGCTGCACACGGTGCGCCGCAGGGCGGGGCTGCGCCCGGCCCCGGCCGCCGCAGCGCCCGAGCCAGCGGCGGACGACCCCAGGCCACCGGTGCCCCCCGCGGCCAGGCGCAGGCTCGCGACGCTGCTCACCGATCAGCCCGGTTCCGGCGGCGGCGGTCGCAGGGGCGCGTCCCCCGACCTGATGGAGCTCCTGCCCCAGTGGCTGGCCCTGGCCAACGCGCGGGGGTACGGCGCCCCGCCCGAGCTGCTGCCCGCGCTCCTGAACGCGGCCCGCGGCCGCACGGACCTGCGCCCCCAGGCGCTCACCTTCGCGGGCCCCCGAGCTCTGTGGCTGGCCCGTCTGAACCCCGACTGGAAGTTCGCGCTCCGCGCCACCCCGGGAGGCGGCGTGGCCCTCCCGTCCACGGATGACGCCCCGAAGGTCCAGCAGCTCTGGGAGGAGGGCCTCTTCGCCGAGCGCGTCGCCCTCCTCACCGCGCTCCGCGCGCACGACGCCCGAGCGGCCCTGGACCTGCTCACGTCCACGTGGTCGACGGAGCGGGCGGAGGACCGCCTGATGTTCCTCGACTCGCTGCGTACGGGCCTGTCCTCCGAGGACGAGCCGTTCCTGGAGCAGGCCCTCACCGACCGCAGCCGCAACGTCCGCTGCACGGCGGCGGAGCTGCTGTCCGCCCTCCCCGACTCGGCCCTGGCTGGCAGGATGTCGACCCGCGCGGCCTCCTGTGTGGCCGTCGACCACACCTCCGACGCACCGACCCTCACGGTGGAGGCGCCGCACGAGTGCGACGCGGGCATGGAACGGGACGGCGTCACCCCGAAGCCCCCCACCGGCCGCGGCGAACGCTCCTGGTGGCTCGGCCAGTTGGTGGAGTCGGCCCCGCTCGCCACCTGGCAGCCCCGGCTCGGCAACCGCACGCCGACCGAGATCGTGGCGCTCCCGGTGGCCGACGACTGGCGGAGCGAGCTGCACGCCGCCTGGTGCCGCGCGGCGGTACGCCAGCGGGACGTTGCCTGGTCCAGGGCGCTGCTCGGCACCCCGGCGGCGCCCGACGCCGCGGGCCCGGGCGCGGTGTCGCTCGCCGAACGCGCCAAGCTCCTCGCCTCACTGCCCGCCGCCGAACGGGCGGAGTGGGTGGCCGGTTTCATCGCGGCGCACGGCCTGTCGGAGGCGTTCCAGCTGCTCGGCGTCTGCGCGGTTCCCTGGGCCGGGCCGCTGGGCCGCGCGGTGGTGGACTCCCTGAACATCGCCCGGGACGCGGGCAGTTACCCCTGGAGCTTCAGCGGCGTGATGGGCCTCGCGGAGCGCTGCCTGGACCCGTCGGAGGCGGTCCGCCTGGACGCGCTCACCGCGATCCCCGACGAGCCGGAGAACGCGTCACCGGGCGCGGGCGGCTACTGGTCGGAGGCGTTCCAGCGCCTCGTGACCACCCTGCGCCTGCGCGCGGCGATACGCGACGAACTCCCGCCGCCGTGAAGCCTGCGACGGCCGTGTCACTCGTAACGGCCGTGGCCCGCATGACGCAGGGGCAGCGAGTACGGACATGTGCCCGCGGACCCGCGCCCCCGCGCGTACAAGCCGGACCAGAGGAGGTCAGACGGCGGCCTGGCGCACGTTTCCGCGGACCCACTCCACGATCGACGTGGTGGTGGCCCCGGGCGTGAAGATCTCCGCGACACCCTTCTCCTTGAGCGGCGCGATGTCCGCCTCAGGGATGATGCCGCCGCCGAACACCTTGATGTCCTCCGCGTCCCGCTCCTTCAGAAGCTCCAGCACGCGCGCGAACAACGTGTTGTGCGCCCCCGAAAGGATGGAGAGCCCGATCGCGTCGGCGTCCTCCTGGATCGCGGTGTCCACCACCTGCTCGGGCGTCTGGTGCAGCCCGGTGTAGATGACCTCCATACCGGCGTCACGCAACGCCCGCGCAATGACCTTGGCCCCGCGGTCGTGCCCGTCGAGCCCCGGCTTGGCGACGACCACGCGGATCGGCCCGGCTGCCACACCCATCACTGCCTCCATGTACCGATATCCGTACCGACAACAGTCTGTCCCGGCACAGATAACCCCGCACCGCACCGGCCGGGGAAGTAAACGAACGTTATCCCCAGCATCGCGCAAGCGGCAGTTTCACGGTGGAGAGCGAGGGGGAAATCACACGTGGGACACGTTCGCTGCGCGCCCATCCGCAACCGCGGGGTTCACGCCCCGCGTCCGGACCAGGCGCGAGGGGAGCCGCAACGAGACGCCGGGACACCACGTCGGCAGCCGCACGACGTGGTGATTCCGCATCGGCGATGCAACGGGGGCACGGGGTCACCACTGAACGGTGGCCGGGATCGCCATCGCACAGCCGTCTCCTCGGCCACGACTCCCCCTAGGGCACACGGGGGACAGAGGCGTCCTTCCGTGCGCCAATCGGGAGGTCGACGATGCCGTTCACAGGGACCCGCCCCTTTCGCCCGCTCGGCTCGCTGTTGCCGAGAATCCTCGGCCTCGCCCCACTGCCCTCGCGCCCACCCCTCCCCGCACTGCCAGCCCTCCCTGCCCTCCCTGCACTCCCCGCGCTGCCTTCCAAGGTCGCCGGTCTCTCCATGGCCCTCCTGAAGGCGACGGCCTTGGAGCTGACGATCCTCGCGGGCCACCTCCTCCTCTATCCCTCGGGCATCACCCAGGAACGCAGGGCGACCCCCGTCCAACCGCCCCCCGGCGCCCCCCGCCTCCCGGCGGACGGCAGGCCCCCGGTGCTCCTCCTGCACGGCTTCATCGACAACCGCTCCGTGTTCGTACTGCTCCGCCGCACCCTGGCCCAGCACGGCGGCCGCCGCGTGGAGTCCCTCAACTACTCCCCGCTGACCTGCGACATCCGGGGCGCCGCCGAGCTGCTCGGCCGCCATATCGAGGAGCTCTGCGAGCGCACGGGACACGCCCGGGTGGACGTCGTCGGGCACAGCCTCGGCGGCCTGATCGCCCGCTACTACGCGCAGCGGCTCGGCGGTGACGTCCGCGTCCGCACCCTGGTCACGCTCGGCACACCGCACGCGGGCACCCGCGTCGTGCCGCTCGCGAACGCACACCCGATCGTCCGGCAGATGCGTCCTGGCTCCGACGTGATCGAGGAGCTCAAGGAACCGGCGCCGAGCTGTCGCACGCAGTTCGTGAGCTTCTGGAGCGATCTGGACCAGATCATGGACCCGTTGGAGACGGCCTGTGTCGACCATCCCGATCTGACCGCGCAGAACGTCCGCGTGACCGGAATCGGCCATCTCGCCCTGCCGGTGCACCCCGCGGTCGCGAACGGGATCCGTCAGGCACTCGACCTGGCGAACCCGGGAGCCGACGCCAGGAGCGCGCCGGGCGGGCTGACGGTCGCCTGACACACCACATCTATCGAACGAATCTCGAACGCAGGGCCAAGGCTGTGCCCGCAGTCCGCCGAAAGGCGGCCGAATGCCCGTTTCCTGAAACCACGAAACCTGCCGAAGATTGTCGCGCCCGTATACCGCCGGGTACAGTCACCGCACTGCTCTGCCCCTGCTGCCGAGGCGAAAGAGAAGTTGGTGAACGACCGTCACCCGTCGGGGAGCTCGATCCCCCCGTCCTCGGCACCCGGCGCCGACTACGCGCACTACGCGACGTACGACCAACAGAGTGCCCAGCACAACGGCTACGGCTACGACACCTATTCCACCGGCAGTTTCGACACCGGCAGCTTTGCCACCGGCAGCTTCGACACCGGGACGTTCGCGACCGACCCCCTCTTCGGCGACATGCCGGGCGGCGGCCACGACACGGGCCAGTGGGCGACCACGGGCTCCCATCAGACGGCCACCTACGACGCGTACGCGGCGCAGTACTACGCCGCCACGTACGACTCAGGCAGCTACGACACCGGCTCGATGTGGTCGACCGGCGGCTATCAGCAGGTCGCCGACATTCCGTCGCAGCCGGGCCCCGACTCCACGGGCCAGTGGGACACCACCGCCTGGAACCAGGCGCCGGACGGCCCGCAGACCGGTCAGTGGGACACGCAGACCTTCGACACCGGTGCGTACGACGCGACGGCGTGGAACTCGCCCGACGCGCACGGCACCCACGAGGCGCACGACGCGCCCGACCTGCTCGGCGCCCCCGTCCCGTACGACGCGGCCCCGCCGTACGAGACCGACGCCGACACCGGCATCGACGCCGCGTACAGCCCCGACGACTCCGACGACCCCGAGTCGGCAGCGGACTCCCGCAGTGCCGCGCCCCGCGCCTCCCGCGGGAAGCGCGGCGGTCCCGCCGGGGACAGCCGGTCGAGGACCCGCCGCCGCACCCCCGCCAAACGCTCCGCCCTCCTCACCGTCGCGGTGCCCTCGGCCTGTGTGATGGGCGTCGCCGGAGTGGCCGCCGCCTCCGTGGGCAACTTCGGCGGGGACGACACCAAGGAGACGACGGCGTCGGCACCGGACCCCACGTCCGTGCAGCCCTCCGCTGCCAACAACAAGCTGGACACCCAGCTGGCGAACCTCTCCGCGGACGCAGGCGACTTCGCGGACCGCGCGAGCCGCACGCAGGAACGTATCGACCTCAAGGCCGAGAAGGTGGCCGCCGAGAAGAAGGCGGCAGCGGAGGCGGCGCGCAAGGAGCGGCTGCGGCCCAAGTTCGCCCTGCCGGTCAAGCAGCACGGCCTCAGCGCGCAGTTCGGCCAGGCGGGCGTCAACTGGATGTCAGCGCACTCCGGAATCGACTTCCCGGTGTCCTACGGCACCGAGGTCCTCGCCGCGACCGACGGCACCGTCTCCACGAAGTGGAACAGCGCCTACGGCAACATGGCGATCGTCACCGCGAAGGACGGCACGGAGACGTGGTACTGCCACCTCTCCACGCACAAGATCTCCAGCGGTCCCGTGAAGGCGGGCGAGGCCATCGCCTTCTCCGGGAACTCCGGCAACTCCACCGGCCCCCACCTGCACTTCGAGGTGCGGCCCGCCGGCGGCTCGGCGATCGACCCGCTGCCGTGGCTGCGCAGCCACGGCCTCGACCCGACGTAACGTAACTCCGGCCGCCGCGGCCCGCGTTACAACTTCTCCACCGGCGCATACCGCAGCAGGAGACGCTTCGGCTTGGGCTCACCGAAGTCCACCGTCGCCTCGGCGTTCGACCCCGTCCCCTTCACCCCGACCACGGTCCCGAGACCGAACTGGTCGTGCGTGACGCGGTCACCGACGGCGAGCGACACCACCGGCTTCTCCGACGCGCGGCGCGTGGCGAAGCCCTGCGCGCCACCGGAACGCGAGCGCGACGAGGACAGCGACGAGGCGATGCCCGCGGCAGGTCCGGACGAGGCCGGTGCGCCGACCGAGCCGGTCCGCTTCCAGTCCAGGTGCGCGTCCGGGATCTCCTCCAGGAAGCGGGACGGCGGGTTGTACGACGGCTGGCCCCAGGCGCTGCGCATCGAGGACCGCGTCAAGTAGAGCCGTTCACGCGCGCGTGTGATGCCCACGTACGCGAGGCGACGCTCTTCCTCCAGCTCCTTGACCTGCCCGAGGGAACGCATGTGCGGGAAGACGCCGTCTTCCATGCCGGTCAGGAACACCACGGGGAATTCGAGACCCTTGGCGGTGTGCAGGGTCATGAGCGTGATGACTCCGGAGCCGTCGTCCTCCTCGTCGGGGATCTGGTCGGAGTCGGCGACCAGGGCGACGCGCTCCAGGAAGTCCGAGAGCGTACCGGCCGGAGCCGCGCCCTCATCCGGATCGCCCTCACCCTCGCCCGCGTCACCCGCGCCCGCTTCGCCCTCTGCCTGAGCACCGTCCGCCACCTGAGTGCCGTCCACCGCCTGGCTGCCGTCCGCCGCCGCCTGGCCGTTGTTGTCCTGCTCGAACTCCAGCGCCACGGCGGCGAGCTCCTGGAGGTTCTCGATGCGGGTCTCGTCCTGCGGGTCGGTCGAGGCCTGCAACTCGGCGAGATAGCCGGTCCGTTCGAGCACGGCTTCCAGGACGACGGCCGGGCCCGCGCCGGACTCGACGATGGTCCGCAGCTCCTCCATAAGGGTGTTGAAGCGCCGGACGGCGTTGGTCGAGCGGGCCGCCATTCCGTACGCCTCGTCGACGCGGCGCAGCGCCTGCGGGAAGGAGATCTTCTCGCGCTGCGAGAGCGCGTCGATCATGGCTTCGGCGCGGTCGCCGATGCCCCTCTTCGGCACATTGAGGATGCGGCGCAGCGGGACCGCGTCCTCGGGGTTGGCGAGAACACGCAGGTAGGCCAGCACATCGCGGACCTCCTTGCGCTCGTAGAAGCGGACGCCGCCGACGACCTTGTAGGGCAGGCCGACGCGGATGAAGATCTCTTCGAAGACACGGGACTGGGCGTTCGTCCGGTAGAAGATCGCCACGTCGCCGGACTTGGCGTCGCCCGCGTCGGTGAGGCGGTCGATCTCGTCGGCGACGAACTGGGCTTCGTCGTGCTCGGTGTCGGCGACGTATCCGGTGATGCGTGCGCCCGCGCCCTGGTTGGTCCACAGGTTCTTGGGGCGGCGGCTCTCGTTCCGCTCGATGACCGCGTTCGCTGCGGTCAGGATCGTCTGCGTGGAGCGGTAGTTCTGCTCCAGGAGGATCGTCGTCGCGTCCGCGTAGTCCTCCTCGAACTGGAGGATGTTGCGGATGGTGGCGCCGCGGAAGGCGTAGATCGACTGGTCGGCGTCGCCCACCACGCAGAGCTCGGCGGGGTCGTCCCCCTCGCCTCCGGAGGGCCCGACCAGCTCGCGCACCAGTGCGTACTGGGCGTGGTTGGTGTCCTGGTACTCATCGACCATGACGTGCCGGAAGCGGCGCCTGTAGTGCTCGGCGACATCCGGGAAGGCGCGCAGCAGATGGACCGTCGTCATGATCAGGTCGTCGAAGTCCATCGCGTTCGCCTCGCGGAGGCGCGACTGGTACATCGCGTAGGCCTGGGCGAGGGTCTTCTCGAAGCCATCGGCGGCCTGACCTGCGAAGTCCTCCTCGTCGATCAGCTCGTTCTTCAGGTTCGAGATCTTGGCGCTGAAGGACTTCGGCGGGAACTTCTTCGGGTCGAGATCCAGGTCGCGGCAGACCAGGGCCATGAGGCGCTTGGAGTCGGCGGCGTCGTAGATCGAGAAGGAGGACGTGAAGCCCAGCTTCTTGTACTCACGGCGGAGGATGCGGACGCAGGCGCTGTGGAAGGTGGACACCCACATCGCGTTCGCCCGGGGGCCCACGAGCTGCTCGACGCGCTCCTTCATCTCGCCCGCGGCCTTGTTCGTGAAGGTGATCGCGAGGATCTGGCCGGGGTGGACACCGCGCTCGGCGAGCAGGTGCGCGATGCGGTGCGTCAGCACGCGGGTCTTGCCGGATCCGGCGCCGGCGACGATGAGCAGCGGGGAGCCTGCGTGCACGACCGCCGCGCGCTGGTTCTCGTTCAGCCCGTCCAGGAGCGTCGCCGGGTCGATCACCGGACGCGGGGCACCGTCGCGGTAATGCGAATCCCTGGTCATGGGCGCGTCGAACTTCCCGTCGAACAGGTCGTCCGGAATGGGTTCCGGAGCGCTGTCCTCGGGCGGCGGCGGGGGCGCTTCGTCCGCGGCCCGGGAAGGCTGCAGGTCCGCCAGGAAGCTGTCATCAAAGAGGCTGCTCATCGCCTCCCGAGTCTAGGCGGCCCCACTGACAACCCGCTGCGGGTTCCGGACACCCCCGCGATCCTGACTCCCCGCACATGGACGATCGCATTCCGCTATGGTGTCTCACCGCGGGCCGCGGCCCGTGTCTCGGGTCTCGTAAAGTCACGAAAATGTATCGGGCATATCGAACATCAACCTTCACACGGGCCACACGAGTTGGCTAGCGTGCCCGACGGGCCACTCGTCCCCCCACCGGCGAACCCCGCCGGGAACGGGCGGCCTCCGCCGAGTCCGACATGGTCGGAGCCGGGGACCCACCGAGACCTTGGGGTGAATCGGTCCCGTACGAAGTACGGGACTGTAGGGCAGCCTTCCGAACCAACCGCCCGAACCCGACAGCTAACCCGGTAGGCGGTCTACGGAAGGAGTCGCCTCCTTGGCGTCGCACCGCAAGCCGCGGAACCGGACGGCCGGCCTACGCACGGCCCCCGCCCTCGGCATCACGACGGCAGCCCTCACCTCCGTCGCCCTCCTGTCGCAGAGCGCGCAGGCCGCGCCCTCCGCGCCGACGAAGCCCAGCCTCGAAGAGGTACAGAAAAAGGTCGACGAGCTCTACCAGCAGGCGGGTGTGGCCACCCAGAAGTACAACTCGGCCAAGGAGCACACCGACAAGCAGCGCAAGAAGGTCGACCGGCTGCTCGACGACGTGGCCGAGCGCACCGACAAGCTGAACGACGCGCGCAAGGAGCTCGGCTCCTTCGCCGCGGCGCAGTACCGCACCGGCGCCGTCTCCGAGACGGCGACGATGATGCTCGCCAACGATCCGCAGGGCTACTTCGACCAGAACCACCTGGCGGACCGGCTGACCACGCGCCAGAAGAAGGCGGTCGACGCCTACCAGACGGAGCAGGCGTCGGCGACGAAGCAGCGTACGAAGGCCGCGAAGAGCCTCGAGACGCTGACCGACTCGCGGGACGACCTCAGGACGAGCAAGCAGACCGTCCAGAAGAAGCTGGGCGACGCGCGCGAGATGCTCTCGAAGCTGACCGCCGAGGAGAAGGCGCGGCTCGCGGAGATCGAGCGGAAGAAGAAGCAGGAGGCCAAGCGCAAGGCCGAGAAGCTGGCGCGCGAGCAGGCCGCCGAGGCGGAGCGCAAGCGCAAGGCGGAGGAGGCGGCCCAGCGGGAGAAGGAGCGGGACGGCGGCCAGGACTCCGGTTCCGGTTCCGACGCGGGTTCGGGCTCCGGTTCCGGCTCAGGTTCCGGTTCGGGCTCCGGGAGCTCGGACGGCGGCTACGCCACCAAGGCCGCGAAGGTCATCTCCTTCGCGGAGGCCCAGATCGGCAAGCCGTACGTATGGGGCGCCACCGGCCCCGACTCGTACGACTGCTCCGGGCTCACCCAGGACGCGTGGAAGGCCGCGGGGATCTCCCTGCCGCGCACCACGTGGGACCAGGTGAAGGTCGGCACGACGGTGAAGACCGCCGACGCCAAACCGGGTGACCTGGTGTTCTTCTACGACGACATCAGTCACGTGGGGATCTACATCGGCAACGGCAAGATGATCCACGCCCCGAAGCCGGGCGCGAACGTCCGCGTCGAGTCGATCTACTACATGCCGATCCACAGCGTGGTGCGCCCCGCCTGACCGGGAAGCGCCCCGCACCAAGGCCTTCCTCTACGGGGCACTCTCTTACGCGCGCGTGGCCCGCATCCTCCCCGGATGCGGGCCACGCGCGCGTAGAGGCGGAAAACTCAGGTCCACAGCACCGCGATGAAGATGTTCGCCGTGGTCAGCAGGCCGACCGCGCCGAACAGGCTCTTGTCGACCTTCTCCTCGTCCCGCTTCACGTAGACCAGCGCGAGAATCACGATCAGCAAGGCCAGCTTGATGCCGATCTTGACGTTGTTGACCGTGTTGTCGTCCGCCTGGTTGAGGCCCACCAGGACCACACCGGTGAGGAGCATGATCAATGCACCGTGCAGCATCCCGGGGCTGAATCGGGCGGTGCCCTGGCCCATCTGCTTCATCTGGGTGAGGAAACCACCCAGGAGCGAGGCGATGCCGATGATGTGCAGGCCGACGAAGAGATGGATGAGTAGGTCCATGAGGCCGGAGCCTAGCCGGGGCCCCCGGCCCGCCCGGCAGGCGCCCCCATATCACCACCCCACAGCCGAGTAGGTCGGAAACGAGCCATCGGTCACACCTATGTGCGAAGCCGCCACTGCCTCGCGATGCACACGGTCGCGGCGGGCCACCGTTGCGCCCACTTCTGTCAGTTGCGCACAATCCGTCACCAACCCGTGACGCCCAGGTTTAGCGTCCTCCACCAGGTGACCGACTCCCCACCGCCGTCCGGCCCAGGACGGCCGTCGGTCACCACCGCCGAGAAGCCCGGCGGCGGCCTGCTCCCCCTGTGCGGGCCGCCGCCGGACACGTAAGGAGCCCCACTTCGTGGCAGCGCACCGCAAGCCCAGCCAGCGCTCGCTCAGCGGCAGCACGGCCCGCACCGCCTTGACCCTCGCCCTCGCGGGAGCCGCATCGGCCACCGCCTTCGACGGCACGGGACACGCGGATCCCCGGCTCAGCCCCGCCGAGGTGAAGTCCAAGGTCGACTCGCTCTACCGCGAGGCCGAGACCGCCACCGAGAAGTACAACGGGGCGAAGGAGAAGGCAGAAAAGGCCGAAACCACCCTCGGCAAACTGCGCGACGAAGCGGCCCGCAAGACGGAGAAGCTCAACTCCGCCCGCAACAGCCTGGGTTCGTACGCCGCGGCGCAGTACCGCGCGGGCGGCATCGACCCCTCCGTGCAGCTCGCGCTCTCCTCCGACCCCGCGCAGTTCCTGGACCGCGCGGCGCGCGCCGACCGGGCGGGCAGCCGTCAGGCCCTGGCCGTCGGCGAAGTGCGGGAGCAGGCCCATGAGATCGACCGGCTGCGCGGCCGGGCCGACGACCGGCTGGCCGCCCTCCGCGCGCGCCAGGCGGAACTGCGCACGCAGAAGAAGACGATCACCGGAAAGCTCGGCGAGGCGAAGCGACTGCTGTCCCGCCTCAGCGCCACGCAGCGCGCCGAACTCACCGGCGCCGCGGGCGAGGACCGCGCCAACCGCTCCACGGCCCGCGACACCACCCCGGGCGCCGCCAAGGCCCCCAACGCCCGCGCCGCGTCCGCCGTCTCGTACGCCTACAAGGCCCTCGGCAGCCCCTACGTCTGGGGCGCCACCGGCCCCGACGCCTTCGACTGCTCGGGGCTCACCCAGGCCGCCTACCGCTCGGCGGGCGTCGGCCTGCCCCGCACCACCTACGCACAGATCGCCGCGGGCCGACGAGTCCCCCGCTCCGAACTGCGCCCCGGCGACCTGGTGTTCTTCTACTCGGGCATCAGCCACGTCGGCCTCTACGTCGGCAACGGCCAGATGATCCACGCCCCGAACCCGAGCGCCCCCGTGCGGCTCGCCCCCATCGACCAGATGCCGTTCGCAGGAGCCACACGAGTGTCCTGAACGCCCGAACCGCCACCGCCCGAACCGCCACCGCCCAGACCGCGGCGACCAGACCGCGACGACCAGGCCTCTGCAACCGGGCCGCGGCGATCAAGGAGCAGCCCCGCCAGTATTGTCACGGACATGCCTAGCCGTACGCTGCCTCCGCCCCCGCCACCCGTGTATCTGCGCACCTGGCCGGACCGGCAGACGCTGCTCACCGACCGCGGCATGGCCCTCCAAGAGCTGCACAGGCGGCACTTCGGGCTGATCCGGCTCCTGCTGCTGTGGCTGTGCGGACTCGGCGGCGTCATCGGCTGGTCCCTGCTGGTCCAGCCGATCCGGTACATCGACGACAAGGACCCCAGCGCCTTCCTCCTGGGCCCGGTCCTCATGGTCCTCGGCCTGGCGGTGCTAGCCCCCTCGATCATCGGCGTCACCCTCGGCATCCGCCACGACCGGCGCCTGCGGCAACTGAAGGAAGCCTGGCTCGCCTTGGACAGCCACCCGACGTCCGACGCCCGGCTGCGCTCTCCCGGCCGCAGCCTCGTCTGGCTCCTGTCGTCCCTCGCCGTGTGCACGCTCGGGCTCTGGCTGTCCTTCACCGCGGCCGCGTACGCCGAACCGGGCCACGAGACCTACGCCGACGTCGCCCTAGGCATGGGCATCGGCCTGCTCCTCTGGCTCACGGGCCTCCTCGGCGCCGCCAAGGCGGTCGGCCACTACCGCTGGGCCCTGCGCCATCTCGGCCCGGCGGCACCGACCGGCGCCGCCGCGCACAGCTAGGGCCCTAGAGCCCTAGCTCTTGGTCAGACCAGCCGCCGCGCCGTCGCCCACCGCGTCAGCTCATGGCGGTTGGACAGCTGGAGCTTCCGCAGCACCGCCGAGACATGCGACTCGACCGTCTTCACGGAGATGAAGAGCTGCTTGGCGATCTCCTTGTACGCATAGCCGCGTGCGATGAGCCGCAGGACTTCGCGCTCGCGCTGGGTGAGGCGGTCCAGGTCCTCGTCGACCGGGGGTGCGTCGGTGGAGGCGAAGGCGTCCAGGACGAATCCGGCGAGGCGCGGCGAGAACACCGCGTCGCCGTCCTGCACACGGAAGACGGAGTCCACCAGGTCGGTGCCGGTGATGGTCTTGGTGACATAGCCACGGGCGCCACCGCGGATGACACCGATGACGTCCTCCGCGGCGTCGGAGACCGACAGTGCGAGGAACCGCACCGGGCGCTCCGCGTCGGCCATCAACGGCGAGCAGCGGCGCAGGACTTCCACGCCTCCGCCGCCCGGCAGATGCACGTCCAGGAGGACGACCTCGGGGCGCGTGGCCGTGATGACCGTGACCGCCTGGTCGACGTCGGCCGCCTCGCCGACCACCTCGACGCCGGTGATGTCGGTGCGGCCGATCTCGGCCTGCACTCCGGTGCGGAACATCCGGTGGTCGTCGACCAGGACGACTCGCACACGACGTCCCTCCGCACCGCCGCCCTCGTCCGTCCCGGTCGGCTCCGTGGGCCCGCTCGCCCCGGTCGCGTCGCTCATGTCGTCGCCGTCCTCTCCATCTCCAGCTCGACTTCCGTGCCGCCGCCGGGCACTGCGCGCAGCCGCGCCGTGCCGCCGTTGCGCTGCATACGGCCGATGATCGATTCTCGTACGCCCATGCGATCGTCCGGCACGGAGTCCAGATCGAACCCGGGACCGCGGTCCCGTACGGACACGAACACCGTCTCCCCCTCGACTTCGGCGAAGACCTGCACCGCGCCGCCCTCGCCACCGTACTTGGCGGCGTTCACCATCGCTTCCCTCGCGGCCTGCATCTGTGCGGTCAGCCGCTCGTCGAGCGGGCAGTCCCCGACGACGACGACCTCGATGGGGACGCCGTGCTTGTCCTCGACCTCCGCGGCGCTGTGGCGGACCGCCTCGGCGAGGGTGTCGGGTTCCTCGTCCTCGTTCTTGCCGGTGCCCTCGGGTTTGTAGAGCCAGGCGCGCAGGTCGCGCTCCTGGGCGCGGGCGAGGCGGCGCACCTCGCTCGCGCTCTCCGCGTTGCGCTGGATCAGGGTCAGGGTGTGCAGCACGGAGTCGTGCACATGGGCGGCGACCTCGGCTCTCTCCTGGGCCCGGATGCGCATCAGCCGCTCCTCGGAGAGGTCCTGCATCATGCGGACGAGATAGGGCCCGGCGAGCAGCGCGACGCCGACGAGCACGGCGAGGGAGGCCTGCAGCACGGCGCCCAGGTGCGCGGCGGAGCCCTGCAGCACGAAGATGCCGGACACCCCGGCGCCGACCAGGAGCACCCCGGCCGCCGAACGGGCGATCGTCAGGGTGCGCCTGCGACGGCCGACGGCCATCCAGCGTGCCCTGCGGGCGTTGTCGGCCTGCCGCCAGACGAGGGCGACGCCGGCGGCCATGAGCAGGGTCGGGACGACATACGCCTTCGTCGAGCCGTCCAGGTCCACATTGCTGACGAAGACCATGGCGACGACGACCATCGCGAGGAGCGCGACGAACTGCCCCTTGTCCGGCTTGCGGGCCACGAGTCTGCGTCGGCCGTCCGGCGCCGTCTCGGACGTGACGGCCGCGGGCGGCCGCTCGGCGTCCACGCCGCCCACGCCGAGCGGGACGAAGAACCAGAACGCCGCATAGAGCAGACCGCCGAGCCCGTCCGCCGTGAACAGCCCGACGAAGATCAGCCGGACCCAGATCACGGGCAGCCCGAGATGTCCGGCCAGACCGCGCGCGACACCGCCGAGCCAACGCCCGTCACCGCTGCGATAGAGCTTGCGCAGCGGTCGGACGTCGTCGGTGGGCGGTGCAGCGGCTTCCGGCATGTCATCGATATTCACACGCGGGCGCGGGTCCGGGCATCAGGGTCGACCCCCGAGACTTCCCTGATCCGGTCCCCTGCCTCGGCCCTGTCAGGGGTGCGGCCCGAGGAGTCTCAGGGGCGATATCAGGGTTCGTCCAGGGTCGTCCCGACTGCCGCGGCGGGCCCGCGGCGGTCACCATGGACACATGACAGATCAGCAGCCCGCCGAGACGGAGACCGAGGCCGCCATCCGTGACGCCCTGCGTGCCGCGCACGGCGTCCCGGGTGATCCCGCGGACGGTCCCGAGCCGGGCCTGCCCGCGGAGGAGCGCAAGTTCCGCCGTGACCGTCGGCAGAAGAAGCTCGGCGGGGTGTGCGCCGGGCTCGGTCGGCACTGCGACATGGATCCGGTGATCTTCCGCATCGGCCTGGCCGTGCTCGCGATCACCAGCGGCATCGGCCTGGTGTTCTACGGCTTCGCATGGCTCTTCACGCCGTACGAGGACGAGGAGGAGAACGAGGCGCGCAGGCTCCTCTCCGGCCGGGTCGACGGCCAGGCGCTGACCGCCGTGCTCTTCGCGCTCGTCGGCTGCGGCGTCTTCCTGACCCTGTTGAACAACGGCGGGGCGCTCACCTTCGCCGCCGTCCTCACCCTGCTCCTCGCGGGCGCGGGATATTGGTCGCAGCAGCGCGACACCCTCGACGCCGACCCGGTGGCGGCCCAGGCCGCGGCGGACGCCCCGCCCGAAGCGAAGGCGCCGCCCGTCGCCGGAGGCCCTTCGTGGTGGCGCGACCCGATCATCAAGGACGGCACGCACGAGGGGATCTCGGGCTATTTCTGGGGCCCCGTGGGTCTCGACGTCGAATATCAAGTGGCGGGACACCGCGCGGGCATCCCCCGCGAGGCCTCGGTGCCCGCTCCCCCGCCCAAGCCCCGCGGGCCGCGCTGGATCGGCGGCTGGGTGTTCCTGTTCGCCCTGCTCGCGGGCGGCCTCGGGACCGGGCTGACCTGGGAGGGCCAGCCGCTCGGCACGACGTTGCAGGTCGGCCTCGCGTGTGCGCTCGGGGTGTTCGGTCTCGGCATCGCGGTCAGCGCCTTCCTCGGGCGCACCGGGGCGGGATCGATCGTGCTCGCGGTGCTGACCGCGGGCCTCCTCGCCGGGGCGGCGGCCCTGCCGGAGAACATCACGACGCACTACACCCGCACGGAGTGGATACCGACCACAGTGGCGGACGTCCGGCCCCAGTACGAGGTGGGGCTCGGCACGGGCAAGCTCGATCTGAGCAAGGTCGACGTCGGCAAGGACAAGACGCTGCAGACCGGCGTCGAGGTCGGCGCGGGCGACCTCAGGGTGGTTCTGCCGAAGGACGCCACCGTGCGGCTCGACGTCGAGGTGGGCGTCGGCGGCATCGTGTTGCCGGGCGACGAGAACAAGGACCTGGACATCGCTCCGGGCCAGGAGAAGAAGGTGACGCTGCGGCCGACCTCGGGCGGCGACGGCGGCGGCACGATCGATCTGCGCCTCGAAGTCGGCGTCGGACAAGCGAAGGTGACCCGTGCTACGTCATGAATTCCACCCCGGCAAGCTGGTGGCAGGGCTCTTCCTGCTGACGGTCGCCGTTGTGTACGCGGGCGACGCGGGCGGCGCCTGGGACGCGCCGTGGTTCATCGCGCTGCCGCTCGTGATGGCCGGTCTGTTCATCGCGGGCGTGGCGGCGGCGATCCATGGGATACGCCCGAGGGGTGCGGCCCGTCCGGGCGGTGCCGGGGGCGTCAAGGAGCCGCGGGACTAGCGGGACCGGCCCGGCCGGGGGCGTTCGCGCGGCGGGCGGTGCGCAGGGCGTCGATGGAGAGGACGGAGGCTCCGGCGAGGACCAGCGGCAGCCACGCCATCAGGTAGGCCAGGTCGTTGCCGTAGTAGTAGGGCTCCTCGTGCCAGCTGACGGTCAGCCAGAGGCTGAGCGAGATGAAGGCGCCACCGAGTGCGGCGACGCGGGCGAAGAGGCCGATCAGGGTGCCGATGCCGACGGCCAGTTCCCCCAGGGCGATGGCGTAGCCGAAGCCGACGGGGCTCTTGAGGGAGAGGTCGACGAGAGCGGGGATCGCGGAGATGTCGCGGACGCCCTCCATCTGCGCGCCGATCGACCCCACGCCGCTCGTCTGCATGAAGGCGCTGTCGGTGAGCTTGTCCAGGCCCGCGTAGATGAAGGTGATGCCGAGGAAGATCCGCAGGGGGAGCAGGGCGTAGCGGGTGGCGGTCTCCCGCCAGTCGGCACGCCTGATGTGGCTCGTGTGGCTGGTGTGGCCGTCCGTACGCATGCCGTGCGCCATGGCACTCCGCCGCCTCTCGCGTGGTCCCGTCTTTTGACGATACGTACGAAGAGGGGCTGCTGCTCAGTGGCGTGCGGGGGATTCCACGGCGGTCCGATTCAGCGGCGGTTCGAAGGCGGTCCGAAGTCGGTTCGAAGGCAGTACGAAGTCGGTTCGAAGGCAGTACGAAGTCGGTTCGAAGGCAGTACGTAGAGGTCAGGGGGAGGTGCTGTGGGTCAGTCCGTTACGTCGATCGTGACGCGGTTCGTCTCGACGCCCGCGGCCGTGACGACCTGGACGTCGACGCGGCCGGGTTCCACGTCGACGGGGATCGGGACGGTCAGTACCGCGTCGGTCGGATTGGTGAAGCCGCCCGGCACGGGCACGAGCGGCACGTGGACGTGCACGGCGCCGATGCGGACGACCGTGCGGGCGAGCCGGTCCGCGTCCCCGGCGCCGGGCGGGACGAAGCCCGCGCCGCGGATCTCGATGTCGTCGCCCGTGCGGATGGGGGCGTCGAGGTCACCGGCCTCCCGCGCGCGGACGACGGAGAGGATCACGGGACGGCCGCCTTCGGAGTACTTCCCCGCCAGGTACGTCGCGGCGGAGACCAGCACGAGGAGGGCGAGCCCCCATGGCAGGTCGGGCAGCTGCTCGGGCCGCCGTGCCAGGCGTACGGCGGCGAAGACCACGGCGACGGCACTGATCAGGACGTACTGCGCGTCGGCGAAGCTGCCGCGGCCCGCGTCGTCGGTGAGCGGGTCGGAGGCCCTCGGCCGGTCCGCGCGCACCTTCTGCAGCCGCTGGCCCAGCACGCGCAGGCCGACGACCCTGCGCACCAGGACGGCGACCGCGCACACCACGGCGAGGACGGTCACCGTGCCCGCGGCGCGGGAGAGTTCGAGGCCGTCGATCAGTTCGTCGCGCTGCGCGTGTCCCGAAGCCGCGGCGAGTTCGCCCGCGAGGACGAGCACGGCGAAGACGACGAGGAGCACCCAGCAGGCGGCCACGGCACGCGAGGTGGAGAGCCGGTTGTCCTCGCCGATCACCGGCGCGAGGACCCCGCCGCGCGCCCGGTGCGCGTATGCGGCGCCCGTCAGCAGCCCGCCCGCGACGAGCGCCGCGAGGAGCCCGGCCGTGCGCGCGTCCGACCAGCCGACGCCGATCGCGGTGAGCGCCTGGACGAGGAGCAGGGCGGTGAAGGAGCCCCAGACGACGCCGAGCGTGCGGGTCCACAGCCGTCGCAGCCAGACCTCGCCCTCGGCCCTGCCGCGCTCGGCGACGGCTCGCGCGGACTGCGTCAGCTCGTCCGACACCCACTGTCTGGAGGCGCCCGCCGAGTGCGCGACGGCCGCGGGCAGCCCCTCCCCCGCCGCGAACCCGTCGCGCTGGGCGAGGAACGCGGCCACGGCACGCCGGTGCCCTTCACGCGCCCCGTGCGGGCAGCCGCCGCACGTGCAACCGCCCCCGTGCACGCCCTGCCCCGCCTCCTGCACCGCCACCGCGTACGCCGCCTTCCCCACCCTCGAAGCCCCTGGGGCTTCCCGCGAACTTCCTTGCAGAGGAGGGGAATTGTGCCGTACTGAAAGGCGAACGAATGCCCGGGGTCAGGTCAGCGGGGGTGAAAGGCCCGGCCCGGCGTTGACGTCGAGGTCAGGCCAGCAGATCCGGTTCGCTGCGGCTGATGTCCTGCCACAGGGACTGGTAGTTGATCCACGCGACCAGATCGCTGCCGAGTTGCTCACGGGTCTGCACCGCCTGCTTGTGGCCGATCAGCACGGGTCGCCCCGCCGCCCGCGCGCTGAGCTGGACCTGGCAGGAGCGTTCCATGGAGATGAACCACCAGGCGGCGGCGTCGACGGAGTCCCCGACGGTGAGCAGGCCGTGGTTGCGCAGGACGACCGCCTTGTGGCCGCCGAGCGCGGACGCGATCCTGCGCCCCTCCTCGGCGTCGACGACGACGCCGGTATAGCCGTCGTACAGGGCGTGGCTCTCGTAGAAGGCGCAGGCCTCCTGGGTGATCGGGTCCAGGAGTTCGCCGAGTGTGGAGAGCGCGCGGCCGTGCAGCGAGTGGCAGTGTGCGACGGCGACGACGTCGGGCCGCGCCAGGTGCGCCTGGGCGTGGACGGTGAACGCGGCCTGGTTGACGTGGTGGCGCCCCTCGACGACCTGCCCCTCGGCGTTGGCGAGGACGAGGTCGCCGACGGTGACGTGCTTGAAGGGCATCCCGAAGGGGTTCACCCAGAAGCAGTCGGTGTGCTCCGGATCGCGTGCGGTGATGTGGCCGGAGACCCCGTCCTCGTACCCGAGCCTGCCGAAGATCCGCAGTGCGCCGGCGAGCCGCTCCTTGCGGTGCCTTCGTTCGTCCGCCACGGATTCGTGGACGGGCGGCATCGCGAACTGCAACCGCTCGACGGGTATCGGTGTGGGCGCCTGCATGTGTCCTCCATCCATGGCTGTACGGGGCGGAAGTTACCGGTGGGAAGCACAGGAGGACAGAGGCGCGGCACGATCAACGGTGCGATGAAAGGCGACAGGAGGTGTCGGGTATCGGCGACAGACTCGACGTATGACGTTCCACTGGGAAGCCTTCGCCACAGCAGAGCCGGACCTTGCCGCGACCGTCGAGAAGCGCTTCGGCGCGTTCACCCATCACGTCCTCGCGACCCTGCGCAAGGACGGGTCGCCGCGCACCACGGGGATGGAGGTCCGCTTCCTGAACGGGGAGCTGTGGCTCGGCATGATGCCGAACTCCCTCAAGGCGCTCGACCTGCGCCGCGATCCACGCTTCGTGCTGCAGGCGAACCCGGGCCCCGGCACGGAGATGGCGGGCGGCGACGTCCGTGTCGCGGGCCGCGCGATCGAGGTGCGGGATCCGGAGACGGTCGCGCGCTACACGGAAGAGGTGGACCCGCCGGACCCGGACGCGTTCCACCTCTTCCGCACCGAGCTGACGGAGGTCGTGCGCACGTTCATCGAGGACGAGCGGTATCTGGTGGTGCAGTTGTGGAAGCCGGGCGCCGGGGTGCGCACCACGCGGCGGACGTGAGAACGCCGGTGCCGCCCCTCCGTCACGGGGACGAGGAGGCGGCACCGGCGCTCAGCAAGCTGCGGGGAGGACCGTGGGGGTCACTCCCACTCGATGGTCCCCGGCGGCTTCGACGTCACGTCGAGCACGACGCGGTTCACGTCGGCGACCTCGTTCGTGATGCGCGTCGAGATCTTCGCGAGGACGTCGTACGGCATGCGGGTCCAGTCGGCCGTCATGGCGTCCTCGGAGGAGACGGGGCGCAGGACGATCGGGTGGCCGTAGGTACGGCCGTCGCCCTGGACGCCGACGCTGCGGACGTCCGCGAGCAGCACGACCGGGCACTGCCAGATCTCCCGGTCGAGACCGGCCGCCGTCAGCTCCTCACGGGCGATGGCGTCGGCCTCGCGCAGCAGGTCGAGGCGGTCCTTGGTGACCTCGCCGACGATGCGGATGCCCAGGCCGGGGCCCGGGAAGGGCTGGCGCTGGACGATCTCGTCCGGCAGGCCGAGCTCGGCGCCGACCATGCGGACCTCGTCCTTGAACAGCTTGCGCAGCGGCTCGATGAGCTCGAACTCGATGTCGTCGGGCAGGCCGCCGACGTTGTGGTGCGACTTGATGTTCGCCGTGCCGGTGCCGCCGCCGGACTCGACGACGTCGGGGTAGAGCGTGCCCTGCACGAGGAAGGCGACCTCCGGGCCGTCCTCCTGGAGGATCTCCAGCTGCGCCTGCTCGAAGACGCGGATGAACTCACGCCCGATGATCTTGCGCTTGGTCTCCGGGTCGGAGACCCCGGCCAGCGCGTCCAGGAAGCGCTCGCTCGCGTCGACGACCTTCAGGTTCGCGCCGGTCGCGGCGACGAAGTCCTTCTCGACCTGCTCGGTCTCGCCCTTGCGCATCAGGCCGTGGTCGACGTACACGCAGGTCAGCTGCGAGCCGATGGCCTTCTGTACGAGGGCCGCGGCCACGGCGGAGTCCACGCCGCCGGACAGGCCGCAGATGGCGCGCTTGGTGCCGACCTGCTCGCGGATCGCGGCGACCTGCTCGTCGATGACGTTGTCGGTCGTCCAGTCCGGCTTGAGACCGGCGCCGCGGTAGAGGAAGTGCTCCAGGACCTGCTGGCCGTGCGTGGAGTGCATCACCTCGGGGTGGTACTGCACGCC
This sequence comes from Streptomyces sp. NPDC004732, assembly GCF_040609235.1. NCBI lineage: Bacteria > Bacillati > Actinomycetota > Actinomycetes > Kitasatosporales > Streptomycetaceae > Streptomyces > Streptomyces sp. NPDC004732. Next base: position 619,000 of record NZ_JBEXJR010000002.1, read on the forward strand.
GTACAGCTTCTTCTCGTCGTTCTCGAAGGCCGCGACCGGCACGACGTCCGTGGACGCGGTGACCGAGAAGCCCTCCGGCGCCGCGCTGCACGCGTCGCCGTGCGACATCCACACGGGCTGCTCGGCGGGGGTGCCCTCGAAGAGGGTGGATCCGGCCTTGGAGACGTGCAGGGGCGTCCGGCCGTACTCACGGGCGCCCGTGTTGTCGACGGTGCCGCCGAGGGTGATCGCCATCAGCTGGAAGCCGTAGCACATGCCGAAGACGGGGACACCGGCCTCGAAGAGCTGGCGGTCGACGGTGGGCGCGTGCTCCGCGTACACCGACGAGGGGCCGCCGGACAGGATGATCGCCGCGGGCTTCTTCGCGAGCATCTCGGAGACGGGCATCGTGCTCGGCACGATCTCGCTGTAGACGCGGGCCTCACGGACGCGACGGGCGATGAGCTGGGCGTACTGCGCTCCGAAGTCGACGACCAGAACGGTGTCGGGAGCGGCGGCAGCGGGGGACGCTGATGGCACGGCGGCGGCCTTCCGGCGTTGAGCTTGAGCGGTGCGTGAGCAGAGGCTCGTGCGTGAGCAGGGGGTCTGTGTTTGTCAATTCTAACGGGCCCGGCGTGACCCCTTCGTCGCTTCCGACGGGGCCCCGCCGCAGGGGCGTCACATCACCGTGGGCATCTCAGCGGCCGTCTCAGTATCCGAGCCGTACGGGATCCCGATTGACCCAGGACGCGCGCGTGGGGGCATACTGAGCCCGTGACCAAGCACCTCAGCTTCCTCTTTACCTATGGCAACCGGCCTGCCGGCTGCCATGGTCGAGCTGCTTGATCCCACCGACAAGCGACTTACCGGGCGCCCCGGGCCGACAAGGCCCGGGGCGCTCTGTCGTACGCGGGTCCTGCCGATCCGGGGCACCTCTTCCGACGAAGGAGCCCCCAGATGAACGCCACCACCACCGCAGGCACCACCACCGCAGGCACCACCACCGCGTCCGCCGTCACCGCCGCCGACAAGACCGGCGCCCGCACCCCCGAGGCCGTGGACGTGATCGAGAACGCCCGGGAGCGCATCGACGCGCTCGACGACCGGATCATCGGCCTCGTCCAGGAACGGATGGCCGTCTCGGCCGTCATCCAGGAGGCGCGCATCACGTCCGGCGGCCGCCGCGTGAACCTCTCCCGCGAGATGGAGGTTCTCGGCCACTACAGGGACGCGCTCGGCAAGCCCGGCACGGCGCTCGCGATGACGCTCCTGGAGCTGTGCCGGGGCCGCGTCTGAGGGGTGCGGAGCTGAGTTTCGGGGGGGGCGGACCTGAGTTCCGAGGGGTGCGGAGCTGAGTTCCGGGGGGTGCGGACCTGAGTTCGGATCCGCTCTCACCCGTACGGCGCGTGACCGGTCCCGGAGGGGCTTCGTTGGTCCCGATGTCCGTGTCAGCCAGGTGCGGGCCCGCAAGAACCACGCGTGGCTCCGCTGGAGCGATGAGGCGCAAGGATTGCTCCTTGCGCCGTGGGACCTCGCTCCAGTGACGTGACCGGACGGCAGGGGACAGCAGCCCGGTCACCCAAGAGAACGGTCGGCTTCGGGGACGCCCGGAGCCGGCCGGCCTCCGTCCCGGAACCCGGCCGAGTCCCCGGCCTCTTCCCCGCCAGATGTGGCCGAAACGGTTGCGCAGCCAACAACACATCGAGCACCATGCCTAGACGGGCGGGCAGCGAATCCTCCCGTCCACAACTTCATTGCCATTGGTCGATACCACGCGAGCGCCCCCCGTGCGCCGGGTCGGCCACCGGCACCCGAGCCAAAGCGGCGCACGCCCCCCTGGCGCCGCCCTCGAGGCACTGACGCGGCCCTGACGTCGGTGCTGACAGCGAAGGGCCCCGCGGATCCGTCCCGCGGGGCCCTTCGCTCTTTCCCGCCCCGGCCGCCCGACGGCCCGGCGGCCCAACAGCCCGGCAGCCCGGCAGCCCGGCAGCCCGGCAGGCCCGGCTACAGGTCCTGCACCTTGTTCACCTGCGCCTCGACGACCTCGGTCGGCACACCGAACTTCTTCGGCTCCAGCAGGTTGATCGAGTAGAAGGCCGCGAGCGTCGAACCGCTGCGGACGACGGTGAAGCTCATCGGCGTCTTCTGGCCCTCGATGACACCCACGACCTTGTACGAGACGGCGTCGTCGCCCGCCTTCGGCGCGGTCAGGGCGGCGACATCGCGGTACTTCGAGTCCGCGTGCTCGTAGGCCGTGCACTTCTTCGTGGCCGTCCGCAGGTCGTCCATGACCTGCTCCGCGTCGGCCTGCTCGTACGCGAGCAGCGCGAGCGAGATGACGGTGGCGTCCAGCTCGTCGGGGCCGGTCAGGGTCCGGCCGACCCGGGACGTCGCCGCGGGCTGGGACGCGAACATGAACATGTCGGCGAACGGCTGGCAGGCGGCCGGGTCGGCGGGCACGGTCTGCGAGGGCATGTCCGCCGCGGACAGCTTCTCGACCTTGTGGCCCTTGAGGTCGCCCTTGGCGAGCACCGCCTTCTCCAGGTCGGCGGCGGTCAGCGCGGTCGACTTCTTCTCGGCCGGGGCAGGCTTCTGCGACGACTTCTTGTCGCTGTCACGGCTGTCACGGCTGTCACGGCTGTTGCCGCTGCTGCCACTACTGCCGCTCTTGCCACTGTCGCCGCTGTCGCTGTCGCCGCCACACGCTGCGGTCAGGCCCAGCGCGACCATGACGGACGCGGCCACGACGGCCCGAGACACAGATGACTTCACGTTTCCTACCTTCAGTCTCACGGCACGGGCGACGGCCCGCGCCGAGGCGACATGAAAGCGGCAAGCACACGTCTCTGACCAGCGTTTTTCGTAACGATCGGAAACCGCCGAAAAGGTTGTACGGTGCGCGGCGGAGATCCGCCGGAGGAGCCCTAGACCTTGTCGAGCTGGGCGTCGACGATCTTGGGGTCCACCTTCGGGTCCTGGTCCGCCGTGGGCGTTCCACTGCCTCCCATGCCGTCCTTCTCGGCGTCCTTGTCGCGCTGGACGCCTTCGGGGTCGTACATGTTCGACGCACCGAAGACGGCGAGCGTCGAGCCGCTGCGCACGACCGTGACGCTCTCCCGTGTCACGTACTCGCCCCTGCGGTGGGCGATCTTGTACGAGACGGCCTCGTCGCCCTTGTCCGGCGCGGCCAGCGACCGGGCGCCGAGGTAACGCTGCTCTCCGGCCCGGAAGGCGGCGCACTTCTTCGACCGCAGCGCCGCGCGCAGATCCGCCATCGCCTGCTTGGCATCGGTCCCGGCGTACGAGGAAAGACCGACGTCGGTCGTCGTGGAGTCCTTGCCGTCGGCGGCGGTCAGGAGGCGGCCGACGTGGGATTTCGCCTTGTCCGGAGCGACGTCGCCTGTGCCGGAACCGCCCCCGCCGAGCATCGCCGCGAGCGGGCCGCACTCCGCGCGGGACGGCTTCCCCGAGCCCGCCCCCGCCTCGGACTCGTCCGGCTCCTCGACCTTGTAGCCCTTCACGTCCGCCGCAGTGAGGGCCGCCTTCTCCAGCTTCGAGGGGCCCGCACTCGCGCCCGGCTTCGCGGACTTCCGGGCATCGCCGTCGCCGCCGTCACTCCCACTCCCGCCGCAGCCCGCACTCGCTCCGAGCGCGACCACGACCGAGACGACCGCCACGACCCGCGACACAGCTGACTTCACGTTCTGTTTCCCCCACCGGCTTGCTGTCCTGCACCTGGAACCAGGACTGGAATCAGAACTGGAATCAGGACTACGCCAGCTACGACGGAGGAAGATCGGATCTGGTTCCCCGCGGTCTCACCAGCCCCACATCCAGAAGCGGAACGGGCTGAGCAGGGCAATCGCGAGAGCCATGCCGCCGATGACGATCACCACGCTCCACACCCGGCGGCTGCGCTCGGACCGCCCGCCGCGGGCCCCCGTCGAGCCCGTCGGCGCCGACCGCCACTCGTCCGGACGCCACCGCTCGGACTCGGCCTCGCGCTTCGCGCGCCTGCGGCGGAACCGCCCCGCCTCCTCGACCCGTCGACGCGCGGCCTCCTCGTCCAGGCGCCGCAGCCGCTCGGCCACCATGCGCGCCCGTGCGGACGGCTCCTTCGGCGCGGACGAACGGATCTCCCGCTCGCTGTCGTTCTCGAATCTCTCCCACACCTCGTCGGGTATGGCCACGCTGTCCCTCCCCAATCCCCGGATTTCCCCAGATTTCCGCGGGTTTCCCCGAACTCATGTGCCCTTTGGGCGGGGGAAGTTCTACGGCACCCCCTCACGGCAGCACAAGTCCCACCCGCACCCCACCGACGCTGTGAGCCACGCCACATAAGAATTCTGTGAAATCGAGGACAACCATTCACAGGGATCGCAGGTCATGCATGCAGTAACAACGGCCACACCCGCGTCCCCACCGCGGAGGCCTCCACCTCCGCGCTGCCGACCCGGCAGTGCACCGGACTTCTGAGGTCTTCATGAAGCTTCGTCGTGCCATGGCTGCCGCGGCCGCTACGGCTGTCATAGCCCCGATCGCGCTGCTCTCGGCCCCGGCTGCTTCAGCGACCGAGGACACGCCCACGCCGCCCGCCCCGTCCTCGGGAACCCCGACGGCGCCCGTGACGCCGACCCCGCCGGTGACCCCGCCCGTGACGCCTCCCGTGGAAACGCCCGAGACGCCCAAGACGCCCAAGCCGGCCGACAAGCCGACCCGGCCCCAGGTACCCCCGGCGCCCGGGAAGGACCTGGAGGACGAGCTCCCGCCGGTCCCGGACGAGGACGCCGAGGAAGAGCCCGAGATGTGCCCGTCCGACGACGGCGACACGGACGACGAATCCGTACTCGAGGTCGACCTCGTCGGACTGCCCAAGAAGATCGTCGCGGGCAGCGGCTGGCACCAGTTCAAGCTGAACGCCGCCAACCCCACCGACGAGCCGCTGGGCGAGGTGGACTGGACGGCGTTCGTGAACAACCTCGGCGACGACCCGGAGAAGAAGGACGGGCTGCGGTACTTCACCGAGGTGCAGTTCCTCGACCCGGAGACCGATGAGTGGACGAAGGTCGAGAGCCCGCGCGGCGAGGGGCTCGCCTACGGCACCGTCGATCTGGACGCCGAGGACAAGGCCGTCATCAAGCTGCGGGCCAAGGTCAGCGCCAAGGCTCCGGCCGTGGACGGGTACGTGGAAGGTCTCGGCAGCTACGTCGACTCCGAGCAGGACTGCACGCACACGTCGTCCGAGTACCGGCCGCTCACCATCGTCAAGGCCGGTGGCGACACGTCGCCCACGCCCAAGCCGAAGCCGTCCAAGACCGCGCAGGCCGGTTCGGAGCCGCAGCCGCAGGGCAGCGCCGAGGAGTCCCCGACCCCGGCCCCGGTCACCGGCAACCTCGCCGAGACCGGCTCCAGCTCGATGCTGCCGACCGTCGGCATCGTCGGCGGCATCGCCGTCGTCGCCGGTGCGGGCGTCGTGTTCGCCGTGCGTCGCCGCAAGGCCGACGGCACCGTCTGAGCCGGCACCGAGCCGTCCGGGCCGCCCCGAGCGGCTGACGGACGGCACCTGATCACGCGGAAGGACCTGCGCTCGGAGGGGGGCGCAGGTCCTTACGTGTGTCCGGGGCGGACCGGACTCACTTCTTGGGCGGCACCGCAGGCATCCCGAGGAACGGCAGCTTCAGCGCGCCGAAGGCGTCCGCGGGGACCGCGGGGGTCTTCGGCTCGACGGGGGCGAGCCGCACGTACTCCCTGCCCTGCGCCGGACGCGGGTCCTCAGCGCCCTTGTTGGGCCAGAACGACATGGCGCGCTCGGCCTGCGCGGTGATCGTCAGGGACGGGTTCACGCCCAGGTTCGCGGAGACTGCGGCGCCGTCGACGACCGAGATGCCGGGGTGGCCGTAGAGCCGGTGGTAGGGGTCGATGACGCCCGTGTGCGCGGAGTCGCCGATCGGGCAGCCGCCGAGGAAGTGCGCGGTCAGCGGGGTGCCCATGAGCTCGCCGACGTTCGAGCCCGGGAACCCGTTGATCTCGTCGGAGAGGATCGTCGCCGCGCGAGTGGCCTCGTGGATCTGTTCGGGGTTGGGTGCGCCGTGGCCCTGCCGGGCGGTGAGCAGCCCCTTCCCGACGCCCTTCTCCTTGCGGTACGTGGTCAGGGAGTTGTCGAGCGACTGCATGACCAGACCGATGATGGTCCGCTCCGACCAGCGCCGGTTGGAGAGCGAGCGGACCGTCAGCCACGGGTGGCGTGCCACGTTGCCGAGCCAGCCCGCGACCCGCGCCTTGCCGCCCTGCACGCTGTACGGGACCTGGAGCACCGTCAGGCCGCCCATGGCGTTGGACTTCTTGCCGTAGCGGACGGGCTCGATGTGGGTGTTGTCGTTCGGGTGGATCGACGAGGTGATCGCGACGCCCTTGGTGAAGTCGGCCTTCTCGGCCCCGTGCCGCTTGCGGTAGCGGCGGTCGGTGGTCTGGGCGCCCACCAGCGCTTCGGAGTTGGTGCGGGTGAGGGTGCCGAGCCGCTCGGAGATCTGCGGCAGCAGGCCGGTGTCCTTCATGCGGTGCAGGAGCGTCTGCGTGCCGTACGTACCGGCGGCGACGACGACCTTGCGGGCCTTGAAGGTGCGCCCCTTGCCCTTGCGCTTGTCGTCGGTCGGCAGGGTCGCGACGGCGAAGCCGCCCCGGGAGTCCTCGGTGACGGCGACGACCGACGTCATCGGGTGGACGACCGCACCGGCCTTCTCCGCCAGGTACAGGTAGTTCTCGTTCAGGGTGTTCTTCGCGCCGTGCCGACAGCCGGTCATGCACTCGCCGCACTCGGTGCAGGCCCTGCGGGACGGGCCCGCGCCGCCGAAGTAGGGGTCGGGCACCTCGGCGCCGGGCCGGGACGTCGACGTACCGTCCGCGTCCTTCTCGTCGCCGAAGAAGACGCCGACGGGCGCCATGTGGAAGCTGTCGCCGACCCCCATCGTCTGGGCGGTGGCCTTCAGATGGACGTCCGACGGCGTCATCGTCGGATTGAGCCGCACCCCGAGCATGCGCTTGGCCTGCTCGTAGTAGGGGTGCAGCTCGTCCTGCCAATCCGTGATGTCCTTCCACTGCGCGTCCTTGAAGAACGGCTCGGGCGGCACGTAGAGGGTGTTGGCGTAGTTCAGCGAGCCGCCGCCGACCCCGGCGCCCGCGAGGACCATCACGTTGCCGAGCAGGTGGATGCGCTGGATGCCGAACAGGCCGAGCGCCGGGGCCCACAAGTAGTTCTTCAGGTCCCAGGAGTTCTTGGGCAGCGTCGCGCGCGTGAAGCGTCGGCCCGCCTCAAGGACGCCGACGCGGTAGCCCTTCTCCGTCAGGCGCAGCGCGGACACCGAGCCGCCGAAGCCGCTGCCGATGACAACGACGTCGTAGTCGTAGTCGTACTCGTCATGGTCATACGCGTCATGGCCGTGCTCGTCATGTCCGTGCTCGTCATGGTCGTACGAAGCGTCGTCGCCCGCCCGGTTCCGGGCAGAGCTCTCCTGTGACATTGACTCTCCTCGTTGAGAACTAACGCACTAGCGCAGGCGAAGCGCCTTCATGACCTTCAGGCTGGTGCTCATGAACGCCGCGTACTTCTCGTCGTCAAGGCCGAACGACGGCGCCAGCGGCATGACCCGCTGGGTGGCGACGGTCTGCGCCTCGGTGTACTTGAGGATTCCCTCGGAGCCGTGCCGTCGGCCGAGGCCGGAGTCCTTCATGCCGCCCATCGGCGACTGCACGCTGCCGTAGGCGGGCGCGAAGCCCTCGTTGACGTTGACCGTGCCGGTGCGCAGCCGGGCGGCGACCTTGCGGCCGCGGCCGCCGTCCTTCGTCCAGACCGAGGAGTTCAGGCCGTACGGCGTGCCGTTGGCGAGCTCGACCGCCTCGTTCTCGTCCGTGAAGCGGTAGATGGAGACGACCGGGCCGAAGGTCTCCTCGTTGCAGACGGCCATCGGCGCCTCGACGCCGTCCAGGATCGTCGGCTCGAAGAAGTACGGGCCGATGTCGGGGCGCGCCGCGCCGCCCGCGACGAGCGTGGCGCCCTTGGCGACGGCCTCCTCGACGTGCCGGGTCACGGTCTCCAGCTGCCGCTCGCCGACGAGGGAGCCCATGTCGGCGCCGTACGCGAGGGACTTGCCGAGCCGCATCGCCTTGGTGCGCTCCGCGAAGCGCGCCACGAACTCGTCCGCGATCGACTCGTGGACGTACAGCCGCTCGATGGAGATGCACAGCTGACCGGCGGAGGAGAAGCAGGCGCGCACCGCGCCCGACGCGGCCTTGTCGATGTCGGCGTCGTGCAGCACCAGCATGGCGTTCTTGCCGCCGAGTTCGAGCGAGACGCCGACCAGGCGGGCGGCCGCCCCCTGCGCGACCTCGCGGCCGGTGCGGGTGGAGCCGGTGAAGGAGACGTAGTCGGCGTGCTTGACGACCTCGGGGCCGACGACCGGGCCCTCGCCGAGGACGACCTGGAAGACCTCCGCGGGCAGGCCCGCCTCGATGATCAGGTCGCGGGCCCACAGCGCGGTCAGACAGGTGGCCGTGTCGGGCTTCATCACGAGGGCGTTGCCCGCGACGAGGGCGGGCAGCGCGTCGCCGACGGAGAGCTCCAACGGGTAGTTCCACGGGGCGATCTGCCCGACGACGCCGCGCGGCTGACGGTTCTCGGTGACCTTGGTGAGGACCGGGACGACGCCGGTGTGCCGCTTCGGGCCCAGGTACGCGGGGGCCCTGCGGCCGTAGTGCCTGGCGGCGACCACGACGGCCTGGACCTCCTCGTGCGCGTGCAGACGGGCCTTGCCGGTCTCCAGCTGGATCAGGTCGAGGACCTCGGCCTGGCGCTGCAGCACCAGGTCGTGGAAGCGCAGCAGGACGGCGGCGCGCTGCTTCACGGGGGTCCTGGCCCAGGCGATCTGGGCGGTGCGGGCCCGCTGGAAGGCGGTGGCCACGTCCTCGGGGGTGGACTCGGGCAGGTCGGCCAGCTTCTCGCCGGTGAGCGGCGAGTGGTTGGCCGTCCGTCCCGACCCGATGACGTCACGGGTGAGCTGGGCGATCAGCTCGGGCGTGACCACGTCGGCGGCGGTGCGCGCGCCTTCGGGGGCCGGGGCGGTCGGGTTCGTTCCGAGGGGCGCTGCGGTGGCCTGCGAGTCCGTCATGCTCGTGAGAGTAGGCCTACGTCAGGGTTTTGGGTACCCATCGGTAACGGGGGTTCACGACATGCGCACACGACGCCAGTGATTGCTGGCGACAAAGCCGCTGATCAGGGCGTTACCGATCCCTCATCAAAGTTTGTCGAGCTCCAGGTCGGCGATCGCGGTCTCGGCCACCTCACGGCCCCGCTCGGTGAAGTCGCCCTTGCCGGGGTACCCGATCGTCAGCTTGTACATGTCGCCGGACTTGGTCTTGTAGTAGAGGACCCGGAGCTCGCGCGGAAGCGGGTTCTGGCTGTCGCTTGAGGCGTAGACGACGGTGTTCTCCGCGGCCTTGCGATCCTTGAACGTCGTCTCCTTGCCGTCGCTCTTGGGCGCGGGTTCGGAGGCCATGCCCAGTTCGTAGTTGCCGGACTGCTTGAAGTCGGCGTTGTCGTCCCACATCTCCGCGGCGGCGGTCTCGGCGATCTTGCCGCTGTCGTCCTCGGACTTCTTGTCCAGGGAGAGGTTGATCCAGACGCTGCCGCTCGGGTCGGTGTACTGGACCCAGTGCGTCTCAGGGGTCTTGTTGTCGTCCTCGGACTTCTTGTAGCCCTCGGGCACGGCGACGGTCGCCGCGAGCTCCTTCGAAGCGTGCTTCTCCCAGCCCGCCGCGTCCGAGCCCCCGAAGGGGTTCAGCGCCACGAGCACGCCCGCGGCCACGGCCACGACGACCACACCGGCGACGGCGGCCAGCGCCTTGCGGCTCAGGAAGATCCCCTTGCCGCGCTCCTGGCCGTCGACGGCCGCGACGGTGACGTGCTGCGTCGGCGCGGGCTGCGGGGGCCTGGCCGCCTCCTCCAGGAGTACGCGGACCTGCGCGGCGTTCGGGCGCTGGGCGGGGTCCTTGGCCAGCAGCCGGTTGATCGCCTCGGCGAGCGGGCCCGAGGCGGACGCGGGCGCGGCGGGCGTCGCGTTCAGGACGGACTGGAGCGTCGCGGGGGTGTTGGTGCGGCGGAACGGCGAGACGCCCTCGGTCGCCGCGTACAGGACGACTCCGAGCGACCAGAGGTCGGACGCGGGTCCTGGCCGCTGGCCGAGCACCCGCTCCGGCGCGATGAACTCGGGCGAACCGACGAAACCGCCGGTGTCCGTCAGATTCGTCTCGCCCTCGATCTGGGCGATGCCGAAGTCGGTGAGGACGACGCGGTCGTGCCTGCCGAGCATCACGTTGTCCGGCTTCACGTCGCGGTGCAGGATGCCCGCCTGGTGCGCGGCGTCGAGGGCGTTCAGAACGTCGAGCCCGACCCGCGCGGCCTCGCGGGCGCCGAGCGTGCCCTCCTGGAGCGCGGCGCCCAGGGAACGGCCCTGGACGAGCTCCATCACGATCCACGGCTGACCGTCCTCGACCGCCACGTCATGGACGTTGACCACGGCCGGGTGGTCCAGGCGGGCGGCGGCGCGCGCCTCGCGGCGCATCCGCTCGAAGGCGTTGGCCCGCTCGCGCTCCGGCAGGTGGTCGGGGAGGCGCGGCTCCTTCACGGCGACCTCCCGGTCCACCGTCTCGTCCTTGGCGCGCCACACCGTGCCCATGCCGCCGTGGCCGAGCTTGGCGAGCAGCCGGTAGCGGTTCGCGACCAGTCGGCCCGCGCCCGGCTCGGGCTCGGGCGACTGGTTCGGCGGCTGGTTCGGCGACTGGTTCGGCGACTGGTTCGGCGACTGGTTCGGCGACTGGTTCGGCACGGCCTGGGTGGGCTGGGCCTGCGGCTGCGCATAGGGGTTGTCGGGGTGGGCCCCACCGCTCGGGCCGGATTGTCCCGGTACGCCCGGCTGTTGTGGTGGCTGAAGGCCGAAACTGGTGGGTTCGTACGGCCCGTAGGAGGCTCCCCCGTCATTACTCATGACGACATGCCTACCTTGCCGGGCACCTCGGATTCCAGCCAGGCCCTGCATTGTGACCGGGGTGATGCACGTGCCCAGGCGTCATCGACGTACGAACGTGTCGACCGCCGCGTCGAAGTACCGCCGCGCCTGCGACGCCTCCCCGACCGGCCCCGAGACCCACACGTCGAGCATCCGGCCGTGCTCCTCCCAGCACAGGTCGAAGGTGCGGCGGCCGCCCTTCTCGCCGCCGGTCCCGTCCCGGGAGAACTCCCGCTGGGCGGCCGGTCTGCCGTTGCGCGTGGTCTCGGTGACCCTGCTGTCGCGGTAACCGGCCTGGTCGCGCGGGCCGTTCGCGTCGGCGCGGCGCTGCGCCGCGAGCGGGCCGCCCGGTCCGGCCGCCGTTTCCTCTATGCCGATGCGGTACGTGCCGTCGGGCGAGGCGTAGAAGACGCGGGGGCCGTCCACCCGGCGCCGGAACCCTTCGGGGACGGCGAGCGCGAAGCCCTTGGGGTCCTTCGCGATGCGGTAGCCCTGGGGCGCCTCGGGCGACGACGGCGTCGGCGTGCGGCTCGTCACGGTGACCGTCGGCGTCGGTGAGCCGTGCGCCGACGTGGCGGACGAGGGGGCCGGTGTGCCACCGCCGTCGCCGCCCCTGCTCAACAGGAGCGCCGCGGAGACTCCCGCACCCGCGAGGGCGGCCACCAGCGCCGCGGCGATCATGAAGGTCCTGCCGTGCTTCTCCGGCCGCACGAGCCCCGCGGCGGCCTGCGCGGCGAGGAGCTCCCGCTCGGCCGCCGTGGGGGCGCCCCGGCCCGTCCGGCCCGGAAACCCCGGCAGTCCGGGCAGCCCCCGCCCCGGCGACCCGGGCCCCGGTCTCTCCCGCACCACCGCGGGCATCCGCCCCGTCTCGACGTACACCCGCAGCAGCCCCTCCGCCTCCGCCGCGCCGAGCCGCCGCGCCGGATCGCGGTCGAGGAGGCCGAGCACCACGGGCAGCAGCGGGTCGACGGACGCGGGTGGCCGGATCTCGTCGATGACGACCGCGTGCAGGACACCGCCGATGGAGTCGCGGCGGAACGGCGACTCCCCGGCCAGCGCGGTGACCAGCAACGCGCCCAGCGACCACAGATCGGACTCGGGCCCCGTCCGCTCCCCCGCCATCCGCTCCGGCGCGGTGTACTCGGGCGAGCCCACGAACGACCCGACCTCCGTGAGCGTCGTCGCGCCCGTGAGCTGCGCGATGCCGAAGTCGGTGAGCACGACACGGTCGGTCGCCCGCTCCAGGAGCACGTTGGCGGGCTTGAGGTCACGGTGCAGGATGCCCGCCTCGTGCGCGGTGCTCAGGGCACCGAGCAGGTCGATGCCCATCCGCGCCACGGCATGCGCGTCCAGCGGCCCGCCCCGCGCGATCCGCCCGGCCAGCGAGCCGCCGTCGATCAACTCCATGACGATGTACGGCTGCTCGTCCTGCACCACGACGTCATGGACGACGATGACGTGCGGATGCCGCAACTGCGCCACGGCCCGCGCCTCGCGCAGGGTCCGCTCGCGCTGCTGCTCCGCCTCGGCATCGGAGAGGGTCTCGTCGCGCACGAGTTCCTTGACGGCCACCCGGCGGCCGAGGAGCAGATCGGTGGCGCGCCACACGACCCCCATGCCGCCCCGGCCGAGCGGCGCCTCCAGGCGGTAACGGCCCGCGATCACCCGGGCGTTGCCTCCACCTGCCTCACCGGCGCGGTCTCCCAGGCTCCCCATGCGGCCATCATGCCCCACACGTGTGCGAACGGAATCGGTTCTGCGCACGCCGCGGGCCGGTTCCGGCCGCTGTCACCAGGCTCCCCAGGGAGCGTCAGGAGCGGGCGGGTGCGCTCACTTCTCCCGCCATCCACGGAGCATCGCGTCAAACTGTTCTCTGGTGGTGTCCCAGCCCTTTGCCGGGGCCGACATGTAGAGCACGTACTCCACGCCATCAGTGCCGAGATACGACTGAGAGATGGCGCGGCGCGGTCCCGCCGTCGTGTCGTTCGCACCTGCACTCCAGCTGAAGTCCCAGAGGGCGCCCGGCTGGTCGCGGAACGTGTTGGAGTTCAGCTCGAGCCGCTTGTACTGGGGCAGCTTGACCCGCAGGTTCTTCTCCAGCGCCAACTGGTGCATGTAGGTGCTCTCGAACTGCGGGTTCCTGTCGACGGCGATGCGCAGGAAACGACGCCCCCCGTCGGGGGTGTAGTCGACCTGGTTGCCGTCCGCCTCGCGCTTCCATCCCTTGGGCAGCATGAGGCTGAACCCGTCGGGGTCGGGCACCCGTTCCCAGTCGTCGGGGATGCCGCTCACGCCCTTGGCGGGCCCGTCGTCCGAGCCGTTCTGCGACTGGCTCTGGGTGTCATCCGCGAAGTGCAGATAGCCGAAGACGCCACCGCCGCCGAGCAGCGCGGCCGCGACGACGAGGGCGACGATCGCGGGCCACCGACGGCGCTCGCGCGCCTGGGGCCCGACGGTGACGGTGTAGGCGGCGGCGTCGGTCGGGGTGCCGCGGACGGGGGTGGAGGAGTGCGGCGTCGGGTGGGGAGCCGCGTGGGGCGTGGGGGGCGTGTGGGTCTGACCGTGGCCCTGGCTGTGGTTGTAGCCCTGGCTGGGGCTCTGGCTGCCGCTCTGCGTGTACGACGAGGACGGGTAGACCGCGGCGGGGTAGCCCGACGAGGGCTGCCCCTGCACGGCCGTGTGCGCGCCGGAGGCCGGGTGCACCTGCGTCGGCACGTACGCCTGCGCTCCCTGCGGGCGCCGCCCCTCCGCCGCCTCGGCCAGCATGTGTTCGGCCTCTTCGGCGGTCGGCCGGGTCGCCGGATCCTTGCGCAGCAGCGCGCTGATGACCGGGCCGAGGACGCCCGCGTGCCGGGGCGGCTCGGGCTCCTCCGTGACCACGGCCTGCATGGTGCCGATCGGCGACGTGCGCCGGAAGGGCGAGATGCCCTCGACGGCCGTGTACAGCGTGGCGCCGAGCGCCCACAGGTCGGACGCGGGGCCGGGGTTGCTGCCGCTCACGCGCTCGGGTGCCAGATAGTCGACGGAGCCGACGACTTCCCCGGTCCTCGTCACCGTGGAGTCGCCCTCGATCGCCGCGATCCCGAAGTCGGTGAGCAGGATCCGCCGGTCGTCGGCGAGCAGTACGTTGCCGGGCTTGACGTCGCGGTGCAGGACTCCGGCCGCGTGGGCGGCGCGGAGGGCCTTCAGGGTCCACAGGCCTATGCGGGCGGCCTCGATGGGCTCGACGCGCTCGTCGTCCTTGACCGCGTCCGCCAGCGAACGGCCCTCGACCAGCTCCATCACGATCCAGGGGCGGTCGTCGTACTGGAGTACGTCGTGCACGGTGACGACGGCGGGATGGTTGATCCGGGCGGCGGCCCGCGCCTCCGTCTGGGTACGCGTGAAGAGGACCGCGCGGTCGGCCTCCTGCACGAACTGCGCAGCCGTCAGCTCCTTGACGGCCACGGCCCGGTGCAGGACCTCGTCCTGCGCGCGCCACACCCGTCCCATGCCACCGCGGCCGATGGACTCTGCGAGTCGGTAGCGGCCCGCGAGGAGCAGTCCCTGCATCTGATTCACGTTCCCCCGCAATGGTCTTGACACAGCCAGGTTAAGGAGCGGGAGCCGTGCAGGGAACCACAGGGGGGCTTAGGAGACCGCACTGTGACGCATGCCGTGCATGTCCCGATGGTCGGAATCGACTCAGTCGGTGACCCGATAAGTGGCCGTCGCCTGCTCGTACAGCCGTGTCACTTCGTCCCGCTCGGCCTCCGGTCCCCGCACCTGGAGCACGTGGTACTTCCCGCCGACGACCATCGCGAGATTGCGTACGAAGACCTCGCTGCCCGCATCGTCCTGCCAGGTGAACTGCCCTTCCGCCATGGCCCGTCCACCGACGTCGATGCGGCGCATGCCGCTGGAGGTCGCCCAGGAGGAGTCGCGGAACGGCTGCAGCTCGCGCTCGTGCTCGCGCTGGTACTTCATGGGGTCGTTGCCGTAGCTGTCGGTGGTGTCGCGGCCCGGCACCAGCAGCAGCTCGAAGCTTCCGTGGGTGTAACGGACCTGGCCCCTGCCGTTCTTGGGCTGCCGGTCCCAGCCTCCCGCCACGGCGACGTGGAAGCCCTCGGGGTCCTTGCGCACGGTGAATCCCCGGGGCACCTCGGGGTCGGAGCTCTGCGGCCGCTGCGAACTGGGGCTCTTCCCGGGCTTGTCCTTGTCTTTGGCCTTGCCCTTGCCCTCGTCCGTCTCCTTGCCCTTGCCCTTGTCGGGTTCCTTCTCTTCGTCCTTGCTGTCGCTCGGTTCCGGGGCCGAGCTGACCTCGCCCGCGGTCCCCGCGCGGTCGCCCGAGCGGTCGTCGGACTTGGGCATGAACACCAGGGCGTACGCGATCGCCGCGGCGAGACCGAGCAGGATGGCGATCAGCAGCAGCCGACCCAGCGAACGCGGGCGGGCGGGGCCGCGGGTCTGCGGCTCGCGGGGTGGCCTGGGGCCGCTGTGGCCCTGCAGGGGCGAGACGACGGGCACGTCGTGCCCCGGCCCGCCCTTCGTCCTGCCGCCGCTGCCCTTGCCGCGCTTGTGCCGACCGTGCCCCTCACTGCTCTTCCCCGCGGCACCGGCGGCACCGGTGACCGCGGCTCCACGCCGCTTGCGCACGATCTCGCCCCGTCGGCGTACGACGGGCAGCCGGCCCGCGTCGTACGGCGGCACCGGCACGACGTGCGCCCCTGCCTCCGGCTCGGGCGCGGACCGCACCAGCGAACGCAGCCAGCCGCTCGCCTCCTCGAAGTCGAGCCGCTCGGTCGGGTCCTGACGCAGTAACGACTCGACCACCGGCCGCAGGGGTCCGCACTCCTCGGCGAAGGCGGGCGGCTCGGCGCACACGAGCTGCACGAGCTCGGCCGAGCTGTCCTCCGGGTACGGCGCGTGGCCCTGAACGGCACGGAAGAGCAGCGCTCCCAGGGCCCACAGATCGGTGGCGGGGCCGATCGGCGCGGCGAGCTGCCAGTTCTCGTGCACGGGTCCGGCCTGCTCGGGCGCCCACCGCTCGGTGACGGCCCCGACGACGACCATGCGCGCGTGCCGGGCCCGTTCGGCGGCGAGGGCGGTGGCGGGCCCGCGCGAAGGGGCGCCTTCGGCCGCGCCGTCGTCCCATCCCCCGCGCGTGCTCTCGCTCGGGTCCTTGCGCGGCACCGCCCCGTGCCAGGGCTTCTTGCCCGCCACGCCATAGGGGTCCGAGATCCGTCCGGCGGGTTCGGGGGCGGGTTCGGGCTCAGCCGCTTGATACGCCGTCACGGCCGCCGTGGGCCCGGACCACGCACCGCTCCCCGCCGACTCCGGCGCGGGCTCGAGCACCACGTCTTCGGAGTGCACTGTGTGCCCTGCGTGCTCTGAGTGCCCTGAGTGCTCCGCATACTCCGCCACATTGCCGACCGACCCCGCAGAGCCCGCCGCCTCCCCGGCCTCGACCGGTCGGGGGTCGTACCCGCAGAGCGCTTCCTCGGCCGCGCCCGCCGCGAGGCCCGTCAGCATCACGCGGCCGTCATCGCATATCAACACGGTCCGCGCGGTGATGTTCCGGTGCACCCAGCCGTACGCGTGCAGCACCCGCAGCGCCGCCAGGACGTCCGCCGCGACCTCGGCCGCGCGGTACGGACTCAGCGGCCGGTCCGCGAGGAGCGCCGCCAGCGGCCTCGCGGCGACCAACTCACTCACTATCCACAGCGAGCCGTCCTCCGCGAACACGTCGAAGACCTGGTCGAGCCGTGGATGGTCGGGGATCTGGGCGGCGGTCTGCGCCGCCTCTATCGCGCGCAGCACCGCCGGATCCGTGGGCCTGCGCGCCGCCCTGGTCCCCGACCGACGCACGCCGGGGCCGCCCGCCCCCGCCCGCGGCAGGAACCCCTCGGGCAGATCGTCCTCGTCGAGCACCTCCGCCTCGACGATCTCGGGCAGCGGCACCTGCCGGACGAGGACTTCCTGCCCGCTGTACGTGTCAAAGGCGCGCGACTCGGCGAATTCGTACACGTCGGAGGGCGGCAGCGGCAGGCGGTAGCGGTCGGCGAGCACCCGTCCCGCGTAGTCGTCCACGATGCCTTCCCCGTCCGCCCGGTGGTCAAATCCGTTCGTCTTGCGGCGCGTTGCGGCTGTGTACGGTCCGCAAGCACTCACGATACGTGCCGTGAGCGAACCGCAATGAGGGGATGCCAGATCCCGGGCTCAGGACTTCGGCTCGAACGTCCTGGTGAAGGTCCGCCACGCGGCCCGCCGCTTCTCGCTGCCCCAGTCGTCGGCCTTGGCCGTATACATCATTCCGTAGCCCAGGCCGCCGTTGACGACGAATCCGCGGTCTATCGACCGGTACTTGGTCCCGCCGTCCACGTAGGTGAATTCCCAGTCGGCCGTGTTCCAGCCGCGGAAGCCGACCTTCTCTATCCGGATCCGGTCGTACTGCGGCCGGACCATGTAGTTTTCCTGGCTCTTCCAGTCGCTGACCGGGTTGTCCTTGGGCGTGGTCGTCCAGCCGATCAGCAGCTTCTGCCCGTCGGGGCCGCCGAAGCGCGCGCCCGCCCGGCCGGTGGACTGGAACTTCCACCCCTTCGGAAGCCCGATCTTGAAGCCCTGGGAGTGCTTGTACGTCGACTCGGCGCCGTCACCCGGCTTCTTGTCGTCGTCCTTGCCCGGGTCGTGCCCCTCGCCCTCGTCCGGGCTGGGACTCGCGTCCTTGCCCGGGTCCTTGCTCGCGTCGTCGCCGGTGCCGGTGCCCTTGTCGGCTTCCTTGCCGGAGTCCTTGTCCTCGCCCTTGCCCTGGCCCCCGCCGCCGGTCGCCCCGGCGGACGCGGCCTTGTCGCCGCCCTTGTTGTCCTCGCTGCTTTCGCCGTCGTCCCCGAGCGCGAGGGCGAGCACCGTCCCGAGCACGGCGAGCACGACCACCATGGTCACTATGACCAGCGTCCGGCGCGGCACCACATCGGTGAGCGACGCCTTGGCGGGCGCCCGCGGCGGCTGTCCCCCGGCACCGGAAGTACCGGCAGAACCAGAAGAGCCAGAAGAACCGGAAGAAGGAGAACCGGTGGACGCGGACGTCGTCGAGGCCCCGGCCGCCCCCGTGCCCCGCGCGGTGGCGGACGCGGCCGCCTTGCGCACGGACTGCAGGGCGCCCTTCAGCCGGTCGGCGGCCTCCTCGGCCTTGCGCCCTGCGGGACGCGATGCCCCGGACGTCGCCGCGGTCCCGGTCCCGGTGGCCCCAGGAGCCCCGGCAGTCCCAGCGGGAGCGGAGGCAGAGGTCCCGGCCGCTCCCTGCGCGGCACCAGCCGCACTCCCCGCACCGGCCACTCCAGCCGCACCAGCAGCGGCGCCCGCGGCCTTCGTGGCCCTGGACGACTTCGTGCCCTTCGAAGACTTCGTCAGCCTGCTCGACTTCGACGCCTTCGGGGCCCGCGGCGGCTTGGGCGGGGCCGGAGGCAGCGGCACCACCTTGGTCGCATCGAGCGGCTCGGGCTCCGGCTTGGCCTCAGGGGCGTGTATGACGTCGATGAGGAGCGCCCGCGCTCCCGCGTCGTCGAGCCGCTGCTCCGGGTCCTTGGCGAGCAGGCCGTAGATGACCTTCTCCAACGGTCCCGCGTTGGTGGGCTGTTCGACGTCCTCGGTCATCACCGCGGTGAGGGTCGCGATGGCGGACCCCTTGTCGTACGGGGGGACGCCCTCCACGGCCGCGTACAACAGGCCGCCCAGCGACCACATGTCGGCCGCGGGGCCGGGCTTGTGCCCTCGTGCGCGCTCCGGGGCGATGTACGACGGGGCGCCCACGAGCATGCCGGTGGACGTGATCGACGGGTCACCCTCGACCTGAGCGATGCCGAAGTCCGTGAGGACGACCCGGCCGTCCTCGGCGATCAGCACGTTCGACGGCTTCACGTCGCGGTGCAGGATGCCTTCCCGGTGGGCCGACCGCAGCACGTCGAGCACGGCGAGGCCGACCTCGGCCGCACGTCGCGGCGTGAGCAGCCCGTCCTCGCGGATCGCCTCGGCAAGGGACTTGCCCTCGACGAGCTCCATCACGATCCACGGGCGGTCGTCCTCGTCGACCACGTCGTACACCGTCACGGCGCTGGTGTTGCGGATCCGCGCGATCGCCTTGGCCTCACGCAGCGTGCGCGTGATGAGCCGCCGCTTCTCCTCCTCGTCGATGCTCGAGGGGAACCGCAGTTCCTTCACCGCGACCGTGCGCCCAAGGGTTTCGTCCTTGGCCCGCCAGACGGTGCCCATGCCTCCGCGGCCGAGCACCTCTCCCAGCCGGTACCGGCCGGCGAGGAGACGTTCGCTCTTGTCCCGACGGGCGTCACCCGTCTGCTCCGCGTCCGACATGCGTCCCCTCTGCTGCTACCGCTGCTACCCGAGCAACCCGCCCTGACAGAGCCTTCATTGTCCCTTACCCGGGGACCGGTCGGCGCCCAGGGTCCGTCGGCCCTCTTCCCGTGCCCCATGATGGACCGCGCACGAGGAGGGACCGCCTTGCCGACAGCTCGCTCAATACCGGCCATCCTGCTGGCGGCGGCGCTCATCGGCCTGGCGGCGGGCCGCCCGCAACCCGCGGCACCGGCCACGGACTCCACTCTTCCGCTGCTCACCACCCGGGGCAAGGCCCCGGCCGCGGCGCTCCTGAGCCGCACTCAGCCCGAACCGCCCCCGGGTGCACGCACCCTACGCCACCAGGCATCTCCCGTCGCCGTGCAACTCTCCGCACAACAGTCCCCGCCGTCACGCCCCGCGTGGCCGAAGTACTCCGTGCCGAGCCCGCGCCCCTCTCTGCACTTCGCCCGCACCGGCCCCTCCCTGACCCGCGCCGACCACTTCAGGGTGGGCAGCATCACCAAGACGTTCATCGCCACCGTCGTCCTCCAACTCGCCGCCGAACACCGTCTGTCCCTGTCCGACCCGGTGGAGCACCATCTGCCCGGACTCGTGCACGGACCGGGCATCGACGGCCGCACCGTCACCCTGCGCGCCCTGCTCACCCACACCAGCGGCCTCCACGACTTCACCGCCGACACCAGAGGCACCACCCCCGTCACCCCCGCCCGGGCGGTCCGCACCGCCCTCACCCACCCGGCGGCCCCCGCGAGCCGCTGGACGTACTCCAATACGAACTACGTCGTACTCGGCATGGTCATCGAACGGGTCACCGGCAACTCGTACGCCACCGAAGCCGAACGCCGCATCCTTCTCCCCCTCCACCTCACCGGCACCTCGTTCCCCGGCGCCCGCACCACGCTCCCCTCACCGCACGGCCGCGCGTTCACCGGCAACGGCCGGGACATCACCGCGCTCGACCCCCGCGTGGCCGGTGCCGCCGGCGAACTGATCTCCACCCTCACCGACCTGAACCGCTTCTACGCCGCCCTGCTCTCCGGCCGCCTCCTGCCCGCGCCGCTGCTGCACGAGATGCTCAACACCCGCCTCGCACACGGCCACTACGGCATGGGCCTGTACCCGCACAAGCTCCCCTGCGGCACCACCGTCTGGGGCCACAACGGCCGCATCGCAGGCAGCTACGTCCGCACCGCCGCCACCCGCGACGGCCGACGGGTCATCACCTTCCGGGTCAACACGGACAAGCTGGCCGACCCGGCCCTGGAACCTGCCCTCCTGACAGCCCAGTTCTGCCCCCGCGCCCCTTAGCCGAGCGGCACGATGTCGGGCGCGCCCAGCCGAGCCGCGTCCGCCGTCAGGTCGTCCGGCTGACGCTGCGACTCCCGCTCGGCCTCCACCCGCTTCTCGTAGTGCTGGACCTCCCGCTCGATCTGGTCCTTGTCCCAGCCGAGGACCGGCGCCATCAACTCGGCGCACTCCCGGGCGCTGCGCGTGCCCCGGTCGAACGTCTCGATGGAGATGCGCGTCCGCCGCGTCAGCACGTCGTCCAGGTGGCGGGCGCCCTCGTGGGAGGCGGCGTAGACCACTTCGGCCCGCAGGTAGTCGTCGGCCGCCTGCAAGGGGGCGCCGAGGGTCGGGTCCGCGGTGATGAGTTCGAGGACCTCTTCGGCCAGCGAGCCGTACCGATTCAGCAGGTGCTCCACGCGCACCACGTGCAGGCCCGTCCGGGCGGCGATCCTCGCGCGGGCGTTCCACAGCGCCTTGTACCCCTCGGCGCCGACCAGGGGGATGTCTTCCGTGACGCAGTCGGCGACGCGCTGGTCCAGGGCGTGCACCGCCTCGTCGACGGCATCCTTGGCCATCACCCGGTACGTCGTGTACTTGCCGCCCGCGACGACGACCAGGCCCGGGGCCGGATGCGCGACCGTGTGCTCGCGGGACAGCTTGCTGGTGGCGTCCGACTCGCCCGCGAGCAGTGGCCGCAGGCCCGCGTACACCCCCTGGACGTCGTCCCGGGAGAGGGGCCTGGCGAGCACCGAGTTCACATGCTCCAGGAGATAGTCGATGTCGGCGCTGGAGGCGGCCGGGTGCGCCTTGTCGAGGTCCCAGTCCGTGTCGGTCGTGCCCACGATCCAGTGGCGTCCCCACGGGATGACGAAGAGGACGCTCTTCTCGGTGCGCAGGATCAGTCCGGTCGTCGCGTTGATCCGGTCCTTGGGCACGACCAGGTGGATGCCCTTGGAGGCCCTGACGTGGAACTGGCCGCGCTCGCCGACCATGGCCTGGGTGTCGTCCGTCCACACCCCGGTCGCGTTCACGACCTGCTTGGCCCTGACCTCGTACTCCCCGCCGCCCTCCACGTCCTGCACCCGGGCGCCGACGACGCGCTCGCCCTCGCGCAGGAAGCCGGTGACCTTGGCGCGGTTGGCGACCTTCGCGCCATACGCCGAAGCGGTGCGGACCAGCGTTGCCACATAGCGGGCGTCGTCCATCTGGGCGTCGTAGTACTGCATGGCGCCGACCAGGGCGTCCTTCTTCAGGCACGGGGCGACGCGCAGGGCGTGGCGGCGGGTCAGATGGCGGTGCATGGGCAGGCCGCGGCCGTGTCCGCGGGACATCGACATGGCGTCGTAGAGCGCGACGCCCGATCCGGCGTACAACCTCTCCCAGCCCTTGTGCTGCAAGGGGTAGAGGAACGGGACCGGCTTCACGAGGTGCGGGGCGAGGCGCTCCAGGAGCAGGCCGCGCTCCTTCAGCGCCTCCCGCACGAGGGCGAAGTCGAGCATCTCCAGATAGCGGAGGCCGCCGTGGATCAGCTTGCTCGACCGGCTCGACGTGCCGGATGCCCAGTCGCGGGCCTCGACCAGGCCGGTGGACAGGCCGCGGGTCACCGCGTCGAGTGCCGTGCCCGCGCCGACCACGCCTGCGCCCACGACCAGGATGTCCAGCTCCCGTTCGGCCATTCCCGCCAGTGACTCGGCGCGCTCCGCCGGCCCCAGTGTCGCTGTCCTCACCGCTGCCTCCCGCTGTGATCGGGTGTGGTCGGACTCACATCATGCCCAGATTTCCCCGCCGCTCGCTGAACGCGACCCCAGCCTGTGGACAACACTCCGGAGTCCCGCGCGGTGCAATACCGCAAATCGGTCATATTTACTCCTAGTCTGACATTGCGCTGGTCCGCCTTGTCCACAGGGCTTGCGCACTCGTTCCACTCCGGCTATTGGGAGGACGGCCCACCGCCATGCCCGCAGATCTCGCCGTCATCGGTCTCGGCCACCTCGGCCTGCCCCTCGCGCAGGCCGCCGTCGCACGCGGCATCGACACCATCGGCTACGACCCCGCCCGCGCCGCCGACCTGGCCGGCGGCAGACTGCCCTGCGACGGCGCCGAGGGCACCCTCACCGCCGCCGACGTCCGCCGGATGCTCTCGGGGGGCTTCCGGCCGACCGTCAACCCGGCCGAGCTCGGCCGGGTCCGCACCGCTGTCATCTGCGCCCCCACTCCGCCGGCGGCCGACCGCTCGCTCGACTTCGGCCAGGTGGCCGACGCGGCCCATGCGCTGGCCGCACGGCTGCGTCCGCACACCACCGTGATCCTTGAGTCCCCCGCGTACCCGGGGACCACCGAGGAATTCCTCCGTCCGATCCTCGAATCGGGTTCGGGCCTGCGGGCCGGGCGCGACTTCCACCTCGCGTACTCCCCCGGACGCCTCGACCCCGGCAACCGCTCCCACGGCTACGCGGGCACCCCCAAGGTCATCGGCGGCCTCACCCCGGCCTGCACCGAGTCCGCCGCCACCTTCTACGGCCGCCTCACCGACAAGGTCGTCCGCGCCCGCGGCCCCCGCGAGGCCGAGACCGTGCACCTCCTGGAGACCAACTACCGGCACGTGAACATGGCCCTGGTCAACGAGATGGCGGTGCTCTGCCACGACCTCGGCATCGACCTGTGGGACGTCATCCGCTGCGCCGAGACCAAGCCCTTCGGCTTCCAGGCCTTCCGCCCCGGGCCCGGCGTCGGCGGCCACGGCGTCCCCCTGGACGTCCCGAACCCCTCCCGCGGCGCCCGCCCCCTGCGCATGGTCGAGCTGGCCCAGCAGGTCAACGACCGCATGCCCCAGTACGTCATCCAGCGCTCGGCGACCCTGCTCAACGAGCACGGCAAGTCCGTCCGCGGCGCCCGCGTCCTGCTCCTCGGCGTCACCTACAAGCCCGACCTCGCCGACCAGCAGGGCGCCCCCGCCCAGGAGGTGGCGACCCGCCTCATGGAGCTCGGCGCGGCCGTCAGCTACCACGATCCGTACGTGCCCAACTGGAGCGTGCTCGGCCGCCCCGTCCCGCGCGCGGACTCCCTCTACGAGGCCGCGGCCGACGCCGACCTCACGATCCTGCTCCAGCACCACCGCACGTACGACCTGCAGGGCCTCGCCGTGAAGGCCCAGCTGCTCCTGGACACCCGGGGCGCGACCCCGGCGGGCGCGGCACACCGCCTATGACGACGAGAAGGGCCCCGGTACGAAGTACCGGGGCCCTTCCGCGCAGCGTACGAACGACGTGTCAGCGCTTGTGCTGCGAGTCCGCGACCGTCACCTCGACGCGCTGGAACTCCTTGAGCTCGCTGTAGCCCGTGGTCGCCATCGCGCGGCGCAGCGCTCCGAAGAAGTTCATCGAGCCGTCCGGGATGTGCGACGGGCCGGTGAGGACCTCCTCCGTGGTGCCGACCGTGCCGAGGTCGACCTTCTTGCCGCGCGGCACGTCCTCGTGGACGGCCTCCATGCCCCAGTGGTGGCCCTTGCCGGGCGCGTCCGTGGCGCGGGCCAGCGGGGAGCCCATCATCACGGAGTCGGCGCCGCACGCGATGGCCTTGGGCAGGTCGCCGGACCAGCCGACGCCGCCGTCGGCGATCACGTGCACGTAGCGACCGCCGGACTCGTCCATGTAGTCACGGCGGGCGGCCGCGACGTCGGCGACCGCGGTGGCCATCGGCACCTGGATGCCCAGCACGTTGCGCGTGGTGTGCGCGGCGCCGCCGCCGAAGCCGACCAGGACGCCCGCGGCGCCCGTGCGCATGAGGTGCAGCGCCGCGGTGTACGTGGCGCAGCCGCCGACGATGACCGGGACGTCCAGCTCGTAGATGAACTGCTTCAGGTTCAGCGGCTCGGCCGCGCCGGAGACGTGCTCGGCGGAGACGGTGGTGCCGCGGATCACGAAGATGTCGACCCCGGCGTCCACGACGGCCTTGGAGAACTCGGCGGTGCGCTGCGGGGAGAGCGCGGCGGCGGTGACCACACCGGCGTCGCGCACCTCCTTGATGCGCTGGCCGATGAGGTCGGCCTTGATCGGGGCCGCGTAGATCTCCTGGAGGCGCCGGGTCGCGGTCTCCGCGTCCAGCTCGGCGATCTCGTCGAGCAGCGGCTGCGGGTCCTCGTACCGCGTCCAGAGGCCCTCGAGGTTCAGGACGCCGAGGCCGCCCAGCTCACCGATCCGGATGGCGGTCTGCGGCGAGACCACCGAGTCCATCGGAGCGGCCAGGAAGGGCAGCTCGAAGCGGTAGGCGTCGATCTGCCACGCGATCGAGACCTCCTTCGGGTCGCGGGTGCGCCGACTCGGTACGACGGCGATGTCGTCGAAGGCGTACGCGCGGCGGCCGCGCTTGCCGCGCCCGATCTCGATCTCAGTCACGTTGTGGGGCCTTTCCCTCTTGGTCTGCCTGTCCAGTATCCCCGACGCACACGGAAGGGGCGGTCCCGGTGATCCGGGACCGCCCCTTCCACGCGCGCGTGGCGCCGGAAGACTACTTGCTGCGGCTGTAGTTCGGCGCTTCGACCGTCATCTGGATGTCGTGCGGGTGGCTCTCCTTGAGGCCCGCCGACGTGATGCGTACGAAACGGCCGTTGGCCTGGAGGTCGGGGACGGTGCGGCCGCCGACGTAGAACATCGACTGGCGCAGTCCGCCCACCAGCTGGTGGACGACCGCCGAGAGCGGGCCCCGGTAGGGAACCTGGCCCTCGATGCCCTCGGGCACCAGCTTCTCGTCGGAGGCGACGCCCTCCTGGAAGTACCGGTCCTTGGAGAAGGAGCGCTGGTCGCCGCGCGTCTGCATGGCGCCGAGCGAGCCCATGCCGCGGTACGACTTGAACTGCTTGCCGTTGATGAAGAGCAGCTCTCCGGGGGACTCCTCACAGCCTGCGAGCAGGGAGCCCAGCATGACCGTGTCCGCACCGGCGACGAGCGCCTTGGCGATGTCTCCGGAGTACTGCAGGCCGCCGTCGCCGATGACCGGGACACCGGCCTCCTTGGCAGCGAGCGACGCTTCGTAGATGGCCGTTACCTGCGGTACGCCGATACCGGCGACGACGCGGGTCGTGCAGATGGAGCCGGGTCCGACGCCGACCTTGATGCCGTCGACACCGGCGTCGATGAGCGCCTTGGCGCCGTCGCGCGTCGCGATGTTGCCGCCGATGACGTCGACGCCGGGGGCGTCGGACTTGATCTTGGCGACCATGTCGCCGACCAGGCGGGAGTGGCCGTGCGCGGTGTCGACGACGATGAAGTCGACGCCCGCCGCGACGAGGGCCTGGGCGCGCTCGAACGCATCACCCGCGACACCCACGGCGGCACCCACCAGGAGGCGGCCTCCGGCGTCCTTGGACGCGTTCGGGTACTTCTCGGCCTTCACGAAGTCCTTGACCGTGATGAGGCCCTTGAGGATGCCCGCGTCGTCGACCAGCGGAAGCTTCTCGATCTTGTGGCGGCGCAGCAGCTCCATGGCGTCCACGCCGGAGATGCCGACCTTGCCGGTGACGAGCGGCATCGGCGTCATGACCTCGCGCACCTGGCGCGTGCGGTCCGACTCGAAGGCCATGTCGCGGTTGGTCACGATGCCGAGCAGCTTGCCCGCCTGGTCGGTGACCGGGACGCCGCTGATGCGGAACTTCGCGCAGATCGCGTCGGCCTCGGCGAGCGTCGCGTCCGGGTGCACCGTGATCGGGTCGGTGACCATGCCGGACTCGGAGCGCTTCACCAGGTCGACCTGGTTGGCCTGGTCGGCGATGGAGAGGTTGCGGTGCAGCACACCGACGCCGCCCTGCCGCGCCATGGCGATCGCCATGCGGGACTCGGTGACCTTGTCCATCGCCGCGGACAG
Organism: Streptomyces sp. NPDC004732; assembly: GCF_040609235.1. Taxonomy (NCBI): domain Bacteria; kingdom Bacillati; phylum Actinomycetota; class Actinomycetes; order Kitasatosporales; family Streptomycetaceae; genus Streptomyces; species Streptomyces sp. NPDC004732. The sequence goes on from NZ_JBEXJR010000002.1 coordinate 645,534, forward strand.
CAGCGGGACGTTCACCCGGACGTTCTTCGAGACGAGCGAGGAAGTGTCGATCTGGTCGGGCGCCATGTCCGACGCGCCCGGCAGCAGCAGCACGTCGTCGTAGGTCAGCCCGAGCGTCGCGAATTTCTCGGGCACCCCAGTCGAAGTACCGCCGTTTACAGTCATGACACCTTCCCCAAATGGCCTTGATCGGTGCGGATGTCCATGCTAACGGCCTTCGAGCGTGTCTCATTCCACGATCAAGATCATTGCCAAGCTTTGTACGTTCGCACGTACGCCACCGCAACCCCCGCAAGGATCCGGACTACTGCTCCGCGAGCGCCCGCAGCCTGCTCAGCGCCCGGTGCTGCGCGACCCGCACCGCCCCGGGGGACATCCCCAGCATCTGCCCGGTCTCCTCGGCCGTGAGGCCGACGGCGATCCGCAGGAGCAGCAGCTCGCGCTGGTTGTCCGGAAGGTTGGCGAGGAGCTTCTTGGCCCACTCGGCATCGCTGCTGAGCAGGGCGCGCTCCTCCGGGCCGAGCGAGTCGTCGGGCCGCTCGGGCATCTCGTCCGAGGGCACGGCGGTGGATCCGGGGTGCCGCATCGCCGCGCGCTGCAGATCGGCCACCTTGTGTGCCGCGATCGCGAAGACGAACGCTTCGAAGGGGCGCCCCGTGTCCTTGTAGCGCGGCAGGGCCAGGAGCACGGCGACGCATACTTCCTGCGCCAGGTCCTCCACGAAGTGCCGCGCGTCACCCGGAAGCCGGGACAGACGGGTGCGGCAGTAGCGCAGCGCGAGGGGGTGGACGTGGGCCAGGAGGTCGTGCGTGGCCTGCTCGTCGCCCTCCACAGCGCGTAGAACGAGGGCACCGATCACCGTCGTCTTGTCATCGCGCATCGGTCCATGGTGCCTTGACGGCGACTGATCCGTGGCACCGCGTCCGTAGTTGTGCACTGAAGCGTTATGAGCAGGTGCGCCGGAACTCATCTCCTGCGCCCTCCCCTCCCGCTCGATCGACTCGTCCCCGAGGAACTCCACACCTCAAGGATGCGGCATCGGCGGCGAAACAAGCGTCGCCGGGCGTACGTCGCCCCGCCCACCGGACGGCGGGCGGGGATCGCCGTGCCCCCGCGACGGCACATTCAGCGGACCAGACCCCAGCGGAAACCGAGCGCCACGGCATGTGCGCGGTCCGAGGCGCCGAGCTTCTTGAAGAGCCGCCTGGCGTGCGTTTTCACGGTGTCCTCGGAGAGGAAGAGCTCGCGCCCGATCTCCGCGTTCGAGCGGCCGTGGCTCATACCTTCGAGGACTTGGATCTCACGCGCGGTGAGGGTGGGCGCGGCGCCCATCTCGGCCGAGCGCAGTCTGCGCGGAGCGAGCCGCCACGTCGGGTCGGCGAGCGCCTGGGTGACGGTCGCGCGCAGTTCGGCACGCGAGGCGTCCTTGTGCAGATAGCCGCGGGCACCGGCCGCGACCGCGAGCGCGACCCCGTCCAGGTCCTCGGCGACGGTGAGCATGATGATGCGCGCACCGGGGTCGGCGGACAGCAGCCGGCGGACGGTCTCCACGCCGCCGAGTCCGGGCATGCGTACGTCCATCAGAATCAGGTCCGAGCGGTCGGCGCCCCAGCGGCGGAGGACTTCCTCGCCGTTGGCCGCCGTGGTCACGCGCTCGACGCCGGGCACGGTCGCTACCGCGCGGCGGAGCGCCTCTCGGGCAAGCGGGGAGTCATCGCAGACGAGGACCGATGTCATGACTGTCCTCCGCGGCTCTCACAGCTGCTGCGCGTCACCTTGAGCCTCCAGGCTGGTACTTATTCGTCACCTGTGCGGTTGACGCTCTCGGACACCTGCCCGAGCGCTTGTTCTTTCAACCGCCTCGCACTCTCAACGACGGTCACCCGAAAGAGTTACGGGGCAGTCGGACACCTTCGGCACTCTACGTGAGGGTGCAGACACAGAGCAGAGAGCGCGGCAGACCCTCAACGTTTCATCACAACCTATGCCCCATTTAGCGCCTTTTCTTCCCTTTTCCTGGTGTCTATAGCTAGATTCGCAATGAGTCATATTTTCATCTCCTTAGACAGTAGATGTACGGTCATGCGCACCGTATCCGCGTCAGAACGGCACCAAGGGGACCAGCAATGGCAGATTTCTCCCGCCTTCCCGGACCGAACGCAGATCTGTGGGACTGGCAGCTCCTCGCGGCCTGCCGTGGGGTCGACAGCTCGCTCTTCTTCCACCCGGAGGGCGAGCGGGGCGCGGCGCGCAGCGCACGTGAGAACTCCGCCAAGGAGGTCTGCATGCGGTGCCCGGTGCGCGCGGAGTGCGCCGCTCACGCGCTCGCGGTGCGCGAGCCGTACGGCGTGTGGGGCGGGCTGACCGAGGACGAGCGCGAGGAGCTCATGGGCCGCGCGCGCAACCGCCTCGTCACGGCCTCCACCGTCACGGCGGCCGCCGCCTCGACGGCCAGAGCCGTGTCACACAGCTGAAGGAACGTTTCTTCGAATAAACACCCGTACGCGCCCGTACGGGTCGCCCACAGGGCGTCGATCAGCGGGCGGCGGCCCGCGCGAGGTGGTCCAGCGTGGCGGCGACGGCCGGCACCTGCGCCAGGTCCGGCAGCGTGAGCGCGACGATCTCCCGCCGCACGGCGGGCTCCACCGTCACGGTGCGTGCACCCATGGGGCGCACCGACTCGATCGCGAGCTCGGGCAGCACCGCCACCCCCAGACCGGCGCCCACGAGGCCGACCACCGCCGGATAGTCGTCGGTCGCGAAGTCGATCCGGGGCGCGAAGCCCGCGCTCTCGCAGACCTCCACCAGTTGCCTGCGACAGCGGGGGCAGCCCGCGATCCACGACTCGTCGGCGAACTCGCCGATGGTGACCGAGTCCGCACCGGCCAGCCGGTGCCCCTCGGGCACGAGACCGACGAGCCGGTCCGCGAGCAGCGGGCGCACGACGAGGTCGCCCCACTCCTCCGCGGCCGTCGCTCCTTCGTACCGGAAGGCGAGGGCGACGTCGCAGTCGCCCTCGCGCAGCATCTCCACCGAGCGCGGCGGCTCGGCCTCCACGAGGGAGACGCGGGTGCCCGGGTGGGCCGCGCGCAGCGCGGCCAGGGCGCAGGGGACGAGGGTGGAACTGCCGCTGGGGAAGGAGACGAGCCTGACCCGGCCCGCGCGCAGGCCCGCGATGGCGGCGACCTCCTCCTCGGCGGCGGTGAGCCCGGCGAGGATGCCCGCGGCATGCCTGACCAGCGCCTCGCCCGCCTGCGTCAGCCGCATCTCGCGGCCGGTGCGGATCAGCAGCGGCGTGCCCGCCGAGGATTCGAGGGCCTTCATCTGCTGGCTGACGGCGGGCTGGGTGCAGCCGAGCTCGCGGGCCGCGGCGGAGAAGGAGCCGGTGGCGGCCACGGCGCGCAGGACACGGAGATGACGGGCCTCGATCATGGTTCGAGCATAAGTGACGCTTGGGTGTATCGCGAAATAATGCGTCGCCACTTTGAGGAGCTCTCGCCTAGCCTGCCTACCATGGAGCTTCTTTCTGTGAACGTGGGCCGCCGCAAGACGGTCGCGTATACCGGTGCGCCCTCCGGTGGCACCGGCATCGACAAGCGGCCGGTGCGCGGGCCGGTGCGCGTGGCCGCGCCGGGCGCGAAGGGCGTCGGCGGGAGCGGCATGGCCGGTGACGAGATCTGCGACCTGCGCCACCACGGCGGCAACGACCAGGCGGTGTACGCCTACGCCCGCGAGGACCTCGACGCCTGGCAGCGCACCCTCGGACGCACACTGGCCGACGGCGCCTTCGGCGAGAACCTCACGACCTCGGGCGTCGACGTGAGCGGCGCGCGGATCGGCGAGCGCTGGCGGGTGGGTTCCGATCTGGTGCTCGAAGTGACGAGCGGGCGCATTCCCTGCCGTACGTTCCAGGGCCACCTCGACGAGAAGGGGTGGGTGAAACGGTTCACGGAAGAGGGCGTTCCCGGTGCGTATCTGCGCGTCGTGGAGCCGGGTGAGATCCGGGCCGGGGACCCGATCCAGATCGTGCACCGGCCTGCGCACGAGGTCACCGTCGCCCTCCAGTTCCGGGCCGTCACGACGGAGAAGGCCCTGCTGCCCGAGCTGCTCGCGGCGGGCGACGCCCTGCATCCCGAGACGGCCGCGCGTGCACGCAAGTACCTGGCGCAGCAGGGTGCTCCTGCCTCTCCCTGAGACCTGGCGGTCCGTGCAACACAGTGGTCACGCGATCTCACTAGCCTTGGGCCATGACTACGGCTCTGATTACGGGATCGACCGCCGGCATCGGCGCAGCCTTCGCGCGGCGCCTCGCGGCCGACGGGCACAACCTCGTGCTGGTGGCTCGCAACACCGAGCGGCTGCACGAGCAGGCGACCGAGCTGCACGACCGGCACGGCATCGAGGCGGAGGTGCTGACCGCGGACCTCGCGACGGACGAGGGCATCGAGACCGTCGAGAAGCGGCTCGCGAACCGCAGGGACGCGGTCGACCTCCTGATCAACAACGCGGGGTTCGGCAACAAGGGCCGGTATCTGGAGGTCTCGCTCACCGACGAGCTGACCATGCTCAAGGTGCACTGCGAGGCGGTGCTGCGGCTGACGTCGGCCGCGACGGAGTCGATGCGGGAGCGCGGCCGCGGCGGTGTCGTGAACGTCGCGTCGGTGGCGGCGTTCGTGCCGCGCGGGACGTACGGCGCCTCGAAGGCGTGGGTCGTGCAGTTCACCCAGGGCGCGGCGAAGGACCTGGCGGGTTCCGGAGTGCGGCTGATGGCGCTGTGCCCCGGCTTCGTGCGCACGGAGTTCCACCAGCGCGCGGGGATGGGCACGTCCAACATCCCCAACTGGATGTGGCTCGACGCGGACAAGCTGGTGTCGGTCGCCCTGGGCGACCTCTCCCGCGGCAAGACGGTGTCGATCCCGGATCCCCGCTACAAGGCCCTCATGGGCGTGGTGAAGGTGACCCCGCGGGCCCTGCTGGGCGGCGTCACATCCCGTACGGGCCGCAAGTACGGCCCGCAGTAGCTCTTCCGGGCGGGGCTGCGTCTGCCGGGTGGCTCTTCATCGCCGACTGCGGATCGTGGTCCGTCCTCGCGCAGTTCCCCGCGCCCCTAAAGGGGCGCTCACCGAAGTCGTCCTCAGGGGCGCGGGGAACTGCGCGACCAGCCAGGGACCAACCCGCACCCGGCAACGGGCAGCAACAAGGCAGACGTGGTCCCGAACAGGACTGAGGCCCGGCTCCCCCGAAAAGGGAGCCGGGCCTCAGTCACCGTTCAAGCCGAGCGCAGCGGGTCAGTGCGAGTGACCGTGGCCGTGGCCGTGACCGGCGTCGGCCTCTTCCTCGGCCGGCTTCTCGACGACCAGGGTCTCGGTCGTGAGGAGCAGCGACGCGATGGACGCGGCGTTCTCCAGGGCGGAGCGGGTGACCTTGACCGGGTCGATGACACCGGCCTTGACCAGGTCGCCGTACTCACCGGTCGCGGCGTTGAAGCCGAAGCCCTTGTCGAGCTCGGCGACCTTCGAGGTGATGACGTAGCCCTCGAGACCGGCGTTCTCGGCGATCCAGCGCAGCGGCTCGACGGCGGCGCGGCGGACGACGGCCACACCGGTGGCCTCGTCGCCGTCCTTGCCGAGGTTGCCCTCGAGGACCTTGACGGCGTGCACCAGAGCGGAGCCACCACCGGAGACGATGCCCTCCTCGACCGCGGCGCGGGTCGCGGAGATGGCGTCCTCCAGACGGTGCTTCTTCTCCTTCAGCTCCACCTCGGTGGCGGCGCCGACCTTGATGACGCACACGCCGCCGGCCAGCTTCGCGAGGCGCTCCTGGAGCTTCTCGCGGTCCCAGTCGGAGTCCGTGGCGTCGATCTCGGCCTTGATCTGGGCGACGCGGCCCTCGACGTCGGCCTTGTTGCCGCCGCCGTCGACGATCGTCGTGTCGTCCTTGGTGATCGTGACGCGGCGGGCGGTGCCCAGCACGTCGAGACCGACCTGGTCGATCTTGAGGCCGACCTCTTCGGCGATGACGGTGCCGCCGGTGAGGGTGGCGATGTCACCGAGCATGGCCTTGCGGCGGTCGCCGAAGCCCGGGGCCTTCACCGCGACGGCGTTGAAGGTGCCGCGGATCTTGTTCACGACCAGGGTCGAGAGGGCCTCGCCCTCGACGTCCTCGGCGATGATCAGGAGCGGCTTCGAGGCGTTGGCCTGGATGACCTTCTCGAGCAGCGGCAGGAGGTCCTGGATGGAGGAGATCTTGCCCTGGTGGATCAGGATGTACGGGTCGTCGAGGACGGCCTCCATACGCTCCTGGTCGGACACCATGTACGGCGACAGGTAGCCCTTGTCGAAGGCCATGCCCTCGGTGAAGTCGAGCTCCAGGCCGAAGGTGTTGGACTCCTCGACGGTGATGACACCGTCCTTGCCGACCTTGTCCATCGCCTCGGCGATGAGCTCGCCGACCTGCGGGTCCTGGGCCGACAGACCGGCGACGGCCGCGATGTCGGCCTTGTCGTCGATCGGACGGGCGGTGGCGAGGAGCTCCTCGGAGACGGCCGCGACGGCGGCGTCGATGCCCTTCTTGAGGGCGGCCGGGGAGGCACCGGCGGCGACGTTGCGCAGGCCTTCCTTGACCAGGGCCTGGGCGAGCACGGTGGCGGTGGTGGTGCCGTCACCAGCGATGTCGTTGGTCTTGGTCGCCACCTCCTTCACCAGCTGGGCGCCGAGGTTCTCGTACGGGTCCTCGACCTCTACCTCACGGGCGATGGTGACGCCGTCGTTGGTGATGGTCGGGGCGCCGAACTTCTTGTCGATGACGACGTTGCGGCCGCGGGGGCCGATCGTCACCTTGACCGTGTCGGCAAGCTTGTTGACGCCGCGCTCAAGGGCGCGACGGGCGTCCTCGTCGAACTTCAGGATCTTCGCCATGGGAGCGATTCAGCCCTCTCGAAAACTCGGGTGAACGAACTGCGCCCCTCGCCGCCCGGCAATCAGCGGGGTGACCAGGGGCGCAGCTCAAAAGCAAATCTGCTGGTGAAGCAGGTAAAGCAGTGAAGCGGTGAATTACTTCTCGACGATCGCGAGCACGTCGCGAGCCGAGAGGACGAGGTACTCGTCGCCGTTGTACTTCACCTCGGTGCCGCCGTACTTGCTGTACAGCACGACATCGCCGACCTTGACGTCGAGCGGCAGGCGCTCGCCGTTCTCGAAGCGGCCCGGGCCCACGGCGAGGACGGCGCCCTCCTGGGGCTTCTCCTTCGCGGTGTCCGGAATGACCAGGCCGGAGGCCGTGGTCTGCTCGGCGTCGAGCGGCTGGACCACGATGCGGTCCTCGAGCGGCTTGATGGCAACCTTGGAGCTTGCGGTCGTCACGATCCGGTCTCCCCCTTCGGAGATCTCACGGGGTTAAGAGTCTGAGTGTGGCGACCAGGTGGATCCGTCGTCGCGGGTGCCGGACCTGCCCGTCGCTATTGGCACTCTCCAGTGGGGAGTGCCAGAAGCGAGACTAGGACGGGGATTAGCACTCGGTCAAGCGGAGTGCCAGTTGACTGCGTCCGACTTCAGCCGGTGGGGGTGCGGAGCACCCCTTCGGGGCAACGCACGACGACGGGTGCCAGTTCCGCCGCCACGCGCCACGGAGGCCTCAATTCCCGGCGCTCCGCACAGGGGCCCGGACCCGGTCTGCCCTTGTTCGGCTTGCTCGGCACCTTCTGGGCCGCCTTCCTGCCCAGCCTCTCGATCGGGTCCACGGATTCCGCGCACCCCGTGAGCAGTGCGGGCGCGAGCACTCCGCACAGCAGGGCCCCGGCGAGGAGGCGGCGGCGCGCCCGCGCCCGCGGGGTCACAGGTAGTCCTCCAGCCTGGCGACCGCGTACCCCTTGTCCGTGACCGTCTTCATGACCCGGCGGATCATGTCCGGCATGGTGCCCTTCCAGTCCTCGCGCCCCCGGAAATGCGTGAGGATGATGTCGCCGGGGTGCAGGTCGCGGTCCCACTCGCGCCACTCCATGTGGTCGGCGAAGGCCTCCGACGCCCACAGCGGCACCGCCTTGACGCCACAGGACTTGGCGGCGCGCAGCGTGTCCTGGTTGTAGTTGCCGTAGGGCGGGCGGAAGAGCTCGGGGCGCTTGCCGTAGTGCTTCTCGATGGTGTCCTGCATGCCGCAGATCTCGCGGCGCTGCTTGTCGTACGAGAGTCCGGGCAGGTAGCGGTGGTTGAGCGTGTGGTTGTTCAGGGAGACGCCGCGGCCCTGCATCTTCTTGAAGTAGGCGTAGTCCTCCTTGACCAGGTAGTCGCTGAGGAACGCCGTGTAGGGGAGCTTCAGTTCGCTCATCATCTTCAGCAGCGCCGGGTCCTTCTCGGCGCCGTCGTCGATGGTCAGGAAGACGACCTTCTCCTTGGTGGGGATCGTCGTGAAGACCGGTGGCAGGCTCGACTGGCCCTTGACCTCGAACCCCTTGCGGGTGGTGATCCGCGGCTTGGTGCTGGGCGCGGGGGGCGCGGCCAGCGGGGTCTTGGCCAGGCCCCAGCGCTTGGCGGCCATGGCGCGGGCGACCTGGGCCGTGGCGAGCTTCTGGGCGTACGAGTCGAGGGCGCGGGCGGGCGGGGCCTTGAGCGGCTGCTGTCCGTGGGCGGGGCGCACGTCGTCGGAGTCGCCGCCGGACGCGCAGCCCGAGGCGATCGCCGCGAGGAACAGGACGGCGATCAGGACGCGTGCCCGATTCTTCCGTCTTCCGGCGTATTCTTCGTTTTGTCGTACTAGTTGCATGGCGCCGGATCCTCGCAGCTCAAGGCCCTGCCGAGGGCCCGACACCGCCACCGGCCGCGCACCATCCACCGACTGGCCCACAATGGGGCAGGTGAACGACCCGAACACGCCGAGCGCCCACGAGACCGACCTCGGCGACCCCCTCGCCGCCTTCGCCGCCCTCCGCACCGAGGAGGGCCGGGCCCTGCTCGACGAGGTGCGGGACGTCGAACCGGCACAGGAGCTCGCCGCCGCCACCCGGCTGCGCCGCTCGCACCCGGCGCCCCTGGTCTCCGCGGCGCTCGCCCAGGCGCGGCTGCGGCAGCGGGCCGCGGCGAAGTTCGGCGCCGAGGACGCGGCCCGGATGTTCTTCACTCCCAATGGCGTCGAGCAGTCCACGCGCGCCTCCGTCGCCACGCACCGCGCCGAGAGCTTCAAGGCCTTGGGCGTACGTTCACTGGCCGACCTCTGCTGCGGCATCGGCGGCGACGCCATCGCCCTCGCGCGGGCCGGGATCTCCGTGCTCGCCGTCGACCGGGACCCGCTGACCTGCGCGGCGGCCCGAGCCAACGCCGAGGCACTCGGCCTCGCCGGCCTGATCGAGGTGCGCGAGGCGGATGTCACCGAGGTGGACACGTCCGCGTACGACGCCGTCTTCGTGGACCCGGCGCGGCGGGGCGGCCGCGGGCGGATCTTCGACCCCGAGGCCTACTCCCCGCCGCTGTCCTGGGCGGTCGGGGCGGCGCTCGGGGCCCCGCTCGCCGCGCTGAAGATCGCCCCCGGCATCCCGCACGAGGCGATCCCCGCCGAGGCGGGCGCCGAGTGGATCTCGGACGGCGGCGACGTGAAGGAGGCCGTGCTGTGGTTCGGCACGGACACCCCCGCCTCGCACCGCGCCACGCTCCTGCCCGGCGGTGCCGCCCTGTGGACCTCGCTCGCCGCGATGCTGCCCGACCCGCCGGCGCGGCCCGTCGGGCGCTACCTGTACGAGCCGGACGGCGCCGTCATCCGCGCGCACCTGGTCGCCGAGGTCGCCGCCCGGGTCGAGGGCGGACTCATCGACGAGACCATCGCGTACGTCACCTCCGACGCCCTGCACGACACCCCGTACGCGACCGCGTACGAGATCACCGACCAACTCCCGTTCAGCGTGAAGAAGCTGAAGGCGCTGCTGCGCGAGCGCGGGGTCGGCATCCTCACCGTGAAGAAGCGCGGCTCCGCCGTCGAGCCCGAGGAGCTGCGGCGCAAGGTGAAACCGCAGGGGAAGAACGCGGCGACCGTCTTCCTGACACGGGTGGCGGGCGCCCCCACGATGCTGATCGGCCACCCAACAGTCGGCCACCCGACAGAAGGGCCCTAGGGCCCGTCCCCCGCCTGCGCCCCGCGGCCCGACCCCGCCCAGCAGTCCGCGGCCCGCGCCAGGAGCAGTTCCCGTTCCCGCTCGTTGCGCGCCAGCGACGCCGCACGCTCGAACTCCGCATGGGCCTCCTCCGTCCGCCCGAGCCGCTCCAGCAGGTCGCCCCGCACGCTGGGCAGCAAGTGGTAGTCCTTCAGGACGGGTTCGGCGGTGAGCGCGTCGACCAGCACGAGGCCCGCCTCCGTCCCCTGGGCCATCGCGACGGCGACCGCGCGGTTGAGCTCGACGACCGGGGACGGGGCACGGGCGGCGAGCAGGCCGTAGAGAGCGGCGATCTGCTGCCAGTCGGTCTCCTCGTAGGTGTGCGCGTGGGCGTGGCAGGCGGCGATGGCCGCCTGCAGGGCGTACGGGCCGAGGGCACCCGCCGGTGAGGGCGCCGTGCTCTGGGCCCGCGCAAGGGCGGCGAAACCGCGCCGGACCAGCATCTGGTTCCAGTGGGCCCGGCTCTGGTCCTTGAGCAGCACCGGCTCGCCCGCCGGGCCCGTGCGCGCCGCCGTGCGCGAGGCCTGCAGTTCGAGCAGCGCGGCCAGGCCGTGCGCCTCGGACTCCTCGGGCAGCAGAGCGGTGAGCACCCGGGCCAGGCGCAGTGCGTCCTCGCACAGGGCGGGGCGCAGCAGGTCGTCGCCCGCCGTGGCGGCGTACCCCTCGTTGAAGATCAGGTAGATGACTTCGAGGACCGAACCGACGCGGGCTTCGCGGTCCGGCCCGTAGGGGACCTCGAAGGCGACGGCCCGGGCGGCGAGGGTGCGTTTGGCGCGCACGATCCGCTGCGCCACGGTCGGTTCGGGGGCGAGCATCGCGCGGGCGATCTCCGCGGTGGTCAGACCGCCGAGCAGGCGCAGCGTGAGCGCCACGCGGGCCTCGGTGGAGAGCACCGGGTGACAGGCGATGAAGACGAGGCGGAGCAGGTCGTCGTCGATGGCGTCGGGGTCGGCGGACACGACGTCCTCGACGGGGTCGGTGGGGGGCGGGGCGGTCTCCAGGTCGCGGCCGACCTCGGCGAGCTTGCGGGCGTAGCGCTCGCGGCGGCGCACCAGGTCGACGGCGCGGTGCCTGGCGGTGGCCATGAGCCAGGCGCCCGGGTTGTCGGGGACGCCTTGCGCGGGCCACTGTTCGAGGGCCGCCACGAGGGCGTCCTGTGCCAGCTCCTCGGCGATGCCGACGTCTCGTACGATCCGCGTCACACCGGCGATGATGCGCGGCGACTCCATGCGGAAGACGGTCTCGATGGCCTGGCGGGGGTGCTCCGGGGGATGGCTCACGGCCATCCATCAGAGCACCCCGGCGCCACCGCCGCAAAGGCACTGGGGCGAGGCTCAGCCCTCGATCTCCCGGACCTCCGCGGTGATCGTCCAGTAGTCCTCGTGGGTCTTGAGGAACCGCTTGGTCCACTCGACGGCCTCGGCCATGTCCTTGGCCTGGCAGACGGAGTAGCCGCCGATGACCTCCTTGGTCTCGGTGAACGGTCCGTCGGTCGTGGACAGTTCGCCCTTGTCCCAGGTCACGCGGGTGCCTTCGGAGGTCGGCCGGAGCCCTGCGGTGTCGAGCATCACCCCTGCCTTGGTGATCTCCTCAAGCAGCGCGCCCATGCGCTCCTGCAGTTCGGGGCTCGGGCCGCCCTCGGGCGCGTTGTTCTCGTCGATGCGGATCAGCGTCATGTAGCGCGGCATGGTGGTCTCCCAGTCGGGTGGCGGCGGGGCTTCTCCTCGCCTCTCACCCTTGCGTCGAACGGGAGACGCCCGTTTCGACATCGTCGCCGAAATTCTTCGAAGTTTCTTCTCCGGTCGGCGTTTTCGCAGGTCGCAGCGGTGCGATGGGAGACGTACGCGGGCCGTGCAGCGCCGCCGTCGCCAGGGCGGCCGCCACCAGGAGCCCCGCGGACACCGCGAACGCCGCCGCGTACCCCTCGGCGAGGGCGCCGCGGCCCCGCCCCTGCCCCGTGGCGCTCGCCGCGACCGTGACCAGGACCGCGAGGCCCAGGGAGCCGCCGAGCTGACGGGAGCTGTTGAGCAGCCCGGAGGCCATGCCGGTCTCCTCGGGGGCGACGCCGCTGGTCGCCGCCGTGCCGAGCGGCACGAAGCACAGGCCGATGCCGACGCTCGCGACCAGCGAGGGCCCGAGGATGGAGCCGAGGAACGTGCCGCCCGCCTCGACCGTCAGCGCGAACCAGCCGAATCCGGCGGCCCCGAGCAGCCCGCCCGCCACCAGGAGCGTCCGCTGGCCGAGCCGCCCGACGGTGCGGGTGGCGACCGTCGACCCGGCCACGATGCCCGCGCAGAACGGCAGGAACGCGGCGCCGGCCGCCGTCGGCCCGTACCCCATCACCTGTTGGAGGTAGAGCGAGGTGAAGTAGAAGGCGGCGAACTGTCCCGAGGACATCAGCAGGGCGAAGACGTTCGCGGAGAGCACGGGCCGGTGCGCCGTGCCGAGCAGGCCGAGTCGCAGCAGCGGCTCCCGCTTGCGGGCCTCGACGGCGACGAAGGCGGCGAGCAGCACGGCCGCGGCGCCGAGCGTGCCCAGTGCGGCGCCCGATCCCCAGCCTGCCGTCTCCGTGCGCACGAGGCCGAGGACGAGCAGGGTCGTACCGGCCGTGACGAGCAGGGCGCCGGTGATGTCGAGGCGGGGCGCGGGTCCGGTGCGGCGGTCGGCGGGGATGCCGCGGCGCGAGGCGAGGAGCGCGGCGAGCACCACGGGGACGTTGATCAGCATCACGGAGCGCCAGCCCACCCAGTCGGTGAGCAGTCCGCCCGCCATGATCCCGACGGCGCCGCCGAGCGCCCCGGAGACGCCCCACAGGCCGAGCGCCCGGGACCGCGCGGGCCCCGCCGCGTAGTTCACGGTGATCAGGGCGAGCGCGACGGGTGCGAGCGCCGCCGCACCCGCGCCCTGCACCGCACGCGCGGCGATCAGCTGCCCCGGCGCGAGGGCCAGCCCGCCCGCGAGGCTCGCCGCGCCGAAGACCGCGAAGCCCCAGGTGAGGGTGCGCCGTCTGCCGACCAGGTCGGCGAGGCGGCCGCCGAGCATGAGCAGGCCGCCGAAGGCGAGCGCGTAGGCGTTGACGACCCAGAGCAGCGCGTCGGGGGCAAAGCCGAGGTCGTCGCCCATGTCGGGCAGGGCGATGTTGACGACGGACATGTCGAGGGAGACGAGGAACTGCACGGTGAGCAGCACCGGCAGCAGCCAACGCCCGGGCTGCGCGTCCGGGTTCCGGCTCGGATTCGGGTTCACGTTCACCATGCGCCGGACATTACTATACGCGTATAGAAATTACGCAAGGGTCGCTGCTCGCCGACCTTGCCCAAGGGCGACAATGAGCGGGTGGCAGCAGACGAGACCGACCAGACGGCACCCGTGGCGGACGCCAAGGCCCCCACCACGGGGAAGAAGCGCGCCGTGGGGCGCCCCCGCCGCATCGAGACGGAGACCGTCGTCGCGACGGCCCGCCGGATCCTGGAGACGGAGGGCGTCGCGGCCCTGAGCATGCGCCGGGTCGCCAAAGAGGTCGGCACGACGCCGATGGCGCTCTACCACCACGTGCGCGACAAGGACGAGCTCCTGATGCTCACGCTCGCCGGTACGGCCGCCACGGTCCCGCGCCCCGAACTGCCCGCGGACCCGCGCGACCGCCTGCTCGCCGTCTCGCTCCACATGCACGGCACGCTGGCGCGGATGCCCTGGGTGGTCGAGGTGCTCAGCCTCGGCGACCTCACCGACGAGGGCGCCCTGTGGATGGTCGAGGAGATCATCGCCTGCGGCATCGCGTGCGGGCTCACCCCCGAGGAGGCCGTGCGCGCGTACCGGACCATCTGGCACTGCGTCTACGGAGACCTGGCCTTCCGCCACGCCATGGAGCGCCGCGCCGCGGACCCGGGCCGCAAGCGCCACTTCCCCGACCTGCTCGCCGACGCGGACGCGGCCGAACTCCCCCACCTCGCGGCGCTCGCGGGCCGCTGGGCCGAACTCACCGAGGACTACGACGTGACCCGCCAACTGGGCGCGGTCGTCGACGGCTTGCTGGGCCGGGCGGCACGCTCCCGCTGATCCGGACGGGTGTGTCAGGCTCCCCCGCATGCCCTTCGACCACAACGACCACTACCACCCCCTGCTCCTGCGGAACCTGCCGCCCGGTGGCCGCACCGCCCTCGACATCGGCTGCGGCACCGGCCGCTTCGCCCGCCTCCTCGCGGCCCGCGGCTACGAGGTCGACGCGCTGGACCCCTCGGCGGAGGTCATCGCCCAAGCGGAGTTGGTGGGCGGCGGCCCCCGTTTCCGGCAGGCCGACGTGACCGCGGAGGACCTCCCCGAGGGCCACTACGACGTCATCACCTGCCTGGCGAGCCTGCACCACATGCCCTTCGACACGGTGACGCGCCTGCGCGACGCCCTCGCCCCGGGCGGCACCCTGCTCGTCCTCGGCTGCTACGCGGGCATGACCTGGTGGGACTTCGCGGCGTCCCCCGCGAACGCCGTGGCGAGGGCGACGGTGTACGCGTCCGAGCGCCTGCGCGGCGAGCGCACGCCCCCGCTCAAGGCCCCGGTGCACCAGCCGGACATGCGGCTCCCCCAGGTCCGCACCGAGGCGGCCCGCCTGCTGCCCGGCAGCAGCGTGCGCCAACTGCTCTTCTGGCGCTATCTGCTGACGTACCGACGGTGATCAGAGCAGCTCGTCGAGGTTCCACAGACGCACGGTGCCGTCGTGGGCGCCCGCGGTGGCGAGCAGCGGCAGCTTCGGGTGGAATCCGGCCGTACGCGCCGAGCCGAACGTCCCCGCCACGGCACACCCGGGGAACTGACCCACCGCCACGACGTGTCCCTGACACCAGAAGCTCAAAGACGGGGGACTCGAATGACGATGCCGCAGTACGGCACACCGCAACAGGACCTGGACCGGGCGGAGGACGCGGCCTCGGGGGCGTATGTGCGCATCGGCCTGCTCGTGGGCCTCTACGCCGTCGCCGCGGCGGGCTGGATCGGCTACGAGGTGGACAGCCGCGGCGCCGACGGCGGCGACTTCATCACCGCCCTGTACGACCCGCGGATCCCGTTCATCCCCTATGCCCAGACCCCGCACGACTGGGCGCTGATCGCGGCCGCGCTCGTCTTCGGCGGGATCGCGGTCGCCCGCCGCCGGGTGGCGCGCGGCGCGCTGATGCTGCTCGCGGTGGTGCTGATCGCCCTCTCCCTGCGGGAGTTGGTGGGCCTCGCGGTCTCCTCGGACTACCGGGCCGTGCTGAGGCGCTCCGAGTACGGACAGCTCCTCATCGGCTTCCGGGTGCTCGGGCTGCTCGTGGGCGCGGCGACGCTGATCGGGATGACGCGCGCGGGCCGACGCCAGGTCACCCTCAGGTCGTACGCGCCGTACGCGCCGTACGCGCCGTACACGCCGTACGACGCCCCGCGACCGCTGCCGACGGCCGTGCGCCCGCAGTTCGCCACCGCGGGCGGCTGCCTGCTGCTGTCCGGCGCCATCGCCGTCGCCTGGCTGGTCTACCGGCTGACGCGGGCGCAGGTGTTCCTCGTCGGCGGCTCGCCCGACGCCGGGGTCGGCGGCTTCTTCCGGGACGTGGTCGACGCCTCGTACTCCACGTCGATCCCGTACAGCTTCCACACCGCGGCCTTCGCGCTCGCGCCCCTGCTGGTCGGGGCGGTGCTGCTCGCGGGGCGTCCGGCGGGCCGGGGCGCGGGGCTCGCGCTGGCGTTCGTGCTGCTCTACCTGGACGGGCGCGGCCTGTACTCGTACGTGGCCGACGGAGCCATCGACCGGTACTTCGACAGCACGCTCGGCACGCTGGTGGTGCTCTCCACGATCTGCACGGCGGTCCTGTCACTCGTGACGGTCGCGGTACTGCTGAGCGCCGAGGAAGCCTAAGCCTCCGCCACCGGCTCGAACCGCCACCGGTGCACCGCCCGCGTCACCAACCCACCGTCGGGCTCGGGAAGTTCGGGCAGCTCGGCGTCGAACGCGGCGTCCCACCAGGTGATGACGAGCACCCGGTCCTGCGGCGCGCGGAAGGTCTCGCGGCGGACCGGGGCGCCGTCGACGCCGCCGATCTCCTGGGCCCGCGCCCAGGCGAGCAGCTCGTCGCCGCGCCCCTCGACGGCCCGGGCCTCCCACATCAGTGCGACGGTCACGAGTACAGGTTCTCCTTGCTGACCTCGTGCACGTGGTCGTGGGTGTGCGCGTGTCCCGGCACGTGCGGCTCCGTCACCGGCAGCGACGAGTCCGCCGACAGGTCCCAGTCCGAGGCCGCCCGGTTGCGGGCCACCATCTCGGCGCCGAGGGCCGCGACCATCGCGCCGTTGTCCGTGCACAGCTTGGGGCGCGGCACGCGCAGCCGGATGCCCGCCCTCTCGCACCGCTCCTGGGCGAGGGCGCGCAGGCGCGAGTTGGCGGCCACGCCACCGCCGATCATCAGGTGGTCGACGCCCTCGTCCTTGCAGGCCCGCACGGCCTTGCGGGTCAGCACGTCGACGACCGCCTCCTGGAAGGACGCGGACACGTCCCGCACCGGCACCTCCTCGCCCGCGGCCCGCTTCGCCTCGATCCAGCGGGCGACGGACGTCTTCAGCCCGGAGAAGGAGAAGTCGTACGCGGCGTCGCGGGGCCCGGTCAGGCCGCGCGGGAAGGAGATCGCGTTCGGGTCGCCCTCGCGCGCGTAGCGGTCGATGACGGGACCGCCGGGGAAGCCGAGGTTCAGCACCCGTGCGATCTTGTCGAAGGCCTCGCCCGCCGCGTCGTCGATGGTCGAGCCGAGCGGCCGGACGTCGGACGTGATGTCCTCGGACAGCAGCAGCGACGAGTGTCCGCCGGAGACCAGGAGCGCCATCGTCGGCTCGGGCAGCGGCCCGTGCTCCAGCTGGTCCACGCAGATGTGCGAGGCGAGGTGGTTGACGCCGTACAGGGGCTTGCCCAGCGCGTACGCGTACGCCTTCGCGGCCGAGACGCCGACCAGCAGCGCGCCCGCGAGACCGGGCCCCGCGGTCACCGAGATGCCGTCGAGGTCCTTCGCGCTCACCCCCGCTTCCTTCAGGGCGCGGTCGATGGTGGGCACCATCGCTTCGAGGTGTGCGCGGGAGGCGACCTCGGGCACGACGCCGCCGAAGCGGGCGTGCTCGTCGACGCTGGAGGCGATGGCGTCCGCGAGCAGTGTGGTGCCGCGGACGATGCCGACGCCGGTCTCGTCGCAGGAGGTCTCGATGCCGAGGACGAGGGGTTCGTCGCGCGAGTCAGCCATGAATCTCGGTTCCTTGTACGCCAGGTGCGGAGGTGGAGGGATCGGTGCGGCGCATTACCAGGGCGTCCACGTTGCCCGGCTGGTAGTAGCCGCGCCGGAAGCCGATGGGCTCGAAGCCGAAGCGCTCGTACAGCTTCTGCGCCCGTGTGTTGTCGACCCGCACTTCCAGCATCACCTCGGCGCACTCGAAGGCGGTCGCGGCCTGGAGCAGGTCGGTGAGGAGCCGGGCGCCGAGGCCGGTGCCCCAGTGATCGCGGGCCACGGCGATGGTCTGGACGTCGGCGAGGTCTCCGGCGGCGGCGAGTCCCGCGTACCCGACGAGGCGGTCGCCGTCCATGGCCACCACATAGCGGCGGGTGGCGAGCGGTCCGCGCGCGTGGGCGAGCTCGGACCAGAACATCCCGCGCGACCAGGCGTCGTCCGGGAAGAGCTCCTTCTCCAGGACGAACACCGCGTCGATGTCCCACCAGCGCATCTCGCGCAGCACGGCGGACTCGGTCACCTGGGTCACCTGGGTCACTTCGGGGTGACCACCTTGTAGTTCTTGGGCACCTGCGCGTCCGGGCGGCGCAGGTACAGCGGCCGGGGCTCCAGGAGCTCCTCGCCCGCCGCGAGCCTCTCCGCGGCCAGGGCGGCGAGCGCGGCCGCCGACACGTGCTCGGGGGCGCGGGCGTCGGGGAAGGTGTCGGGGTAGAGCAGCGCGCCTGCGCCGACGGCGGGCAGCCCCGCGACCTCGGCGGCGATGTCCGCGGGCCGGTCGACGGCAGGCTCGCCCACGCGCGTGCGCACGTCGTCGTAGCGGGCCCAGTAGACCTCCTTGCGGCGGGCGTCGGTGGCCACCACGAAGGGGCCGCTCTCGATGCCCGAGGCGTACGCGAGGCCGTCCAGCGTGCACACTCCGTGCACCGGGACGCCGAGCGCGAGGCCGAACGTGTCGGCGGTCATCAGGCCGACGCGCAGTCCGGTGTAGGGGCCTGGGCCCACGCCGACGACGATGCCGGTCACGGCGTCGAGTCTCAGTCCGGCGTCGGCGAGCACACGGTCGACGGCCGGAAGCAGCAGTTCCCCGTGGCGGCGGGCGTCGACCTGGCTCGACTCCGAGACGACGGAGGAGCCGTCGTGGAGGGCGACGGTGACGGCGGGCGTTGCGGTATCCAGAGCGAGCAAGAGCACGCGAACAGCCTACGGCTCCCGGGCGCCGCGCACGGCCGCACCGGCATGAGGGGTCAGGTGCGGTGCCCGGGGATGCGGCACGGCTGCTGCTACCGTCACTCCGTAGCCGTACGCAGTACGAAGAGGTGGGTGGCGCAAGGTGTCAAGGAGCAGCTCGGGAATCGTGGCCGGGCTCACCGCTGTCGCGCTCGCCGCGGTCGGCTTCCTCGCCTATCAGGCCTCGGCCAGCGCGCCGGACCACCCGGGGAAGGCCGACAAGTCCCCCTCCGCCTCCGCGTCGCGCACCCCCAAGGACAAGAAGAACCCCACCGCCCTGCCCGCGCGGTCCGGCGCGGGTGAGCGGGTCGTGTACTCCCTGGACGACCAGCGCGTCTGGCTCGTCGAGGCCTCCGGCAAGGCCAAGCAGACCTTCAAGGTCACCCCTGGCACGGTCGACCCGGTCCCCGGCACGTACGCCGTCACCTCCCGGACGGGCCGCATCACCGGTACGGATGGCGTGCCGATCGAGCACGTCGTGATCTTCACGGCCAACGAGGGGGTCGCGATCGGCTTCAGCGCGGCCGTCGACGGCTCGACACCGCCGCCCGACGCGGCGAAGAAGACCGGTGGCATCCGCCAGTCGCGCGCGCACGCCGACGCGATGTGGGAGTTCGCGCTGCGCGACAAGAAGGTCGTCGTCGTTCCCTGATCAGCGGAACCGGGCAGGACTCAGCAGAACCCGGCAGAACTCAGCAGGACGGACGACTCGGCTCCGTGGTGGGCGTGGGCGCGTCCCCAGCGGGCGCAGGGTCGCACGGAGGCGTGGAGACGGCGCTCGCGGCGGCGCACGACGCGAGCAGATCACTCATCGACAGATTCGAGGGGTCCGCGGCGGCCGATGGTCCAGGCAGCCTTTTCCCGCGCGGCTGAGCACAGGCGTCACGTTCTGAAGCCGACATGGATGCCTCCTGGGGGCTCCGGGGGCAGACGTGGTTAGGTAGACCTAACCAGGACCGGTATCCATGTGACCATGCCCGGCGCACGCAACGCAACATTTTGCCGACGTCTTGTCGGAACGTTCGGTCGAACGTACGAGAAACGCCCCGGGCCGAGGGCCCGGGGCGGGAGTGTGCGCGGGGCCGCGAAGCCCCTCAGGCGCCCAGCGACGCCAGGTCGGCGTCCGCCCACCGCGTGCCGAGCCCGGTGAGCGTCACCTCGCGCACCTCGTCCGTCGTGTCGCCCACGGCACGGTCGATGACGACCCGCAGCCGGTCGTCCGACAGCTCCTCGACCTTGCCGTCGCCCCACTCCACGACGATCACCGATTCGGGCAGCGAGACGTCGAGGTCCAGGTCCTCCATCTCGTCGAGCCCGCCGCCCAGGCGGTACGCGTCCACGTGGACCAGCGAGGGTCCGTCGCCGAGCGGGGGGTGCACACGGGCGATGACGAAGGTCGGGGAGGTGACGGCGCCGCGCACGCCGAGGCCCTCGCCGAGACCACGGGTCAGCGTCGTCTTCCCGGCGCCGAGCTCCCCGGTGAGCATGACGAGGTCGCCCGGGCGCAGGAGCTTGGCCAGACGACGTCCCAACTCGCCCATGTGCTCGGGGGAGTTGACAGTGATCTTGAGTGTGACGGCCGGGGCCTGGTGGTGCGGTGCTTCCATACCGACCACGTTAGCGGCTGGGAGCTCCCGCTCAGGCCCGCCGCTCGGCCTCCGGGACCGCACCAGCCCGCACCAGCAGATCCGCGAGCCGGTCCATGACCACCTCCGGATGCTCCAGCATGACCAGGTGCCCGGCGTCCGGGACGAGCACCAGCTCGGCGTCGGGCAGCAGGTGGGCGATCGCCTCGCTGTGCTCGCTCGGCGTGACCAGGTCCTGGTCCCCCGCGAGGACGAGCACCGGCAGCTCGGCGAAGTGCTTCAGCGCCTCCGCCTTGTCGTGCTCGGCGAAGGCCGGGTAGAACTCCGCGACCACGTCGATCGGGGTCGCCTCGATCATCCGCTCAGCGAACCGCGCGATGGCCGGGTCCACGTCCTTGCGCGAGAACGAGTACCGCTTGATGACGCCCGCGAAGAGGTCCGCGGTGGCCCGCCGCCCCCGCTCCACCAGCTCGGCCTGCGAGCCGAGCGCCCGCAGCAGGCCGGGCAGCACCCGCCGGACCGCGTTCATCCCGGCGACCGGGAGCCCGAAGTTCACCTCGCCGAGCTGCCCCGACGACGTGCCGATCAGGGCGACGCCCAGCACGCGGTCGCGGATCAGCTCGGGGAACTGGTCGGCGAGCGCCATGGTCGTCATGCCGCCCATGGAGTGCCCGACGAGGACGAGCGGCCCCTCGGGCGCCGCGGCGTCGATGACGGCCTTCAGGTCGCGCCCCAGCTGGTCTATGGAGACCGGCACGTCGTGCTCGAGCTGGTCGACCCCGCGCGCCGAACGGGCGTGGCTGCGCTGGTCCCAGTAGACCGCGCGGACGACGCCGCGCAGGGCGGCCCGCTGGAAGTGCCAGGAGTCCTGGCTCAGGCAGTAGCCGTGGCTGAAGACGACGGTGACGGGCGCGGGAGACCGGCGGCCGAAGAGGCGGCGCCGCCGCGGGGCCTGATCGCCGCCGCCCCCGGCCTCCTCGGCCTCCTCCACCTCGTACGAGAGCTCCGTGCCGTCGTCCGCGTACGCCGTGCCCGGCATGCCGCGCAGCGAGCCGTACGGCCCCGACGCGTCGAGCGCGAGCCGCGCCTTCTTGCGCATGCCGCGGCCGACGGTGAGCCGCTCTATGGCCACACCGGCGGCCGCGCCCGCGGCGAGGACGCCTATCGCGGCGCCCGCCACTCCTGCCTTGCGCCAGTTCCCGGCCGCGGCGGCGGCCTCCGACACCGCTTCCACCGCGGCCGCCCCCGTGCTGCTCTCGCTCACGTGCCGCTCCTCGTCAGTTCCCGGTCAGTCGTCAGCCCGCTCGTGCACGAAGACGCGCGGGACGCGCGATCCGATGCGGGTGACGATTTCGTACGCGATGGTGCCCGCGGCCTGCGCCCAGTCCTCCGCGGTCGGCTCACCGCGGTCGCCGGGGCCGAACAGCACGGCCTCCGTGCCCACCGCGGGCTCGTCCCCGCCGAGGTCCACCACGAACTGGTCCATCGCGACCCGTCCCGCGGCCGTCCGCAGCTTGCCGTCGACGAGCACCGGGGCCGTGCCGGAGGCGTGGCGCGGGATCCCGTCGCCGTAACCGGCCGGGATGAGGCCGAGGGTCGTCTCGCCGGGGGTGACGTAGTGATGGCCGTAGCTCACGCCGTGGCCCGCCGGGGCGCGCTTCACATGGGCGAGCGAGGCGGTGAGCGTCATGACGGGCCGCAGCCCGAAGTCCGCGGAGGTGCCCACCTCGGGGCTCGGCGACACCCCGTACATCGCGATGCCGGGACGCACGAGGTCGAAGTGCGCCTCCGGAAGGGTGAGCGTCGCCGGGGAGTTGGCGATGTGCCGCACCTCCGGCCGGATCCCGCGGTCCTCCGCGTACGCCACCATCTCGCGGAAGACCGTGAGCTGGGCGGCGATCGACGGATGCCCCGGCTCGTCGGCGCACGCGAAGTGCGACCAGAGGCCGGTGACCGTGACGAGCCCGTCGTCCTCGGCGCGCAGGACGCGGTCGACGAGCTCGGGCCAGTCCGCGGGCATGCAGCCGTTGCGCCCCAGTCCCGTGTCGGCCTTGAGCTGGATACGGGCGGTCCGCCCCGCCTCGCGCGCGGCGGCCGTCACCTCCTCCAGCGCCCACCGGGCGCTCACCGACATGTCCAGGTCGGCCTCGACGCCCTCGCGCCAGGGCCCGCCGGGCGTCCACAGCCAGCACATGATCCGCCCCGGCAGGCCCGCGGCGCGCAGGGCCAGGGCCTCCTCGGGGGTGGCGGTGCCGATCCAGGTGGCGCCCGCCTCACGGGCGGCCTTGGCGCAGGGCACCATTCCGTGGCCGTATCCGTCCGCCTTCACCACGGCCATGAACGCGGCGTCCGGCGCATGGGCGCGCAGCGCGCGCACGTTGGCGCGGAGGGCGGCGAGGTCGATCTCGGCCCGGACACGGAAAGGTGCTGTCTCGTTCATCGCGGACAAGTGTCTCAGAGCCCGCCGACAGCCCCCGCTCCCGCAGGTCTTGGCCGCCCTGCTCAGGTCCCCGGCTTGCGCCCCCAGACATAGACCCGGTCGCCCTTGAACAAGATCTTCCACAGCGCGCGGGCGTCGGCGACCCGCATGTTCACACAGCCGCGCGAGCCCGGCGGGCTGTACACGTTGCCGTAGATGGCGTGGAACGCCTGGCCGCCGTTGAAGAACTGGCTGTACGGCATGGGGGTCTCGTACAGCGACGACCAGTGGTTCTTGTGCTTCCAGTAGACCTTGTGCCAGCCCGTGCGGGTCCGGTAACCGGCCCGCCCGGTGCGGACGGGCACGGGGCCGAGCAGCACCTTCTTGCCCTTCTGCACCCACATCAGCTGCCGGGTCAGATCGACGCAGGCGACGCGGTACGCGCGCGTGGGGCACTGTTTCGCGGCGTTCGGGTTCTTGCGGGCCGTGATCAACCGCATCCGGGCCCAGGTCACCGGCCCCGCGAATCCGCTCGCGGGCCGGATCCCCTGCTTGCGCTGGAAGGCACGGATCGCCCGGCAGTCCGCGGCGGACTGCTTGCCGTCCACCTTCCTGTGGAGCCACCGCTCGACCTGCCGCTGGTAGGGGCCCGCGCGCCGGGTGCACACGGGAGCGGCACCGGCGGCGGTGACCTCACTCGACGGCACGTACTCGACGAGGGCGTCGGTGCCCTCGGGCGCCGCCATGGGCTCGATGGCGTCCTCGGCGACGCTCGGCCGGTACACCTGCGGCGCCAGGACCTGGTCGCGGGTGTCCAGCTGCCACGGGTGGGGCGGCGCGGACGGGATGCCGGGGACCAGCGGGGAGGCGCCGGGGGCCGCGGGCCGCGGCGGCGGGACGGGCCCGGCGGACGCGGGGGCGGCGGGCAGGGCCGCGGCAAGGGCGAGCAGCACGGTGAGACCGCGCCGGACTGTCTTACTGATCATGTGATGAGCGAACCCGCCCGGATCCCGTACGCCCGTCAGCCGCGCGGAAACATCACTCGAAGGGGCCCCTGACCAACCCACAGCCTCCGCCCCCCACCCCCCCACCTCAATCACATCAGCCGGTCCTCCCGACCTCCCGCCACACCACCGGAATGGCGTCCGCCACGTCCTGCGCCCCCACGGGCGCACCCTTCGACGCATGCCGCCCCGCCAGCCCATGCAGATACGCGCCGACGGACCCCGCGTCCCGCGCGTCGAGCCCCGCCGCCAGCAGGGACCCGGCGAGCCCGGACAGCACATCGCCGCTGCCCGCGGTGGCGAGCCAGGGCGTCCCGGTCGGATTGACCCGCACAGGACCCTCCCCCGAGGCCACCAAGGTCGTGGACCCCTTCAGCAGCACCGTCGCCCCGTACCGCCGCGCCAGCTCCCGTACGGCGGAGAGGCGCCCCGCCTCGACCTCTTCCCTGGCCACGCCGAGCAGCGCCGCGGCCTCCCCGGCATGCGGCGTGAGAAGCGTCGGAGCCCGCCGCGCCCGCACGTCCCGCTCCCCGGCGAGCCGCAGCCCGTCGGCATCGATCAGCACGGGCACATCAGCACCGAGCACCTCCCCCAGCCGCTCCGCGTCGTCACCGAGCCCGGGCCCCACGACCCACGCCTGCACGCGCCCGGCCTTCGACGGCGGCCCGGCGGACACCAGGGCCTCGGGGAACCGTGCGATGACGGCGTCCGCGGCGGGCCCCACGTACCGCACGGCCCCCGCGCCCCCGCGCAGCGCACCCGCGACGGCGAGCACGGCCGCCCCCGGATACCGCGCGGACCCGGCGACGATCCCCACCACTCCGCGCCGATACTTGTCGCTCTCCCCACCGGGCACAGGCAACAGCCGAGCAACATCCGCGAACTGCAGAGCCTCGGCCTCAGCCTCCCCAGGCTCAAGCCCAAGCCCAATATCGACGAGCCGCACGACACCGGCGTACTCCCGCGCAGGATCGATGAGCAGCCCCGGCTTGTACGCACCGAAGGTCACCGTCACATCGGCCCGCACCGCGTCCCCGTGCACCTCACCGGTATCCGCGTCGACCCCACTGGGCAGATCCACGGCAACAACGACAGCGTCCCGCACCCCCGCCACAAGCCGAGCGGCCCGCTCCCGCAGCCCACCCCGCCCCCCAATACCCACAACCCCATCAACGACAAGCCGCGCCCGAGCCACAAGGCCCTCGGCCCGCTCCTCCCCGGCATCCACCACCACACCCCCGGCGGCCCGCAGCGCGGCAAGCCCCCCGGCATGCGTCCGCTCCGGGGCAAGCAGCACGGCACTGACTCCGGCCCCACGCCGAGCAAGCCGAGCCCCCGCAAACAGGGCATCGCCCCCGTTGTCCCCACTGCCCACCAGCAGCGTGACCCTCGCCCCGTACACCTTGCCGAGCAGCCGCACACACTCGGCGGCAAGCCCAGCCGCAGCCCGCTGCATCAACACACCTTCGGGCCCCCGAGCCATAACGACCCGCTCACCGGCCCTGACGCTCTCCACTCCGTACGCAGTACGCATGCACCCAGTCTGCCCGCACCCGCGAGCGCGCCCGAGGGGACGCGGGGGTATGTGCGCACGGAGCACCGAGCACACGCTGTCCTGCGGACACATCGGGCGCGGCGCAGGGATGGCGAGTACGTACATACCCCCGCGTCCCCGCCCCCACAGCAAGGCGCACAGCGCAGGGCGTCGACCGCGACAAGGCCCTACTACCCCTCAGCCACAACCACCGCGGAAGCAACCCCCGCATCGTGACTGAGCGACACATGCCAAGCCCGCACACCCAGCACAGAGGCCCGCTCAGCCACACTCCCCCGCACCCGGACCCGCGGCTGCCCGCTCGACTCGACGTACACCTCGGCATCCGTCCACCGCAGCCCCGCAGGCGCCCCCAGCGCCTTCGCCAACGCCTCCTTCGCCGCGAACCGAGCCGCCAGCGAGGCGACCCCGCGCCGATCCCCGCCCGGCAGCAGCAGCTCGCTCTCCACGAAGAGCCGCTCCGCCATCCCCGGCGTCCGCTCCAACGCGGCCCCGAACCGCTCGATCTCCGCGACGTCGATGCCTACCCCAATAATCACCGGCTCAGAGTGACACACCCCACGTGACGCACCCCACCCCCCACCCCACCCCCCGTCCCGTTCAAACAGCCGTAACAATGGACTGTGATCTCTTCGGTCTCCGTGCCCCCGACGGCACCCCGGAGCGCCCACCGGCCCAAGCCGGAGGCGACTCCCTACGTCGACCTCACCCGCACCGAGTGGAGCGCGCTGCGGGAGAAGACGCCGCTCCCCCTGACGGCGGAAGAGGTGGAACGGCTCCGCGGCCTCGGCGATGTCATCGACCTGGACGAGGTCCGCGACATCTACCTCCCGCTCTCCCGCCTCCTGAACCTCTACGTAGGCGCGACGGACGGCCTGCGCGGCGCGCTCAACACGTTCCTGGGCGAGAAGGGGTCCCAGTCGGGCACCCCCTTCGTCATAGGAGTCGCCGGTTCCGTGGCGGTCGGCAAGTCGACCGTCGCCCGCCTCCTCCAGGCCCTGCTCTCCCGCTGGCCCGAGCACCCGCGCGTGGAGCGCGTCACGACGGACGGCTTCCTCCTGCCCACCAAGGAGCTGGAGGCCCGCGGCCTGATGTCCCGCAAGGGCTTCCCGGAGTCGTACGACCGCCGCGCGCTGACCCGTTTCGTCGCGGACATCAAGGCGGGCAAGGACGAGGTGACGGCACCCGTCTACTCCCACCTGATCTACGACATCGTGCCGGACCGGCGCCTCACGGTCCGCCGCCCGGACGTCCTCATCGTCGAGGGCCTCAACGTCCTGCAGCCCGCACTCCCCGGCAAGGACGGCCGCACCCGGGTGGGCCTGGCGGACTACTTCGACTTCAGCGTGTACGTCGACGCCCGCGCGGACGACATCGAGCGCTGGTACCTGAACCGCTTCAAGAAGCTGCGCCAGACCGCCTTCCAGGACCCGTCGTCGTACTTCCGCAAGTACACACAGGTGTCGGAGGAGGAGGCGCTCGACTACGCCCGGACCACCTGGCGGACGATCAACAAGCTCAACCTCGTGGAGAACGTGGCCCCCACCCGCAGCCGCGCCACCCTGGTCGTCCGCAAGGGCCCCGACCACAAGGTCCAGCGCCTCAGCCTGCGCAAACTGTGAGAGGGCCCTCGCGCACCCCGCGAGGACCCTCCCAACCGCACACCGGGCGCACACGCACCGGCCGCCGAACCCCTAGCCCAGCGCGGACTTCACCACGTCGGCAAGACGCCCGGCCACGGACCGGGCCTGCTCGATGTCAGCGGCCTCGACCATGACCCGGACCAGCGGCTCGGTCCCGGAAGGCCGCAGCAGCACACGCCCCGTGGAGCCCAGCTCGCGCTCGGCATCGACGACCGCGGCGGTCAGCTCCGCGGAGGTCTTCACGCGCGTCCTGTCGACGTCCGGCACGTTGATGAGGACCTGCGGAAGGCGCTCCATGACACTGGCGAGGTCCGCGAGCGAACGCCCCGTCTCGGCGACCCGCGCCGCGAGCAGCAGCCCGGTCAGCGTGCCGTCACCGGTCGTCGCGTGGTCGAGGATGATCACGTGCCCGGACTGCTCGCCGCCCAGGGCGAAGCCGTGCTCCTTCATCGACTCCAGCACGTACCGGTCGCCGACGGCGGTCTGCACCAGGTCGAGGCCCTGGCCCTCCATGGCGAGCTTGAAGCCGAGGTTGGACATGACCGTGGCGACGACGGTGTCGTGGCGCAGCGTGCCGTGCTCCCGCATGGCGAGGGCGAGCACGGCGAGGATCTGGTCGCCGTCGATCTCCGCACCCGTGTGGTCCACGGCGAGGCAGCGGTCGGCGTCCCCGTCGTGCGCGACGCCGAAGTCGGCCTTGTGCTCGACGACGGCGGCCTTGAGCAGCTCCAGGTGCGTGGACCCGCACCCGTCGTTGATGTTCAGCCCGTCGGGCTGGGCGCCGATCGTGATGACCTCGGCACCGGCACGCGCGAAGGCCTCGGGCGAGACGCGGGCGGCGGCGCCGTGCGCCTCGTCGAGGACGATCTTCAGTCCGTCGAGGCGGTTCGGGAGGACCCCGATGAGGTGGGCCACGTACTGGTCGAGCCCCTGGTCGTACGACTTCACGCGGCCGACGCCCGAGCCGGTGGGCCGCTGCCACGGAGCACCCGTGCGGTGCTCGTCGTAGACGGACTCGATGCGGTCCTCCAGCTCGTCGGCGAGCTTGTGCCCGCCGCGGGCGAAGAACTTGATGCCGTTGTCGGGCATCGCGTTGTGGCTGGCGGAGAGCATCACACCGAGGTCGGCGCCCAGCGCACCGGTGAGATGCGCCACCGCGGGGGTGGGCAGCACACCGACGCGCAGGACGTCCACGCCCGCGCTCGCCAGGCCCGCGACCACCGCGGCCTCCAGGAACTCCCCGGACGCGCGCGGATCACGCCCGACCACCGCCACCGGGCGATGACCTTCAAAGGTGCCCGCCTCGGCCAGTACGTGCGCCGCCGCCACGGAGAGTCCGAGCGCGAGCTCGGCCGTCAGATCCGCGTTGGCAACGCCACGCACGCCGTCCGTGCCGAAGAGTCGTCCCACTGCTGTCCTCCGAACGTTCAAGAAAAACCACGAACCCCTGACACATGGGTCCCAGAGTCAGAGGGTCCCAGAATCAGAAGAGTTCCAGGGCCCCAGGGGTTCCTGAATAGACGAACGCCCCGGCAGCACGGTGAGTGCCGCCGAGGCGTTCGAAAAGTACGAGCAGGCAGCGATTAGCGCTTGCTGTACTGCGGAGCCTTGCGGGCCTTCTTGAGACCGGCCTTCTTGCGCTCGACCGCACGGTCGTCACGCTTGAGGTAACCGGCCTTCTTGAGGGCGGCGCGGTTGTTGTCGACGTCGGCCTCGTTCAGCGCACGGGCGACACCGAGACGGAGCGCACCGGCCTGACCGGAGACGCCGCCACCCGAGATGCGGGCGATGACGTCGTAGCGGCCGTCGAGCTCGAGCACCTTGAAGGGCTCGTTGACTTCCTGCTGGTGGACCTTGTTCGGGAAGTAGTCCTCGAGCGTGCGCCCGTTGACCTTCCACTTGCCGGAGCCCGGGACGATCCGGACGCGGGCGATGGCGTTCTTGCGACGGCCCAGGCCGGCGGCCGGCTGCGGGTCGCCGAAGCGCGCGGCGTTCGACTCCGAGGTGTACTCGCCCTCGACGGGCGCCTCGGACTCGGTGGTGTACTGCTCTACGTCAACAACCTCGGTCTCTTCGACCGGCTGCTCAACGGTGGTCTCGGCCACGATTCTCCTCAGATTTCTTTACGTCTTTGGGGGTGGCCGGAACTACTGCGCGACCTGGGTGATCTCGAACGGGACCGGCTGCTGAGCGCCGTGCGGGTGCTGGTCGCCCGCGTAGACCTTCAGCTTCGAGAGCATCTGACGGCCCAGGGTGTTCTTGGGGAGCATGCCCTTGACGGCCTTCTCGATGGCCTTCTCGGGGCTCTTCTCGAGCAGCTCGTCGTAACGGACGGAACGCAGACCACCCGGGTAACCGGAGTGGCGGTACGCCATCTTCTGGGTCTTCTTGTTGCCGGAGAGGTGCACCTTCTCCGCGTTGATGATGATGACGAAGTCACCGGTGTCAACGTGGGGGGCGTAGATCGCCTTGTGCTTGCCCCGCAGGAGGGAGGCAGCGGTGGTCGCCAGACGCCCCAGGACGATGTCCTGGGCGTCAATGACGTGCCACTGGCGGGTCACATCGCCGGGCTTAGGGCTGTACGTACGCACTTCGTAGCCTTCGCTTCTTCAGTGGATGGGGTCCAGACACACGGCACCCAGGAAGCGATCATGCAGCTGGGGCCCACAATGCCGGGGACGCTGCCCGTATGCGAGCCACTGGTAACTGCTCCAGGGAACCTACGTAAGGGCCCATTCGCGTGAGAACGAGGAAGCCAATACGTATCAGTCACCGAGACTACCCGCGCGGCCCCACACCGGTCAAAACGCGGCCCTGGAGACCGGCACCGGCGACTCCTCATCACAGGCAGGTCTGCGCTCCCCAGGGTAACGGCCCCCCTGGTCACCGCCGCCCCGGCCCGCCACGCACGCCCATCCGACCGTGCCCGCGAGCATGCACAGCGTCACCGCGTCCTTGAAGGCCCGCCGCGTCTCCGGCTCCAGCCACGGCCACGAGAAGCCCGGCACCTGCGGCACCAGCGCCACCCAGAACCACGGGCTGCGCGCCGCCGCCCCCGGCGTCAGCGCCCCCGCGAGCAGCAGCGGAAGCACGACCAGCAGGTAGTGGTCGTAGGAGGGCCGGGAGACGAGAAAGGCCGAAAGCATCAGCATCGCGGCGCATTCCACGACCCTCGCGGGCGTCGCGTCCCCTTCGCCGCCCCGCCCCGGCCGTCGCCAACGCCGCCACGCACACCACACCCCGGCCACGGCCGCACACCCGGCCAGCAGCGTGGCGCCCGTCTGCGGCACCCCGAGCCGCGCGAGCACCGCGGCGGGAGAAGCCTCATAAAGACGGACGAAGGAGTCCTCGCCGCGCAGCAGGAAGGGCAGTGTCCGCGTGAAGAACCCGGCGGGATCCGGCATGGCGAGCGCCGCGGCCGCCGACACCAGCGCGGGCACGCCCACCGCCGCCCCGAGCCCCCGCCACCTGCGCGCGAACACGAAGAGGAGCACGACGGGCGCGAGCAGCGGCTTCACCGCGACGGCCGCCCCGATCACGAGCCCCGCCGCCACCCACCGGCCACGGCACACGAGGAGCAGCGCGAACGGCAGCGCGACCGCGGACCCCACCGTCCAGTTGCCGAGCTCGACGAGGTGCCCGAAGGGCGCGAAGCCGAGCGCGAGACCGAGCAGCCCGTACACCGCGAACCGGCTGCGCCACGGCACCCCGTGGATGCGCAGGGCGCACGCCCAGCCCGCGGCGAGGCCCGCGGTCACCCCCGCGGGGACGAGGAAGCGCACCACGTCCGCGGGCAGCAGCGCCTGCGGCAGCGCGGCGAGCACGGCGCCGGGGAGATAGAGGAAGTGCCGGTCGGCGTAGGGCGAGCGGCCGTCCAGCCATGCCTCGGCGGCCCGCACCACGATGGCGTTGTCCATCCCGCCGTCCGGAACGCGCAGCCCCACCCGGACGACCGCGGCGACGAGCACCACCCCGAGCACCCACCGGATGTATGACTCGGCCGGCCGCAACAACCATCCGCAAACCGCTGTTTTGCCCGAATTCATAGGCTTCAGGCTAGGCCGAGCACCCCACGCAGCCCCCGCTCAACATCCCGGGAAGCCCGTCTAAGATGCGCCCCATGAGCTTTGGGCAAGGGGGACCTCAGTGGGGTCCGGGCGGAACGGGTGGCCCCGGCAGCGGGCCCACACCCGACTGGGCGGCGCTCGCCGAGGCCTCCGAGGCGCGCACTCGCCGCCGCAAGTGGCTGCTGATCGGCGGCGGAGCGTTCGCGACGATCGGCATCGCGGCCGCCGTGGCCATCACGGTCGTCTCCGCGAACAGCGACGACACCTCCGCGTCGAACAAACCGGCGAGCGAGCTGCCGACGGCCGCGGACATCCCCGGCGCGAGCAAGGACTCGGGACCGTCCTTCGAGGCGACCACGCCGCCGCCCCCGCCGGACCCCAAGGACTTCATCTCCAGCGCCAAGAAGGACAAGGCGCCGCTCACCCCCGAGGGCCTGTTCCCCGGCAAGTCCTGGCGGACGGGCGACCGCCTCTACAAGAAGGGCCCGACCGACAGCACCACGAAGTGCACGTCGGTCACCCAGTCCGCCCTCGGCTCGGTCCTCGCCAAGAACGACTGCACCCGTCTGATCCGCGCCAGCTACCTCAAGGACGGCGTCGCGATCACCGTCGGCGTCGCCGTCTTCGACACGAAGGCCGACGCCGAGAAGGTCAAGGCCCAGGTGGAGAAGGGCCTCGTGAACTCGCTGTCCGGCAAGGGCGTGCCCGCCTTCTGCCGCACGGGCGTGTGCCGCGGCACCTACAACGCCTTCGGCCGCTACGCGTACTTCACCACCACGGGCTACACCAGCGGCAAGGACGTGAAGACGGGCGACCGCAAGGCGTACGGCGCGGGCGACGACCTCGCCCGCTTCGCCTTCCAGCGGATCAACCAGCGGGGCGAGGCCCAGGCTTCGGCCGCGGCCGAGGCCCCGCAGTAGTCCGGCGGCCGGGGCTCAGCAGCACCCGGCCCCGGGCAGCGTCCGCTTGTTGCGCGCCTCCTTGCTGCGCGCGGCGAGCAACTCGTCGGCGGGATAGCCGACTTCCTCGAGCGTGAGCCCGTGCGGCCGCACGACGTGCACGGCGGAGTCCCGCACACCCGCCCTGAGCACCTTCTCCGGCCACTCAACGGGCCGGTGCCCGTCCCCCACGAACAGCATGGCGCCGACCAGCGACCGCACCATGTTGTGGCAGAACGCGTCGGCCCGCACGGTCGCCTCGAAGATGCCGTCGGGCCGCCGCTCCCACCGCAGTTCCTGCAGCGTACGGATGGTCGTGGCGCCCTCGCGCTTCTTGCAGTAGGCCGCGAAGTCGTGCTCGCCGATCAGCCGCTCGGCGGCGGCGTTCATCGCGTCGAGGTCCAACGTCCAGTCGTGCCACAGCACATGGCCCCGCAGCAGCGGGTCGACCCCACCGGGATGGTCGGTCACGCGATAGGCGTACCGCCGCCACACGGCCGCGAACCGGGCGTTGAACCCCGCGGGCGCCTCGGCGACCTTCCACACCCGCACGTCGTGCGGCAGCCGCCCCGCGAGCCTGCGCAGCAGCTTCTCGCTGTGCTCGGCCCACACGCTCTCCGGCAGATCGACGTGGGCGACCTGCCCCCGCGCGTGCACCCCGCTGTCGGTGCGCCCCGCGACGGTCAGCTCGTACGTCTCCTGCGACCGCGTCACGGTCCGCAGCGCGGACTCGATCTCGCCCTGGACGGTCCGCTGCCCCTGCCGCTGCTTGGCCCAGCCGGAGAACTCCCTGCCGTCGTACGAAAGGTCCAGCCGCACCCGCACGAACCCGGGCTCTACTTCATCACTCACACCGCAATCCTCTCAGCGCCACGTACATGCGAAAGCGGGCCCGCCCCGAAGGGCGGACCCGCTCACTGCAAGGCAAGTGCCTCAGGCGTCCTTGGACTCCTCGGCGGCCTCAACCGGCGCGTCCTCGACGGGCGCGTCCTTCTTGAGGGTGTCTTCCTTGACCGCACGCTTGGTGGCGGCCTCGGCCTCACCGGTGGCCTCCTGGGCCACGGTCAGGGCCTCCACCAGCTCGATGATCGCCATGGGCGCGTTGTCGCCACGACGGTTACCGATCTTGGTGATGCGGGTGTAACCACCGGGGCGGTTCTCGTAGCGCGGGCCGATCTCCGTGAAGAGCGTGTGCACGATGCTCTTGTCGGTGATGACGGTCAGCACCTGGCGGCGGTTGTGAAGGTCACCCTTCTTCGCCTTGGTGACCAGACGCTCCGCGTACGGACGCAGGCGGCGGGCCTTCGCCTCGGTGGTGGTGATGCGGCCGTACTCGAAGAGCTGCTTGGCGAGGTTCGCCAGCAGAAGCTTCTCGTGCGCGGCGCTGCCGCCCAGACGGGCACCCTTGGTGGGCTTCGGCATGGTGTTTCTCCTTCATCGCTGCACCGGCCGTGTCAGGTACCGGTGTCAGTGCCTGTGAGGCGGCTGCCCCGCAGGAAGTCTTTTTGAGCCCGTCCGGCGCTTGAGGACAGGGGCTCAGCCGCAACGGCGGGGCGGCCGGAAGAATCCGCCCACCCCGCCGGAGGCGACTAGTACTGCTCGGTCTCGACGAAGCCCGCGTCCGCGTCGTCGTCGGCACCGAAGGCGTCGGCGGCAGCGGTCGGGTCGAAGCCGGGAGGCGAGTCCTTCAGCGCAAGACCCATGCCGTTGAGCTTCATCTTGACCTCGTCGATCGACTTCGCACCGAAGTTGCGGATGTCGAGCAGGTCGGCCTCGGAGCGGGCCACGAGCTCACCCACGGAGTGGATGCCCTCGCGCTTGAGGCAGTTGTACGACCGGACGGTGAGCTCGAGCTCCTCGATCGGCAGCGCCAGATCGGCGGCGAGAGCGGCGTCCGTCGGGGACGGGCCCATGTCGATGCCCTCGGCGTCGATGTTGAGCTCGCGCGCCAGACCGAACAGCTCGACCAGGGTCTTACCGGCCGACGCCATGGCGTCGCGGGGACGCATGGCCTGCTTGGTCTCGACGTCGACGATCAGCTTGTCGAAGTCGGTGCGCTGCTCGACACGCGTGGCCTCGACCTTGTACGTGACCTTGAGAACCGGCGAGTAGATCGAGTCGACCGGGATGCGCCCGATCTCCTGACCGACCTGCTTGTTCTGGACGGCGGAGACATAGCCGCGACCGCGCTCGACGGTCAGCTCCATCTCCAGCTTGCCCTTGCCGTTCAGCGTGGCGAGGACCAGGTCGGGGTTGTGCACCTCGACACCGGCCGGGGGCGCGATGTCGGCGGCGGTGACCAGACCGGGACCCTGCTTGCGCAGGTACATCACGACGGGCTCGTCGTGCTCCGAGGAGACGACCAGCTGCTTGATGTTGAGGATGAGGTCGGTGACGTCCTCCTTGACACCCGGCACGGTGGTGAACTCGTGCAGGACACCGTCGATGCGGATGCTGGTGACAGCAGCGCCGGGGATCGACGAGAGCAGGGTGCGGCGGAGGGAGTTGCCGAGGGTGTAGCCGAAGCCCGGCTCCAGCGGCTCGATCACGAACCGGGAGCGGAATTCGTCGACGACCTCTTCGGTCAACGAGGGACGCTGAGCGATCAGCATGAAGTGATTCCTTCAGTCAGGGGCACCCACTATTTGATGCCCTGATTCATTACAAGGGTACGGGCGATACGACTCCGAAGAGCCGTACCGCCCGAAACCTCAAGTCAAGCGACGTACGAACGTCAGACGCGACGGCGCTTGGGCGGACGGCAGCCGTTGTGCGGCGTGGGCGTCACGTCCTGGATCGAGCCGACCTCAAGGCCGGTCGCCTGGAGCGAACGGATGGCGGTCTCACGACCGGAACCCGGGCCCTTGACGAAGACGTCGACCTTGCGCATGCCGTGCTCCTGGGCGCGACGGGCAGCCGACTCGGCAGCCATCTGCGCGGCGAACGGCGTGGACTTGCGCGAGCCCTTGAAGCCGACGTGGCCCGCGGAGGCCCACGAGATCACGTTGCCGGTCGGGTCCGTGATGGACACGATCGTGTTGTTGAACGTGCTCTTGATGTGCGCGTGGCCGTGAGCGACGTTCTTCTTTTCCTTGCGGCGCACCTTCTTGGCAGCGCCCTGACGACCCTTGGGGGGCATCTATAACTCCTACGGGAGGTGGTCGGTCCTGCAGCGTCAGCTGTCGATAGACCGCTGAGCGAGGACTACTTCTTGCCCGGCTTCTTCTTACCGGCGATGGCGCGACGCGGGCCCTTGCGGGTGCGAGCGTTCGTGCTGGTGCGCTGACCGCGGACCGGCAGACCACGACGGTGACGGAGACCCTGGTAGCAACCGATCTCGACCTTGCGGCGGATGTCGGCCTGGATCTCGCGACGGAGGTCACCCTCGGTCTTGACGTTGGCGTCCACGTACTCGCGGATCTTGACGAGGTCTTCCTCGGTCAGGTCGCGAACGCGGGTGTTGCGGTCCACCTCGGTGGCGTCCAGCGTCTGCTGGGCCAGCGTGCGGCCGATGCCGAACACGTAGGTGAGGGCGACCTCAATGCGCTTGTCGCGCGGGAGGTCAACGCCTTCAACGCGTGCCATTCATGGCTCCTGTTGATTCTTCGGAGGTCTTCAGCAGAACCACTCCCGGTCGCCGTCCCCTTCTGAAAAGGGTTGGTACGAACCGGGTCCCCGGCCTCCGACCGGGGGTGTCGCCCTCCATTACCAAAGGAACTGAAGAGGGACGGGTCCTGCGTATCTACTTACGTGCGTCGCGCGAAAATCTGCGAACTGCAGTCGTGCGTCAGCCCTGGCGCTGCTTGTGGCGCGGGTTGTCGCAAATGATCATGACCCGGCCGTGACGGCGGATCACCCTGCACTTGTCGCAGATCTTCTTGACGCTCGGCTTGACCTTCATTGGTGAGGTTCTCCGGGTCAGTGCCACCACCCCGCGCGAGCGGGATGCGGGCAAGATCTACTTGTACCGGTAGACGATCCGGCCACGCGTCAGGTCGTACGGAGACAGCTCCACCACGACCCGGTCGTCAGGGAGGATGCGGATGTAGTGCATGCGCATCTTGCCGCTGATGTGTGCCAGGACCTGGTGGCCGTTCTGGAGCTCCACCTTGAACATGGCGTTCGGAAGAGACTCGACGACAGTGCCTTCGATCTCGATGGCACCTTGCTTCTTGGCCACGCTTCGCCCTTCGAATCGACTACCTTGATCGGCTGCGTACTTCCGTGTCCCCAAATGCAGACACACGGATGCACGAGAGCCGACGCGTCAGTCTACGTCAGTGCACTCGGAAAGACGAATCGAGAAAGTCTGCCCCACGGGCAAGATCCTTAAGCAGGCGACCCGCCCGGCACCGACGGACGTCTCAGCCCAACGGGTCCGGCGCCGTGGTGACCCCGTACTCCGCCAGCTTCGCCTTGCCGCAGTCCGGAGCCGTGAGAACGATCGGCCCCTCCTCCGTCAGCGCGATGGAGTGCTCCCAGTGCGAGGACCAGGTCCCGTCCGTGGTGATGACGGTCCAATCGTCTTCCAGGACCTCCGTGCGGGGGGTGCCGAGGGAGACCATGGGCTCGATGGCGAGGCAGAAGCCGGGGACCAGCTTGGGGCCCTTGCCGCGGCGGCGCTCGACGTAGTTCAGCAGGTGCGGGTCCATGTGCATCTCGGTGCCGATGCCGTGGCCGCCGTAGTCCTCGACGATGCCGTACTTGCCGCCGCCCGGCTTGGGCTGCCGACGGATGTACGTCTCGATGGCACGGGAGATGTCGACGAGCCGGTTGCCCTGCTTCATGGCCGCCAGACCGGCCCACATCGACTCCTCGGTCACCCGGGAGAGCTCGATCAGCTCCGGAGCGTGACCGGTGCCCACGAAGGCGGTGTAGGCCGCGTCGCCGTGCCAGCCGTCGATGATGGCGCCCGCGTCGATGGAGATGATGTCGCCGTCCTTCAGGACGGTCTTGTCGTCCGGGATGCCGTGCACGACGACCTGGTTCACCGAGGTGCAGATCGTGGCGGGGAACCCGCCGTACCCGAGGAAGTTCGACTTGGCGCCGTGCTCGGCGATCACCTTGCGGGCGACGTCGTCGAGGTCCTTCGTGGTGGCGCCGGGCACCGCGGCCTCACGGGTCGCGGCGTGGATGGCGGCGACGACAAGGCCCGCCTCACGCATCTTCGCGATCTGCTCGGGGGTCTTGATCTGCACCATGGGGCTACCGCTCTCCGTCTTCCGTCATCGTCGGCGAACCGGCTGCACAAACGAGCCGGTACGTAAACAACAGTACGGCCGCGGTCCCCCCAAGGGCACCGCGGCCGAAACAGCGTACTGACTACTTGTCGCCCTTGAGGGCGTCCATCGCGCGCTCGGTGACCTCGTCCACCTTGCCGAGCGCCGAGATCGTCACGACCAGACCCTGGGTCCGGTAGTAGTCGATGATCGGCTCGGTCTGCGTGTGGTAGACCTCGAGGCGCTTGCGGACGGTGTCCTCGCTGTCGTCCTCGCGCTGGTAGAGCTCGCCGCCGCAGACGTCACAGACGCCTTCCTGCTTGGGCTTGCTGTACGTCACGTGGAAGACGTGGCTGGAGTCCTTGCGGCAGATGCGGCGACCGGCGATCCGCTTGACGACCTCGTCCTCGGGGACCTCGAGGTCCAGGACGGCGTCGAGCTTCACGTCATCGGCCTTGAGCGCCACGTCCAGCGCCTCCGCCTGCGACACGTTGCGCGGGAACCCGTCGAGCAGGAAGCCGTTCTCGGCGTCCGACTGCGCCATGCGGTCCTTCGCCATGCCGATCGTCACCTCGTCCGGCACGAGGTTCCCGGCGTCCATGAACGCCTTCGCCTGCTTGCCGAGGTCCGTGCCCTGGCTGATGTTGGCACGGAAGAGGTCGCCGGTGGAGATGTGCGGGATCGACAAGTTCTTGGCCAGGAACGCGGCCTGCGTTCCCTTGCCCGCACCGGGCGGCCCGACGAGGACGATTCGCATCAGCGGAGGAACCCTTCGTAATTGCGCTGCTGGAGCTGGCTCTCGATCTGCTTCACGGTTTCCAGACCCACACCCACGATGATCAGGATGCTCGTCCCGCCGAACGGGAAGTTCTGGTTTGCCTGGAAGCCCACCAACGCCATCGTCGGCACAAGAGCGATCAGACCCAAATACAGCGAACCCGGCCAGGTGATCCGGTTGAGTACGTAGCTCAAGTACTCAGCGGTCGGACGGCCAGCCCGGATGCCCGGGATGAAGCCACCATACTTCTTCATGTTGTCGGCGACTTCCTCGGGGTTGAAGGAGATCGCGACGTAGAAGAAGGCGAAGAAGACGATCAGGATGAAGTACGTGGCGATGTAAATCGGGTGGTCACCCTTGGTCAGGTTCGCCTCGATCCACGTCTTCCATCCCGAGTTGCCGCCCGCGAACTGAGCCACGAGAGCCGGAATGTAAAGCAGCGAGGAGGCGAAGATCACAGGGATGATGCCCGCCTGATTGACCTTCAGCGGAATGTACGTCGACGTTCCGCCGTAGGACCGGCGGCCGATCATTCGCTTCGCGTACTGGACCGGGATGCGCCGCTGCGCCTGCTCGACGAAGACCACCAGGCCGACCATGACGAGACCGACCGCGATGACGGTGCCGAACTCGATCCAGCCACCCGCCAGGTCACCCTGCTGCTTGATGGCCCACAGGGCGCTCGGGAAGGTCGCGGCGATCGAGATGAACATCAGGATCGACATGCCGTTGCCGATGCCGCGGTCGGTGATGAGCTCACCGAGCCACATGACACAGGCCGTACCCGCGGTCATGGTGATGACCATCGTGACGGTGACGAAGATCGACTGGTCAGGAACGATCTCGCTGGCGACGGGGCAGCCCTGGAAGAGGGTGCCGGTGCGGGCGGTGGCCACCAGGCCGGTGCCCTGAAGGATCGCGAGCGCGATGGTCAGATAGCGCGTGTACTGCGTGATCTTCGCGGTGCCGGCCTGACCCTCCTTCTTGAGGGCCTCCAGCCGCGGGATCACCACGGTCAGCAGCTGCAGAATGATGCTCGCCGTGATGTACGGCATGATGCCGAGCGCGAAGATCGTGATCTGCAGCAGCGCGCCACCACTGAACATGTTGACGAGACCGAACAGGCCCTGGTTCGCATTGGCGTTGTCGATGCAGGTCTGGACGTTCCGGTAGTCGACACCGGGAATCGGCACATGCGTACCCACCCGGTAGATCACGATGATGCCGAGTGTGAAGAGCAGCTTCTTGCGCAGGTCGGGCGTCTTGAACGCCCGGGCGAACGCGGTGAGCACGGTGCCTCCTGCGACCCCCGCGCGCGTGCGTCAGAGGTAAGGGTCTGAGGTTCGACGAATACGTATCAGTCAAGAAAACCGTGCGGACAGACCGCACGGAGCTTAGACAGTGCACGCCACCTTACCGGCGACCGTGCCCCCCTAGGAACGACCAACCGGGGATGCCCCTTTTGTGGGGCATCCCCGGCTGGGAATCACTCATGTCATCGACACGTCTGAGGGAATATCAGACGAGCTCGGTGACGGTACCGCCGGCGGCGGTGATCTTCTCCTTGGCGGAGCCGGAGACGGCATCGACCGTCACCTGCAGCGCCACGGTGACCTCGCCCTGGCCGAGCACCTTGACGAGGCTGTTCTTGCGAACCGCACCCTTGGCCACGAGGGCCTCGACGGTGACCTCGCCACCCTCGGGGAACAGCGCGCTCAGCTTGTCGAGGTTCACGACCTGGAACTCGGTCTTGAACGGGTTCTTGAAGCCCTTGAGCTTCGGGAGACGCATGTGGAGGGGCATCTGGCCACCCTCGAAGCGCTCCGGAACCTGGTAACGGGCCTTCGTGCCCTTGGTACCACGACCAGCGGTCTTACCCTTGGACGCCTCACCACGACCCACACGGGTCTTGGCGGTCTTGGCGCCCGGGGCGGGCCGGAGGTTGTGGACCTTCAGCGGGTTCTGCTCCGCCATGTCAGTCGACCTCCTCAACCGTCACGAGGTGGCGGACGGTCTGCACCATGCCGCGGAACTCGGGACGGTCCTCCTTGACGACCTGCGTGTTGATGCCCTTGAGACCAAGGGAGCGCAGGGTGTCGCGGTGGTTCTGCTTGCTACCGATGTACGACTTCGTCTGCGTGACCTTGAGGCGAGCCATTACGCACCCGCCCCGGCACGTGCACGAAGGAGAGCCGCGGGGGCGACGTCCTCGAGGGGCAGACCACGGCGAGCCGCGATCTCCTCGGGACGCTGCAGGCCCTTGAGGGCCGCCACGGTCGCGTGCACGATGTTGATCGCGTTGTCGGAGCCCAGGGACTTCGACAGGATGTCGTGCACGCCGGCGCACTCGAGCACGGCACGCACCGGGCCACCGGCGATAACACCGGTACCGGGGGAAGCAGGCTTGAGCAGGACGACGCCCGCGGCCTTCTCGCCCTGGATCGGGTGCGGGATGGTGCCCTGGATACGGGGGACCTTGAAGAAGTGCTTCTTGGCCTCCTCAACACCCTTGGCGATGGCGGCCGGCACCTCCTTGGCCTTGCCGTAACCGACACCCACGGTGCCGTCACCGTCGCCCACTACGACGAGCGCAGTGAAGCTGAAGCGACGACCACCCTTCACAACCTTGGCGACACGGTTGAT
Organism: Streptomyces sp. NPDC004732; assembly: GCF_040609235.1. Lineage (NCBI taxonomy): Bacteria > Bacillati > Actinomycetota > Actinomycetes > Kitasatosporales > Streptomycetaceae > Streptomyces > Streptomyces sp. NPDC004732. Next base: position 685,983 of record NZ_JBEXJR010000002.1, read on the forward strand.
CGCGACAACGCGCTCAACGTATGCGGTCTTCTCGGCGGCAGCGCCACCGTCGCGACCCTTCCGGTCCCGCCGCTCGCCGCCACCGGCACCGCCACCGCGGCGCTGGGGTCCAGCCATTGGAATTACCTCTCTCTGTTTCCGCTAGCTACGGAACCGACTCAGAACTTGAGTCCGGCTTCGCGGGCGGCGTCCGCCAGGGCAGCGATGCGCCCGGCGTACTGGTTACCACCACGGTCGAACACGACAGTCTCGACACCGGCGGCCTTGGCGCGCTCGGCGACCAGGGCGCCGACCGACTTGGCAGCCGCGGACTTGTCGCCCTCGGCGCCGCGGATCGTGGTGTCCAGGGTCGACGCCGACGCCAGGGTGTGACCCTTGATGTCGTCGATGACCTGGGCCACGATGTGGCGGTTGGAGCGCGTCACGACCAGGCGCGGACGCTCAGCCGTACCCGAGATGTGCTTACGGATGCGGATGTGACGACGCTTGATGGCAGCACGCTTGTAAGCGTCGCCCTTAGCAATCTTGACACCGTATGCCATGGCTTACTTACCCGCCTTTCCGACCTTGCGGCGGATGACTTCGCCTTCGTACTTGACGCCCTTGGCCTTGTACGGGTCGGGCTTGCGCAGCTTGCGGATGTTGGCCGCAACCTCGCCGACCTTCTGCTTGTCGATGCCCTCGACCGAAAGCTTGGTCGCGGACTCCACCTTGAAGGTGATGCCCTCGGGGGCCTCGACCAGGATCGGGTGGCTGTAGCCCAGCGAGAACTCCAGGTTGGAGCCCTTCGCGAGGACGCGGTAACCGACACCGCTGATTTCGAGCTTCTTCACGTAACCCGTGGTCACGCCGGTGATCATGTTCGCCACCAGCGTGCGGGACAGGCCGTGCAGGGCCTTGTTCTGACGCTCGTCGTTCGGGCGGGTGACGTTCAGGACGCCGTCCTCACCCTTAGCGATGTCGATCGGCGCGACGACGGTGTGGGAAAGGGAACCCTTGGGGCCCTTAACCGAGACCGTACGGCCGTCGATGGTGACGTCCACGCCGGCGGGAACCGTGATGGGGAGCTTGCCAATACGCGACATTAGCTATTCCTCCGTTCCCGACTACCAGACGTAGGCGAGGACTTCCCCACCTACGCCCTTCTTGCCTGCCTGCTGGCCGGTCAGGAGACCGTGCGACGTGGAGATAATCGCCACGCCGAGGCCGCCGAGGACCTTCGGCAGGTTGGTGGACTTCGCGTAAACCCGGAGACCGGGCTTGGAGATCCGCTTGATGCCCGCAATGGAGCGCTCACGGTTCGGGCCGAACTTCAGCTCGAGAACGAGGTTCTTGCCAACCTCGGCGTCCTCGACCTTCCAGCCCGTGATGAAGCCCTCCTGCTGGAGGATCTCCGCGATGTGAGACTTGATCTTGCTGTGCGGCATCGCCACGGTGTCGTGGTACGCCGAGTTCGCGTTACGCAGACGAGTCAGCATGTCCGCGATCGGATCAGTCATGGTCATGAATTGGCCTTCGGCCTCTCTCGCCGTGGTTTCCTATCTGCGCCATCCCTCTCCCCACTCAGAGGCAGGACGGGTGCGGCGCGGGGACCTACGGCGTAGTAAGTCGGTCAGGGCGGCAGACGCCCAACCCTCCTAGCCTAAGCCATCTGGAGGAGGGCATCTGCCAACCCTTTACTTACCGAGAGTTCCGGACAATCCCAAAGCCCCTAGGGGCAGCGGGACTACCAGGAGCTCTTGGTCACGCCCGGGAGCTCGCCACGGTGAGCCATCTCACGAAGGCACACGCGGCAGAGGCCGAACTTGCGGTACACGGAGTGCGGGCGGCCGCAGCGCTGGCAGCGGGTGTAGCCACGCACACCGAACTTGGGCTTACGAGCAGCCTTGGCAATCAGAGCCTTCTTCGCCATCTCGCTTACGCCTCCTTGAACGGGAAGCCGAGGTGACGGAGAAGGGCACGGCCCTCAGCGTCGTTGGTCGCCGTGGTGACCACGGTGATGTCCATACCCCGGACGCGGTCGATCTTGTCCTGGTCGATCTCGTGGAACATGACCTGCTCCGTGAGACCGAAGGTGTAGTTGCCACGGCCGTCGAACTGCTTGGGGGACAGACCACGGAAGTCGCGGATGCGCGGAAGCGCGAGCGACAGGGTGCGGTCCAGGAACTCCCACATGCGGTCGCCACGGAGCGTGACGTGGCAGCCGATCGGCTGGCCCTCGCGCAGCTTGAACTGCGCGATGGACTTCCGGGCCTTCGTCACGGCCGGCTTCTGACCGGTGATCGTGGTCAGGTCGCGGATGGCACCGTCGATCAGCTTCGAGTCACGGGCGGCGTCGCCGACACCCATGTTGACCACGATCTTGACCAGGCCGGGGATCTGCATGACGTTCTCGTACGAGAACTCCTCACGCAGCTTGCCCGTGATCTCCTCGCGGTACTTCGTCTTGAGACGCGGAGTGGTGGTGGTCGTCATCAGATGTCCTCACCCGTCCGCTTGGCAACGCGGATCTTGTTGCCCTCGTCGTCGAAGCGGTAACCGACACGCGTGACAACCTTGTTGCCGTCCTTCTCCACGACCAGCTGGACGTTGGAGACGTGGACGGGGGCCTCGGTGGTCACGATGCCGCCGGCCTGCGAGCCGCTGGCGGTCGGGCCGGCCTTCGTGTGCTTCTTGACCCGGTTGACACCCTCGACCAGGACGCGCTCGTCGCGCGGGTAAGCGGCAATGACCTTGCCCTGCTTGCCCTTGTCCTTACCGGTGATGACCTGGACCAGGTCGCCCTTCTTGATCTTCATGCTTACAGCACCTCCGGCGCGAGCGAGATGATCTTCATGAACTTCTTCTCGCGCAGCTCACGGCCGACCGGGCCGAAGATACGGGTGCCGCGGGGGTCGCCGTCGTTCTTCAGAATGACGGCGGCGTTCTCGTCGAAACGGATGTACGAGCCATCCGGACGGCGACGCTCCTTGACGGTGCGAACGATGACCGCCTTGACGACGTCACCCTTCTTCACGTTGCCACCGGGGATCGCGTCCTTGACGGTGGCGACGATGACGTCACCGATGCCCGCGTAGCGGCGACCCGAGCCACCGAGAACACGAATGGTGAGAATTTCCTTCGCACCCGTGTTGTCGGCGACGCGAAGTCGCGACTCCTGCTGGATCACGTCTATCTCCTGTTTGTCTGCCGGTTCCCCCGGGGCAGTTCAGCGAACTGCCCCGGGAGCCTGGCGGAACGAACTCCGAGGGGGGTGCCCCTCGGAGAATTACTTGGCCTTCTCGAGGATCTCGACGATGCGCCAGCGCTTGCTCGCCGACAGCGGACGCGTCTCCATCAGGAGGACGCGGTCGCCGACGCCGGCAGCGTTCTGCTCGTCGTGCGCCTTGAGCTTGTTCGTACGGCGGATGACCTTGCCGTACAGCGCGTGGGTCACGCGGTCCTCGACAGCGACGACGACGGTCTTGTCCATCTTGTCGCTGACGACAAGACCCTGACGGGTCTTGCGGAAGCCGCGGCCGGCCTTCGTCTCTTCAGTCACGTTGCTCTCGCTCATCAGGCGCTCTCCACCGTCTCGATGCCCAGCTCGCGCTCACGCATGAGGGTGTAGATCCGCGCGATGTCCTTACGGACGGCCTTGAGCCGGCCGTGGTTCTCGAGCTGGCCCGTCGCCGCCTGGAAGCGGAGGTTGAACAGCTCTTCCTTGGCCTCGCGAAGCTTGTTGACAAGCTCCTCGTTGCCCAGCTCGCGCAGCTCGGACGCCTTGGTACCGGCCGACATCACGACTCACCTGCCTCGCGCCGGACGATGCGGCACTTCATCGGAAGCTTGTGAGCAGCGCGGGTGAGCGCCTCACGAGCAATCTTCTCGTTCGGGTACGACAGCTCGAACATGACGCGTCCGGGCTTGACGTTGGCGATCCACCACTCCGGAGAACCCTTACCGGAACCCATGCGGGTCTCGGCAGGCTTCTTGGTGAGGGGACGGTCCGGGTAGATGTTGATCCAGACCTTGCCGCCACGCTTGATGTGACGCGTCATCGCGATACGAGCTGCCTCGATCTGACGGTTCGTCACGTACGCCGGGGTCAGCGCCTGGATGCCGTACTCGCCGAACGCAACCTGCGTGCCACCCTTGGACATACCGCTGCGCTTCGGGTGGTGCTGCTTGCGGTGCTTGACCCTACGGGGGATCAGCATTTCGGTCAGGCCTCCGTTCCGGTGCTCTCAGCAGCCGGAGCGGCAGCGGCGGGAGCGTCGGCCTTGGGGGCCTCGGCAGCCGGCGCGGACTGCTGCTGCGGCTTGCGGCCGCGGCCGCCACGCTCGCCACCACGGCCACCACGGGCCGGACGGTCGTTGCCGCCGCCACGGGCCGGGCGGTTACCCGCACGGGCAGCAGCGTTCTCGGCGCGGACCTCGGCGATGTTCTTGACGTCGCCCTTGTAGATCCAGACCTTCACGCCGATGCGGCCGAAGGTCGTCTTGGCCTCGAAGAAGCCGTAGTCGACGTTCGCGCGGAGCGTGTGCAGGGGCACACGGCCCTCGCGGTAGAACTCCGAGCGCGACATCTCGGCGCCACCGAGGCGGCCACCACACTGGATCTTGATGCCCTTGGCGCCGGCCTTCATCGACGACTGCATGCTCTTACGCATGGCGCGACGGAAGGAGACGCGGGAGGACAGCTGCTCCGCAACGGCCTGGGCCACGAGCTGAGCGTCGACCTCGGGGTTCTTGACCTCGAGGATGTTCAGCTGGACCTGCTTGCCCGTGAGCTTCTCGAGGTCACCGCGGATGCGGTCGGCCTCGGCGCCACGACGGCCGATGACGATGCCGGGACGAGCGGTGTGGATGTCCACACGCACGCGGTCACGGGTGCGCTCGATCTCAACCTTCGAGATGCCGGCGCGCTCCATGCCGGACGTCATCATCCGACGGATGGCGACGTCTTCCTTGACGTAGTCCTTGTACAGCTTGTCGGCGTACCAACGCGACTTGAAGTCGGTCGTGACACCGAGCCGGAACCCGTGCGGGTTTACCTTCTGGCCCATTACCGGGTTCCTTCCTTGCTGCTGACGACCACGGTGATGTGGCTGGTCCGCTTACGGATCCGGTAGGCACGGCCCTGAGCACGCGGACGGAACCGCTTCAGGGTCGGGCCCTCATCCACGTACGCCTCGCTGATGACCAGCGAAGAGGCGTCAGAGTGGTCGTAGTTGTGCGCGGCGTTGGCAATGGCGCTGTCAAGCACCTTGCCGACCGGCACGCTCGCGGCCTGCGGGGCGAAACGCAGGACCGCCTGAGCCTCCGTGGCATCCATGCCACGGATGAGGTCCACCACGCGGCGGGCCTTCATGGGCGTGACGCGGATGTACCGCGCCTGGGCCCTGGCTTCCATGGTTGTCCCTTCGGTGTTAGTCATAGTCGTTTCCACCCCGCGCTAGCGGCGCTTCGACTTCCGGTCGTCCTTGACGTGGCCGCGGAAGGTGCGAGTCGGCGAGAACTCGCCGAGCTTGTGGCCGACCATCGACTCGGTGACGAACACCGGGATGTGGGTCTTGCCGTTGTGCACCGCGATCGTGTGACCCAGCATGCTGGGAATGATCATCGAGCGTCGGGACCAGGTCTTGATGACGTTCTTGGAACCGGCTTCGTTCTGGACGTCCACCTTCTTTACGAGGTGGTCGTCGACGAAGGGCCCCTTCTTGAGACTGCGCGGCATCTAAACCCGCTCCTAGCGCTTCTTGTTCGACTTGCGGCGACGGACGATGTACTTGTTGCTCGCCTTGTTGCGATCACGAGTACGACCCTCCTTCTGACCCCACGGCGAGACCGGGTGACGACCACCGGAAGTCTTGCCTTCACCACCACCGTGCGGGTGGTCGACCGGGTTCATCACGACACCACGCACGGTCGGGCGGACGCCCTTCCAGCGCATGCGGCCGGCCTTGCCCCAGTTGATGTTCGACTGCTCGGCGTTGCCGACCTCGCCGATGGTGGCGCGGCAGCGGACGTCGACCAGACGGATCTCACCGGACGGCATGCGAAGGTGCGCCATGGCGCCTTCCTTCGCGAGCAGCTGCACGGAGGCACCCGCGGAGCGGGCGAACTTCGCGCCGCCGCCGGGCCGCAGCTCGATGGCGTGGATGGTCGTACCCACCGGGATGTTGCGCAGCGCCATGTTGTTGCCGGGCTTGATGTCGGCGCCAGGGCCGCTCTCAATCCGGTCACCCTGCTGCGTGCCGCGCGGGGCGAGGATGTAGCGCTTCTCGCCGTCCGCGTAGTGCAGCAGCGCGATGCGCGCGGTGCGGTTGGGGTCGTACTCGATGTGCGCGACCTTGGCCGGCACGCCGTCCTTGTCGTGACGACGGAAGTCGATCACGCGGTAGGCGCGCTTGTGTCCGCCACCCTGGTGACGAACGGTGATCCGACCGGCGTTGTTACGGCCGCCCTTGCTGTGCAGCGGGCGAACCAGCGACTTCTCCGGCGTGGACCGCGTTACCTCGACGAAGTCGGCGACGCTGGAGCCACGACGGCCCGGCGTAGTCGGCTTGTACTTGCGGATTCCCATTTCTCAGTCCTCGTCCGATATTCGGACCAGGGCGCTCCGTTAGGAGGCCTGGCCGAAGATGTCGATACGGTCGCCCTCAGCAAGGGTCACGATGGCGCGCTTGGTGTCGGCACGCTTGCCGAACCCGGTGCGCGTACGCTTCCGCTTGCCCTGACGGTTGATCGTGTTGACGCCGGTGACCTTGACCGAGAAGACCGCCTCGACGGCCTGCTTGATCTGGGTCTTGTTGGCGCCCGGGGCCACGATGAACGTGTACTTGCCCTCGTCGAGCAGCGCGTACGACTTCTCGGAGACGACCGGCTTGACGAGGACGTCGCGCGGGTCCGAGAAGGACTTGCTCAGCGGGGTGGGCTCAACGGCGATCTTGCCCTCGGTCGCGATGCGCTTCGCCTTGGCGACACGCGCGGCCTTGGCGGCCTTCGCAGCCTTGGACGCGATGCTCTGGTGACGAATAGCCATCAGGCTTCGCTCCCTTCGGTCTCATCGGCCTTGGGGCCAGACACGAAGGACTCGAAGGCGGCCTTGGTGAAGACCACGTCGTCCGAGACGAGCACGTCGTACGTGTTCAGCTGGCCCGGCTCCAGGATGTGCACCTGGGGCAGGTTGCGGGCGGAGAGCAGCGAAGTCTCGTCCGCACGGTCGATGACCAGGAGCACGTTCTTGCGCTCGCTGACCTTGCCGAGCAGCGTCTTCGCGGCCTTCGTGGAGATGTCGCCCTCGACCACGTTGGTGACAACGTGGATGCGAGCGTTGCGGGCCCGGTCGGTGAGGGCGTGGCGCAGGGCCGCGGCCTTCATCTTCTTCGGGGTCCGCTGCGAGTAGTCACGCGGCTGCGGGCCGTGGACGACGCCACCGCCGGCGAACTGCGGCGCACGGGTCGAACCCTGGCGCGCGCGGCCGGTGCCCTTCTGGCGGTAAGGCTTCTTGCCGCCACCGCGGACTTCGCCGCGACGCTTGGTCTTGTGCGTGCCCTGACGGGCAGCGGCCAGCTGCGCGACGACGACCTGGTGGATCAGCGGAATGCTGATCTTCTCGACGTCGAAGATCTCCGCGGGGAGCTCGACCGTCCCGGTCTTGTCGCCTGCCGGCGAAAGGATGTCAATGGTGCTCATGGGTTACCTCAGGCCCCCTTGGCCGCAGTACGGACCAGGACGAGGCCGCCGTTCGGACCAGGAACCGCGCCCTTGATGAGCAGCAGACCCTTCTCCGCGTCAACGGCGTGGACGGTCAGGTTCTGGGTGGTGACCCGCTCGCTGCCCATGCGACCGGCCATGCGCTGGCCCTTGAACACACGGCCAGGCGTGGCGCAGCCACCGATGGAACCGGGCTTGCGGTGCACGCGGTGGGCACCGTGGGAGGCCTTGCCACCGGCGAAGTTGTGACGCTTCATCACACCGGCGAAGCCCTTGCCCTTGCTCTTGCCGGTGACGTCGACCTTGATACCGGCCTCGAACGTCTCGGCAGTCAGCTCCTGGCCGAGGGTGTACTCGCTGGCACCAGCGGTACGGATCTCGACGAGGTGGCGACGGGGGGTCACGTCGGCCTTGGCGAAGTGGCCCTTGAGGGGCTTGTTCACCTTGCGCGGGTCGATCTCGCCGAAGGCGATCTGGACCGACTCGTAGCCGTCGCTGTCATTCGTACGGACCTGGGTAACGACGCAGGGTCCGGCCTTGACCACGGTCACCGGGACGACACGGTTGTTCTCGTCCCAGACCTGGGTCATGCCGAGCTTCTCGCCCAGGATGCCCTTGATCTGCTTGGTCATCTTCTCCGCGCCCTTCAGAGCTTGATCTCGATGTCAACGCCGGCCGGAAGGTCCAGGCGCATCAGCGAGTCAACGGTCTTGGGCGTCGGGTCGAGGATGTCGATCAGGCGCTTGTGCGTGCGCATCTCGAAGTGCTCGCGCGAGTCCTTGTACTTGTGCGGCGACTTGATGACGCAGTACACGTTCTTCTCAGTGGGCAGCGGCACCGGGCCCGCGACCGACGCACCAGTGCGAGTCACCGTCTCGACGATCTTCTTCGCCGAGGAATCGATGACCTCGTGGTCGTAGGCCTTGAGCCGGATGCGGATCTTCTGTCCCGCCATGGCTACTTAGTAGTCCTTTGTCTCGAACGCTCTGACCCCCGGAAGGTCCTTTTTTCTACTTCCTCCGACCCACGCGGTCGGGCGTGTCGCAGTCCCGCTCACACAGTTCTCCCGAAGGAGTTCCCTGCTAGGGGCTGCGGCCCTGAATGACCGCGGGTCCGGGGGAAGAAACCCACCGGGCGCCTGGCCGAGCGACCGCACTGCACTTCCCGAAAGATTCCCGTACGTCCGCCTCAGCGCTGCCTGCAGATCCTTGCGGACCCTTCGACAGATGGGGCGACGAGTACTGTGGGACTCGCTTTCGGTCCTCCCGGCGGGAGGCGCGCAGCATCGGCACTCAACCGAGCAACCAGGACAGTCTGCCATACGGGGCATGTCTGGGGCCAATCGAGCCGAAGAGAGTACCCGCTGCGTGACGGAGATCAAACCCGGGGTGCGGTCGGCGCGCCGGGCTTCCGTTCGTGCAGGGTGGGCGGGGTGAGTGCTGCATCTGCCCCCGGCCCCGGCGCCGGTTCCGACCCCCGCTCCGCGCCGCGCTTCGTCCCGCGGAAGCACATCAACCCCCGCTTCGAGGACGACCTGGCGTTCTCGTACGTGAGCGGCCCTGCCGAGTACGCGGACGAGAGCGCACGCCCCGTCCGGTACCTCGCGGCAGCGGACGAGCACGGCACCGTCACCACCTACGTCTGGGCGAGCGACGCAGACGACGCAGACGACGCGGCCGGGTGGATCGTCCGCAGGGACGCCGGGAACAAGGCGGTCAACGACGGCCGGTGGATGCGGCGGCTGCGCGACGGCAAGGAGCGGGGCCTCGCCCCCACGGCGGTCCTGCACGAGCTGGTGCGGGACGTCCCTGCCGTGGTGCCCGGCTCGCTCACGACGGCCCCGGACCTGGCCTCCCTGTACGACCTGGCGGACCGGCCCTTCCGACGGCCCGTGTGGCGGTCGCCCGGCGCCGCCCTGCACGGCCTCGCCATCGGCGACGCGATGGGCCGCCCCCTCTCGCTCCTGCCCATGGACCGCATCACGGCGCTCTACGGCACCTGGGAGTCGATGGAGCTGCCGCTCTCCGAAGGCAGCACGGACGGCACGGACGGCACGGACGGCACGGTCCGCGTGTCCGACCAGACACAGCTCACCCTGGCCGTCGCCGAGGCCTTGGCGGAGGTGGCGGTGCGGGCCGCCGCGCCGGAGGCGGAGGCCCGCCGGGCCCTCACGCTGCGGGGCGCCCTCCCGGCCCCGCCCTGGCTGACCCCTGCGGCGGTCGCCACTGCCCTGCGAACGCACTTGGTCAACTGGCTCCGCTCCCCCGACAACGACCGCTCCCCCGGCCGTACGACACTCGACGCCTGCACCGCCCTGACGACCCCCGCCCCCTGGCAGCAGGCGTCCGCCATCGGCTCCAAGGGCTGCGCCGCGGTGGTCCGGGCGACGGCCGTGGGCCTGGCCCCCCACCTGACCCCCGACCAGCGCTCGGGCATCGCCCAGCTCCAGGCGGCCCTCACCCACGGCCACCCCACCGCACTGGCCGCGAGCGATCTGGTGGCCCACGCGGTCGACCTCCTCGCCCACCGCTGCGCGACCGCCGACCTGCTGCCCCTCCTGCGCGCCCACGCGGAGACGTCCCGCTCCGCGTACCGCAGGGACTGGCTCGGCGACCTGGCGGCGCGGGCCGGGGCCCGTAACCCCGCGGAGTTCATCGCGGCGGGCTGGGACGAGTGCCTGGTGGCGCTGTCGGCCGTGGAGACCGCGGTGCGGGCGGGCACCCCGCACCACGAGCCCGGCCGGGCGGTGGGCGCGGCCTGGACGGCCGACGCGGTCCTCGCCGGTGCCCTGTACGCCTTCCTCACCACGGACAACCACCCCCGCAACGCCATCCGCCGCGCGGCCCACACGTCGGGCGCCTCCGCGGCGACGGCGGCGCTGACCGGGGCGCTCGCCGGAGCGCGCCGCGGGCCTTCGGGGTGGCCGCCGGAGTGGGTGGATGCGGTGGAGTACGGGGAGCGGCTGAGGGCCTTGGGCCACTCCTGGAACCGGTCCTGAGCCCGTGATGTACAACCTGTTGGCCACCGACGCGGCGGCTCCCGGCAGGATCGCCGCCGTGCTTGCATCGGCCTTCGGCGTCGACGTCCAGGACGTGGATGTCGCCGACGCCCTGGGCGACCCCGACGCACGGAACTGGGACGCCCCCGTGTCGTGCGAGTACACCGGGCTGCGCGGGCACCTGGCGTGGTCCTACGAGATCCATGCGCGGGAGTCCGTCGCCGCGCCGCCCGCGGAGTCGGCGCTGGCACGACAGGTCGCCGCGGCGACCGGGGCGGCGGTCCTGTTCCCCGCCGAGGGGGTCCGGCCGAGCGCCTACTGGGCGGCGGTCCCCGACGGCCGCTGCACCAGGGCGCGCCTCTACGAACCCGACGACGAGACCCCCACCCATCGCGTCGACGCCGTGGAGTCCCCCGTGCCACAGCTGCCGGACGCTCGCGTCACGAGGATCCACGAAGTGGCGGACGGAGGGGCCTGCCCCTAGCAGCGGGCCTCTCGGGCAAGCAAAAGGGCCCGTACGACCGAAGTCGTACGGGCCCTTCCGATACTGCGAGGTACTACTGAGCGCTCAGTTCAGAGCAACCGGGTTACCCCGATCAACGCGCAAGCGAATGCTTACTTGTTGATCTTGGTGACCTGGCCGGCGCCGACGGTCCGGCCACCCTCACGGATGGCGAACTTCAGGCCCTCTTCCATCGCGACGGGCTGGATGAGCTCAACGGTCATCTCAGTGTTGTCGCCCGGCATGACCATCTCGGTGCCCTCGGGGAGGGTCACGACGCCGGTCACGTCGGTGGTGCGGAAGTAGAACTGCGGGCGGTAGTTGTTGAAGAACGGGGTGTGACGGCCACCCTCGTCCTTCGACAGGATGTACGCCTGGGCCTCGAACTCGGTGTGCGGCGTGACCGAACCGGGCTTGATGATGACCTGGCCGCGCTCGACGTCCTCGCGCTTGATGCCACGGAGGAGCAGACCGACGTTCTCACCGGCCTGGCCCTCGTCGAGCAGCTTGCGGAACATCTCGATGCCGGTGACCGTGGTGGTGGTCTTGTCCTGCTTGATGCCCACGATGTCAACGGTCTCGTTGACCTTGAGGATGCCGCGCTCGATACGACCGGTGACGACGGTGCCACGACCGGTGATCGTGAAGACGTCCTCGATCGGCATCAGGAACGGCTTGTCGACGTCGCGCTCGGGCTGCGGGATGTTCTCGTCCACGGCCTTCATGAGCTCGAGGACGGTGTTGCCCCACTCCTTGTCGCCCTCAAGGGCCTTCAGAGCGGAGACCTTGACGACCGGCAGGTCGTCGCCCGGGAACTCGTACTCGGAGAGGAGCTCACGGACCTCGAGCTCGACGAGCTCCAGGATCTCCTCGTCGTCCACCATGTCGGCCTTGTTCAGGGCGACAACGATGTACGGAACGCCGACCTGGCGGGCCAGGAGCACGTGCTCCTTGGTCTGCGGCATCGGGCCGTCGGTGGCGGCAACCACGAGGATCGCGCCGTCCATCTGCGCGGCACCCGTGATCATGTTCTTGATGTAGTCCGCGTGACCGGGGCAGTCGACGTGGGCGTAGTGACGCGCCTCGGTCTGGTACTCGACGTGCGCGATCGAGATCGTGATACCGCGCTGGCGCTCCTCGGGAGCCTTGTCGATCTGGTCGAAGGCCGAGGCCTCGTTCAGGTCGGGGTACGCGTCGTGCAGCACCTTGGTAATGGCGGCCGTGAGGGTCGTCTTACCGTGGTCAATGTGACCGATGGTGCCGATGTTGACGTGCGGCTTAGTCCGCTCGAACTTTGCCTTCGCCACTGAATCCTCCTGCGGAGTGGTTCTGTACGCCTTGCTTCATCGGCGCCAGGTGATCTTTGCTGGGAAGCCAGCCGCCGGGGTTCCTGCCCTGCGGGGAAGAACCCCGGCGGATGGTGTCAAGCCTAAAGCGTGAACTCGGGTGAGTTACTCGCCCTTGGCCTTCGCGATGATCTCCTCGGCGACGTTCCGCGGAACCTCGGCGTAGGAGTCGAACTGCATTGAGTAGCTTGCGCGACCCGACGTCTTGCTGCGGAGGTCTCCGACGTAGCCGAACATCTCCGAGAGGGGCACGAGGCCCTTCACGACGCGAGCGCCGCTGCGCTCCTCCATGGCCTGGATCTGGCCACGGCGGGAGTTGATGTCACCGATGACATCGCCCATGTAGTCCTCGGGCGTGGTGACCTCGACGGCCATCATCGGCTCGAGCAGCACGGGGGACGCCTTGCGCGCGGCCTCCTTGAAGGCCTGCGAACCGGCGATCTTGAAGGCCAGCTCGGAGGAGTCGACCTCGTGGTAGGCGCCGTCGAGAAGCGTGATGCGAACACCAGTCATCTCGTAGCCCGCGAGGATGCCGAACTGCATGGCCTCCTGCGCACCGGCGTCCACCGACGGGATGTACTCCCGCGGGATGCGGCCACCGGTGACCTTGTTCACGAACTCGTACGACGCGTCGCCGTCCGTGATGGGCTCGATCGCGATCTGCACCTTGGCGAACTGACCGGTACCACCGGTCTGCTTCTTGTGGGTGTAGTCCACGCGCTCGACGGTCTTGCGGATCGTCTCGCGGTACGCGACCTGCGGCTTGCCGACGTTCGCCTCGACGCGGAACTCGCGCTTCATGCGGTCGACGAGCACCTCGAGGTGAAGCTCGCCCATACCACCGATGATGGTCTGGCCGGTCTCCTCGTCCGAGTGGACCTGGAAGGAGGGGTCCTCCTCCGAGAGGCGCTGGATGGCGACACCCAGCTTCTCCTGGTCACCCTTGGACTTCGGCTCGATGGCGACCTGGATCACCGGCGCCGGGAAGTCCATGGACTCCAGGATGACCGGCTTCTTGTCGTCACAGAGCGTCTCACCAGTGGTGGTCTGCTTCAGGCCCATGACGGCGACGATGTCACCGGCGCCCACCGACGCGATCTCCTCACGCTTGTTCGCGTGCATGCGGTAGATCTTGCCGATGCGCTCCTTCTTGCCCTTGACGGAGTTCAGCACCGCGGTGCCGGCCTCCAGGCGACCGGAGTAGATCCGGACGAAGGTGAGCTTGCCGAGGTGCGGGTCGCTCGCGATCTTGAACGCGAGGGCCGACAGCGGCTCGTCGTCGGACGGCTTGCGCGAGACGACCGTCTCCGGGTCCTTGACGTCGTGGCCCTCGATGGCCTCGACGTCCAGGGGGGACGGCAGGTAACGCACGACCGCGTCGAGCAGGGGCTGGACGCCCTTGTTCTTGAACGCGGTGCCACAGAACACGGGGGTGACGGTGGTGTCGCCGCCCTTGCCGGAGGCGATGGTGATGCGACGGATCGCCGCGTACAGCTGCTCCTCGGTGGGCTCCTGGCCCTCGAGGTACAGCTCCATCATCTGCTCGTCGTTCTCGGCGACAGCCTCGAGGAGCTTGCCGCGGTACTCGTCGGCAGCCTCGGTGTGCGTGTCGGGGATGTCGACGATGTCGTAGGCCTCGCCCATCTTGGTCTCTGCGGACCAGACGAAGGCCTTCATCGTGACGAGGTCGACGACGCCCTTGAAGTCAGCCTCTGCACCGATGGGCAGCTGCATGACGATCGGGGTCGCACCGAGGCGGTCGACGATCATGTCGACGCAGCGGTGGAACTCGGCACCGGTGCGGTCGAGCTTGTTGACGAAGCAGATGCGCGGGACGCCGTAGCGGTCCGCCTGACGCCACACGGTCTCGGACTGGGGCTCAACACCGGCGACGCCGTCGAACACCGTCACCGCACCGTCGAGCACGCGGAGCGAACGCTCCACCTCGACGGTGAAGTCGACGTGGCCCGGGGTGTCGATGATGTTGATGGTGTGGTCGACGTCGTTCAGCGGCCAGTGACAGGTGGTGGCAGCAGAGGTGATCGTGATGCCACGCTCCTGCTCCTGCTCCATCCAGTCCATCGTGGCGGCGCCGTCGTGGACCTCGCCGATCTTGTACGACACACCGGTGTAGAACAGGATCCGCTCGGTGGTCGTCGTCTTGCCCGCGTCGATGTGGGCCATGATGCCGATGTTGCGCACCTTGGCCAGGTCAAGTGAAGTGGTAGCCATGTCGGCTCAGTCTTCTCTCGGTCTCGATGGGGGTAGCGACTACCAGCGGTAGTGCGCGAAGGCCTTGTTGGACTCGGCCATCTTGTGGGTGTCCTCGCGCTTCTTCACAGCGGCACCGAGGCCGTTGGAGGCGTCGAGGAGCTCGTTGAGCAGACGCTCGGTCATGGTCTTCTCGCGACGGGCGCGGGAGTAACCGACCAGCCAGCGCAGGGCGAGCGTGTTCGCACGGCCCGGCTTGACCTCGATCGGGACCTGGTAGGTCGCGCCACCGACACGGCGGGACTTGACCTCGAGGGTCGGCTTGATGTTCTCGAGCGCGCGCTTGAGGGTGATGACCGGGTCGTTGCCGGTCTTCTCCTTCAGGCCCTCCATGGCGCCGTACACGATGCGCTCGGCGGTGGAGCGCTTGCCGTTCAGCAGCACCTTGTTGATGAGGGAGGTCACCAGAGGAGAACCGTAGACCGGGTCGATGATGACCGGGCGCTTCGGGGCGGGGCCCTTACGAGGCATTCTTACTTCTCCTTCTTGGCGCCGTAGCGGCTTCGGGCCTGCTTGCGGTTCTTGACGCCCTGGGTGTCAAGGGAGCCGCGGATGATCTTGTAGCGAACACCCGGCAGGTCCTTCACACGGCCACCACGCACGAGCACGATGGAGTGCTCCTGCAGGTTGTGTCCCTCACCCGGAATGTAGGCCGTGACCTCGATCCCGGAGGTCAGACGCACACGCGCGACCTTACGGAGTGCCGAGTTCGGCTTCTTCGGGGTGGTCGTGAACACACGCGTGCAGACGCCGCGGCGCTGGGGCGAACCCTCGAGTGCGGGCGTCTTGTTCTTCTCGACCTTGTCCTGCCGGCCCTTCCGGACCAGCTGCTGGATCGTAGGCACTACTTCTCCGGTTTCTGTGTGCCGAATAGTAAAGCTAACCTGGAACGTCGCCGACCCACGCGGTCGGGTGTGTCGAATGCTGCAGACTCCCGCCGCAAGGCGGAAAGGGGCGCAGATTACGGTGGCCGTTCTAGGACTCCCGCTGCGGTTGAGGACACGCGCGCGAGCCCAGGCACACCCCAGGCACAAGGTCTGAGCGTACCTACCTCATCGGGTTCGGTCAAAACAAATGCGATGGGGGGCGACACGCCGGGCTTTTCGATTCGTCCGCGAACGCCCCTCGGTCCGCACAACGCCGCCCTCCGGGCCAAACCGTGCCACCGACGGCGTGTCCGCCGCCCTGGTGGCCGCCAGGACGGCTCTGCGCCCGTCCTGTCCCGCCACCGGAGCCCTGACATCGCCCAGGGCGGGGGTTTGTACGTCAGCTGCGTCACCGCGGTGGAAACGCCGAAGGGCGCTCATCCCGCGTACGGGATGAGCGCCCTTCAACAAACCGAACTCAGGCCTTACTGGTTGTACGGCCCGTAGTCGTAGTCCTCCAGCGGAACGGCCTGGCCGGAGCCCGTGCCGAACGGGGAGTAGTCGATGTCGTCGTAGCCGACGGCCGAGTACATCGCGGCCTTGGCCTCTTCGGTCGGCTCGACCCGGATGTTGCGGTAGCGGGAGAGACCCGTACCGGCCGGGATGAGCTTACCGATGATGACGTTCTCCTTGAGGCCGATGAGGCTGTCGGACTTGGCGTTGATCGCCGCATCCGTCAGGACTCGGGTCGTCTCCTGGAAGGAGGCGGCCGACAGCCAGGATTCCGTCGCCAGCGAGGCCTTGGTGATACCCATCAGCTGCGGACGGCCGGAGGCGGGGTGACCGCCCTCGGTGACCACACGACGGTTCTCGGTCTCGAACTTCGAGCGCTCGACGAGCTCGCCCGGCAGCAGCTCCGCGTCGCCGGACTCGATGATCGTCACGCGGCGCAGCATCTGCCGGATGATGATCTCGATGTGCTTGTCGTGGATCGACACGCCCTGGCTGTTGTAGACCTTCTGGACTTCGCCGACCAGGTGGACCTGGACCGCGCGCTGACCGAGGATCCGCAGCACGTCGTGCGGGTTGGTGGCACCGAAGGTGAGCTTCTGGCCCACCTCGACGTGGTCACCCTCACGCACGAGGACCTTGGCACGCTTCGAGATCGGGAAGGGAGTCTCGTCGCTGCCGTCGTCCGGCGTGACGACGATCTTCTTGGTCTTCTCGGTCTCCTCGATACGGATGCGGCCTGCCGCCTCCGAGATCGGGGCGACACCCTTGGGCGTACGAGCCTCGAAGAGCTCGACGACACGGGGCAGACCCTGGGTGATGTCGTCACCGGCCACACCACCGGTGTGGAAGGTACGCATCGTCAGCTGCGTGCCGGGCTCACCGATGGACTGGGCGGCGATGATGCCGACCGCCTCACCGATGTCGACCAGCTTGCCGGTGGCGAGCGAGCGGCCGTAGCAGAAGGCACAGGTGCCGACCGCGGACTCACAGGTCAGGACCGAGCGGGTCTTGACCTCCTCGACGCCGTTGGCGACCAGGGCGTCGATGAGGACGTCACCGAGGTCGACGTTGGCCGGCGCGATGACCTTGCCGTCGATGACGACGTCCTCGGCCAGCATGCGGGCGTAGACCGAGGTCTCGACGTTCTCCGTCTTGCGGAGCACACCGTCCTCGCCCTTGACCGCGATCTTGAGCTTCAGACCGCGCTCGGTGCCACAGTCCTCCTCGCGAATGATGACGTCCTGCGAGACGTCGACCAGACGACGGGTGAGGTAACCGGAGTCGGCGGTACGGAGAGCCGTGTCCGCCAGACCCTTACGGGCACCGTGCGTGGAGATGAAGTACTCGAGAACGGTCAGGCCCTCACGGAACGAGGCCTTGATCGGACGCGGGATGGTCTCGTTCTTCGCGTTCGACACCAGACCACGCATACCCGCGATCTGACGCATCTGCATCATGTTTCCTCGGGCACCCGAGTCAACCATCATGAAGATGGGGTTCGTCTTCGGGAAGTTCGCGTTCATCGCCTCGGCAACCTCGTTGGTCGCCTTGGTCCAGATCGCGATGAGCTCCTGCGTGCGCTCGTCCTTGGTGATCAGACCGCGCTCGTACTGCTTCTGGACCTTCTCGTCCTGGGCCTCGTAGCCCGCGACGATCTCCTTCTTGGCCTCGGGGACCACGACGTCGGAGATGGCCACGGTGACGCCGGAACGGGTCGCCCAGTAGAAGCCCGCCGCCTTCAGGTTGTCGAGCGTCGCCGCCACGATGACCTTGGGGTAGCGCTCGGCGAGGTCGTTGACGATCTCGGAGAGCTGCTTCTTGCCGACCGAGTAGTCGACGAAGGGGTAGTCCTCGGGCAGCAGCTCGTTGAAGAGCGCGCGGCCCAGCGACGTACGCAGCCGGAAGCTGTCGCCCTGCTGGTACGGCCGCTCCTCGAGGCCCTCGTCCCCGGCCTCGGAGACCGGCGGGGTCCAGCCGCGCGGCGGGATGGTGCCCACCGGGAAGCGGATGTCGATGGACGACTGCAGCGCGAGCTCACCGGCGTCGAACGCCATGATCGCCTCGGCCGTGGAGCCGAACGCACGGCCCTCGCCCTTGACGTCACGGAGCTCACCGTCGGTGGTCAGGAAGAACAGACCGAGGACCATGTCCTGGGTCGGCATCGTGACCGGACGGCCGTCGGCCGGCTTGAGGATGTTGTTCGAGGACAGCATCAGGATGCGGGCCTCGGCCTGCGCCTCCGCGGAGAGCGGCAGGTGCACGGCCATCTGGTCACCGTCGAAGTCCGCGTTGAACGCGGTGCAGACGAGCGGGTGGATCTGAATGGCCTTGCCCTCGACCAGCTGCGGCTCGAAGGCCTGGATGCCGAGGCGGTGCAGCGTGGGCGCACGGTTCAGGAGAACCGGGTGCTCCGCGATGACCTCTTCCAGGACGTCGTACACGACCGTGCGGCCGCGCTCGACCATCCGCTTCGCCGACTTGATGTTCTGCGCGTGGTTGAGATCGACCAGGCGCTTCATCACGAACGGCTTGAAGAGCTCCAGCGCCATGGCCTTCGGCAGACCGCACTGGTGCAGCTTCAGCTGCGGACCGACGACGATCACGGAACGCGCGGAGTAGTCCACACGCTTACCGAGAAGGTTCTGACGGAAACGGCCCTGCTTGCCCTTGAGCATGTCGCTCAGGGACTTCAGCGGGCGGTTACCGGGACCGGTCACCGGGCGACCACGACGACCGTTGTCGAAGAGGGCGTCCACGGCCTCCTGGAGCATGCGCTTCTCGTTGTTCACGATGATCTCGGGCGCACCGAGGTCGAGAAGGCGCTTCAGGCGGTTGTTGCGGTTGATCACGCGGCGGTACAGGTCGTTCAGGTCGGAGGTCGCGAAGCGGCCACCGTCCAGCTGCACCATCGGACGCAGGTCCGGCGGGATGACCGGCACGCAGTCCAGAACCATGCCCTTGGGGCTGTTGCTGGTCTGCAGGAACGCGGAGACGACCTTGAGGCGCTTGAGCGCACGGGTCTTCTTCTGGCCCTTGCCGGTACGGATGATCTCGCGGAGGCGCTCGGCCTCCTCGTCGAGGTCGAACGACTCGAGGCGCTTCTGCAGTGCAGCGGCACCCATCGAGCCGTCGAAGTACGTGCCGAAGCGGTCACGCAGCTCGCGGTAGAGCAGCTCGTCGCCCTCGAGGTCCTGGACCTTGAGGTTCTTGAAGCGGTTCCACACCTCGTCGAGACGGTCGATCTCGCGCTGCGCACGGTCGCGCAGCTGCTTCATCTCACGCTCGGCACCTTCGCGCACCTTGCGGCGCACGTCGGCCTTGGCGCCCTCGGCCTCGAGCTCGGCCAGGTCGGTCTCGAGCTTCTTGGCGCGGGCCTCGAGGTCGGAGTCGCGACGGTTCTCGACCTGCTGGCGCTCCACGGAGACGTGCGCCTCCAGGGAGGGCAGGTCGCGGGTGCGGCGCTCCTCGTCCACGAACGTGATCATGTACGCCGCGAAGTAGATGACCTTTTCGAGGTCCTTCGGGGCGAGGTCGAGGAGGTAGCCGAGGCGCGACGGGACGCCCTTGAAGTACCAGATGTGCGTGACGGGCGCGGCCAGCTCAATGTGGCCCATCCGCTCACGACGCACCTTGGCGCGAGTGACCTCTACGCCACAGCGCTCACAGATGATGCCCTTGAAGCGGACACGCTTGTACTTGCCGCAGTAGCACTCCCAGTCCCGGGTCGGACCGAAGATCTTCTCGCAGAAGAGTCCGTCCTTTTCGGGCTTGAGCGTGCGGTAGTTGATGGTCTCCGGCTTCTTGACCTCGCCGTGGGACCACTGTCGGATGTCGTCCGCGGTGGCAAGGCCGATCCGCAGCTCGTCGAAGAAGTTGACGTCGAGCACTTTGTCGTCAATCCCTCTTTCGGGGTCGAGTCTCAATCATGGTCTGAACGGGTCCGGGGAGAGCCGGCCGGACACGAGGTCCGGCCGGCCAACCCGTCAGACCTCTTCGACGCTGCTCGGCTCGCGCCGGGACAGGTCGATACCGAGCTCCTCCGCCGCGCGGAAGACGTCCTCGTCGGTGTCACGCATCTCGATGGACATGCCGTCCGAGGACAGCACCTCCACGTTGAGGCAGAGCGACTGCATTTCCTTGATGAGCACCTTGAAGGACTCGGGAATGCCGGGCTCGGGGATGTTCTCGCCCTTGACGATGGCCTCGTAGACCTTCACGCGGCCGGTCACGTCGTCGGACTTGATCGTCAGGAGCTCCTGGAGGGCGTACGCGGCGCCGTATGCCTCCAGCGCCCACACCTCCATCTCACCGAAGCGCTGACCACCGAACTGAGCCTTACCACCCAGCGGCTGCTGGGTGATCATGGAGTACGGACCGGTCGAGCGGGCGTGGAGCTTGTCGTCGACCAGGTGGTGCAGCTTGAGGATGTACATGTACCCGACCGAGATCGGGTCCGGGAACGGCTCGCCGGAGCGGCCGTCGAACAGCTGCGCCTTGCCGGACGGGAGCACCATGCGCTCGCCGTCGCGGTTCGGGATGGTGTGCTGCAGCAGACCGGCGAGCTCGTCCTCACGCGCACCGTCGAAGACGGGGGTGGCGACGTTCGTGCCGGGGTCGACCTGGTCGGCGCCGATGGCCTGCAGGCGCTCGGCCCACTCGTCCGCGAGGCCGGAGACGTCCCAGCCGCGGCTGGCGAGCCAGCCGAGGTGGATCTCCAGGACCTGTCCCGGGTTCATTCGGGACGGCACACCCAGCGGGTTCAGGATGATGTCGACCGGAGTTCCGTCCTCGAGGAACGGCATGTCCTCGATCGGAAGGATCTTCGAGATAACACCCTTGTTGCCGTGCCGGCCGGCCAGCTTGTCGCCGTCCGTGATCTTGCGCTTCTGCGCCACGTAGACACGAACCAGCTGGTTCACGCCCGGCGGCAGCTCGTCGCCCTCTTCACGGTCGAAGACGCGGACGCCGATGACCTTGCCGATCTCACCGTGCGGGACCTTCAGCGAGGTGTCGCGCACCTCGCGGGCCTTCTCACCGAAGATCGCGCGGAGCAGGCGCTCCTCCGGCGTCAGCTCGGTCTCACCCTTGGGCGTGACCTTGCCGACGAGGATGTCACCGGCGACGACCTCGGCACCGATACGGATGATGCCGCGCTCGTCGAGGTCGGCGAGGACCTCTTCGGAGACGTTCGGGATGTCCCGGGTGATCTCCTCCGGGCCCAGCTTGGTGTCACGGGCGTCGACCTCGTGCTCCTCGATGTGGATCGAGGAGAGGACGTCGTCCTGCACGAGGCGCTGCGACAGGATGATCGCGTCCTCGTAGTTGTGACCCTCCCAGGGCATGAACGCCACGAGCAGGTTCTTGCCGAGGGCCATCTCGCCCTCTTCGGTCGCGGGACCGTCGGCCAGGACCTGGCCCTCGATCACGCGGGCGCCCTCGTCGACGACAACCTTCTGGTTGACGGAGGTGCCCTGGTTCGACCGGGAGAACTTGGCGATGCGGTACGTGGTGTACGTGCCGTCGTCGTTCGTGACCGTGACGTAGTCCGCGGAGACCTCCTGGACCACGCCCGCCTTCTCGGCCTTGATCACGTCACCGGCGTCGACCGCACAGCGGTACTCCATGCCGGTGCCGACGAGGGGGGCCTCGGCGGTGATCAGCGGCACGGCCTGACGCATCATGTTCGCGCCCATGAGGGCACGGTTGGCGTCGTCGTGCTCGAGGAACGGGATCATCGCGGTCGCGACCGACACCATCTGGCGCGGCGAGACGTCCATGTAGTCGACGTCCGTGCCGGGCACGTAGTCGATCTCTCCGCCACGACGGCGGATCAGGACGCGGGGCTCGGCGTAGTGGAGGTCGTCCGTCAGCGGGGCGTTGGCCTGCGCGATGACGAAGCGGTCCTCCTCGTCGGCCGTCAGGTAGTCGACGTCGTCGGTGACCTGGCCCTCGATGACCTTGCGGTACGGCGTCTCGACGAAGCCGAACGCGTTGACGCGGCCGTACGAGGCGAGCGAACCGATGAGACCAATGTTCGGGCCTTCAGGCGTCTCAATCGGGCACATGCGGCCGTAGTGAGACGGGTGCACGTCACGGACCTCGAAGCCGGCCCGCTCACGGGAGAGACCACCCGGGCCAAGCGCCGACAGACGGCGCTTGTGGGTGAGACCCGACAGCGGGTTGTTCTGGTCCATGAACTGCGACAGCTGCGAGGTGCCGAAGAATTCCTTGATCGACGCCACGACCGGGCGAATGTTGATCAGGGTCTGCGGCGTGATCGCCTCGACGTCCTGGGTCGTCATGCGCTCGCGGACGACGCGCTCCATACGAGCCAGACCCGTGCGGACCTGGTTCTGGATGAGCTCGCCGACGTTGCGCAGACGACGGTTGCCGAAGTGGTCGATGTCGTCGGTCTCGACGACGATCGACGTGCCGCTGTCGCCAACGGTCTCGACCTCACCGGCGTGCAGCTTCACCAGGTACTTGATCGAGGCGATGATGTCCTCGACCGTGAGGATGCCCGCGTCGAGCGGAGCGTCCGCACCCAGCTTCTTGTTGACCTTGTAGCGGCCGACCTTCGCGAGGTCGTAGCGCTTCGGGTTGAAGTAGAGGTTCTCAAGCAGCGTCTGAGCGGCCTCACGGGTCGGCGGCTCGCCCGGACGGAGCTTGCGGTAGATGTCGAGCAGCGCGTCGTCCTGGCCCTGGGTGTGGTCCTTCTCCAGGGTGGCGCGCATGGACTCGTACTCGCCGAACTCCTCAAGGATCTGCTCGGTCGTCCAACCGAGAGCCTTGAGCAGGACGGTGACCGACTGCTTGCGCTTGCGGTCGATGCGGACACCGACCATGTCGCGCTTGTCGATCTCCATCTCCAGCCAGGCACCCCGGGACGGGATGATCTTGGCGGAGAAGATGTCCTTGTCGGACGTCTTGTCGATCGAGGAATCGAAGTACACACCGGGCGAACGGACCAGCTGCGACACCACGACACGCTCGGTGCCGTTGATGACGAAGGTGCCCTTGTTCGTCATGAGCGGGAAGTCGCCCATGAAGACCGTCTGCGACTTGATCTCGCCGGTCTCGTTGTTGGTGAACTCGGCGGTGACGAAGAGCGGGGCGGCGAACGTGAAGTCGCGCTCCTTGCACTCGTCGATCGAGTTCTTCGGGGGCTCAAAACGGTGGTCGCGGAACGTCAGGGACATCGACCCGGAGAAGTCCTCGATCGGGGAGATCTCCTCGAAGATCTCCTCCAGACCGGACTTGGTGGGGACGTCCTGTCCGCTGTCCAGAGCCGCCTCGACACGAGCCTTCCACGCGTCATTGCCGAGCAGCCAGTCAAAGCTCTCGGTTTGCAGCGCAAGAAGGTTCGGAACCTCGAGGGGCTCCTTGATCTTTGCAAAGGAGATGCGCAGCGGGGCGGTGCTGGCGCCGTTGTTCGTATTCGCGGTCGAGGCAGTGCGCGAGGCGGCCAAGAGGGGGTCCTTCCGAGGGCTCGGACTCACTACGCGCGTACCGGTCCCAGGCTGGACACAGAGACAGACATCCCAGGTCAGGGAGAGTCAGGTCCACAGTGCTCAAGCATGGGCATGCCCCTGGTGACGGGCAGGAGGCAGCTAACAGGCAGCGCAAAGGGTCAGTGTAGCCACTCGGCCCACTGATGTCCAGTGCGGGTTTTTGAAGACCCTCGTTGTTCTCAACCCCTGCTGCAAGCCACGCCCTCGATGCACATCGATACTGCCCTCTTCGCCGCCGATCCATGCCTCGGATCCGGATCGTTGTCACGACGCGTCCTGAGAATTGCGCGCTGCGTGCGGTTCGTCAAGGCCCCCCTGCCCCGACATCACTCTGAGATCGTCACCGTCACGGGCCGTCCCGAGGCACAACGAAGATCACCATACTCGTCGGGACCGACATCGCAAGGCACCCTCCGCGGGAGCGCCCGAGAACGCCGAAAGGCGACCACCCACTTGGGTGATCGCCTTTGGCGGCCCGTGCGTTACAGCGTTACGCCGTACGTACGGAAAAGAGTCAGAAGACTCGTGAAGTCACTTGACCTCGACGGAGGCACCGGCGCCCTTGAGGGACTCGGCAGCCTTCTCGGCGGCCTCCTTGGTGACCTTCTCGAGGACCGGCTTCGGGGTGCCGTCGACGAGGTCCTTGGCCTCCTTCAGGCCCAGCGAGGTGAGCTCACGCACGACCTTGATGACCTGGATCTTCTTCTCGCCGGCACCCGTGAGGATGACGTCGAACTCGTCCTGCTCCTCAGCGGCCTCGACCGGGGCACCCGGGGCGCCCGGGGCGGCAACGGCGACGGCCGCGGCGGCGGTGACGTCGAACTTCTCCTCGAAGGCCTTCACGAACTCGGAGAGCTCGATGAGGGTCATCTCTTCGAACTGCGCGAGCAGGTCGTCCTGGGACAGCTTCGCCATGGTGGCGTCCTTCCACTAATTCGGCTGGTGCCGGGTGTATATGGAGGCGGGCGTACGTTGGGCCCGCTGCGACCGTCGCCCTAGTGGGCGTCGATCAATGCGCGAGCCGAATTACTCGGCACCGCCCTGCTCGGCCTGCTTGGCACGAAGCGCCTCCGCGGTGCGGACGAACTTCGAGGGCAGCGCCTGGAAGAGCTGAGCAGCCTGCGACTGCTTGCCCTTGAACGCGCCGGCCAGCTTGCTGAGCAGAACCTCGCGGGACTCGAGGTCCGCAAGCTTCTTGAACTCGTCGGCGGACAGCGCCTTGCCGTCAAGGACACCGCCCTTGATGACGAGGTTCGGGTTGTCCTTGGCGAAGTCACGAAGACCCTTCGCCGACTCCACCGGGTCACCGGTGACGAAGGCAACTGCCGTCGGACCCGTGAACAGGTCGTCCAGCGTGTTGATCCCGGCCTCGTTGGCCGCGATCTTGGTCAGCGTGTTCTTCACCACGGCGTACTCGGAGTTCGCACCGAGAGAACGGCGCAGCTGCTTGAGCTGGGCCACGGTGAGACCCCGGTACTCGGTCAGCACGGCGGCGTTCGAGCTGCGGAACTTGTCCGTGAGCTCGGCTACCGCGGCAGCCTTGTCGGGCGTCGGCATAGAGCGTCGGCCTCCTTCCGGGTGATGAGGACCGCTCAGAAGGGGCCGACAAAACGAAACGCCCCGGCGCAGGCGCACGGGGCGTGAGCTCTACCGAATCGCATGCGATCCAGGAGCACATCCACAGTCACCTGCGCGGGTCGTCCGCCGTTTCAGCGGATCCTTCGGCCGCCGCACCCTCTTGCGAGAACACGGCAACGACCAGCGGTCTTTGGCTTCTGTGGAAGAGTACGCGAACAGGTCCGCGGCAAGCAAATCCGGTCAGAAGGCGCTGTCCGAACCGGCGCCCGAGCCGCCCTTGCCGAGCTTCCCGAGCTCCTCGAACATCTTCATCATGTCGAAGGTGTCCCCGGCGGGCGGCGGCGTCACCTTGGTGGCGGAGCCGTAGTCGGAGAAGGTCTGCGAGGTCTTCACCGTGCCCTCGGGGGTCTTGATGTCGATGTCCATGCGGACGGGGTAGTCGTCCTCGTTGACCCAGACCTCGGTGTCGTAGCCCTTGATGCCGGACTTCTCGACGTTCTTGAAGAGCTGCTCGCGCTCGCTCTTGCTGAGCACGTCCTTCAGGCCGTCGTTGGACTCCATCATCTCCTTGACGGTGAGCCGGCCCTTGTAGCGCTGGGTCTGCGCGCCGTCGACCTTCGCGGAGCCCAGGTGCTTGAGGTTCGGCGAGTCCAGGAGCATCGCGAGCTGCTGCGCCGGGTCCTGGTTCATGCTGTCCAGGCCGCCGGTCATCTGCTTGGCGAGCTTGTCGTCACCGACCTGCTTGGCGTTGGAGTTGAGGTCCATCTTGACCCAGCGCTTGCCGTCCATGTCCTTGGCCGCCTTGGCGCCCATGTCCATGTACATCACGTTGTCGCTCCAGAGCATCCGGATCTTCTCCGGGGCCTCCGGGTCACCCTCCGTGAGCGCCGAGCCCGAGACCGTCACGTCCATGACGGTCGGGTCCCAGCCCATGACGCCGGTCATCTTCATCTCGCCCGCGCCGCCCATGGCCTTGCCCATCTCGCCGGGCGGCGTCGACATCGTCATCTTGACCTTGGCCGACTTGGCGGCCGAGGTCTTCTTGTACGCGGCGGTGATGACGTCGGTCACCTGCGAGCGGGACTGGATCTTGCCCGAGTCCCCCGCGCCGTTGTCGGACTTGTCGTCCGAGCCTCCACAGGCCACCGCCCCGACACACAGCAGCGCGGTGCTGAGCACCGCGCCCGCCGCCCGCTGACGTCCCCTGCGTCCACGTACGACACCTACAGTCATGACCCCACCCCTAGGAACAAAGAACACATGATCGACACATGTTTGTTTGGCCGAGAGTACCTGAGGGGTGGGACGGGCAGCTCAGGAGTTATGCCGCGGGCTGCTTGTTCAGCAGCTCCTTGAAGCTCATGGTGTCCGAGGACGGGGGCTTCTCCACGGAGAGCCGGGTGCCGTAGTCGCTGTAGTAGGCCGTCTGCGAGAAGGGGCCGTTCTTGGTGTCGCCCTTCTCGCTCTTCTTGACCAGCAGGTCGTCGTCGTCCACCCAGATGTCGATCGTCTCGGTGCTGAGGCCCGCCTGCTCGAACTGCTTCTTCAGCTCGGCCAGCTTGTCCTCGTCCAGGTCCGCGCTCTTGGCGGTGAAGTCCGCGATGTCGACCTTGCCGGAGTAGTGGGTCGCCTTCGTGCCGCGGACCTCCTCCTCGCCGACGCGCTTCACGTCACCGGAGGCCAGCAGCATCTTCACCGACTGGTTCGGGGAGGTGTTCTGCATCTGGTCCTGGAAGGCCTCGCCCGCGGCGCCGCTCAGCTCGGCCAGCGTGGCGTAGTCGTACTCCAGCCAGTGCTTGCCCCCGCCCGCCTGGTCCGCGAACTTGTCGCCCATGTTCGCGTAGAAGCCGCTCTTCAGATAGCGGTAGTCGAGCTTCGTCTGGCCGAGCTGCGCCATCTGCTGGGCCTGCGAGCCGCCGGTGAAGGTCACCGTCACGTTGCCCGTGATGCCGTCCGACCAGCCCATGACGCCCTTGGCGTCCATCGAGGACAGCGTGCCCAGGGTGGTGGAGCTCTCGATCCGGGCGGTGTCGGCGTTGTCGGTCGACTTCTCGACGGAGCGCAGGGCGGCTATCGGACTGAGGTTGATGCCGCCCTTGTCCTTGCCGCCTCCGTCCGCCTTGTCGGAGGAGTCACCCGAACCGCAGGCCGTGAGGCCCGTCAGCGCGGCGACCACCGCTATCGAGAGACCGGCACGGCGCATGGTCGTGCTGTTCATGTTGTCCCACCCCTTGGCACTCATGGAGCCTGCACGCTAGCGCAGGCCACTGACACACCTATCCGAACTGCCCGTACACAAACAGGACGGGCCCCGCACCTCGAAAGGTTGCGGGGCCCGTCCACAGAACGCGTACGCGACGCGGCTGCCGTCAGATTCAGACGGCGGCCGGGTCCTCCTCGGTGAGGAGGTTGCGGGTGCGGTTCGAGTCCAGCGGAATGCCGGGGCCCATCGTGGTGGTGAGGGCGGCCTTCTTGATGTAGCGACCCTTGGCGGCCGACGGCTTCAGACGGAGGATCTCGTCCAGGGCCGCGGCGTAGTTCTCCACCAGCTTGGTGTCGTCGAAGGACACCTTGCCGATGATGAAGTGCAGGTTCGAGTGCTTGTCGACGCGGAACTCGATCTTGCCGCCCTTGATGTCGTTGACAGCCTTCACGACGTCGGGGGTCACGGTGCCGGTCTTCGGGTTCGGCATCAGACCACGCGGACCGAGTACGCGGCCGAGGCGGCCGACCTTGCCCATGAGGTCCGGGGTGGCGACGACGGCGTCGAAGTCCAGGCGGCCCTTCGCGACCTCGTCGATGAGCTCGTCGGCGCCGACGATGTCGGCCCCAGCGGCTTCCGCGGCCGCAGCACGGTCACCGGTCGCGAAGACCAGGACCCGGGCGGTCTTGCCGGTGCCGTGCGGGAGGTTCACGGTGCCACGGACCATCTGGTCGGCCTTGCGCGGGTCGACACCCAGACGCATGGCGACCTCGACGGTGCCGTCGAACTTGGTCGAGGAGGTCTCCTTGGCGAGACGGACGGCCTCGAGCGGGGCGTACAGCTTCTCCCGGTCGATCTTGGCGTCCGCAGCGCGGAGAGTCTTGCTGCGCTTCACTTCTGCTCCTGGTGGTTCAGGTATGGAGTCGTGGTACGGACCAGCGCTTGGCCCTACCACTGAGAAAGGTCAGACGGGGAGGAGTCTCAGCCCTCGACCGTGATGCCCATGGAACGGGCGGTGCCGGCGATGATCTTCGACGCGGCGTCCAGGTCGTTGGCGTTGAGGTCTTCCATCTTGGTCGTCGCGATCTCGCGGATCTGCGCCTCGGTGACCTTGGCGACCTTGGTCTTGTGGGGCTCGCCAGAGCCCTTCTCGACACCAGCGGCCTTCAGGATCATCTTGGCGGCCGGCGGCGTCTTGGTGATGAAGGTGAAGGAGCGGTCTTCGTAGACCGTGATCTCCACCGGGATCACCCAGCCACGCTGCGACTCGGTCGCGGCGTTGTAGGCCTTGCAGAACTCCATGATGTTGACGCCGTGCTGGCCCAGCGCGGGGCCGACCGGCGGGGCCGGGTTGGCGGCACCAGCCTGGATCTGGAGCTTGATAAGCCCCGTGACCTTCTTCTTCTTGGGAGGCATTGCTCTCTCCGGGTCCTAGTGAGAGTTTTCAGCCGACCATCCGGTCATCCGGATGGAGGCATACCGCACCACGATAACGGGTATAGTCGCGCGGCTAAAAACCGAGCAGGTCAGACCGGCTTTGACAGCCCGTCTGACCTGTTCGGAAGCGTGTGTTCCAGGGAACGTCAGTTCTTCTGGATCTGGTCGAAGCTCAGCTCGACCGGGGTCTCGCGGCCGAAGATCTCGACGAGGCCCTTGACCTTCTTCGAGTCGGCGTTGATCTCGTTGATCGTCGCCTGCAGCGTCGCGAACGGGCCGTCGGTGACGGTGACCGAGTCGCCCACCTCGAAGTCGAGCACCTGGACCTCGACCTTGCGGGCCGGAGCCGGCTTGCCCTCGGCCTCGGCGGCCTCACGGGCGGCCTTCTCCTCGGCCTCCGGAGCGAGCATCTTGACGATCTCGTCCAGGGTCAGCGGGTACGGGTCGTAGGCGTTGCCGACGAAGCCGGTGACGCCCGGCGTGTTGCGGACGACGCCCCAGGACTCGTTCGTCAGGTCCATGCGCACCAGCACGTAGCCGGGGAGCTTGTTCTGACGGATGGTCTTGCGCTCGCCGTTCTTGATCTGCGCGACCTCTTCCTGCGGCACCTCGGCCTGGAAGATGAAGTCCTCGACGTTCAGCGAGACGGCGCGCTGCTCGAGGTTGGTCTTCACGCGGTTCTCGTAACCGGCGTAGGTGTGGATGACGTACCACTCGCCGGGGAGGGTGCGGAGCTCCTCGCGGAGGGCCACGATCGGGTCGACCGGCTCGGCCTCCTCGACGGGCTCGTCCGCGGCCTCGTCGGCGGGCTCCTCGTCGGCGACCTCGGCGACAGCGGCCTCGTCCTCTTCGGACTCGGCGACGGCCTCGGCGTCACCCTCCAGGTGGATGGCGGCCTCTTCGGCGGGCTCGCCCGCGGCAGCGTCGGCGGCCTCGGCCTGATCCGGCGCCGCGGCGTCCGCCGCCTCGACGATGTCGAGCTGGTCCTCCACGGACTCGGCCGACTCGATGGCGTCGTTCAGGTTCGGGTCAGACACGGTGGCTGCTTCTTCCTGGATACAGAGGGGTGGAACGCGCGAAAGGGGCGCCGGGAACGGCGCCCTTCGCTCTCGGCTCAGCCGAAGATGTACTTGACAGCGTGGCTGAAGCCATAGTCAATCACGGTCACGAGACCGATCATGATGACGACGAAGACAATCACCACTGTGGTGTAGGTCGTGAGCTGACTGCGAGTCGGCCAGACGACCTTACGGAGTTCCGCGACAATCTGGCGGTAGAAGAGCGCGAGACGGCCGAAGGGGCCCTTCTTGCCGCGCTTGCCGCCCTTGCGGGCCTTCTTCTTGGACTCCGGCGCCTCGTCCTGGGCATCAGGCATGTCGATGGAGCCCACGGCGTCCGTCACTCGTCCTCACCTGATTCCGGGTCGTGGCCGTGCCGCGCCCGGTTGAGCCGCACGGCGGTGCAATGCAGTACGTACATGCGCACACATCCTGGCGAAGGAGTGTGTAGCAGGGCCGGAGGGACTTGAACCCCCAACCGCTGGTTTTGGAGACCAGTGCTCTACCAATTGAGCTACGACCCTTTGATTTCCCCCAACCTACCGCATCCGCCCATGTGCACGGAGTGCGTAGAGAGGAAGCGGCCGGTGAAGGCCAACGAGCAGTGAGTGTACGTGCTCCGCGGCCCCCCGTCGAACAGAATGGGTTCCGACGGTCTTGGAAACCCGCCCGCCGGGGGCGTTTCGGGTCTGGAACGATGGGGCCATGAGCGCTGCAACTTCTCCGACCGAGCGCCGGGTGTCCGCGCGCATCGGCGCGATCTCCGAGTCCGCGACCCTCGCTGTCGACGCCAAGGCCAAGGCCCTCAAGGCCGCCGGCCGTCCGGTGATCGGCTTCGGGGCGGGCGAGCCCGACTTCCCGACTCCGGACTACATCGTCGAGGCGGCCATCGAGGCCTGCAAGAACCCGAAGTTCCACCGCTACACGCCGGCCGGGGGCCTCCCCGAGCTCAAGGCCGCGATCGCCACGAAGACCCTCCGCGACTCGGGTTACGAGGTCGACGCGTCGCAGATCCTGGTGACCAACGGCGGCAAGCAGGCCATCTACGAGGCGTTCGCCGCGATCCTGGACCCGGGCGACGAGGTCATCGTCCCCGCGCCGTTCTGGACGACGTACCCGGAGTCGATCCGTCTCGCGGGCGGTGTCCCGGTCCCGGTCGTCGCCGACGAGACCACCGGCTACCTCGTCTCGGTCGAGCAGTTGGAGGCCGCCCGCACGGAGCGCACGAAGGTCGTGCTCTTCGTGTCGCCGTCGAACCCGACGGGCGCCGTCTACAGCGAGGCCGACGCCGAGGCGATCGGCCGCTGGGCCGTCGAGCACGGCCTGTGGGTCATGACCGACGAGATCTACGAACACCTTGTCTACGGAGACGCGAAGTTCACCTCGCTCCCCGCGCTCCTGCCCGAGCTGCGCGACAAGTGCATCGTGGTCAACGGCGTCGCCAAGACGTATGCGATGACCGGCTGGCGGGTGGGCTGGATCATCGGCCCGAAGGACGTCGTGAAGGCCGCGACCAACCTGCAGTCGCACGCCACGTCCAACGTCTCGAACGTCGCGCAGGCCGCCGCGCTCGCGGCCGTCTCCGGTGACCTGGTCGCCGTCGAGAAGATGCGCGAGGCCTTCGACCGGCGCCGCAAGACGATGGTGCGGATGCTCAACGAGATCACGGGCGTGGTCTGCCCCGAGCCCGAGGGCGCCTTCTACGCGTACCCGTCGGTGAAGGGCCTCCTCGGCAAGGAGATCCGCGGCAAGCGACCGCAGGACTCCGTGGAGCTGGCCGCCCTCATCCTGGAGGAGGCCGAGGTCGCGGTCGTTCCTGGTGAGGCCTTCGGGACGCCGGGCTACCTGCGCCTTTCGTACGCACTCGGCGACGAGGACCTCGTCGAGGGTGTCTCGCGGATCCAGAAGCTGCTCGCCGAGGCCCGCGACTGACACCCGGCAGCCCCGGCAGGAACGTGCGGGCCGTCTCTCCTTAGGAGAGGCGGCCCGTTTCTTCGTTCGGAGGGGGACCCGAAGGGGGAAAGCCGCTACCGGGAGGCCAGGTGCATACGGCAAGATCCTCGAATGGAGCGTGTACGAGACGAGCGTGTACGAGACGTACGAGAACTGCCGAAGGCCCATCTCCATCTGCACTTCACCGGGTCGATGCGGTCCAGCACCCTGCTGGAGCTGGCCGACAAGTACGGAGTGCGGCTCCCGGAGGCGCTGACCGGTGCCGAGCCACCGAAGCTGCGCGCGACGGACGAGCGCGGCTGGTTCCGCTTCCAGCGGCTCTACGACGCCGCGCGCTCCTGTCTGCGCGAGCCGGAGGACATCCGGCGCCTGGTGCGCGAGGCGGCCGAGGAGGACCTGCGGGACGGGTCGGGGTGGCTGGAGATCCAGGTCGACCCGACCTCGTACGCACCGCGGCTCGGCGGTCTGATCCCGGCCCTGGAGATCATCCTGGACGCGGTCGAGAGCGCCTCGCGGGAGACCGGCCTCGGCATGCGCGTCCTGGTCGCCGCGAACCGCATGAAGCACCCGCTGGACGCCCGCACGCTGGCGCGCCTCGCCGTGCGGTACGCGGACCGGGGCATCGTCGGCTTCGGGCTCTCCAACGACGAGCGGCGCGGCATGGCGCGGGACTTCGACCGGGCCTTCGCCATCGCGCGCGACGGCGGCCTGCTGGCGGCGCCGCACGGCGGTGAGCTGACCGGGCCCGCGTCGGTGCGGGACTGTCTGGACGACCTGGCGGCGGCGCGCATCGGGCACGGGGTGCGGGCCGCCGAGGATCCGCGGCTCCTGAAGCGGCTCGCGGACCGGGGCGTCACGTGTGAGGTGTGCCCGGCGTCCAACGTCGCCCTGGGGGTCTACGAGAAGCCGGAGGACGTGCCCCTGCGCACGCTGTTCGACGCAGGGGTGCCGATAGCACTCGGCGCCGACGACCCGCTGCTCTTCGGGTCGCGACTCGCCGCCCAGTACGACATCGCGCGCATGCACCACGGCTTCACGGACGCCGAGCTCGCGGAGCTGGCCCGGCAGTCGGTCCGTGGTTCGGCCGCGCCCGTCGACGTACAGCACAAGATGCTGGCCGGGGTGGACGAGTGGCTGGTCAGCTGATGTCCGTCAGGAGCGTGTGATGCCCTTCAGGAGCGTGCGGGCGATGGCGGCCGCGAACTCCTCGACGGACTGCGGGGGCTCCTTGCCGACCGTGGCGTCGTAGGCGAAGGCCCGCTGCGCGCAGGCGCCCATGAGGAGTGAGGCGGCCGCGAAGGTGTCGGCGTCGGGTGCGATCCGGCCCGCGTCGCGCTCGGTCCGCAGGTAGGCGTCCAGGGCCTCGATGGGCATGTGGGGACCCGTGCCCATCTCGCGCATGGAGTCCTCGTGACGGCGCTTCAGCTTGGTCTCCGCATACAAGGAGGCGGCGATCGGGAAGCTCTGCGCATAGAAGTCACTGGCCAGGCGGGCGATCTCGGTGAGGTTCGCCAGCACGCTGCGCTCCCCCGGCTTCTCCACGAGCTCGCTCAGGAGCGGGTTCAGCCTGGGCAGCCTCTCCCGCAGCACGCTCACGAACAGCTCCTCCTTGCTCGCGAAGTGCTTGTAGAGCGCGGCTTCGGAGCAGCCCGCCGCCTTGGCGATCTCCTTGGTGGTGGCGCGGGCCAGGCCGTGGGTGAACATGAGTTCGTGGGCCGCGTCGAGGATGCGGGCCCGGGTGGGCTTCTGCTGCATGGGCTGCCGTCCAACCTGGCTTGACGGGGAGGTGAGTGCTTACTCACTCTAGAGGTGAGTGAATACTTACCCACCTTGGGAGGGTGCGCGATGAGACTCACGGTGTTCGGTGCGACCGGTGGCATCGGTCAGGAGATCGTCCGGCAGGCGCTCACGGCAGGACACAAGGTCACGGCGGTGGTGCGCGACCCGGCGCGCCTCACGGTGACCGGCGAGGGGCTTGAGGTGTTCCGCGCGGACGTCCTGGATCCGGAGGCGGTGCGCCCCGCGGTCACGGGCCGGGACGCGGTCCTTTCGGGGCTCGGTGCCCGCAGCCGCGCGGACGCGGCCCGGGGAGTCGCGACGGAGCTCACGCGCGGTGTGCTGCGGGCGATGGACGCGGAGGGCGTGCGGCGGCTGCTGGTCGTGAGCGCGGCCCCGGTGGGCCCGGAGCCCGCGGACTCGCCGTTCCTCGATCGCGCCGTCCTGGGCGTGATCGGCCGGGTCCTCAGGGATGTCTACACCGACCTGTCGGCCATGGAGGCCGAGCTGGCCGCGGGTCCGACGGACTGGACCTCGGTCCGCCCGCCGAGACTGACGGACAAGCCCCTCACCGGCACCTACCGCACGGTGGTGGGCGGCTCCCCGCGCTCGGGGCGCACGATCGGGCGCGCGGACGTGGCGCACGCGATGCTCGGCATGATCGACGACCGCGGGACCGTGAAGCAGGGCGTGGGCGTGGCCTACTGACCCCTGCTGACCTCGCCCTTGAACCGCCCTGCCGTGCTCTACAGGCTGACGCCCACCGTCACCGGCTCGTTGACCAGGGTGACTCCGAAGGCGTCCCGGACCCCTGCGACGACCTCGCGGGCCAGGGCCAGCAGGTCCTCGGTGGTGGCGCCGCCGCGGTTGGTGAGCGCGAGCGTGTGCTTGGTGGAGATGCGGGCCCGGCCCTCTCCGTAGCCCTTGGTGAAGCCCGCCTTGTCGATGAGCCAGGCGGCGGAGGTCTTCACGCGGCCGTCGCCGGTCGGGAAGGCGGGCGGGGCGACGTCCGCGCCGAGGCGCTCCTTCACGCGCGCGTGGAAGGCGGTGAACTCCTCCTCGGTGAGGATGGGGTTGGTGAAGAACGATCCGGCGGACCAGCTGTCGTGGTCCTCGGGGTCGAGCACCATGCCCTTGCCCGCGCGGAGCTTGAGGACGGTCTCCCTGGCGACCGCGGCCGGGACCCGGTCGCCCGCCTCGACGCCGAGCGTGCGGGCCGTCTCCGGGTACTTGAGGGGCGCGCTCATCCCCTGCGCGTCCTCCAGCTCGAAGCGGACCCGCAGCACCACGAAGCGGTCGGGGTCGGCCTTGAAGCGGCTGTGACGGTACGAGAACTCGCACTCGGCGTTCGGAATCACGACCGTCTCGTGGGTCTTCCGGTCGTAAGCGGTCACCTCGGTGATGGTCGAGGAGACCTCCTGGCCGTACGCCCCCACGTTCTGGATCGGCGTCGCGCCCGCGGAGCCGGGGATTCCGGCGAGGCATTCGATGCCCGCAAGACCCGCCTCGACGGTGCGGGCGACCGCGTCGGTCCAGATCTCACCGGCCGCGAGCTCCAGCCGCGTGCCGTCGAGTTCGAAGCCCTGGGTGGCGATGCGCAGGGCCGTGCCGTCGAAGCCCTTGTCGCCGATGACCAGGTTCGATCCGCCGCCGATGAGCAGCAGCGGGGTTCCGGAGTCGTCGGCTTCCCGGACGGCGGCGACCACCTCGGCGTCGGTCGTCGCGGTGATCAGACGGGCCGCGGGGCCGCCGAGCCGGAAGGTGGTCAGTGGGGCGAGGGGGGCATCGTGGAGTTCCTGCACGTGCTCAAGAGTACGAGAACGGCCCCGCCGGTCAGGGCGGGGCCGTTCTCGTACGTCTGTCAGGCGCCCCCGTGCGTCCGTCAGACGCGCTCCTGCGTCCCTCAGACGGAAATCAGCTCGTCCTGGGACTTGGCCGCGGGCGCCCCGGGCCCTCCGGCCGCAGGTCGCCGGGACGGGATGCACAGCGCCGCCACCGACGCGAGGGCCACCACAGCGGAGCCCACCCACAGCGCGGGCTCAAGACCGTTCACGAAGTCCTGCCCGGAGGCGTAGCCGCCCTGCGCCGAGAAGATCGAGGACATCACGGCGATGCCGAGGGCGCCGCCGACCTCGCGCAGCGCGTTGTTGGCGCCGGACGCGATGCCCTGCTCCTGCGGCCGCACGCTGGACATGACCAGGTTGGAGGCCGGGGCGAAGTAGAGGGACATCCCGACGCCGCTGATGATCAGGGCGGGCAGCTGGGTGGTGTACGAGGCGTCGACCGCCACCACTGCGCCGTACCAGGCAAGGCCCACGGCCTGCAGGAAGAGCCCGGCCGCGACGACCGGACGGCCGCCGATCCGGTCGGAGAGATAGCCCGCCAGCGGGGAGATGAGCATCGGCATGCCGGTCCAGGGGAGCATGCGCAGCCCGGCCTCGGTGGGCGAGTAGCCGAGGACGCCCTGCATGTACTGGCTGAGCAGGAAGATCGAGCCGAACATCCCGAGGAACATCAGCAGGCTCGCGGCGTTGATTCCCGCGAACGCACGGCTACGGAAGAGGCGCATCGGCAGCATCGGCGCCTTGTGGCGCATCCCGTGCCGGATGAATCCGGCGAGCAGGACGACGCCCGCGGTGAGGCTGACGAGGACCGTGGCACTGGACCAGCCGTCGATGGGACCGCGGACAAGGGCGTACACGATTCCGAAGAGCCCGCCGCTGGCGAGCAGGGTGCCGACCATGTCCAGACGCGCGCCGGGGGCGTGCGACTCGGCGAGGCGGAGGCGGGCGAGCGGGAGCAGGACGAGACCGAGCGGGACGTTCAGCCAGAAGATCCACTGCCAGGAGACGTGCTCGGTGAGGCTTCCGCCGATCAGCGGTCCACTGGCGACCGCGAGGCCGTTGACGGCACCCCATATGCCGTACGCCATACCGCGCTTGGCCGGTGGAACGGCTGCCGTCAGCAGGGTCAGCGTGAGCGGCATCATGATCGCGGCGCCGACACCCTGCACCGCGCGGGCGGCGATCAGCGTCTCCAGGCCGGGTGCGAGTGCCGCTCCGGCGGAGGCGGCGGTGAAGACCGTGAGGCCGACGATGAAGAGCCGACGGCGGCCGAACCGGTCCCCCAGGGCCGCGCCGAACATCAGCAGCACGGCGAAGGTGAGGGTGTAGGCGCTCACCGTCCATTCGAGGTCGTGCAGGGCTCCCCCGAGATCCTCGCGGATGGAGGGCAGGGCGGTGGTGACGACGAGGTTGTCCAGTGCCGCCATGAACCCGGCGACGCTGGTGATGACGAGGGCCCAGACCATTCCCCCGCGTGGTGTCGTCTGCGTTTCCTGTTCTTGCATTGCTTCCCCTGAGGTTAGTTATTGATGACTAACTTTTGTGGGCGCAAAAACGCGCACCCCCGTGACACACGCACTTGCTACTTCTTGGGCTGCACCGACTCGTAGAAACCGGTCCACACCCGGTGCTCGGGCTGGAACCCCATCGACACCAGGACGTTCACCAGCATCCCGTACGCCAAAAACTGCGTCGTCTCCTCGACATCCGCCCCCAGCGCGAGCCGGACCGTGTCGTACATCTCCATCCACGCGGCCCGCAGCGCGTCACCGAACTCCCGGTCGCCGGACGCCTCCGCGGAAGCCACGGCGACGTACATCTGCATCTGCATGAGGAGCATGTCCGGGTCGTCGGCGATGAGGGACTGGTAAGCCCCTCCCATGGCGTCCAGGGCCTCTTGCCCCTGCAGGCCCTCGGCCGCCTTGCGGAAGACCTCCGTGACGTCCTGGCAGCAGCGCCCGGACGCGGCGAGGAAGATGGCCTGCTTCCCCGGGAAGAGGCGGAAGAGGTACGGCTGCGAGACACCCACGCGCCTGGCGATCACCTCGGTGGAGGTGCCGTTGTAGCCGCCTCGGGCGAACTCGACCATTGCCGCACGGATGACGCTCTCGCGCCGCTCTTCTGCGCTCATCCTGACCATGCGAGAAAGTTAGTGGCCAATCACTAAGCAGTCAAGGGGTACGGGTAAGGGGCGTCCTTCCATGGAGGACGCCCCTTACCCGTATCTACTTACCCGGCTACGTATCCACGTGGACCGGCGACAGCCGTCAGGCCAGCTGTACGACCGCCCGCGACATGCCGAGGACCTTCTGGCCCGCGCTCTTCGCCAGCAGGTCGACCCGCACGCGGTTGTCGTCAAGGACGGCCGCGACCTTGGCGCTCACCTCTATGGTGGCGCCCTCGTCGTCGTTCGGGACGATGACGGGCTTGGTGAAGCGCACGCCGTACTCGACGACGGCCGCCGGGTCGCCCACCCAGTCGGTCACGACACGGATCGCCTCGGCCATGGTGAACATGCCGTGCGCGATGACGTCGGGGAGACCGACCTCGAGCGCGAACTTCTCGTTCCAGTGGATCGGGTTGAAGTCCCCGGAAGCGCCCGCGTACTGCACGAGAGTGGCGCGCGTCACCGGGAAGTTCTGGGCCGGCAGCTCGGTACCGACCTCGACGTCACCGTACGTAATCTTCGCCGTCATCGCCTCAGGCCTCCTCTGCCGCTGTCTCGGCCGCGCGGGCGACGAGCTTCGTCCAGGCGGTCACGACGTGCTCGCCCGACTCGTCGTGGACCTCTCCGCGGATGTCCAGGATGTCGTTGCCCGCCATCGACTTGATGGCCTCGATGGTCGAGGTCACCGTGAGCCGGTCGCCCGCGTGCACCGGGCGGGTGTAGGCGAACTTCTGGTCGCCGTGCACCACGCGGCTGTAGTCGAGGCCCAGCTGCGGGTCCTCGATGACCTGGCCCGCGGCCTTGAAGGTGATCGCAAACACGAAAGTCGGCGGGGCGATCACATCGGGGTGGCCGAGCGCCTTGGCGGCTTCCGTGTCGATGTACGCGGGATTTGCGTCCCCCACGGCCTCGGCGAACTCGCGGATCTTCTCCCGGCCGACCTCATAAGGATCAGTGGGGGGATAGGAACGCCCCACGAAGGACTGGTCGAGCGCCATGGACTCGGCACCTCCTGCGGTTGGTTTCACTGCGGTTGGTTTCAGAAAACACGACACGAGGCCGCCCCCGACAATCGGGGACGGCCTCGTGTACGAGCCTGTGTTTAGCGCGTTTCGCGGTGCGCAGTGTGCGCGTTGCAGCGCGGGCAGTGCTTCTTCATCTCAAGACGGTCCGGGTCGTTACGCCGGTTCTTCTTGGTGATGTAGTTCCGCTCCTTGCACTCCACGCAGGCCAGCGTGATCTTCGGGCGGACGTCTGTGGCAGCCACGTGAGTGCTCCTTGACGGACGGATGGACGGATGAACGCATAAAAGAGTAGCCGATCGAAGGACCGACCCCACAATCGGCTACTGTTAGTAGCGGTGACCGGACTTGAACCGGTGACACAGCGATTATGAGCCGCTTGCTCTACCGACTGAGCTACACCGCTGCGATGCCGGATCCCCTCACCCGAGGGTGAGGATCACGCGACATCAGAGCCCCAATGCGGAATCGAACCGCAGACCTTCTCCTTACCATGGAGACGCTCTACCGACTGAGCTATTGGGGCGAGCGATGAAGACATTACACGGTTGGTCGCCGATCGCCCAAATCCGTTTCGCCGGGGCTGTCCAAGGGCATCAGGCAGCCCGCCTCAGGCGTCTGTGAGCACCCCATCCGTGTACTCGCACCACACCGGTACGACTATTCCGCTCCTCCTCGAAGCAGGCCTTTCACCGTCCTAGGCTCGACGCGCGCTGCGTGATCTTGACGCCTCGACGACTGCAGCCGCCCCCGAGCCCCAGGAGCGCGCGATGCCCGACAGCCAGCCGCAGCAGCCCCACTCCTCCGGCGCCTCCGGGCCCGCCGGCTCCGGCCCCGCCGCGGACACCGGGGCCCTGCTGCTCTGCGGCGCCCGGCTCACCGACGGCCGGACCGTGGACGTCCGGCTCGGCAACGGACGCATCGAGGCGGTCGGCACGGCAGGCAGCCTGAGCGCCCACGCCGCGCGCGTGGACCTCGGCGGCTACCTCCTGCTGCCCGCGGCCGCCGAGCCGCACGGGCACGGCGACACGGCGCTGTCGGCGGACACGGCGGGCCCGGTCTCGTACGACGCGCCGGACGTCCAGCGCCGGGCCACCGAAGCGGCGCTGCTGCAGCTCGGGCACGGCGCCACGGCGCTGCGGTCACATGTGCGGATCGGGGACGTCCAAGGGCTCGGCCCGATGGAGGCGGTGCTGCAGGCGCGGCGCTCGCTCCGGGGACTGGTCGACCTGACGGCCGTCGCCGTGCCGCGGCTGCTGACCGGCGTCGCGGGCGCGGACGGGCTCGCGATGCTGAGGGACGCGGTGAAAATGGGCGCCTCCGTAGTGGGCGGTTGCCCTGATCTCGACCCCGATCCCGCGGGGTACGCGGAGGCGGTCCTGGAGCTCGCCGCGGAGCACGGCTGCCCCGTCGACCTGCACACGGACGGTGACGATCCGGCGCGCCTCGGACGGCTCGCCGCGATGGCGGGAGGCCTGCGGGCCGGCGTGACGATCGGTCCGTGTGCCGGACTCGGCCGACTGCCCTCCGACGTGGCCTCACGCGCCGCCGAGCAACTCGCCGCGGCCGCGGTGACGGTGGTCTGTCTGCCGCAGGGCGGCTGCGGGAGCGCGGAGCGGCACGGGGTGGCTCCCGTGCGGTTGCTGCGGTCGGCGGGAGTGCGGGTCGCCGCGGGCAGCGGGGCCATGCGGGACCTCTCGAACCCGGTGGGGCGCGGGGATCCGCTGGAGG
This sequence comes from Streptomyces sp. NPDC004732, assembly GCF_040609235.1. NCBI lineage: Bacteria > Bacillati > Actinomycetota > Actinomycetes > Kitasatosporales > Streptomycetaceae > Streptomyces > Streptomyces sp. NPDC004732. Next base: position 726,459 of record NZ_JBEXJR010000002.1, read on the forward strand.
CCGCGTATCTGCTGGCCTCGCGGTGCAGGCTGCGGCCCGAGGACGCCTACGGCGCGGTGAGCGGGGCCGCGCGGGCGGCCATGGGGCTGCCGGAGGTGCGGGTGGAGGCGGGTTTCCCCGCCGAGTTGCTCGCCGTGCGCGGCGAGCGTCTTTCGGGTGCGCTGTCGCTCGCGTACAGCCGGATCGTGGTGCACCGCGGGCGGGTCGTGGCACGGACCAGCGCGGTGCGTGAGTACTGCGATTCCGCCGCGGCGGTGGCGTTGGACCTGCCGCGGCAGGGGCGGTCGACGGGGACGGGGCCCGCGCGGCCGACGGGTGACGAGCCGTCTGCGTGAGGGTGTGCGGTTGCGGGGCGGCGCTGTGGCGCTGTGGCGCTGTGGCGCGTCTGTGAAGCGGCTCTGCGGGGTGGTTGCGGTCGGCGGATCAGCGGGTCTCCACGCGCGTGTTGAGCGCTCGCGTCCGCCCTGTCGTACGGTCGGGAGTATGCGCATTGTCATCGCTGGAGGTCATGGTCAGATCGCGCTGCGGCTGGAGCGTCTGCTCGCCGCGCGCGGTGACGAAGTCGCCGGGCTGATCCGCAGCGCCGGGCAGGAGTCGGATCTGCGCGAGGCCGGTGCCGAACCGGTGCTGTGCGACCTGGAGTCGGCATCCGTCGACGAGGTCGCCGGGCATCTGCGCGGCGCCGACGCGGCCGTCTTCGCGGCGGGCGCGGGGCCCGGCAGCGACGTCGGCCGCAAGAACACCGTGGACCGGGGCGCGGCCGTCCTCTTCGCTGACGCGGCGGAGCGGGCCGGAGTGCGGCGGTACATCGTCGTGTCGTCGATGGGCGCCGATCCCGCGCACCAGGGCGACGAGATCTTCGACGCCTATCTGCGGGCCAAGGGTGAGGCCGACGCGTCGGTACGCGCGCGCGGCGCCCTGGACTGGACGATCCTGCGTCCCGGGATGCTCACGGACGACGCGGGCACCGGTCTCGTACGCCTGGAGGCGTCGACCGGGCGCGGGCCGATCCCGCGGGACGACGTGGCCGCGGTGCTGGCGGAGCTCCTGGAGACACCGGCGACGGCCGGACTGACGCTTGAGCTGGTCAGCGGGTCCGTGCCGGTGTCGGTCGCGGCCAAGTCGGTTGCGGGCAACTGAGGTCGGGCGACCGCCGAGGGGTCCAGGACGGCGCCTGAGAGCCCCTGAGAGCCTCTGAGGGCCCCTTGACCTCTGAGGGCCTCTGAGGCCCCTCAGAACAGCGGGAGCTGTCCGGGGCAGTCCGGGACCACGTAGCCGTCCAGAGCCGGTTGTGCGGCGCCCAGGTGGGCCTGGCTGCGGGAGCCGGGGCAGGAGATCAGCTCACCGGTGCCGCGCGGACCGGGCGGGTCGTGGCGGGCGAAGCGGCCGCCGACGACGGCGATCTCGCGGCGGCACTCCGGGCAGTTTCTGCGACGGGACGACATGTGATCAGTGTGCCCATCCGGGGCGCCCGAGGATCGCCACCCCTGCGGAACGCCCCGGATGCACGTACGAAAAGAATTCCGGGCCGAATCCCCGCGGTTTCCGCAGGTCACCGGCGTACGCCCCAACTGCCCCACGGAATACCACAGTTGAGCATCCCCACCGCGGGCGCGGCCCTATCCTGACCCCAGGACGGCTGGCAGGTCACGCCGCATGGATGCCCCGGAGGGCAGATGGAACCCGCCGTGATCGGAGCCCGACTCGCGTCGAGCGTCGTGGGGCCACTGATCAAAAAGCTGTTCCTGCCCGAGGGCGCCGGGGCGGACCTCGTCGACAAACCCATCCGCGTGTCCCGTCTCGTCTCCTTCCGGGGCGAGAAGCGCACGCTCTCCGACAAGGATCTGCGCAAGATCGCGGAAGAGCTCGTCAAGCGTGCCGCGCACTCGACCGGTGTGGAGGAGCTGCTTCCGTCCTTCGAGAAGCAGGCCGTCATCCACGCCGTCACCGACTCGCTGCGGTCCCTCGGGACACTCGAGATGGACGATGTGCAGGCCGTGCGCCTCGGCCATCTCGCGCTCTCCCAGCACCTGCGCGCGCAGAACAGGACGGCGACGCTCGGCCTGTCCCACGACGCGGTAACGCTGCACGCCGGTGTCCTGGACACCGCCTGTCTGCACATCCTGAACTTCTTCACCCAGCGGTCCACTTTCGTTCCCCGCACCCTGCTCGAACAGAGCCGTGGCATCGAGGAGTTGACCCGGAAGATCGACTCCCTGATCACCCGGTCGCCGTCCCCGGCGGACGGCCCCTTCGAAGAGCGGTACGCGCACTACATCGCGACCAAGCACGGCAAGCTGAGCATCTTCGGCCTCGACCTGTCGGGCGCGCCGGAGAGCTGGCGGCTCGACGTGGCCTACCTCCGGCTGAACGCGGCCGCCGACGTGTTGAGCGCCGCCCCCTCCGTGGTCCCGGCCGATCACGTCCTCGCCAACCGCAACCGCGTACTCCTCCGCGGACTTGCCGGTTCCGGCAAGACGACCCTCATCCAGTGGCTGGCCGTGTCCACGGCGAAGAAGTCCTTCGACGAACAGCTGCTCCACCTCTACGGACTCGTGCCGTTCGTGCTCCCCCTGCGCACCCTGACGCGCAGCGGTGCGCCGCTCCCGGCGCCGGACGGGTTCCTGGCGGCCGTGGACTGCCCGATCGCGGGCAGCCAGCCGCACGGGTGGATCGACAGGGTGCTGCAGGCGGGCCGCGGGCTCATCCTCATCGACGGGATCGACGAGATCCCCGAGGACGACCGCAACGACGCCCGCCGCTGGCTCCGGGAGCTGCTCAGCGCCTACCCCGACAACCGCTGGCTCGTCACCTCGCGGCCGTCGGCCGTGCGGGAACGCTGGCTGAACGACGACGACTTCGCCGAGCTGGACCTCGCCCCCATGAAGCGCGACGACATCGCCGAGTTCATCCAGCGGTGGCACAAGGCGGCGGGCATCAGCGACCAGTACGCCAGCGAGCTGCTCCGTGTCGTGCGGGCCCAGCAGGACCTGAGCCGACTGGCCATCAACCCGCTGATGTGCGGGCTGATCTGCGCACTCCACCAGGACCGCCGCGGCTACCTCCCGGAAGGCCGCAAGGAGATCTACGACGCGGCCCTGTCGATGCTGCTCTTCAGGCGTGACCGCGAACGCGGTGTCTACAAGACGGGCCCCATCCACGTCAGCGAGGCCGAGCACATCCAGCTGATCCAGAAACTGGCCTACTGGATGATCCGCAACGGCCGCTCCGAGATGACCCGCACCGACGCGGTGGAGCTCCTGGGCCAGGCCCTGCCCGCCATGCCCAAGGTCGCCGAACAGGGCTCTCCGGAGACGGTCTACAGGCATCTGCTCGTCCGTAGTGGCCTGCTCCGGGAGCCGAGCGCCGACTCCATGGATTTCGTCCACCGCACCTTCCAGGACTACCTCGGGGCGAAAGCGGCCGTCGAAGGGCTCGACTTCGACTTCCTGATCGCCAATGCGCACCTGGACCAGTGGGAGGACGTCATCAGGATGGCGGTGGCCCACGCACGTCCCACCGAGCGCACGTACCTGCTCACCGGCCTGATCAGGCGCGAGGACACCTCGCGCCAGGGCAGGGACCGCCTCCACCTCTTGGCGGCCGCCTGCCTGGAGCACGCGACCGAGCTCGACCCTTCGGTGCGGGCGGAGGTGCAGGAGCGGGCGGCCGCTCTCATCCCCCCGCGCTCGCCGGACCAGGCGCGTGCGCTGGCGGCGATCGGACCCGTCGTACTCGAGTTGCTGCCCGGCCCGCGCGAGTTGCCGCCGCGCCCGAACGCCCCGGACCCGTTCGCCACGCAAGCGCAGAAGGCGAAGGCCGTGGCGCAGGAGGCGGCCTACCGCGCGGTGGCCGACGAGGCGTACTTCACCGTGCTGACGGCCACGCCGATCGCGACGGACGCCGCGATCGAGGTGCTCGCCAAGTACCGCAACCATCCGGACCTGCGGGTCCGCAACGAACTCGCCCGCGCGTGGGGCGGGTACGAGACGGATCCGTACGGCCAGGAAGTGGTCGCGCACCTCGCCGAGGACGGCCTCTACTTCCCCGTGTCGAACCTGCCTGAGCTGCGCGCGCTGCGCAGCTACGGAGGGCGCTCCCGCATCAAGATCACGGGCGAGATCACCAGGGACGAGTTCGTCGCGACGTGCCCGGGGCAGCGTCTCACCCATCTGTGGGTCGAGGCCGACATGGGAGCCACGTGGGACTGGCTGGGCCTCTTCCCCAAGCTGTGCGAACTAACCATCGAGACACTCCATCCGCACATCGACCTCAGCACCCTGGAGAGGGTCCGCAGCCTGCTCACGCTCCGCGTCCCCGAAGAGGCCGTCCTCGTCGGCTCCCACCTGCTTCCGGAGTCCACGGCGGTCGTACGCGGACGTCTCGGCCCGGTCTGACACGGGCGCCGGTCGCTGCCCGGCCGACAGCTCACTGCTCCCGCCCTGCCCCTGCCCTGCCCTGCTCTGTCCCTGAACAGCCAGCCCTGGACAGATAGTTGACGTGTCATATAGAAAGATGATGCGTCATCCAAATTGGTTCTGCGCGCCCACACCCCCCTCCTTAAGGAGATCTCTATGAGCACGTCGCCGAAGGTTGGCCTCGAAGCGCTACTGACCCCCGAGGAGAGCGTCCTGGTCCTGATAGATCACCAGCCGTACCAGTTCGCCAACCTGCACAGCCACGAGCCGATGATGGTCACCAACAACGTCGTGGGCCTGGCCAAGGCGGCCAAGGGCTACGGCGTCCCGACGATCCTGACCACGGTCGTGGAAGAGCGCGGGGGCCTGCTGATCCCGCAGCTGCAGGACGTCTTTCCGGACCAGAAGCCGATCAACAGGACCTTCATCAACACCTGGCAGGACCAGGTCGTGGTGGACGCAGTGAAGGCCACCGGACGCAAGAAGCTGATCATCGCGGGCCTGTGGACGGAGATCTGCGTGGCCATGCCCGCCATCCAGGCAGCGGGCGAAGGCTTCAACGTCTACGCCGTCACCGACGCCTCCGGGGGCGTGTCGGCCGAGGCCCACGACATGGCGGTGCAGCGCATGATCCAGGCCGGGGTCACCCCGATCACCTGGCTGGCCGTGATGGGCGAGTGGCAGCGCGACTGGGCCCGGACGGACCGCATCACGCCGGAGGACCAGCTGGCGGCCCTGGAGCACACGGGTGCCACCGGGATCGCGACGGTCTGGGAGCAGCAGCTCCTGAACACTCCGGTCGCCGAGACGGCTGGGGCGTAGCGGCGGCGGGGCGTAGTGGCGACGGGGGCGGTGGGGCGGCCCCGGCGGCGTATCGGAGTACGCCCCCTGCGCTCCACCCTCCACTCTCCGCCCTCCGCCCATCCAGTAGATGACGCATCGACCAGTTCACTACACTCGGCCTCGTGACTGACGGTGTGAACTGGCTGACGACGGAGGAGCAGCACGCGTGGAGGAGTTTCGTCCGGCTGCATGAGCGGCTGATCGGCCGCCTGTCACATCTGCTGCAGACGGAATCCGGTCTGGCGTCTGCGGATTACGCGGTCCTGGTCAACCTCACGGATGTGCCGGAGGGCCGTCAGCGGTACCAGGACCTCGCGCGGGCACTGGAGTGGGAGAAGAGCCGGATGTCCCACCACATCGCGCGCATGATCCGGCGCGGGCTGGTGGTGCGGGAGGAGTGCCACGAGGACGGCCGCGGCGCCTTCGCGGTGATCACGGAAGCGGGACGCGAGGCCATCGCGGCGGCGGCTCCCCTGCACGTGCAGGCCGTCCGCTCCCTCTTCCTGGAACACCTCACCGCGGCGGAGCTCCGAACCCTGGCCGAGGTCTCCGTCCGCGTGGTGGAGAAGCTGGATCACGACGCCTGAACGGTGAACGTCGGCCCGCCGAGCCAGCTCGGGGAGTTGTTGACTGCCCGTCGGTCGGCGGGCGGCGGTTGGCGGTTGGCGGTTGGCGGTTGGCGCCGATGGGTACGGCCCCGACCGCTAAGCCTTCCCCTTCACCTTCCCCTTCGCGTCGATCTCGGCGATGAGGGCTTCGATGCGGGTCTTGATCTCGTCGCGGATCGGGCGGACGGCCTCGACGCCCTGGCCCGCGGGGTCGTCAAGGGCCCAGTCGAGATAGGTCTTGCCGGGGAAGACCGGGCAGGCGTCGCCGCAGCCCATGGTGATCACGTAGTCGGAGGCCTGGACGGCCTCGGTGGTGAGGATCTTCGGTGTGGCGGCGGAGATGTCGATGCCGACCTCCTTCATCGCCTCGACAGCGGCCGGGTTGACCCGGTCGCCGGGGACCGATCCAGCGGAGCGGACCTCCACTCGGTCGCCCGCGAGGTGGTCGAGGATTCCCGCGGCCATCTGCGAGCGGCCCGCGTTGTGGACGCAGACGAACAGGACGGAGGCGGGCGGCACGGACGCGGACGGGGACGGGGACGGGGACGGGGACGCGGTCATGGGGTTCTTCCTTCGTGAGTGGTCGAGCAGCAGATCCAGCGGTGGTGGACCTCAGGCGGCGATCAGGGCAGGGGCCGGGGGGGGGGCGGGGACAGGCCAATCCAGCGGGCAGCCGATCAGCCGGAAACCACCCACAGATCACCCCTGACTGACATCAGGGCAGGGTGATGCGTGAAAGTATCAGCCCATGATGACGTCAGTCGACACTGACCTGATCCGGGTGCTCGCCGACCCGCTCAGGCTGCAGATCGTGAACCTGCTCGCCCGCGAGACCCTGTGCACCACGCACCTGGTGGCGGAGACCGGGGCCCGCCAGACCAACCTCTCCAACCACCTCAAGGTGCTGCGCGAGGCGGGGGTCGTGGAGACCGAGCCGTGCGGCAGGTTCACCTACTACCGGCTCAGGCCGGACGTCATCGCCGCCCTGGCGGGCCAGTTCACCGAGCTGGCCGCGACCGCGCAGACGACCGTGGAGACCGGCCGGAAACGGGCCTGCTGATGACCACGACCGACCGAAGGCCCCCCGAGACCGCGCCGACCACCGATGACGGCTCGATCGTCGCGAAGCTCTCCACCCTGGACCGCTACCTCGCGGTGTGGATCCTCATCGCGATGGGCGTCGGGCTCGGCCTGGGCCGCCTGATCCCCGGCCTGAACGACACCCTCGCCAAGGTCGAGATCGGCGGCATCTCACTGCCGATCGCGATCGGACTGCTCGTGATGATGTATCCGGTGCTCGCCAAGGTCCGCTACGACAAGCTCGATGCCGTCACCGGCGACCGCAAGCTGATGGCGTCCTCCCTGGTCATCAACTGGATCGTCGGCCCGGCCGTCATGTTCGCCCTCGCCTGGATCTTCCTGCCCGACCTGCCCGAGTACCGCACCGGCCTGATCATCGTCGGGCTCGCCCGCTGCATCGCCATGGTCATCATCTGGAACGACCTCGCCTGCGGCGACCGCGAGGCGGCTGCCGTCCTGGTCGCCCTCAACTCGATGTTCCAGGTCATCGCGTTCGGCCTGCTCGGCTGGTTCTACCTCGACCTGCTGCCCGGCTGGCTAGGCCTGGGCAACGGCGAAAAGCTCGACATCTCCATGTGGAAGATCGCCCTGAACGTGGTCATCTTCCTGGGCGTGCCGCTGCTGGCCGGATTCCTCACCCGCCGTATCGGCGAGCGCAAGCTCGGCCGGGAGACGTACGAGTCCAACTTCCTGTCCAAGATCGGCCCCTGGGCCCTCTACGGCCTGCTCTTCACGATCGTCATCCTCTTCGCACTGCAGGGGAAGACCATCACCTCGCAGCCGGTCGACGTCATCCGCATCGCGCTGCCGCTGCTCGTCTACTTCGCGGTCATGTTCTTCGGCACGTTCCTGCTGGGCAAGGGGCTCGGCCTCGCCTACGACCGCACCGCCACCCTCGCCTTCACCGCGGCGGGCAACAACTTCGAGCTGGCCATCGCGGTCGCCATCGCCACCTTCGGTGTCACCTCCGGCCAGGCACTGTCGGGGGTCGTCGGCCCGCTCATCGAAGTACCCGTCCTGATCGGGTTGGTGTACGTGGCGCTCGCTTGGCGCAAGAAGTTCGCCCCGTCCTCGATCACCACATCCGCATGAGCCAGAAGTACGTCCGCACCGGGCGGCGCCTGGCAGCACATCTGGGACTCGCTCAGTCGACGTGCGGGCTGCGGCGTTCCACGAGTACGACATCGCGCCAACGGCCGTGCTGCTTGCCGATGCGCTCGCGGACGCCCAGGACGCGGAACCCGGCACGCTCGTGGAGGGCGAGGCTGGCGGTGTTCTCGGGGAAGATGCCGGACTGGATGGTCCAGATCCCGGCCGCCTCGGTGGAGTCGATGAGCGCCTTCAACAGCGCGGCGGCAATGCCACGGCCGCGGGCATCGGCCTGTACGTAGACGGAGTGCTCCACGACACCGGCATACGCACACCGGTCGGAGACCTTCGTCGCCGCGACCCACCCCCACACCCTGCCGTCGGCGCCCAGGGCGACGAAGCGGTGCTCGGGCAGTTTCACCGCGTCGAACGCCTCCCAACTGGGAGCGCTGATCTCGAAGGTGGCGTTGCCCTCCTCGATCCCGGCCTGGTAGATCGCAAGGACCTGTTCGGCGTGGTCGACCGTCAGCGGCACGATCAAGGCAGTGGCACTGGCACCGCCACTGCCACTGCCACTGGCACCGCCACCGGCAACGGCCTGCCCCTCACCGCCTCCCGGAATCACGCCACCGTACGCAAGGTCAGCAGCTGGCCCATGGCAGCCAGCACGGACGGCTCGACCCGGTAGTAGACCCAAGTGCCCCGCCGCTCGGAGGTGAGCAGCCCGGCCTCCTTGAGCTTCTTCAGGTGGTGGGAGACGGTCGGCTGGGAGACCCCGACGTCGGAGATGTCGCAGACGCAGGCCTCCCCGCCCTCGTGCGAGGCGACGAGCGAGAACAGGCGCAGGCGGACCGGATCGCCGAGCGCCTTGAACATACGGGCCGCGGTCTCCGCCTCCTCGGCGGAGAACGGCCGCTCGGTCAGCGGCGGGCAGCACGGTGCCGCGCCCTGGTCGGCGGGTTCGAGAATCGGCAGCACCTTGGCATTCGACATACGTCTATGTTGACACACGTCGAAGTAGCGATGGAGGCCAGCGGCCGCCCCTGGCCGCAAAGCGGCGAGCACCGGACACACCCCGCACCCACCCCACCCCACTACTTCGATACATGTCTATGTTGACGCTCATCGAATCAGTCTGCAATGCTGACCGCACAAGCCATCGACACACGTCGAAACAAGCAAGGAGTCGCCGTGAACGCGCCTGCCACCGCCGAACTGCCCGTCGTCGTGATCGGAGCCGGCCCCATCGGCCTGGCCGCCGCCTCGCACCTCGTCACCCAGGGCATCGAACCGCTCGTCCTGGAAGCCGGACCGCAGGCTGGCGCGGCGGTGCGCGAGTGGTCGCACGTGCGCCTCTTCTCCGCCTGGGGCGAGGTCGTCGACCCGGCCGCCGAGAAGCTCCTCGCCCCCACCGGCTGGACCCGCCCCGACCCGGCGACGTACCCGTCCGGCGGCGACTGGGCGAACGACTACCTCCAGCCCCTCGCCGACGTCCTCGGCGAGAAGGTACGCACCGGCGCCACCGTCACCGGCGTCTCCCGCTCCGGCCGCGACCGCATCGTCGACGCCGACCGCGAGGCCCAGCCCTTCGTCGTCCACGTCACCCACTCCGACGGCCGCGAGGAGCGGATCTTCGCCCGCGCCGTGATCGACGCCTCGGGCACCTGGGCCACCCCGTCCCCGGCGGGCGGCAGCGGCCTGCCCGCCCTCGGCGAACACACCGCCTCCGACCGCATCACCTACCGCGTCCCCGACCTCAACGCCCCCTCCGTACGAGCCCGTTACGCGGGCAGGCGCACCGCCGTCATCGGCTCCGGCGCCTCCGCCTTCACCGCCCTCGCCCACCTGGCCGACCTCGCCAAGGCCGACGACGGCGCGGGCACCAAGGGCGTATGGATCCTGCGACGCGGCATCTCCGGCTCCACGTACGGCGGCGGCGAGGCCGACCAACTGCCCGCACGCGGCGCCCTCGGCCTGGCCACGAAGGCCGCGGTGGACGAAGGTCACGCGGACGTGGTCACCGGCTTCCGCACCGACACCGTCGAGCGCGCCGCGGACGGCCGCCTGATCCTGGTCGCCGAGGACGGCCGCCGCCTCGACCCGGTCGACGAGGTCATCGTCCTGACCGGTTTCCGCCCGGACCTGTCCTTCCTCTCCGAACTCCGCCTGGGCCTTGACGAACGCCTCCAGGCCCCCGTCGAACTGGCCCCGCTGATCGACCCCAACCAGCACTCCTGCGGCACCGTCTACCCGCACGGCCACCGCGAGCTGTCCCACCCCGAGCAGGACATCTACCTGGTCGGCATGAAGTCCTACGGCCGCGCCCCCACCTTCCTCGCCATGACCGGCTACGAACAGGTCCGCTCGGTCGTCGCCGCCATCGCCGGGGACACCGACTCCGCCGACCGCGTCGAACTCACCCTCCCCGAGACCGGCGTCTGCGGCGGCGCAGGCCTCTTCGACACCCCCGACACCGACCAGGTAGACAGCGGCGGCGGCTGCTGCGCCCCCGCCCCGACCCTGGTCCAACTCGGCACCGCAGCCACGCACCAGGCACAGGCACCCACGTCCGGTGGCTGCTGACCATCCGATGCCCGACCAGAAGCGGGAAGAGGTACGGGACGGGCCCTGATCTTTCTGAATGCCAGCAGGTCGTGGCCAGATCGCCAACGCGGAGCCAGCCACGCCAGGTTGGAAGACACTCCGCGTCCGCTTCACTATCCGGCCCAACCCGGTGCAACCCACCACAATCGGACCCACCGGCTCACACCCGGAACAACTACGCACGCCTCGTAGGATGGTTCGTCTGTGATGTCCATGAAATGGTGAGATTTTGTTCTATCGAATATTTAGCTGGAACGTGGCCGTGGGAGCTTTGCTCGGGGCGATGCTGGTGTTCGCTCCGGCGGCTTCGGCCGCCGATACCGGGGCGATCGCGAAGTCCGCCGGCCAGAAGTGGACCCTGAGATCCGCTGCGAATGGCAAGTACGTCTCGTCGGAGATCAAGGACAGCGACAATCAGTGGGCCAAGCTCCGTGCCCGATCGGACGCCCCTGGGGCGTGGGAGCGGTTCACGCTGCACACCGATGACAAGGGGGCGACCGTCAGTCTGCGCTACGAGGCGAGCGGTTACTTCGCCAGTGCGGAAATCAAGGATGGTGACACCCATTCAGGCATGCTGCGCGCCCGTGGCGCCAAGACGGGCAAGTGGGAGCGGTTCTCGCTGATACCGGCGGACAAGGGAACGTACGCGCTGAAGTCGCAGGCGAACGGCCTCTACGTATCGGCTGAGGTCAACGCCTCCGGCGGCGACTCCGGCTTGCTGCGCGCCCGCTCGAAGACGATCGGCTCCTGGGAACGCTTCGCCCTGGATCGGGCCGCTGTCACCGGAACCGGCAACACCGAGGTGGGCAAGGCCCTTCCTCCCCTTGCTCCCGCGAGCGCTCCGCGACGCACGACGCGCGTGATGTCCTGGAACGTCTGCGGCGACAACAACAACGGTTGTGGGAACTACCACACGGGCAAGGACGATCTCACCGCGGACCTCAGGTCCCGGCTGGCGAACCACGGCGCACGTCCCGGTGGCGGGCTTCCCGACGTGATCTTCTTCCAGGAACTCTGCGAGAAGCACGCCAAGCCCATCGAACAGCTCTTGGAAAGCATGGAGCCGAAGCGCGGATGGGACGTGCGGTTCGCGCCCATCAACTACAACGTCGACGGCACCGGCGGTCTGAAGGCACAGAAGCAGTGCGCGGATGCCGGAGGCTACGACCGCGGGTCCTACGGTGTCGCCGTGGCCGTTCCTGATGAGAACACCTGGTACCAGGCGTACGACTTGAAGTCCCCTGCCCAAGCCACCGACAAGAACGGCAACAAGTACAAGGTGGAGCAGCGAGCCGCCATCTGCGCGACAGTCCCCTCGCACGCGTCCATGTACTGCTCGGCGCACTTCAGCACCGGCGGCAAGAACTGGGACGACCCCGGCCGTACCTACCAGTCCCAGCAAGCCGCCCAGCTGACCGCGGCCGCCGACCAGCGCGGCTATCGACCCGTCTTCGGCGGTGACCTGAACGTCACCCCGCCGGCGCGGGGGTTCAATGTCCTCAAGCCGGTGTACGACCGCTACAAGGAGTGCGACGAGAATCCTCCGTTCGCACCGAACGACGGCAGGAACACGATGGACGGGGCGAAGATCGATTACATCTTCGGTCCGGGGAACTCCAGCAGCTCATGCTCGGTCGAGGACTACGTCGGGCGCTCCGACCACTACTCGATCCATTCGGTGATCTCCCTCCCCGCGTACTAATGATGTGCTCGGGGCCGGTGTACGTGCCGACCAGCCCCGTGATCTCCACGTCCAGACCGGTCTCTTCCTGACCTCGCGGACCGCCGCGCCGGGAAGGGGGTAGGGAAATCTCGTCAGTCTGACGCGAAAAGGGCTGAACTTGCATCCCCCCTCCGATCGGCCTGAGATCCTGAAGACCGATCGGAGGGGCCGCAGGTATGGAGTGGAAGCCCCACGGAGAGCGCCAGGCCTACGAACCCCGAGACCCTCCGCCGGGCGCCGGACACCCTGTCGGCATTGACGGCTGCCACCCCCGGGGCACCTGGGGGACGCCGGGGGGCACGCGCCGATCAGGGCCGGGCCACACCCGGAACCGAGTGAGACAAGTCGCCTGTTTCGACCATCGTTCGAATCGTGGTGTTCGAATAAAAAGAAACCCCCTCCGATCTACGTTTCCGCAGATCGGAGGGGGTTTACCTTCATGTGGCGGCGCCAGGATTCGAACCTGGGAAGGCTGAGCCGGCAGATTTACAGAGGGCTGGCTCCGTACACCCTGACCTGCAAATCCACAGGCTGCCGTGACCGCGGGGGACGCACGGGGGAATCCAAGTCCCTGAAACTGCGTCACGCCTCGTCGTGCCGAGCCGGTTCGGGGAGCCGTTGACCGCCCTTCGGCCAGCGCCATCGGACACGACCTGCAATCCGAGGCCCGACCAGAAGAGGTACGGGACGCCCTCACGGAAGCTGGGCCTCCACGGTCTTCAAGACCGTCCCCCTAGGCTGCTCGGGCACGGCATCTCCACCCCGCCCATCTACGATGAAGTGCCTGCAGATAGCTGACCGTGCACATTTCGATATTGGCGCGGTCCACACAAGGTCCACCCTGGGGAGCACTAGCGAGGCAGACTTGCCACCATCGGATTGGGGGGCAAGCAGCACCTTGCGAGAGCCCCTAGCAGCCTCCCAAAGCGATCGCCCGCTTTAGCGATCACGCGCCCGTACGAAGTCGTCGTCAGCACTGCGAACAAATCAGAGATCTCCAGCTGTCGCTCCGATGCTTACACATTGAATGCAACCACCGCCGGTCGAAAGTCGATCCTTCGGGCCGTCCACCAGAGGGTCAATACACACTCAGCGGGAGTTGCACAATCATATTGGCTCCAGAACTACCTACGGTGATTCGAAGCGAGCCACCGAGCTCTTCTGCGCGCTGACGCATGGACGCGCGATGGATCTCGTCACCATACGCAGCAGCACCAATTTGCCGATCTCCGCGTCCCTCTACTTCAAGAGTGAGGAGGCTATTAGCCGAAAGGCGGATTGCGCACCGTGTCACATGAGCGCATCGGACGATACTGCTCAACGCCTCATCGATTATCCAATATGCGGTGCTTTCAGTGAAACTCGGCAGGACCGGCAGGGGAGCTGACTCCTCGACCGCGATGGACAAGTTCCGGCCAGATTCATTACCGCACGCAGCAACTCGCTCACGAAGTGCCGCTAGCAGGCCAAATAGCTCCAAGTTGGATGGGCGAAGGGTGCGAATGATCCGCTGCACGCCTTCCGCCACCCGGTTGACTTCACTGCTCAGACGCTGAAGAAGGTCGCGAAGTCGACCCGGCTCGCTGAGAGCATGCGGACCAGCCTCTTCCAAGGCAAGCGCAACATGTGACAGCGAAGATAAGCCGTCTTGAAGATCACGGCGTATCCGGTCTCGCTCGACCAGAACCGCCTCTACAGAGCGCTCCCGAGCGGCCTTCGCCACGCGGTTGATGCGTTGCATACGAACGACCAGCGCGATCGGCACGACGAGCGCTTCTACGACCCGGCTCTCACTCGATTGCAAGCCGTCAGAATGCGCTGGGCAAATCACTAGATCGGCCACATGCATGCCAGTCACGGTAAGCGGATAAGTCACTGCTGAGGTGCGTGCGTCACCCTCCTCGGCCAGGACATTCCCGCCTAAATCGACTACGGATACATGGGAAGTCCTCACCGCGGCGGCTACCGCCGCCAAGATTGCGCTCAGGGCACCGCCAGGCGCCGCGACTTCCTCTGTCCCAGTTTCATTGGGTGAGGGTGGTGCCGGATTCTCGGCCCCGGAAACCAACCGATCAACCACTCCCTGTAAGGCATCCCGCACAGGTGTGAGCAACGCCGCCACTACTGCAGCCGCCACTACAGCCGCCAGGGAGCCGCCCTGCACGACGGCAGAGATGACTGCGGACGCTCCCGCAAATGTTCCGAGCACTAGCGCGGTCAGCATTGCCCACACCAGCGTGCGACGGAGAATTAGCTCAAGCCCCAGCAACCGGAACCACAGCACACCCACCGCAACGGCAAACGGAATCAAGCCCAACGCGACCGGAAATAGCCAGGCCCACGGCGTTACGAATGACACCGAAAGCAGCAAAGCCACACTGACGAGCAACCACAGTAACTGCTGACGTTCCGGTTCCTCTGCGCGCCATGTACGCACCACCGTGCCACCGACGATCAGAGCGAACCCACCAACCAATGGAGCACACCCGACCAAAAGCAACACAGCCGACCATAGAGCTGGCATCTCAACGACAGGCCCCTCGCCCCACACGAGTAGCTCTGCAGTGCGTGGAGAGATCGTGCCGAGCGCTGCAGTTACGACCACGGTTCCTGCCACCACTGCCCGGTTGATCCAGCGCCACCCTCCAGCAGGAAGATGTCCCAGGGGATAGGCGCTGAGCAGCAGAAGCAGCAGCGAGAACGCCGGTACCCATAACGAAGCCCCCAAGGAGTAGGCCAGCGACTCCCATGGGAGGGCCTCCTCGGGCCTTACTTGGGCACGCGCCGCATACACCGCGGCAGCATCCTGTGCTGTACCAGAAAAAGCGAACGCCAGCAGGATCCAGCCGATCACGTTGCGAGGGCGGGCTGCGATCAACACGACACTGGCAAGCGTCGCCATCGTGACACTGACCAGTTGCCCATACGACAGGGGTTGCTCACCGGCTGACTGGAGAGCGGACAGGTCACGTGCCAGGTAGATCGCCCAACCCGCGCCTGCCACCGCAGCACCAGCAACGACGATTCCCGTACTGCGCAGAGCGACATCAGACACTTGGAGCCCCATCATCATGGACTCAGTGTCTGACGCACTATGGCAACCGTCAGTAGGCCTACACGCTCGGAAAGAGACGATGACCGGTACAGCGCCCCTGACGGTTAAACAGTTCCCCGCTCCCCCGCACTAATCACCGACGTCAGCAATCAGCCGAGATACGGCCGAGCGCGGTGCTCCAGGGAGTGCCGGATCCGGAGCCGCTGGGTGTGGTGCATCGGCAGCTCCTCCGCTTCGTCCGGGCGGACGAAACGGAGTTCGGTCGACTCGTCGGAGATCGCGAGCTGACCGCCGATGACCCGGGCAGTGAAACAGACGTTGAACTGTCGCCGCACTTCGCCATCTGTGTACTCGATAATGTGCTTCGGGTCGGTATACGTACCGACCAAGCCCGTGATCTCCACGTCCAAGCCAGTCTCTTCCTTGACCTCGCGGACCGCCGTGCCAGGCAGGGAGTCGGTGAGATCCATACCGCCGCCCGGAAGGGCCCACAGGTCGTTGTCCCGGCGTCGTTGGAGCAGGATGCGCCCCTGGTTGTCAGTGACGACCGCGGAGGCCGCGACAACCATGCTGTTCGGCTTCGGGGCGTTCGGGTCGTCGTAGTACTCGGTCCGCGCCACCGTCACTCCTCCTGCTGTACCGGCTCCGCCGTCGCCCAGACCGCGTCGAAGCTCTGCCCGTAGGTGTCGAACATGCCGCCTTCCCCGTTACGGCGGAGGTGCCACACCGGGGCACCGTACGCGTTCGCTCCCCAGACGTGGGCGTTGACCAGGAGCTGATCGTCGGCGCGATACAAGGAGTTGTAGAGCGTCGTTTCGTGAGTCCTTATCTCGATGCCAGGTACGCCGACGAGAGGTCGGTAGTGCATCAGGGCCAGCCGGCACCGGGACTCGATGCCGTGGCCGAACCGCTCCTCTTGGCCGCGCGCCTGGACGTTCGAGCTCTCGGCGTCTCCCACCGCGATGCGTACGATGCAGCCTTCAGCAGCTCGTTCGCGCAGCAGGGCGTTGAGCCGCGGGTAGGCCTCGTGCAGGAAGACGGCCGCGTAGACCAGCACGTCGATGCGCTCGCGGGCCTGAGCCATCATGTCCACGAACGTGGATACGGGCAGGTCGGCTCGCTGCTCGTAGAGAGCGACGAGTTCCGGGCTGATCGCGCGGGCGGCGCGGGCTTGTCGAAGCGCTGGCCAGAGTGCGTGCACGTCTTCTCCTAGGGCTTCAGCCGCCTCCAAGGCTGTAGCACGGCGCGGCGTACGGCCCAGATTCACCCATCGCTCCACCGACTTGGGGTCGACCTCAACGGCCTTTGCGAGGGCGGCGTACGTCCAGCCTCCGGCCGCCATGACGGCTCGTAGTCTCTCGTTCTGCATGAGTTTCTCCCTGAGCGTCAGGACGGCACTAGGGACGTTCTACCCGACGCGGGACGTCCCGAAGTGGGGTTTGGGGGTGGTTCCTAGGCCCTCCCCGTCGACCCGATGCTTCTCCGCATGAGCACGGACGGATACCGACTGCTTACCGAGTGACGCGGCGCTCCGGTTTGGCGTCAGTCCCCTCCGTCGGCGAGTAGGAGGCAGAAGTGATAGACGACGCGGCTCTTCCGAGTGTCGGCACCCTCATGGTGGATGCGCGCACCGGCAAGACGGGCATAGTCATGGGACACGAGGGCCCGTACGTACAACTGCGTCCAGCTCGCGGGGGCACCGAGTGGGACGCCCCTCCCGACGCGCTCCGCCCACCTACCCAGGCGGAAGAGCTGAGTTCCAAGGTGTCGGTCGCCAACGGGCGGTGGGGACTGTGAACCCTCGGGCTGTATTGCGGTACGAGACATGGACCCTCGAACCCGACTTGGAACCGGACGCGGAGCCAACCACCTACGCCATGCAGTGCGTTGTGGACGAGGAGTCCTCACCGGCCAGCGAGGACTACGTGGAGCCACAAAACTGGGTACTGCAGCACTGCGGTGAGCATCCCTCCCACCACACCTACCGCGAGATCATCACGCGCCCATGGCGGACCTGGAGGCGGCCTTGATGCGCCCAGCGATCACGCAGCTGAGGCAGTTCACCGGCCCACTGCTGACCATCACCGCTCAACAGGCGCGGTGGGGGCGGGTTTCACACCTCCACCAGGAAATGACCGGCGCTCACAACAAACGCCTCTGACGCAGAGGAGGGATGCCCCAAGCCAAAGACCGGATCACCCTGCAGCCTGGACAGCATTCCGGGTGGTCCGGTCGCGGAAGCCCTGAACAAAGCCCCAGTGCCGGTGGTACCGGGGTGATCGGCGTGCCCGAACACGGCATTGGGGCCCCGAGACCCTCCGCCGGGCGCTGGACACCCTGTCGGCATTGACGGCTCCCCCGCGGCCGGACGTACGGCCAACCCCAAGAGGGCCTGCCTCAGTGACGTGCTCGGACTCGGGGTGGAACGGCGGTGGGGCCGACTCCCACTCCGTGGCGGCATCGTCCACGCTGGCCATGGCTGGACGGACGATCCGCACTTCGTGGCCATGCTCCGGTGGCACATCGCGCGCTATGGCGCGGCCCCGGACGGGCGGCTGTTTCGCACGAGCCGCGGCGGCGTGATTCAAGACACAGGCTATGGCGAGGTCTGGGCAGAGGCCCGGAGTGCCGCCCTCTCCCCCATTGAGGTGGCGTCCCCGCTCGCCCGACGTCCATACGACCTTCGGTGTGCCGGGGCCCTCTTCTGGCTCTTCTCCGGGGTCGACCCGATGGAGGTGGCCCGCAGGGCCGGGCGCTCCGTGGCCGTCCTTCTCAGCGTCTATGCGAAGGTCCTGGCTCAGGCGCAGGAGCGGGCAAACCGACAGATCAGGGCCGGGCCACCCCCGGAACGAGCGAGACAAGCCACCCGTT
Organism: Streptomyces sp. NPDC004732; assembly: GCF_040609235.1. NCBI lineage: Bacteria > Bacillati > Actinomycetota > Actinomycetes > Kitasatosporales > Streptomycetaceae > Streptomyces > Streptomyces sp. NPDC004732. The sequence continues at coordinate 744,750 of NZ_JBEXJR010000002.1, forward strand.
TCGATCATCGCTCGAATCGATGCGTTCGAATACGAAGAAACCCCCTCCAATCTACGTTTCCGCAGATCGGAGGGGGTTTACCTTCATGTGGCGGCGCCAGGATTCGAACCTGGGAAGGCTGAGCCGGCAGATTTACAGTCTGCTCCCTTTGGCCGCTCGGGCACACCGCCGGGTTTGCTGCCTCACTCCGCTTTCGCGGCGCTCCGTGGCAACGACGTAAACGATACCTGATGCACAGGGGTGCTTCGCCACCCGATTGAGCGGCACCCCACGCGGGGGCGGTGGCTAGGCTTTGCGGACGCGGTCGGCGTCGGTCGGCCGCATATCCGCTGAGTACGCAGACCCCGATACAAGGAGCCACAGGACATGGCCGACTCCAGTTTCGACATCGTCTCGAAGGTCGAGCGGCAGGAGGTCGACAACGCCCTCAACCAGGCCGCCAAGGAGATCTCGCAGCGTTACGACTTCAAGGGCACGGGCGCCTCGATCGCCTGGTCCGGCGAGAAGATCCTGATGGAGGCGAACGGCGAGGAGCGGGTCAAGGCGATCCTCGACATCTTCCAGTCCAAGCTGATCAAGCGCGGCATCTCGCTGAAGTCGCTGGACGCGGGCGAGCCGCAGCTGTCCGGCAAGGAGTACAAGATCTTCGCCTCGATCGAAGAGGGCATCTCCCAGGAGAACGCGAAGAAGGTCGCCAAGATCATCCGCGACGAGGGCCCCAAGGGCGTCAAGGCGCAGGTCCAGGGTGACGAGCTGCGGGTCAGCTCGAAGAGCCGGGACGACCTGCAGGCCGTGCAGGCGCTGCTCAAGGGGCAGGACTTCGACTTCGCGGTGCAGTTCGTGAACTACCGGTAGACGGTCGTCGTTAGTCGGTAGTCGGTTCGCCGGACGGTGCACTGTCGTACGGACCACGGAGGGCGGGCACCCCGGATGGGGTACCCGCCCTTGCTGCTGGCCGCAGACCGTGGGACGGCGTCTCAGCGCCGTGAGTGGCCGAAGAGGATGCGATAGGCGACGAGCAGGACCAGTGAGCCGCCGATGGCCGCCACCCAGGTGGCGCCGTCGTAGAAGTCGTTGACGATCGGGCGGTCCAGGTAGCGGGCGGAGATCCAGCCGCCGATGAAGGCGCCTGCGATGCCGATGACGGTCGTGCCGATGAATCCGCCCGGGTCGCGGCCGGGCAGCAGCAGTTTGGCGACGGCTCCGGCCAGTAGTCCCAGAAGGACCCAGCTGATGATGCCCATGTGATGACCCGGCCTTTCCCGCGCGGAGAGCTTGTGTGCGCTGTTGTCCTGTAGGACGTGTCTACGGAGAGGCTCGGTTGCGGTGATCCGTTAGGTGCGGCGTATGACACAGCGCCGTAGGCCGTGATCCCGGGGGCGGAGGGGGCGCCTCACGTGCGCTTGTCGGCGTCCTGCCACGGCGGCAGGTCCGTGCCGTCGCTGTCCTCCTCGTACCAACCCGTGCCGTCCAGCCACGCCGTGAGCCAGACCGTGAGGCTCGGGGCGTCGACGAACCAGGCGTGCCGCGGGTCACCGCCGTTGGGCTCGAAGAGCAGGACCTGGGCGTCGTCGCTGCGGCAGTCCACGCACGCGTACATCGCACAGCCCCAGTGCGATATCGGCACCACGCCTTCGGGCCAGCCCCAGTCGGATTCGCGCATCGCGAGGTACTTCTCGACGACGGCCGGCTCGCCTCCGGAGGACTTGCCTTCGAGCAGCGACAACAGGCCGTACTCCGGACCGAATCCGCCGTCTCCTATGCGGGTGTACAACGCGGCGAGCAGCGGCGGCAGGGTGAAGCCCAGGGATGCCTCCGCCCGGGCCAGCGTGGCCGCGTCCACGGGGGCGGGCAGGGAGTCCCAGCCCCAGGGGCGGGTGGCGCGCGCCCGGGCGGCGACACGGGCCAGCAACTGCTCGCTGTCGGTCATGAGTTCATGGTGGACCACGGCACTGACAATCGGCCGGGGCGTGGCACGGTCGGCTGGTGCGGTTCTCAGGCCAGGACCACCTCTACGCCCATCTGCCGCAGCAGGGCCAGGAGTTCCTCGAAGGACGGCGGGCGGATGTCCGTGCGGGGTGTGACGCCGAGGCAGGTACGGGCGGTGTGTGCGGCGTGCCAGACGAGGGTGCGGGGCGGCGGTGTATCCGCCTCTCCGCGGGGCCGCGGTGCATCCGCCTCTCCGTGGAGCGGCAGTGCGTCCGGGTCTCCGCGGAGGCAGTCCGAGAGCGTGTCCGGGCTCCGTCCGGCGTACCCTCCGGGGCCGTTCAGTGCCTCGCCGAGCGCGCAGTAGAAGGCGGGTTCGTCGGTGATGTGGCGGCCGTCGAGGTGGTACGTGGCGCCGGGGGCGGGGCCCGGACCGGGCCGTCCCCCGTACGCGCGGGCCACGGACAGCCAGTGGGACCGGCCGTCGGCGCCCGTGCCGTCGCCCGCCCAGAGGTTGGGCTCCGTGGGGCGGCCGGGCCACCAGGCGTCCCAGACCTTCTCGGCGGCGCTCGGGGGTCGTACGGTCCACGGGTCCAGGGCGAGGTCGACCAGGCCCGGTCCGCGCGCGGAGGGGATCCAGGCGACGATCTCGCCCTCCACGGCGTGCTGCAGGGGCCGCCCCAGCCTGCCGAGGCGCAGGACCCTGCCGTGGCCGAGGTCGCCCCTGCCGGACTCCAGCCCGTCCTTCAGGGCACCGCGCGGGGAGCAGCCGAGCAGCCGCACGGGGGGCTCCATCAGCGCGTCCGACGGGGCGTCACCCTCTTCGGAGACGCCCGGCCGGTCCGGCAGTTGATCGGCGAACAAGTGGTGCGCGTCCGCGCAGAGTGCCCAGATCTCGTCGTACGGAGCGGCCTCGGGGTCGTACGCGGCGAGGGCGTACTTGGGCAAGCCGTACTCGGGCTGCCGCACCGGAGTGCGCCCCGCTCTAGTAGCGCGCGGCGAACGGCTGGTCGGTACGGACGATCTCGCGGCCGAGCGGCAGCAGGGAGACGGGGATCAGCTTGAAGTTGGCGATGCCCAGGGGGATGCCGATGATCGTGACGCAGAGCAGGAAGCCCGTGACGATGTGGCCGAGGGCGAGCCACCAGCCCGCGAGGACCAGCCACAGCACGTTGCCCACACAGGAGGGCGCGCCCGCGTCACGGCGCTCGACCGTCGTGTAGCCGAAGGGCCACAGGGCATAGCGGCCGATGCGGAAGCTGGCGAGGCCGAACGGGATGCCGATGATCGTGATGCAGAGCAGTGCGCCCGCCAGCAGATAGCCCAGGAACATCCAGAAGCCGCAGAGGACCAGCCATATGACGTTGAGAATTGTCTTCACTGCTGACGACCTGCCATCTGCTCGAGTCGGGCGATCCGCTCCGCCATCGGCGGGTGCGTGGAGAACATCTTGGACATGCCCTGCCCCGGACGGAAGGGGTTCGCGATCATCATGTGGCTCGCTGTCTCCAGGCGGGGCTCGGGCGGCAGCGGCAACTGCTTCGTCCCTGCGTCGAGTTTACGCAGAGCGCTCGCCAGGGCCAGGGGGTCGCCGGTGAGCTGGGCGCCGGACGCGTCGGCCTCGTACTCCCTGGAGCGGCTGATCGCGAGCTGGATGATGGAGGCCGCCAGCGGGCCGAGCAGCATGATCAGGAGCATTCCGAAGATGCCGGGGCCGTCGTTGTCGTTCGAGCGGCCGACGGGGATCAGCCAGGCGAAGTTCACCAGGAACATGATCACGGAGGCGAGAGCGCCCGCGACCGAGGAGATCAGGATGTCGCGGTTGTAGACGTGGCTGAGCTCGTGGCCGATGACTCCGCGCAGTTCGCGCTCGTCGAGGAGGCGCAGGATGCCGTCGGTGCAGCACACCGCCGCGTTGCGGGGGTTGCGGCCCGTCGCGAACGCGTTCGGCGCCTCGGTGGGCGAGATGTACAGACGGGGCATGGGCTGGCGGGCCTGGGTGGAGAGCTCGCGGACCATGCGGTAGAGCTGCGGGGCCTCGAATTCGCTCACCGGGCGGGCACGCATGGCGCGCAGGGCGAGCTTGTCGCTGTTCCAGTACGCGTACGCATTGGTGCCCAGCGCCACGAAGAGCGCGATGATCAGGCCCGTACGCCCGAAGAAACTGCCGATGACAAGGATGAGCGCGGACAGTCCCCCGAGGAGTACGGCGGTCTTCAATCCGTTGTGCCGGCGGTGCACGGTACGCCCTCCTGGTGGTGCGTGGGGGAACCCTCTGCTGACTGGTGCTTCCACTGTTCAGTGGACCCTCCCGTACTGGTCAACGCCAGGCGGGGAGCACTAGTTCCCTTGTGCACGCAGGAGCGATGTAGGCCGCGCGGGTGACGGTCGCGCGCACCTTGTGGGACCCGGCCCCGGGGCCGGCCTCAGAACAGGCCGGTGTCCGAGAACCTCAGGATCAGCTGGGGCGCTCCGGAGAGGGCGATCCCGAGGACCGCCGTCAGCGCGATGGCCGCGGTGAGCGGGGCGGGGACGCGGTGCTTGACCGGTTCGCCCTCGGGGGCGCGGAACAGGAGCGCGGTCCACTGGAGGTAGTAGAAGAGCGCGATCACCACGTTCACGGCCATCACCACGGCGAGCCAGCCGAGACCTGCGTCGACGGCGGCCGAGAAGACCGTGACCTTCGCGAAGAGGCCGATGATGCCGGGCGGCAGCCCGGCCAGGCAGAGCAGGAAGAAGCCGAGGACGAGGGCGGCCAGGGGGCTGCGCGCGTACAGCCCGCGGTAGTCGCTGACGCGGTTCAGGCGCCGGGTACGGCCGACGAGGGCCGCCACGGCGAAGGCGCCGAGGTTCACGGCCGCGTACATCAGGGCGTAGGCCACGGTGGAGCCGATGGCCTTCTCGGCACCGGCGGTGTCGTCGGCGTATCCGGCGGCGGCGATCGGCACGAGGAGGTAGCCCGCCTGGCCGACCGATGACCAGGCGAGCAGGCGCACCGCGCTGTACGCGCGCGTGGCCTGTTGGCGCAGGGCCGCGACGTTGCCCGCGGTCATGGTGAGCGCGGCCAGGACTGCGAGCGCCGGACCCCAGACGTCCGCGTACGACGGGAAGGCGACGACGGTGACGAGGATGAGGCCGGTGAAGCCGACGGCCTTTCCGACGACGGAGAGGTAGGCGGCAACGGGCAGCGGCGCGCCTACGTAGGTGTCGGGTACCCAGAAGTGGAAGGGCACGGCCGCCACCTTGAAGGCGAAGCCGACGAGGGTGAGGGCGACGCCCGTCTGAGCCAGGGTGTGCAGTTGCCCGTCGACGTTCTGGAGCTCGGTGGCGATCTCCGTGAGGTGCAGGGTGCCCGTGGCCGCGTACACGAAGCTGACGCCCATGAGGGTCACCGCGGTCGCGGTGACCGAGGAGAGGAAGAACTTCAGGGCCGCTTCGGAGGAGCGTTTGTCGCCCCTCTTGAGGCCGACGAGGGCGAACGCCGGGAGGGACGCGACTTCGAGGGCGACGATCAGCGTCGCGAGGTCGCGCGATGCGGGCAGCAGGGCGGCGCCCGCCGCGGACGAGAGCAGCAGGAACCAGAACTCCCCTGCGGGCAGTTCGTCGCCGGAGTCCTTGAGGGTGCTCATCGAGAGCAGGGCGGCGAGCAGGGCGCCGCCGAGGACGAGGAGCTGGATGACGAGGGTGAAGCGGTCCGCGCTGTAGCTGCACGCGTGCGTGCCGTCGCCGGTCAGGCAGAACGTCGAGCGGTCGTCGTTCAGGAGCGGCAGCAGGGCGAGCGCGGCGGCGGCCAGGCCCGCCACGGAGACCCAGCCGAGGAGCGCCTTCTTGCCGTCCTTCAAGAAGAGGTCGGCGACGAGCACGACGAGGCCGACGACCGCCGCGATGGTCGGCGGCGCGATCGCGAGCCAGTCGACGGACTGGACCAGGCTTGTGGCGCTCTCGGCGCTTGCGGCGGCCACGGTCACGACTTGCCTCCAGTGAGGAGCTTCTGCACGGCCGGGTCGGTCAGGCCGAGGAGAGCCGCGGGCCAGAGTCCGGCGAGGACGGTGAGGGCGACGAGCGGGGTCCAGGCGGCGAACTCGTAGCCGTGGACGTCGGCGAGCGCCTTGGGCGCGGGTTCGTCGGTCGTGGTCTTCGGCATCGGGCCCATGCAGACGCGGCGTACGACGATGAGCATGTACGCGGCGGTGAGCAGGGTGCCGAACGCGGCGATGGCCATGAAGGTGAGGAAGGCGGGGCGGCTCAGGTCGGCGGCGGGCTCGAACGCGCCGAACAGCGCGAGCATTTCGCCCCAGAATCCGGCGAGCCCCGGCAGGCCGAGCGAGGCGACGGCGCCGAACGCGAGGAGTCCGCCGAGGCGGGGCGCCTTGCCGTAGAGCGCGGCGCCGGATTCCTGCGCGAGGGTGTCGAGGTCGGTCGTGCCGGTGCGGTCCTTGAGGGCGCCGACGAGGAAGAAGAGCAGGCCGGTGATGAGGCCGTGGGCGATGTTGGCGAACAGGGCGCCGTTCACGCCGGTGGGGCTCATCGTCGAGATGCCGAGCAGGACGAAGCCCATGTGGCCGACGGACGAGTACGCGATGAGGCGCTTGAGGTCGCCCTTCGCGCCCTGCTTGGCGAGCGCGAGGCAGGCCAGGGATCCGTAGATGATGCCGACGACCGCGAAGGCGGCGAGGTACGGCGCGAACTCCCGCATTCCGTCGGGGGCGATGGGCAGGACGATCCGGACGAACCCGTACGTACCCATCTTCAGCATGACGCCGGCCAGCAGCACCGATCCGACGGTGGGCGCGGCGGTGTGGGCGTCGGGGAGCCAGCTGTGCAGCGGCCACATCGGCGTCTTCACCGCGAGCCCGACACCGATCGCCAGAACCGCGATGACCTGCACGGATGTGGTCAGGCCCCGGCCGTTGTCAGTGGCGAGTGCCACCATGTCGAATGTGCCGGACTTGAGCCCGATGAGGAGCAGGCCCAGCAGCATGACGACGGAACCGAGCAGGGTGTAGAGGATGAACTTCCAGGCAGCTTGCGTGCGTTGCTCACCGCCCCAGCGGGCGATGAGGAAGTACATCGGGATGAGAACCATCTCGAACGCCAGGAAGAACAGCAGCAGATCGAGGACGGCGAAGGTCGCGAGGGTGCCGGACTCGAGCATGAGGATCAGCGCGACGAATGCCTTGGGGGACGGGCCCGCGGGCATTTTGAAGTAGGAGTAGAGCGCGCAGAGGAAGGTCAGCAGCGCGGTCAGGACCAGAAGGGGGAGCGAGATGCCGTCGATGCCGAGATGGATGCGCACGTCGAGTGCGGGGATCCAGCTGATATCGGTCGTGGCCTGCATCTTCGACGGCTGGTCGTGGTCGAAGCCGAGCGCGAGGACGATCGCGGCAAGCAGGATCACGCCGGTCACGACCACACCGTGGCGCAGCACTGCCTGGTCGGGCGACTTCCCCTTCAGCCCGGGCGGGGCGGGCAGGAGAGCGGCCACGGCGCCGATGAGCGGGCCGACGACGATCAACGCCAGAAGAAACTGCATCACGGACTCACTGATACCGATCACGGCTGCTCACGCTCCGGCGGTGGCGACGAGGACGGCGGCGACGGCCAGGACGACCGTGCCTGCGAGCAGCGCGCTCAGGTAGGTCTGCACATTTCCGGTCTGGGCGCGGCGGACGGCCGCGCCGAGCCAGCGGGGTGCGGTGCCCGCGCCGCGTACGTACGTCTCGACGACCTCGCGGTCCAGGAAGCGGACCAGGCTCGCCGCGGCGCGGACGGGGCGTACGAACAGGGCGGTGTAGACGGCGTCGAGGTGGAAGCCGACGGCCGCGTGCCGGTGCAGCGGGCCGAGCAGCAGGCGGCCGGGGTCGGCCGGGTCCGGGGCCGAGGCGACGTCTCCGTACGCGGGGGCGTGGGTGGCGATGGCCTCCGCCTCCACCTGCCCCCCGTCGCCGTCGGGGTCCGCGGCGACCGCGCCCATCGGGACGCGGGCGGCGAGCGCCGTGGTGTGCCGCCATGCGCCGTAGGTGACGAGGCCGCCGACGAGCGCGAGGCCCGTGCCCAGGACGGAGGTGGTGAGCGTCGGGGTGAGCGAGTGGCCGTCGAACCAGTCCGGCAGAACACCGACGGCGAGACCGAAGGCGAGGGAGGGCACGGCGAGCACCCAGAGCACGGAGGTCATGGCGATGGGCTGCCGCCCGTGGTCGGGGGCCTGCGCTCCCTGGCCGTGGAAGGTGAGCAGCCACAGACGCGTCGCGTAGGCGGCGGTGAGGAGGGCGGTGAGCAGACCGGCGACGAGGACGATCCAGCCCGCCGCGGTGGGCACGGACTCGGCGTGGCCCGTGGCCGTGTGCTCGGCGGCGCCGAGCACCGCCTCCTTGGAGAAGAAGCCGCTGAACGGCGGGATCGCGGCGAGCGCGAGGAGCGCCACGGTCATCGTCCAGTACGCGTCGGGGATGCGGTCGCGCAGGCCGCTCATGCGGGACATGGCGGCCAGTGAGTTGGTGCCCGCGGCGTGGATGATCACGCCCGCCGCGAGGAACAGCAGCGCCTTGAAGGCGCCGTGCGACAGGAGGTGGAAGACGGCGGCGCCGCGGTCGCCGACGGCGAGGGCGCCGGTCATGTAACCGAGCTGACCGATCGTCGAGTACGCGAGGACGCGCTTGATGTCGTCCTGGGCGAGCGCGGCGAGGGCCGAGCCGGCCATCGTGACGGCGGCCATGACGGCGAGGACGACCAGGGCGGCCGCGGACGCGGCGAAGACGGGGAGGAGCCGGGCCACGAAGTAGACACCGGCGGCGACCATCGTCGCGGCGTGGATCAGCGCGGAGACGGGTGTGGGGCCTGCCATCGCGTCGGGCAGCCAGGTGTGCAGCGGGAACTGCGCCGACTTGCCCGCCACGCCCGCGAGCAGCAGCAGCGCGATGACTGTCGGGTGGTTCAGGCCGCCGTCCGCGACCGTCGCGAGGATCGTCGTGATGCGGAACGAGCCGGTGTCGGCGGCGAGGGCGAACAGACCGATCAGGAAGGGGACGTCGCCGAGCTTGGTGACGAGGAAGGCCTTCAGGGAGGCGGCGCGCGCCTCGGGGGTCTCCCAGTAGTGGCCGACCAGGAAGTACGAGCAGATGCCCATGATCTCCCAGCCGACCAGGAGCACCATCAGGTCGCCGGAGTAGACGACGAGCAGCATCGCGGAGGTGAAGAGGGAGACGAGGGCGGCGTACGAGGGGTAGCGCGGGTCCTCGCGGAGGTAGCCCGTCGAGTAGATCTGCACGCACGACGCGACGACGCCGACCAGGACGGCGACGAGGGCGGCGAAGCCGTCGATGTGCAGGGCGAGCTCGATGGGGACCGAGCCGGTCGGGGTGAGCTCGGTGGCGGCGTCGACGGAGGCCTTCCCGCCGCCGGTGCCACCCCCCTGACGGACCGCCACCAGGACGGCGAGCAGCAGCGCCGTCAGCGTGGGCAGCACCGCGAGGGGGCGTACGAGGCCGGGGATGCGACGGCCGAGCAGCAGGCCCGCGGCCGCGCCCAGGAACGGAAGGAGGGGGACGAGGACGGCGAGGGTGGTCGTGGTCACGCGGTGGCCTCAGCCTTCTGCGCCGGTGCGGCCTCTGCGTCGGTGTCGTCGGCGGCTTCGGTTTCGTTGACAGCTTCGCTGTCGCCGGGGTCGTCGTCCGGGCCCTCGGCGGTGTCGCGGAGGTCGTCGACGGCGGAGCTGCCGCGGTTGCGGTAGACGGCGAGGACGATCGCGAGGCCGATGCCGATCTCGGCGGCGGCGATCGCGATGGTGAACAGGGTCAGGGCCTGTCCCGCGTGGAGGGAGTCGCGGAGCCAGACGTCGAAGGCGACCAGGTTGAGGTTGACGGCGTTGAGCATCAGCTCGACGGACATCAGGACCAGGATCGCGTTGCGCCGGGCGAGTACGCCGTACAGGCCGACGCAGAAGAGGAGGGCGGCGAGGACGGCGGGATAGGCGAGGTGGAGGTGCATCAGCGGTTCTCCCCCTGGTCCTGAGCGGCTTGGTCCTGGGCGGCGTTCTTGCGGGACAGGACGATCGCCCCGACGAGGGCGGCGAGGAGGAGGACCGAGAGGGCCTCGAAGGGGAGCACCCAGTGCCGGAAGAGGATCGATCCGGTCACGTCGGTGGAGCCCTGGGCGGCGCCGTCCAGGTCGATCACCGTGGTGCGGAACGCATCCACGACGACCCAGACCAGGGCGGCGGCAGCGGCGACGGCCACTGCCAGCGCGACCAGGCGGTTGCCCGAATCGGCCTCCGGGGAGCGGCCGATGGGCGCCCTGGTGAGCATCAGTCCGAAGAGGAGGAGCACGACGACGGAACCGACGTAGATGAGGACCTGTACCCAGGCGATGAACTCGGCGGTCAGGAGGAGGTACTCGACGGCGAGCCCGCCGAGCGCGACCACCAGCCACAGCGCGGCGTGCACCAGCTGCTTGGTCGTGACCGTGATGACCGCCGCGCCGAGGGTGACGAGGCCGACCAGGAGGAAGGCGATCTCGACGCCCGTCGGGGACAGGAAGCTCTGGGTCTCGGCTGCCCTCGCGGCCGTCGTGGAGGCTGCTGCGAAGGTCACGCGTCTCCCTCCGGTCGGGGCGGCTCGGGCTTCTCCGCGGCGGCGGCCTGCTCGGCGGCGGTCTTCTCCGCGGACTTGCGGGCGGCGGCGAGTTCCTTGGGCTCCTCGGCAGCGGGGTCAAGGGCGGGCGGGGCCGGGACGGTCCACATCCACTCGCGGAGCTTGTCGCGCTCGTGGGTGAGTTCGTGGATGTCGGTCTCGGCGTACTCGAACTCCGGCGACCAGAAGAGCGCGTCGAAGGGGCAGACCTCGATGCAGATGCCGCAGTACATGCAGAGGGCGAAGTCGATGGCGAAGCGGTCGAGGACGTTGCGGCTGCGCTCGCGGCCGCCGGGGGCGGCGGGCGGGACCGTCTCCTTGTGGGAGTCGATGTAGATGCACCAGTCGGGGCATTCACGGGCGCAGAGCATGCAGACCGTGCAGTTCTCCTCGAACAGGCCGATGACGCCGCGGGTGCGGGGCGGCAGTTCGGGCTGGTGCTCGGGGTACTGCTCGGTGACGGTCTTCTTCGTCATCGTGCGCAGGGTGACGGCGAGGCCCTTGGCGAGGCCTGCGCCTGGGATCGGGGGCATCAGTTGATCGCCACCTTCACGATTCCGGTGAGCGCGATCTGCGCGAGGGCGAGCGGGACGAGGAGGGTCCAGGAGAGCTTCTGGAGCTGGTCCTCGCGGAGACGGGGGTAACTGACGCGCAGCCAGATCACGACGAAGGCGAGGACGGCCGTCTTCAGGAGGGTCCAGACCCAGCCGAGGCCGTCGGCGCCCCACGGGCCGTGCCAGCCGCCCAGGAAGAGGACGGTGGTCAGTCCGCACAGGACGACGATCCCGGCGTACTCGGCGAGGAGGAAGAGGGCGAAACGCAGACCGGTGTACTCGGTGTAGGCACCGAAGATGATCTCGGAGTCGGCGACCGGCATGTCGAAGGGCGGGCGCTGTAGTTCGGCGAGGCCCGCGATGAAGAACACCAGCGCGCCGACGATCTGCCAGGGCACCCACCACCACTCGAACGCGTCGACGATGCCGGGCAGCGAGACCGTGCCGGAGGCCATCGCGACCGAGGCGGCGGCGAGCAGCATCGGAAGTTCGTACGCGAGGAGCTGGGCGGCGGTGCGGAGGCCGCCGAGGAGGGAGAACTTGTTGGCGCTGGCCCAGCCCGCCATGAGCGAGCCGAGTACGCCGACGCCCATCACGGCGAGCACGAAGAAGATGCCCGCGTCGACGACCTCGCCGACCGCGCCCTCGTCGGGGCCGATCGGGATCGCGATGAGGACGAGGAGGTAGGGCAGCAGGGCGACGGCGGGCGCCAGCTGGAAGATGCGGCGGTCGGCCTCGGCCGGGACGACGTCTTCCTTCTGGGCGAACTTCACGCCGTCGGCGACGAGTTGCGCCCAGCCGTGGAAGCCGCCCGCGTGCATGGGGCCGAGGCGGCCCTGCATGTGGGCCATCACCTTGTGCTCGGTCTGGCCGATGACGAGAGGGAGGACCAGGAACACCCCGAAGACGATGACGAGGCGCAGGGCGACGTCGAGGGCGTCGTTCACTCGGTGCCTCCAGTTGCGCGGTCGCCGTTTTCGTCTTCAGGGGGCTCGGGGGCCGTAGTGGGCTCGGGGCTCGGGGAAGGGGCGGCCTCCGACTGCGGCTTCTTCTCCGGGTCCTCGAATGCCGGGCGGGCGTGGTGCCACGGGGCGTCGGACTTCGCCTCGGGTGCGGACTCCGGGGCCGGAGTCGCGGGAGCAGGGGCTTCCGGTGCCGGTGCCTCAGGTGTCGGGGCTTCCGGTGCCGGGGCTTCCGGTGCCGTTGCCTCCGGTGCCGGGGTCGTCGCCTGTTGCGACGCCGAGCCCTGGCTTGCGCTGCGCGAACGCCGCGGAGGGCGTGCGGGAGTCTCCGGCTGCCGCGCCTCGGTGGGCTGCGGCTCGGTGGGCTGCGGCTCCGGGGCGGACGTGGGCTGCGCCTCGGGAGTCGGCTGGCTTGCCGAACCCTGGCTTGCCGAACCCTGGCTGGCCGAGCGGGTTCTGCGCGGCGGGCGTTCACCGGCCGCCGCACGGCCCGGGGCACCCGCACCCGCACCTGCCCCCGCACCCGCCGCGCGGCCCGCGCCGCGGGCAGGGCGGGCCGGTGCCGCGGGCAGGCGGCCCTTGAGAGGGCCCCATTCGTTCGGGTCGGGCACGCCGGGCGGCAGCATCTGGCGGCGCTTGGGACCGCCGTGCTCCGACTCCCCCGGCTCCTTGGCGCCCGGCCAGGCCTTGGCGACCCGGGCCGCGAGCACGAAGTCCTTGCGGAGGGGGTGGCCCTCGAAGCTGTCGGGCAGGAGCAGCGGGGTCAGCCCGGGGTGGCCCTCGAACGTCACGCCGAACATTTCGTGCGTCTCGCGCTCGTGCCAGGCGGCGCCCGCGTAGACGTCGACGGCGGAGGCGAGGACGGGGGCGTCGTGCGCGACCGTCGTACGGACGAGGAGTCGGCGTACGGGAGAGAGGGCGACCACGTGGGCGGCGACGCGGAAGCCGGTGCCCGGTTCGTCGACCGCGCTCAGCCAGTCGAAGTAGGTGCAGGTCAGCGTGGTGCGGGCGGTTTCGAGGGCCGCGATCCACTGGGCCGGAGGTACGTCGACGGTCAGGACGTCGTACGACTCCTCGGCCGTGGCCTCCGCGCCGAAGAGCTCCTCGACGGGGCTCGGCAGCCAGCCGGTCATGCCTGGTCCTTCCCCGGCGCGGGCGCCTTCACCAAACCGCTCTGCAGGGCGGCCACCGAGGGGCGGGCGCCGTTTCCGTTGGCGCTCGGGGTGCCGTTGGGACTCTGGGTGCCGTTGGAGCTCGGAGTCCCGTTCTGGCCCGGGGTCGCGTACCGCTCCTCCAGCGACTCCCGCGCGATCTTCTCCTGGAGCTTGAGGATGCCCTGGAGCAGCGCCTCGGGTCGGGGCGGGCACCCGGGGACGTACACGTCGACCGGGATGATCTGGTCGACGCCCTTGGTCACGGAGTACGAGTCCCAGTACGGGCCGCCGCAGTTGGAGCAGGCGCCGAACGAGATGACGTACTTCGGTTCGGGCATCTGCTCGTACAGGCGCTTCACCGCGGGCGCCATCTTGTCCGTGACCGTGCCGGACACGACCATCAGGTCGGCCTGGCGCGGCCCGGGCGCGAAGGGGATGACGCCGAGCCGGATGAAGTCGTGCCGCGCCATGGACGCGGCGATGAACTCGATGGCGCAGCAGGCGAGGCCGAAGTTGAAGACCCAGAGCGAGTACCGGCGGCCCCAGTTGAGGACCACCTTCATCGGTTCGGGGGCGAGCCGGGCGAGCGCGCCCAGCCTCTTCGGCTCGGGAAGCAGCACGGGTTGCGGCAGGGGTTGCGGCACGGGTTGCGACACGGGCTGCCCGTTGGGGTCCGGGGTCACGTCCACGTCAGGACGCCCTTCTTGTATGCGTACAGCAGGCCCACGGCCAGGAAGCCGAGGAAGATGAACATCTCCACGAGCGTCGTCGCGCCGAAGCCGGGCGCGGCGAAGACCGTCGCCCAGGGGAAGAGGAAGATCGAGTCGACGGCGAAGATGACGTAGAGGAACGCGTAGACGTAGTAGCGGACCTGGGTGTGGGCCCAGCCCTCGCCGACCGGGTCGACGCCGCACTCGTACGTCAGGAGCTTCTCCGGGGTGGGCACCACGGGGCGCAACAGCCGCCCCACGCCGAAGGCCACTGCGACGAACAGCACGCCGACGACGGCGAGCAGTCCGACGACGGAGTACGACTGGTAGTAACTCGCCGCGACGTTCGTCACGTGCACGTCAGTCCCTCACTCCCTGACCGTCCTTGACCCTGACCCTTTTCGACGATCTGTACGCACGGGAGTCTAGGGCCTGCTAAAGGATCGGTAAGCAGAGCGTCACGCATCGGTCAGGCCACGTGGTCGCAGATCGGTCACCCCACGATTCGGCCGGGTGGGGTTATCCCCCGGTCGTCCCGGCGGCCGCCCTCATGGCATTGCGGCGTCGGGCCGGGCACCCTAGCGCTTATGACCGCACGCACCACGCCCCCGCAGGACGACCGGCCGCCACCCGCGCGCTTCGCGTACAGCACGTACACCTGGAAGGAGATCGCCCATCTCCTGGTGAACCTGCCGATGGGGGTCGTCGGATTCGTCTACGCGGTGAGCGTGCTGTCCGTCGGCATCGGTCTGACGGTGACGGTGATCGGTCTGCCGCTGCTCGCGATGGGGCTGCTCGGGGCGCGCGTCCTGGGCAGGTTCGAGCGGGCGCGGGCCAGGAAACTGCTCGGCGTGCAGGTGGACGAGCCGAGTCCGATGCCGGGGTACCGCGGGCAGAGCTTCCTCGGGCGGCTGTGGTCGAACCTGAAGGACCCGGTGGGCTGGCGCACCATGCTGTACGGGTTCATCCGGCTGCCCTGGGGCGTGCTGACCTTCGCCATCACCACCGTCGGGCTCTTCGTGCTCTGGCCCGTGCTGCCCTTCATCGTGCGCGGCCTCGCCAACGCGGACCGGGCGATGGTGCGCGGACTGCTCTCCCCCTCCGACGAGTTGGAGCAGCGGATCGCCGAACTGGAGTCCGACCGTGGCGTGGTCGTGGACACCGCGGCCGCCGACCTGCGCCGCATCGAGCGCGATCTGCACGACGGCGCGCAGGCCCGCCTCGTCGCCCTCGCCATGGGCCTCGGCCTGGCCAAGGAGAAGCTTCTGGAGGACCCCGACGCCGCGGCCTCGATGGTCGACGAGGCGCACGGCGAGGTGAAACTGGCCCTGCAGGAACTGCGCGACCTGGCCCGCGGCATCCACCCCGCCGTCCTCACCGACCGCGGCCTGAACGCGGCGCTCTCCTCGGTCGCCTCGCGCTGCACCGTGCCGGTGAAGGTGACCGCCGACCTCCCGGCGCGCCCGGCGGCGGCCATCGAGGGCATCGCGTACTTCACGGTCTCCGAGCTGCTGCAGAACATCAGCAAGCACAGCGGCGCGAGGTCCGCGAGCGTCGAGGTCTGGCGGGCGGACGAGCGGCTCCTCATCCAGGTCTGGGACGACGGGCGCGGCGGGGCGCGGCTGGACGGCGGCACGGGCATGTCCGGCCTCGCCGACCGGCTCGGCGCGGTCGACGGGCTCTTCGTGATCGAGTCGCCCGAGGGCGGGCCCACGACGATCACGGCGGAGCTGCCGTGGCGGGACCGCTCGACGGACGCCGCGCCCGGCGCCCGAAAGTGACGGACCCGGTCCGCCCAGCCCTCAAAGGTAGGGAAAACCCCCGGTCGAAGACGCCGACCCGCTCCATGGTCGTGGACCGCCGCACCGGCGAATCTGGAACCACACCGACACAGACGCAGACGCAGAAACGGACGGCAACGATGGCCACGGACTACGGACAGGGGTACCCGCACATGGACCGGCCGGACTTCCGGGGAACCGACGTCGAGGAGCGGCGGAGCCACCGGCTGCCCGCCGGACTGCGGGCCCCCGTCGAGGCCCGTACCTGGCGGGAGTTCGGCTACACGATGCTGAGCCTGCCGATCGGCATCATGTCCTTCGTCTTCGCCATCACCATGCTCTCGCTCGGCGCGGGCCTGCTGATCACCTTCATCGGCATCCCGGTGCTCGCGGCCGGTCTCGCGGGCTGCCGCGGCATCGGCGCCCTGGAGCGGGCGCGGGCGCGCGGGCTGCTCGGCCTGGACGTCGCGTCGCCGGAGCAGCTGCGCCCCAAGGGCGGCGGCCCGATGGCGCTGATGGGCGCGATCCTCAAGAGCGGCGCGTCCTGGCGGCACGTCCTGTACTCGCTGCTGATGCTGCCGTGGTCGATCTTCTCGTTCACGGTGGCGATCGTCTTCTGGTCGTACGGCTGGCTGATGCTCACGTACCCGCTGTGGTTCTGGCTCTTCCCGATGTACGGCGGGCAGGACGGCATCCAGCTGTACGGCGGGGACGACGGCCACCGCATCTACCTCGACAACCCCTTCGAGATCGGCATCACGGCCGCGACGGGACTCCTCGTCACGCTGGCCACCCCGTGGATCCTGCGGGCCCTGACGACCGTGGACCGCGTACTGGTCTACGGGCTGCTCGGCCCCTCGCGGCTCGCGACCCGCGTCGTCGAGCTCGAGTCGGACCGTGGCGTGGTCGTGGACACCGCGGCCGCCGACCTGCGCCGCATCGAGCGCGATCTGCACGACGGCGCGCAGGCCCGCCTCGTCGCCCTCGCCATGGATCTGGGCCTGGCCAAGGAGAAGCTGACCGAGGACCCGGAGGCCGCGGCGCGCATGGTGGACGAGGCGCACGGCGAGGTGAAGGTGGCCCTGCAGGAGCTGCGCGACCTGGCCCGCGGCATCCATCCCGCCGTCCTCACCGACCGCGGCCTGGACGCCGCCCTCTCCTCGCTGGCCGCCCGCTGCACGGTCCCGGTGCACGTCGAGGTGGACCTGACAAGCCGTCCCGCGGCGGCCATCGAGGGCATCGCGTACTTCACGGTCTCCGAGCTGCTGCAGAACATCAGCAAGCACAGCGGCGCCAAGGCCGCGGGCGTCGACGTCTGGCGGGCCGAGACCCGGCTGATGCTCCAGGTGACCGACAACGGGGCAGGCGGCGCGGACGTGTCGGCGGGCTCCGGCCTCGCGGGGCTCGCGGAGCGGCTCGACGCGGTCGACGGAATCCTGGTCGTCGACTCGCCGGTGGGCGGTCCGACGACGATCACGGCGGAACTGCCGTGGCGCCAGGCCTGAGCTGAGCCCACCCGCACCCTGTCTGCGGCGCGCCGCCCCCGGTTCGTACACCGAGCCGGGGGCGGCGCGCTGCGCGCGGTCGACGGCGGTCCGTGGGCCACCGGCGCACCAGTCCGGCGAGCGGGCCGATGGGCCGCGGCGGATCGCGCGATACTGAGGTGCCGAGTGTTCGGCGCCCGCGTTCGGCGCCATGTGTTCGGCTGACACAACCGATGTCGGACCGATCCGGGCCGGACAAGCGCACCGGGGGAACAAAAGTGCCGGGGGGCCAAAAAGTGGAGGACAAAGTGCGGGTCGTCATCGCCGAGGATTCAGTGCTGCTTCGGGAGGGCCTGACCCGGCTGCTGACCGACCGCGGGCACGACGTCGTCGCCGGGGTGGGTGACGCGGAGGCCCTGATCAAGACGATCACCGACCTCGCCGCGCAGGACGCCCTGCCGGACGTGGTCGTCGCCGACGTGCGGATGCCGCCGACCCACACCGACGAGGGCGTGCGCGCCGCGGTGTATCTGCGCCATCAGCATCCGGGGCTCGGGGTCCTGGTCCTTTCGCAGTACGTCGAGGAGCAGTACGCCACCGAGCTGCTCGCCGGTTCGAGCCGTGGCGTGGGCTATCTCCTCAAGGACCGGGTCGCCGAGGTGCGGGAGTTCGTCGACGCGGTGGTGCGAGTGGCGGACGGGGGCACTGCGCTCGATCCGGAGGTCGTGGCGCAGTTGCTGGGCCGCAGCCGAAAGCAGGACGTGCTCGCGGGGCTTACTCCGCGGGAACGCGAGGTACTCGGTCTGATGGCCGAAGGACGGACGAACTCGGCGGTCGCCCGGCAGCTCGTGGTGAGCGACGGCGCCGTCGAGAAGCACGTGAGCAACATCTTCCTGAAGCTCGGCCTGTCCCAGAGTGACGGGGATCACCGACGCGTGCTCGCGGTCCTCACCTACCTCAACTCATGAATAACTGACACCCTGTCAGATACGGCGGAAGGCGTCGGTCCGGAGCTGTGGCCACAGTCCCGGTCGGGCGTCACTGGAGTACCGGTCGGGTGCCGCGGAACCCCCGAAAAGGGGCGCCGAGGGGCCCGCCCGGACACTCCCGGGACACGGTCGGGTGACACCGGGATCGAGGGGCGCGACCAGCGGGGGCGGAAGCGGGAACAGCGGCGGGAGCAGGTGCGGAAGCTGGGAAGGCCACGGCGGGTCACGGGAAGTCGCGCAGCGTCACGGGCGGCCGGAGTCGGCCGGAAGCAGGTCACGGGAAGCAAGTCCTAGAACCAAAGGATGAGCGGGGAGCGTCATCCATGAAGGACCGGGGGGCGAGGCAAACCATGGCAAAGCAGTGCAACACGGTGTCTCAGAAGTGCATCCACCATGCGAACAACCCCAGGAAGGCGACCCTTACAGACGTAGGGTGGACCTTGGGAGCGCCGGTCGTCCCGGCGATTCCGCTCAGTCGCCTCGAGGGAGGTCCAGTTCAGTGACCAGCCAGGTCAGTAGCCAAGCCGAGCAGGCCGACGGAGCGCTCGTCGGAGAGCAACGCAAGCCCGCAGGTGACAAAGACGTGCGGCGCCTGGACCGGGTGATCATCCGCTTCGCGGGGGACTCCGGTGACGGTATGCAGCTCACGGGTGACCGCTTCACTTCAGAGACGGCGTCCTTCGGCAACGACCTGTCGACGCTGCCGAACTTCCCCGCCGAGATCCGCGCACCGGCCGGAACGCTGCCGGGCGTGTCCTCCTTTCAGCTGCACTTCGCCGACCACGACATCCTGACGCCGGGCGACGCCCCGAACGTCCTGGTGGCGATGAACCCGGCGGCGCTGAAGGCGAACATCGGTGACGTGCCGCGCGGCGCCGAGGTCATCGTGAACACCGATGAGTTCTCCAAGCGCGCCATGCAGAAGGTCGGTTACGCCACCTCCCCGCTGGAGGACGGCTCCCTGGACGGCTACAGCGTGCACCCGGTGCCGCTGACCACGCTGACCGTGGAGGCCCTGAAGGAATTCGACCTCTCCCGCAAGGACGCGGGTCGCTCGAAGAACATGTTCGCGCTCGGGCTGTTGTCGTGGATGTACCACCGGCCGACCGAGGGCACCGAGAAGTTCCTTCGAGCCAAGTTCGCCAAGCGTCCGGAGATCGCCGAGGCGAACATCGCGGCGTTCCACGCGGGGTGGAACTTCGGCGAGACCACCGAGGACTTCGCGGTCTCCTACGAAGTCGCCCCGGCCTCCCAGGCGTTCGCGACCGGCACCTACCGCAACATCTCCGGGAACCTGGCCCTGTCGTACGGTCTCATCGCGGCGGGCAAGCAGGCGGATCTGCCGCTCTACCTGGGCAGTTACCCGATCACCCCGGCCTCGGACATCCTGCACGAGCTGTCCAAGCACAAGAACTTCGGCGTGCGGACCTTCCAGGCCGAGGACGAGATCGCGGGCATCGGCGCGGCCCTGGGCGCCGCGTTCGGCGGCTCGCTCGGGGTGACGACGACCTCGGGGCCCGGTGTGGCGCTGAAGTCGGAGACCATCGGCCTGGCCGTCAGCCTCGAACTGCCGCTGCTGATCGTGGACATCCAGCGCGGCGGCCCGAGCACGGGCCTGCCGACCAAGACCGAGCAGGCCGACCTGCTGCAGGCGATGTACGGACGCAACGGCGAGGCGCCGGTGCCGATCGTGGCGCCGAAGACCCCGGCGGACTGCTTCGACGCGGCGCTGGAGGCGGCCCGGATCGCGGTGACGTACCGGACGCCGGTCTTCCTGCTCTCCGACGGCTACCTGGCCAACGGCTCGGAGCCCTGGCGCATCCCCGAGGTCGACGAACTGCCCGACCTGCGCGTGCAGTTCGCCTCCGGGACGAACCACACCGAGGCCGACGGCACCGAGGTGTTCTGGCCCTACAAGCGCGATCCGCAGACGCTGGCCCGCCCGTGGGCGATCCCGGGCACGCCGGGCCTCGAACACCGCATCGGCGGCATCGAGAAGCAGGACGGCACGGGCAACATCTCGTACGACCCGGCCAACCACGACTTCATGGTCCGCACCCGCCAGGCCAAGGTCGACGGCATCGCCGTCCCCGACCTGGAGGTCGACGACGCCGGCGGGGACGCCGACACGCTGGTCCTCGGGTGGGGTTCGACGTACGGGCCGATCACCGCGGCGGTCCGGCGGCTGCGCACCGCGGGTGAGTCCATCGCGCAGGCCCATCTGCGCCACCTCAACCCGTTCCCGCGGAATCTGGGCGACGTCCTCGCGCGTTACGACAAGGTGGTGATCCCCGAGATGAACCTCGGTCAGCTCGCCACGCTGATCCGGGCGAAGTATCTGGTGGACGCCGTCTCGTACAACCAGGTCAACGGAATGCCGTTCAAGGCCGAGCAGCTCGCCACGGCTCTCAAGGAGGCCATCGATGGCTGACACGAAAACGGCCGGACCGGAGGGGACCGGGAGCACGATCGAAGCGCTTTCCCTGGTGCCCAAGGCCGAGGCCCAGCAGTCCATGAAGGACTTCAAGTCCGACCAGGAGGTGCGCTGGTGCCCCGGCTGCGGTGACTACGCCGTGCTGGCCGCGGTGCAGAGCTTCATGCCGCAGCTGGGCCTGGCGAAGGAGAACATCGTCTTCGTCTCGGGCATCGGCTGCTCCTCCCGCTTCCCGTACTACATGAACACGTACGGGATGCACTCCATCCACGGCCGCGCCCCGGCCATCGCGACGGGCCTGGCCTCCTCGCGGCGGGATCTGAGCGTGTGGGTGGTCACCGGTGACGGCGACGCGCTGTCCATCGGCGGCAACCACCTGATCCACGCCCTGCGCCGCAACGTGAACCTGAAGATCCTGCTGTTCAACAACCGGATCTACGGTCTCACCAAGGGCCAGTACAGCCCCACCTCGGAAGTCGGCAAGATCACCAAGTCGACGCCGATGGGCTCGCTGGACGCGCCCTTCAACCCGGTCTCGCTGGCCATCGGCGCCGAGGCCTCCTTCGTGGCACGCACGGTGGACTCCGACCGCAAGCACCTCACCTCGGTGCTGCGCGAGGCCGCCGAGCACCCCGGCACCGCGCTGGTGGAGATCTACCAGAACTGCAACATCTTCAACGACGGCGCCTTCGAGGTCCTCAAGGACAAGCAGCAGGCCGAGGAGGCGGTGATCCGGCTCGAGCACGGGCAGCCGATCCGCTTCGGCGCCGAAGGATCGAAGGGCGTCGTACGCGACGCGGTGACCGGCGACCTCAAGGTCGTCGCCGTCACGCCGGAGACCGAGGGCGACATCCTGGTCCACGACGCGCACTCCACGTCGCCGACCACGGCCTTCGCGCTCTCCCGGCTCGCCGACCCGGACACGCTGCACCACACCCCGATCGGCGTCTTCCGCAGCGTCGAACGCCCGGTCTACGACACGCTCATGGCCGACCAGCTCGACAGCGCCATCGAGCAGAACGGCAAGGGCGACCTGGCCGGACTGCTCGCGGGCGGCGACACGTGGACGGTCGTCGGCTAGCCGTCCCGGCTCCGCACGCCGAGGCCCGGTCCTGATCCTTCAGGGCCGGGCCTCGTCGTATGCCCGGCGCGCCTCCTGCACGTCGTCCATGCGCCGCTCCGTCCACGTCGCGAGGGTCCTGACCTGCACGGCCGCCTCGCGGCCGAGGTCCGTGAGGGAGTAGTCCACGCGGGGCGGGATGACCGGCTTGGCGTCGCGGTGCACGAGGCCGTCGCGCTCCAGGGTCTGCAGGGTCTGGGTCAGCGACTTCTCGCTCACGCGGCTGATGTCGCTGATGGCGCGGCGCAGCTCGCTGAAGCGGTACGAGCGCTCTTCGAGCGCGATCAGGATGAGCACGCCCCAGCGGCTGGTGACGTGCTCCAGGACCAGTCGGTAGGGGCACATCGCCTCGGCGCCCGGCTTCGCATTGCTTACGGCCATGCCAGTACCTTACTTCAAAGTGGGTACTTACGAATAGTTAGTACCCCGGCTAGGGTGAGTGGCAGACCGCACCGAAGCGCCACCTATCAGGAGATTTCAGCCATGAGCATCGTCGTCACCGGAGCCACCGGAAACCTCGGCCGCCTCGTCATCGAGGGGCTGCTCGCCGCCCGGGTCCCCGCCGGGGAGATCGCGGCCGTCGTGCGCGACAAGGGCAAGGCCGCCGACCTCGCCGAGCGCGGCATCGAGCTGCGGATAGCGGACTACAGCGCTCCCGAGACCCTGGACGGCGTCTTCGCCGCGGGTGACCGCGTCCTGATGATCTCCGGCAGCGAGGTCGGGCAGCGCGTGCCGCAGCACCGCGCGGTCGTCGACGCGGCGCGCACGGCGGGCGTCGCGCTCCTCGCCTACACGGGCATCCTCGGCGGCCCCGACGCCGACTTCGAGCTGGCCGCCGAGCACATCGTGACCGAGCAGCTCATCCTCGACTCCGGCCTGCCGCACACCTTCCTGCGCAACGGCTGGTACCACGAGAACTACACCGAGCACCTCGCCCCGGTCCTGGCGCACGGCGCCGTCGTCGCCTCCGCGGGCGAGGGCCGGGTCGCCTCCGCCTCGCGCGCCGACTACGCCGCGGCGGCCGTCGCCGTGCTGACCGGCGAGGGCCACGAGGGCAAGGTGTACGAGCTCAGCGGCGACGTCCCGTGGGGCTTCGCCGAGTACGCCGCGGAGATCGCGGCGCAGAGCGGCAAGGACATCTCGTACGCCAACGTCCCCGCCGAGCAGCACCTCGCCGTGCTGACCGGCGCCGGGGTGCCGGAGCCGATGGCCGCGATCCTCGTCGACGTGGACGCGGCGGTCGCCCGGGGCCTGCTCGCCGGGACCAGCGGCGACCTGGCGCGGCTCATCGGCCGGCCCACCACGCCGCTCTCCGAGGCCGTCGCGACAGCGCTCTGAGGACCGACTCCCCCGTCATGACTGTCCTTTGTTTACGGGCATGACAGGCGGGGGTTCGCGGCGCTACCTTCAGTGCGGCAGCAGTGGGACTGCCGTGCACCTAGGAGGAGCCGTGGACAGCGGAGCAGCCGGGACGTCGGGAAGAAACGAGCAGCGCGTCGGGCTGCTGAACGGCTTCGCCGCCTACGGGATGTGGGGCCTCGTCCCCATCTTCTGGCCGCTCCTCAAACCGGCCGGTGCCGTCGAGATCCTCGCCCACCGGATGGCCTGGTCCCTCGTGGTGGTCGGCATCGCGCTGCTCTTCGTACGACGCTGGGACTGGGCGCGCGAGCTGCTGCGCCAGCCGCGCAGGCTCCTGCTGGTGACGGTCGCCGCGGCGGTCATCACCGTCAACTGGGGCGTCTACATCTGGTCCGTGAACTCCGGCCACGTCGTCGAGGCGTCCCTCGGCTACTTCATCAACCCGCTGGTCACCATCGCCATCGGCGTCCTGCTGCTCGGCGAGCGGCTGCGGCCGGTGCAGTGGGCGGCGGTCGGCGTCGGGGTGGCCGCGGTGCTCGTGCTCGCGTTCGGCTACGGCAGGCCGCCGTGGATCTCCCTCTGCCTCGCCTTCACCTTCGCCGCGTACGGCCTGGTGAAGAAGAAGGTCAACCTCGGCGGCCTGGAGTCCCTGGCCGCCGAGACCGCCGTCCAGTTCCTGCCCGCCGTCGCCTACCTGGGGTGGCTCGCCACGCAGGGCGACATCGTCTTCGGCACGGAGGGCACCGGGCACGCGGCGCTGCTCGCCGCCACCGGCGTGGTGACCGCCGCTCCCCTGGTCTGCTTCGGGGCGGCGGCGATCCGGGTGCCGCTCTCCACCCTGGGGCTCCTGCAGTACCTCGCTCCCGTCTTCCAGTTCCTGCTCGGAATCCTGTACTTCCACGAGGCGATGCCCGCCGAGCGCTGGGCGGGCTTCGCCCTGGTGTGGCTGGCGCTCTCCCTCCTGACGTGGGACGCGCTGCGGACGGCACGACGGAACGCGGCGCGGCTGGCTGCGGCGCGGGTGGTGGCTGCGGCTGATACCGGGGCCGGGGCCGGGCCCATCGCTGAGCGGGGCGAGCAGGAGGCGGCGGTCTGAGGGGCGAGGGGTGCGGGAGGGGGTGGCTCGGCTGCTCCCTCCCTTTTTGGTGGATGGGGTGGATGGGGTGGAGGGGGCGGATTGGCCGGTGGTGGGCGGCTAGCCGACCTCGCACGCAGGCAGAGCGGCCTGCGCCTCTGGTGTTCCACTCCGGCCTGCGGCCTTCTGCGGCAGGGACTCGGGGAGCCGCGCGCCGCCCCTTCCCTTCGCCCCCCATACGCCGACCGCCGCGACGGTCGTGCCCAGCGCCGCCATCACCAACGGCACCACCAACGCCACGCGGAACGCGGACAGATCCGCGCCGCCACCGCCCCCACCGACCCCTCCACCCGTTCCTCCCGAGACCAGACCGTGGACGGCGGTCACCGCGGATATCCCGATCGCGGCACCGAACTGTGTGGCCGTCTGCAGCAGCCCGCTCGCCAGGCCCTGCTCCTTCTCCGGCACACCGTCCGTCGCCGCGATCATCTGCGGGCCGAGCGTGAGCGCGAAGCCGAGGCCCGCGAGGAGCAGCGTCGGGAACATCGCCAGGTACGGCCAGTCCGCGCCGACCGGCAGGAAGACGCCGTACCCCACGGTGGCCAGCAGGAAGCCGCCGAAGATCACGCGCTCGTTGCCGAACCTCCGGACCAGGCGCGGCGTGAGCGTCGGCGACAGGAACACGTCGCAGCCCAGCACGATCATCGCGACGGCGGTCTGCCACGACGACCAGCCGCGCAGTTCCTGGAGGTAGAGCGTCAGGACGAACTGGAAGCCCATGAAGGCCCCCAGGTACAGCAGTGCTCCCGTCCCGGCCCGCGCCACGGACCCCGTGCGGAAGATCCCGAGGCGCACCAGCGGATCGTCCGTACGCCGCTCCACCCGCACGAAGACAGCGACCAGCACCAGACCAGCGACCGCCGCGCCGACCGTCAACGGCCAGCCGGAGAAGCCGTGCTCCAGCCGCACGATGCCGAAGGCCAGCAACAGCATGGCCCCGGCCGCCGCGACGGCACCGGGCAGGTCGAACCGCCGCGGGGCACGGGGGGCGTGCTGGGCAGCCACCCCGGCCCCGGCCGCCTCGTCGGCCCGCTTCGGAATGAGCCGGACCCCCACCGCGAGGATCACGCCCGCGAAGAACACCGGCGTGAAGAACACCCACTGCCAGCCGAGTTCGGTGAGCAGCCCGCCCACCACCAGGCCGAGCGAGAACCCGCCCGCCGACGTCCCGGCGAAGATCAGCAGCGCCCTGTTCCGCTCGGACCCCTCCTCGTACGAGGTGGTGATGATCGACATCGCGGCCGGAGTCATGAACGCGGCGGCCACCCCGGTCACGAACCGAGCCACGACCAGCATCCAGCCCTCGGTCGCGAAGCCGCCGAGCCCGGAGAAGACCATGAAGACCACCAGCCAGCCGAGGAACATCCGCCGCCTGCCGAGCAGATCGGCCGCCCGGCCGCCGAGCAGCGTGAACCCGGCGTACCCGAGGACGTACGCGCTGATGACCCACGCGGCCGTGCCGGTCGAAAGTCCCAGGTCGGACCTGATGTCCGGGATCGCTATCGCGATCATCGCGATGTCGATGCCTTCGAGGAAGACCGTGCCGCAGAGGACGAGCAGTAACGCCCAGGCGCGTGCACTCATGACGGGACTCCTTACGGGCAGCACAGCAAGCAGGGGCGGTTACGCGGATGAGGGTCGGTTCCCTCTTGTAACCACTGGCATCCTGCGGCAGCATCGGGAGCCGTGGAAGAAGGCACTTCAAAGTCACCGAGTAACCTCCCGGGCACCGTGGACTACGGCGAAGCGGATCCCTTCCAGTGGGACACCCGCGAGGACTGCCAGGTGCGGCAGATCCTCGACCGGGTGGCCGACAAGTGGTCGTTGCTGGTCATCGCCCTCCTGGATCGCCGCCGTCTGCGCTTCACGGAGCTGCGGCGCGAGATCGACGGCATCAGCCAGCGGATGCTGACGGTCACGCTCCGGCAGCTGGAGCGCGACGGCCTCGTGAAGCGGACCGTGCACCCCGTCGTACCGCCCCGGGTCGAGTACGAACTCACCCCGCTCGGCGGCACCTTGCACCACACGATCCAGGCCCTGGTCTCCTGGACGGAGGACCACCAGAACGAGATCGCCGCGGCCCGGGCCGACTACGACGCGCGGACCGCCGAGGAGGAGTCGGCGTCCAGCTCGCGGTCCGAGCCATTCCAGAGTGCCGCTCGCACCGCCCCCGCACGATCCGGGACCGCCCCGACCTGACCCTCAATCGCCCCTTAGGTGACAGAGGTTCGCCGTGTGGCGCGCGTCGGCATCGCGTAACCGCTATAACTGGTTACCATGACCACCCTGCACTGGAAGCTCGTCATCGACGCCACCGACCCGCACGCCCAAGCAGCGTTCTGGGCCGCGACCTTGGGCTATGAGGTCGAGGACAACAGCGCACTGATCGAGCGCCTCCTCGGCCTCGGCGCCGCCCCCGAGGCCGCGACCCTCGAGTTCGACGGCCGCCGTGCCTGGCGGGACCTGATCGCCGTCCGGCACCCCGACGACCCGTACGACGAGGCCAGCGGCACCGGCCTGGGCCGCCGGATCCTCTTCCAGCGGGTGCCCGAGGCCAAGAGCGGCAAGAACCGGCTGCACCTCGACGTGCACACCGGGCCGGGGCGCCGGGACGACGAGGTGACCCGCCTCGAAACGCTGGGCGCCGCCGTGGCGCGGCACGTCAAGGAGCCGGGAGGCGAGTGGGTGATCATGACGGACCCGGAGGGGAACGAGTTCTGCGTCCACTGACCGCTGCTTCAGCTAACCGCTGCTTCGACTGGCCACTGCTTCAACTAACCGCCCAGAGCGGTTCCCTCCGCAGGCTTCCGCAGTATCTCGACCAGCGCCGAGATGCTGTGGTCGCGATGCCCCTCGGCGACCGCCCGCCGCACCAGGTCGTTCATCGGGGCGAGCCAGGAGACGTCGATGCCGCCCTCCTCGGCCATGTCTTGGTCGTACTCGGCCGCCGCGTCGAAGAGGCCGACCGTCGACGCGGGCCGCGTGTAGTCGCCGGAGTCGATCTCCTGGGCCAGGGTCGGCAGGATCGAGGCGATCATCTCCAGCCACTTGACCTCGTACCGCACCATCGAGCCGACCTCAAGACCGCGCGCCTGGAGCAGCGCTGCCCCCTGGAAGAAGCCCATCAGTGCGGGGAGCAGCGTGCTGCCGACCGCCATCTCGTAGAGGGCGGCGAGGTCCGGGTCGGTGCCGAGGTGGACGGTGTCGCCGCCGAGCACCTTCAGCGTCGCCTCGTACGCGTCGAACGTCGCACGGTCACCCGCGTAGTAGAGCAACGTGTCCGGGTTCCCCACGGCCCCCGGCACGTTCTTGACGGCACCATCGAGGAATCGGGCGCCCCGCCCCGCCGCCCAGTCGGCCATCCCCCGGGCGCCGGACGGGGTGCCGGAGTTGAGCGTGACCAGAGTGCGCCCGGCCAGCGCGGCAGCCGCCGGTTCCAGAGCGGCGAGCGTGGCCTCGTACGTCGTCAGGCAAGCGATGACGAGAGGGCTCGCGGTGACCGCGTCCACGACCGCCGTCGCATGCGAGGCGCCCTTGGCGACGAGCGGGGCGGCCTTCTCCGCGCTGCGGTTCCACACGGTCGTCCCGTGCCCGGCCTCGATGAAGGCCTCGGCCAGTGCCGTACCCATCAGGCCGAGCCCGATGATCGTCACGGGCGTACGTGCGCCCGCCCCTGCAGCCGTACCCATGGCTGTGCCCTCGGCGTCCGTCATGGTCCGCCCCCGTTCCTGTAGTTGATCGCCTCCCCATGCTGTGTCGGTCGCCACGACCTCCTCAAGTACGCACTAATTAGTGCGTGGTTACCTTTGGGTGAGGGCACGTACCCGTCGGCACGTCGGATCAGGAAGGCCTGGCCGCATGGCAGCGCAGTCGCGCGCCCACCACCTCCTCCTGGCTGTCTGCGCCGCCTTCGCCCTGCTGTCCCTCGTCCTCGTCCCGCTCACCCTGCCGCTCGGCTGGGACGAGACCGTCTACGCAAGCCGCTTCGCGCCGCACGCCCCCGCCACCCCCTTCAGCGCGCCCCGGACGCGGGGCGTCCCGTTCCTCATCGCGCCCGTGGCCGCCTGGAGCGACTCCGTCGTGCTGCTCAGGGTGTGGCTGACACTGCTCTCGACCACCGCCCTCTACCTGGGATTCCGCCCCTGGCTGCGCCCCCTGGGGCGGCCCGCGGCGGCCGCGGTCGCCGCCGCGCTGTACGGCGGCCTGTGGTTCGTGCTGTTCTACGCGAGCGCCGCGATGCCCAACCACTACACCGCCATGGGTGCCGTCGGAGCAGTCGGGCTCTTCCTCCGGGCGCGCCAGTCCCCCGCCACCCGCGCCGGGATCTTCACCGGTCTCGCCCTGGCCACCCTGATGCGGCCCAACGACGGTTTCGCCTTGGGCGCCCCCCTGCTGGCCGCCGCCCTGCTGGTCCCCGCCTGGCGGGGGCGGAGCCGCGTCCTGGCCGTGCTCGGTGGGCTCGCGGCGGGCGCGTTGCCGTGGGTCGTCGAGGCGTACGTACGGTTCGGCGGGCCCCGCGAACGGCTGGCGGAGGCCAGTGAAGTGCAGGGGACCCTGCGCCCGCTGCTCTCCTTCGTCCATCACCTCACCGTCATGGACGGGCCGCTGCTCTGCCGCCCCTGCGACAGCGACCACATCCGCCCGCTCGCGGCGGAGTGGTGGCTCGTGCTGCCCTTCCTGGTGGCGGTGGGGGTGTGGTGGAGCGTGCGGGGCGGCTCCGGGGCGCGCCGAGAGCGCCACGAGCCGCGGCAGCCCGGCACCGCGGGCTTCCGGGCCGCGGGCTTCCGAGCCGCGGGCTCCCGCGGGTGCCTGCTCGCCGTGGTCGCCGCTCTGTGCGTCGCATTCCCGTACCTCCTCCTCGTCCCCTACGCCGCCCCGCGCTTCCTCGCCCCCACCCACGCCCTGCTCGCCCCGGCCGCCGCCCTCGGCGTGCTCGCCCTCGGCGACAGCGCCCTCGCGTCCCGGCGGCCGTACGTCGCCACCGCCACCCTGGGGCTCGCCCTCCTCGGACATCTCGCCGTTCAGCTCCCCCTCACCCAGAGCAACGCCAAGATCCAGGCGGGCGCCCGGGGCGACTGGGCGCGCGTCGCCGAAGTCCTGCACGACCACGGCGTCGGAGCCGGAGCCGGGGGCGGGGACAGGGACGGCCCTCCCTGTGTCCTGCGTGGCAACACCTCGGTGATCCCCGTCGCGTACGCCACCGGCTGCGCACCCGGCGGCCCGCGCGACCCGCGCCGCCCCACCGCCCTGGTCCTGCGCGATGCGGAACCCCCGGCCTGGGCCCGCGCCTGGCCCCGCCACCAGGTGCCCGACACCTACGCACCAGGGTGGGTCGTCCACGTACGCCCGTGAATGCGAGCACCGAACGAGCTCCACGCGCGCGTGCAACCGCGACAGGCGCGACGTGTCCCCGCGCGCGTGCGCACGCTATCCGGAACCCGCTGCCCGTTTTGCGGTCTTGACGTCACCTCAGTCCCGCCCGCACCATCAGGCAACTCCGAACTCGCGCGCGACTCGCCGACGGTCACACGCAACGGGCCCTACGCCCCGAGCACCCCACAACTCGCCGTCGGCAAAACGGACTTCACAACCCCACAGACCAGACCAGAGAGCGCAATCCACACCGCAATCCGCACGAACCGCGTGACACATCGCGTACGAGTTCGCATGTCACCCACGGAAACCGGAGCCCCCCACATGAAACTCTCCGTTCCCGGACGTTCCGCCGCGGCCGCAGTCATAGCCGTCGCCGGACTCCTGACGACCAGCGCGATATCCAACGCGACACCCGCCCCGAAGGCGGCCGCCGCTCCCGACATCTCCGTCGAGAACGTCAAGGCCCACCTCGCCGACCTGCAGTCCGTCGCCGACGCCAACGGCGGCAACCGGGCCCACGGCAGCGCCGGATACAAGGCCTCGATCGACCAGCTGAAGAAGAAGCTCGACGACGCCGGATTCACCACCTCCGTCCAGGAGTTCACGGCGGGCGGCGAGACCGGCTACAACCTGGTCGCCGACTGGCCCGGCGGCGACGAGGGCAAGGTCGTCATGGCGGGCGCCCACCTCGACAGCGTCTCCGACGGACCCGGCATCAACGACAACGGCTCGGGCTCCGCCGCCATCCTGGAGACCGCGCTCACCGTGGCCCGCGAGAAGTACAAGCCCACCAAGCACCTGCGGTTCGCCTGGTGGGGCGCCGAAGAGATCGGCATGGTCGGCTCCTCGCACTACGTCGACAGCCTGGCCGGCGCCGACCGTTCGAAGATCAGCTCCTACCTGAACTTCGACATGCTCAGCTCCCCGAACGCGGGCTACTTCGTCTACGACGACGACCCCACGATCGAGAAGACCTTCAAGGACTACTACGCGGGCAAGAACGTCGCCACGGAGCCGGACGACGAGGGCGACGGACGCTCCGACCACGCGCCGTTCCAGCAGGCGGGCGTGCCGGTCGGCGGCGTGTTCAGCGGCGCCGAGACCACCAAGTCGGCCGAGCAGGCGGAGAAGTGGGGCGGGACGGCAGGCGAGGCGTTCGACAAGTGCTACCACTCGTCCTGCGACGGCGTGTCGAACATCGACGGGACCGCGCTCGACCGCAACAGTGACGCGGTCGCGTACGCGGTGTGGGGACTCTCTTCGTAGAACAGGCCCCCCGTAAAACGGGCCTCTCGTAGAACAGCCTCTCGTAGAACAGGCCTCTCGTAGAACAGGCCCTGCGGCGCGCCCTTAGAGCACTCTCTAGGGCACTCCCTGGACGGCATTGCTTGCACGTGCATATAGTGCACGTGCAAGCAATCGCCGCGCGCAAGCAACGCCGTGCGCAAGCAACCCAGGGGGATCCCATGACCCGCAAGTTCCTCTTCGTCCTCGGCAGCGCCCGCCCTGAGGGCAACACGGAGATCCTGGCCCGCAAGGCGGCCGAGCAGCTCCCCTCGGACGTGGAGCAGCGCTGGCTGAACCTGGCGGAGCTGCCGCTGCCCGACTTCGAGGACCGGCGCCACGACGGCACCCGCCCCCGGGCCCGCCCCCGCCCCACCGGCGACAACGAAGCGACGCTCCTGGACGCCACCCTGGAGGCCACGGACATCGTCATCGTGTCGCCCCTGTACTGGTACTCGCTGTCGGCCACCGTCAAGCGCTACCTCGACTACTGGGACGCGTGGCTGGAGACTCCCGAGATCGCCTTCAAGGACACCCTCAAGGACCGCACCCTGTGGGGCGTGACGGCGCTCGCGCACCGCGAGGAGGAGGTGGCGGACCCGCTGATCGGCACGCTGCGCAACACGGCCGCCTTCTTCCCCATGCGCTTCGGCGGCGTCCTGCTCGGCAACGGCACCCGGCCCGGCCACGTCCTGGAGGACGACGAGGCCCTGGCGCGCGCCAAGACCTTCTTCGCGCAGGAGCCGCCGCTGGCCCGCTACCCGTACGACAACTGACAGCGGCGCCCCGAACGGGTCCCCTACGCCATGACGTCCTTCGCCCCGAACCGCGCCCATGCCGCCGAGCCGAACACGGCCGCGTACAACCCCTGCATCTGCAGGTTCTTGATGATGTCGTCCCAGTAGACGGGCTCGCGCATCAGGTCGGCGAAGGACAGCCAGTAATGCGAGAAGAAGTACGGGTGGAGGCCGTGCAGCTGCGGGATCTGGTCCAGGATCTGGACCGTGATCAGCAGTCCGACGGTCGTCGCCATCGCCGCGATGCCGCTGCTCGTGAGCGTGGAGACGAAGAGGCCGAGCGCCGCCACACCGATCAGTGACACGGCGACGACGAGCGCGATCAGCAGGGCCCGCAACAGCCCTTCGCCGAAGCCCATACGGGTGCCGGAGATCGTGGTGACCTCGCCGAGCGGGAAGAGCAGCGCGCCGGTCGCGAGCGCGGACACGGCCACGACCAGGGTCGCGACCAGGCAGAACGTCAACGTGGTCGCGTACTTCGCGAGGAGCAGCCTGGTCCGTCCCGCGGGCGCGACCAGGAGGTAGCGGAGCGTTCCGGCGTTGGCCTCGCCCGCGACC
The DNA here is from genome assembly GCF_040609235.1 of Streptomyces sp. NPDC004732. Taxonomy (NCBI): domain Bacteria; kingdom Bacillati; phylum Actinomycetota; class Actinomycetes; order Kitasatosporales; family Streptomycetaceae; genus Streptomyces; species Streptomyces sp. NPDC004732. Next base: position 777,000 of record NZ_JBEXJR010000002.1, read on the forward strand.
GCGTCTCCCGCGATGACGCCGATCGCCATCGGGAGGAAGAACGGCAGGGTCGCGGCGAGCGCGGTGAAGACCAGGAACAGGCCGTTGTTGGTGATCTGCGCGATGAAGGCGGGCCCGCCCTCGTCGCCGCCTCCGCCGATCGTGGAGCCGTCGCTGGTCTCGATCTTGACGGCGATGCCGACGAGGATCGGCACGGCGGCCAGCACACCGAGCAGCGCGAGGGTCCGCCAGCGGCGGAAGGTGATCCCGAGCTCACTGCGGAAGAGGCCGAGCGTCCAGAGCCGACGGACCTCCCGCGGGCCGCCCGCCGGTTCCGGCCCGGAGCCGTCCATGACCTCAGCGGCCTCAACGGCCTCAGCCCGCGACATCGAAACCCTCTCCCGTCAGTGCCACGAACGCATCCTCCAGAGAGGCCCGTTCGAGTCCGAATCCGCGGACGCGGACGCCCGCTCCGACCAGTGCGGCGTTCAGCTCGGCCAGCTCCACTTCCCGGCCGCTCTCGTCCTGGGCCGGTGGTTCGCCCGTCACGCGGTCCTCCGTCACGGCCAGGTCGGTCACGCCGTGCTCCTTCAGGACGCGCGCGGCGTCGCCCGTGTCCGGTGTCGTCACGACGAGCCTGCCCCGCGCGCCCGCCGCGAGTTCGGCGACCGGTCCCTGGGTGATCAGGCGCCCCTGGGTCATCACGGCCGCGTGCGTGCAGACCTGCTCGATCTCGTCGAGGAGGTGCGAGGAGAGGAAGACGGTCGTGCCCTCCGCCGCCAACTCCCGCACCAGGGTGCGGATCTCGCGCATGCCCTGCGGGTCGAGGCCGTTCGTCGGCTCGTCGAGGACGAGGAGCCTGCGCGGCTGGAGCAGCGCGGCGGCGAGCCCGAGCCGCTGTTTCATGCCGAGGGAGTACGCCTTCGCCTTCTTGCCCGCGGCCGCGGTGAGCCCGACCCGGTCCAGCGCCGCCTCGGCCCGCGCGCGCCGGGTCCGCGGGTCGGCGGTGGGGTCGGCGGAGTCGTAGCGCAGGAGGTTGTCGCGGCCCGAGAGGAAGCCGTAGAGGGCGGGGCCCTCGATCAGCGCGCCCACGTGCGGGAGCACGCTGCGCGTGGCGCGCGGCATGGCACGGCCGAGGACCTGGGCGCGTCCGGAGGTCGGCTCGATGAGGCCCATCAGCATGCGGATCGTCGTCGTCTTGCCCGAGCCGTTCGGCCCGAGAAAGCCGAAGACGCTGCCCTCCGGGACGGTGAGGTCGAGCCCGTCGACGGCGAGGTGCTTTCCGTAGCGCTTGGTGAGCCCCTGCGTCTCGATGACGTGCTTCACCGCGTCCGCTTCCCCCACCGAGCTGCCGTTGGTACTCGGCACGTTGCCCTCCCTCGTGCGACGAGACGGATGGAAGGTGCCCAGGCAGGCACCTTCCATCCGTCTTCCCCTATGTCATACGCACCACTACGTAGTACGCGCCTTACTGGCGTGTCGTACTAGTGCGCGTCGTTCGCCGCCTTCACCAGCGCGTCCTTCGTGACCGCGCCCACGTAGACCTTGCCGTCGTCGGTGACGAGGGCGTTGATCAGGCGGGTCGAGAAGACCGTGCCGGAACCGAACTTGCCGTCGACCTGGTCGCCCAGCGAGTCGATCAGCTTCTGCGCGTCCGGCGGGACGTCGCCCGAACCGGCCGTCGGCAGGCCCTGGCCACCCGGCAGCTTCAGCTCGGCGATGGTGCTCCAGCCCTCACCGATGATCTTCGGTTCGTTGAGGTCGCCCTTGCCGAACTCCTCGGCGCCCTTGCCTCCCTTGTCCTTGAAGCCGCGGCCTTCCTTGCCGTGCTCGTCGGCCTCGGTGACCTTCGTGCCCTTGGGCGGCGTGAAGTCGAAGGTGGACGCGGACGGCTTGCCGAAGTCGACCTTGGTGAAGCCCGCGTCGACGACGGCCGCGCCACCGGAGGCCGGGGTCATGGTGAACTTCAGCGGCGTACCGGTCTTCTCGTCCACCGCGACGGTGATCTGGCCGATCGTCGAACCTGACTGCTTCGGCTTGATCACCAGGCGGTACGCGTCGCGGCCCGCTACCTGTGCGGTGCCGTCGACCTTCACGGACGTGGTGCTGTCGACGGCCTTGAGGGCCTGCTCGGCGAACTCCTTGGGGGTGGAGGGCACCTCACCGTCGAGCCCCTTCGGTACGCCCTCTTCGCCCTTGCCGTGCTTCCCCTTACCGTGCTTCTCCGAAGAGGCGCCTTCGTCCTTGGCGTGGTAGGCCTCGTTCGACGCGCTGTCGTACGCCCACACGTCGTCGCCGTTGTGGATCATGCTGTACTCGGAGGCGTCCTCCAGGACGGACACCTTCTGCTTGTCGGGGCCGTCGGCCGCGACGCGCAGCGTGTGCGTACCGGACGCCAGCTCCATCAGCTTGCTCTTGGGGTCGGCCGCCGAGCCCTGCTGCCCGCCGTCCTCGCCCCGGTCCGCGCCGCCACCGCCGCCGAAGCCGCCCGCCATGCCGCCGACCGACGGCAGGCCCAGGTCAGTGCTGATCTTGACGTTGCCGGACAGCTGCTGCGTGTCCGAAGCGGCGATCTTCTCGATGAGCTCCTGTGCGGTGACCTTCGGCAGGTCCGGGTCGCCCGACGTGGCGAGCGCCGGGACGAGCCCGATGGTCGCCGCCGCCACCCCCGCCACCGCGATCGGGACCGCATAGCGGGCCGCCTTGCGGCGTCCCGCGCGCAGTTCCCCGGCCTCGCTGGTGTCCTTCTCCGGTTCGTACGGTGCCATTGTCTGCCTTACCTCCGTGGTCGGCGGCGGCCTTACCTGTACGTGCCTTCGTCCACCCTGTGCCGCCATTCTCACCCGAATTGGTCAGGAGTGGTTGTTCTCGCTGGACTCCATCCGACCAAATCGGCCAACGAGAAGCGTCAGACCCCGGGCGCAACTCCACGTACTGCCCTGGGATGACATGAAACGGCGGCGCCTCCCCCATCCCGTAGGGGTAGACACCGCCGATCAAAAGGGAGGGCACTCAGCCCGCCCGGTGCACCACCAGGTCGCAGAGCTCCACCAGGGACGCCTTCGCGTCGCCCTCCGGCAGCGGCCCCAGCGCGGCCCGTGCGCCCTCCGCGTAGCAGACGGTGTCCCTGCGGGCGTCTTCCAGCGCGGGGTGCGCGCGCAGCCGTACGAGGGCCTCAGCGTGCCGCGCGTCGTCCGTGAGGTCCGAGTCGAGCAGCTCGCACAGTGCGATGTCCTCGGCGAGGCCGAGCCGCGCCGCACGCTCGCGCAGGCGCAGCACCGGCAGCGTGGGGATGCCCTCCCGCAGGTCGGTGCCCGGCGTCTTGCCGGACTCGTGCGAGTCGGACGCGATGTCGAGCACATCGTCGGCGAGCTGGAAGGCGACGCCGAGCCGCTCTCCGTACTGGGTGAGGACGTCGACGACGGTCTCGTCGGCGCCGGACATCATCGCGCCGAACCGGCAGGCCACGGCGACCAGCGAGCCGGTCTTGCCCCTGAGCACGTCGAGGTAGTGGTCGACCGGGTCGCGGCCCTCGGTCGGCCCCGCGGTCTCCAGGATCTGGCCGGTGACCAGGCGCTCGAACGCCTCGGCCTGGATGCGGACGGCCTCCGGGCCGAGGTCGGCCAGGATGTAGGAGGCGCGGGCAAAGAGAAAGTCGCCGGTCAGGACGGCGACGGAGTTCCCCCAGCGCTGGTTGGCGCTCGGTACTCCACGGCGCACGTCCGCCTCGTCCATGACGTCGTCGTGGTACAGCGTCGCCAGGTGCGTCAGCTCGACGACGACCGCGGAGGGCACGACACGCGGCGCGTACGGGTCGCCGAACTGGGCAGCGAGCATCACGAGCAGCGGACGGAAACGCTTGCCCCCGGCACGGACGAGGTGCTGGGCGGCCTCGGTGATGAAGGGCACCTCGCTCTTGGTGGCCTCGAGCAGTCCCTCCTCGACAGCCGCCAATCCGACCTGGACATCGGCTTCGAGAGCCTGGTCCCGCACGCTCAGCCCGAAAGGCCCGACGACGGTCACGAGAGGTTCTCCTGTCTGCTGACGATCACACGGCCAACTCGGTCGATCATTGGATCTCGGTCGATGACACGGGTTTGTCGATGTGTCGCTGCCATCACTCAAGTCAGCGTATCCGGTCGACTTTCGATCACGGCGAGCACCTGCCCGCCCGTCGCACGTCGAAGCCCTGGTCGGCGCGGTGCGAGAGGCCCCTTCCGCCCGCCCGGCACACCAGCCCGCGCGGTGACCGAAGCTCACCGGTATGTTCTTGATCAGCCCATACGACTGACAAGACCGTCCTGCACCACAAGAACCGTAACGACCGGGAGAAGACTCTTTGTCCCGTACTACGGCCGAGTACGAGCCGCCCGCCGAGCCGCCCGACGACCCCCCGCCGGGTGACGACCACGCCTTCTTCGGGCAGCCGCGCGGCCTGCTCACGCTCTCCGGCCTGGAGGTCTGGGAGCGCTTCTCGTTCCTCGGCATGCAGGCCATCCTCGTCCTCTACTTCGCCGACTCCGTCGCGAACGACGGCATGGGGATGGATGCCGGTACGGCCGCGTCGGTGTCAGCGGCGTACGGCACTCTGGTCTATCTGGTCTCCGTGGCAGGCGGCTGGCTCGCCGACCGCATTCTGGGCTCGTACCGCGCGGTGCTGTGGGGCGGCATCCTCATCGCCTGCGGCCACTACTCGATGGCCGTGCCGACGCCGACGATGACCTGGGTGGGCCTCGGCCTGATCAGCGCGGGCACCGGCCTGCTCAAGCCGAACGTCGCCTCGATGGTCGGCAAGCTCTACCGCACCGAGGACCAGCGCCGCGACGCGGGCTTCGCGCTGTACTACATGGCGATCAACGTGGGCGCCTTCGCGGGCCCACTGATCACCGGCTGGCTCGGCGACCACAAGGGCTGGCACTGGGGCTTCTCCGCGGCCGCCATCGGCATGACCTTCGGTCTGATCCAGTACGTCGCCGGGCGGCGTCACCTCGCGGGGCGCAAGGCCTCCGCGGAGTTCGCCCTGCCTCGGGAGGCGATGCGCCGCGCGGTCCTCATGATCGTCGCCGGCTGTGCCGTCGTCGCCGCGCTCGCGGGGCTCCTCGCCGCCGTCGGCTGGCTGACCATGGACCGCTTCGTCGACCTGCTCACCCTCATCTCGGTGATCGCGCCGGTCGTCTACTTCGCGGTGATGTTCCGCAGCCCGCGCGTCACGGGCGAGGAAAGGCGCCGACTGCGTCCCTACGTAGTGCTGTTCCTCGCCTCCGTAGTCTTCAACTTCATCCTCTTCCAGGCGTACTCGACGATGATGCTCCTCGCCGCGTCGAACGCCGAGACGTCGATCCTCGGCTACCACTTCCCCGCCAGCTGGTACGCCTCCGCGCTCGGCGCCTTCGAGGTGGCGCTCGCGCCGGTCGTCGCCGCCGTCTGGGCGCGGATGGGCCCGCGCCAGCCGCACGCGTCCAACAAGATCGCGTTCGGCGTGATCCTGGGCGGCCTGTCGTTCCTCCTGATGGTGCTGCCCACCTCCGGGCACGCCGACGACACCTACAAGATGGCGGCCTGGTGGATCGTCGGCTCCTACCTGCTGCTCGGGCTCGGCGACATCCTCCTGGAGACCTCGGGAATGTCGGCGACGACGAAGCTCGCCCCCAAGGCCTTCGCCAGCCAGACCATGGCGCTGTGGTTCCTCTCCCTCGCGCTCGCCAACGGCATCCAGGCGCAGGTCGTGAAGTTGTACGGAGAGGTCTCCACCCCGGCGTACTTCGGCGTGAACGGCGCGATCGCCGTGCTCGCGGGCATCGCCGTGATCGCACTGGCGCCGTGGCTGCGCCGCACCATGCACCCCGTCCACTGAGGACACCCCGTCCACTGAGGTTCCACTCATGCAGATCCGCGACTCCTACCCGTACGAGACCACCCGCGAGGACTTCCGCGTACCCCTCGCCGACGGGACCACGCTCTACGCGCGCGTGTGGCGCCCTGTCACCGACGAGCCCGTCCCCGTGCTCCTGGAGTACCTCCCCTACCGCCTGAGCGACTGGACGGCGCCCCGGGACTGGCAGCGGCACCCCTGGTACGCGGGCCACGGCTACGCCTCCGTGCGGGTCGACGTCCGCGGGCACGGCAACAGCGAGGGCCTGCCCACCGACGAGTACTCGGCGCAGGAGCTGGCCGACGGCGTCGAGGTGGTGAACTGGCTGGCCGCGCAGGAGTGGTCGAGCGGCAAGGTCGGCATGTTCGGCATCTCCTGGGGCGGCTTCAACTCCCTCCAGATCGCGGCGCTCGCGCCCGAGCCGCTCAAGGCGATCGTCACGGTCTGTTCGGCGGACGACCGCTACGACAACGACGTGCACTACATGGGCGGTTCCGTCCTCGCGGTGGACATGCACGCATGGGCGGCGACGATGCTGGCCTTCGTCTCGCGCCCGCCGGACCCGTACTTCGTGGGTGACGCGTGGCGCGAGATGTGGCTGACGCGCCTGGCGGCCGTCGAGCCCTTCATCCACACTTGGCTGGACCACCAGACCCGGGACGACTACTGGCGGCACGGCAGCGTCTGCGAGGACTACTCCGCGATCGGTGCCGCGGTCCTCGCGGTGGGCGGCTGGCACGACCCGTACCGCGACACGGTCCTGCGGCTCGTCGAGCACCTCCCCGACGACCAGGTACGAGGGCTCATCGGCCCCTGGTCGCACCAGTACCCGGACCGGGGCCTGCCGCCGGGCCCCTCGATCGGGTTCCTCCAGGAGACCCTGCGCTGGTGGGACCACCACCTCAAGGGCATCGACACCGGGGTGATGGCCGAGCCGAAGCTCCGCTCCTGGATCAGCGACTCCCACCCGCCCGCGACGGTCTACCCGGAGCTGCCCGGCGGCTGGGTCGGCGATCCGTCCTGGCCGTCCCCGAACGTCACCCCCGTCCAGTACGCCCTCCAAGGCACGCCCGTCGTGGTCGACTCCCCTCAGCACACGGGCCTGGACGCGGGCCGCTACTTCCCCTTCGGCAACGACGCGGACCTGCCGCCGGACCAGCGGGACGAGGACGCGAAGTCGGCGTGCTTCGAGTTCGAGGTCCCCGCGGAGGTACGGGTCCTCGGGCGCCCCAGGGTGACCCTGCGGCTGCGGATGGACGTGCCGTACGGCCAGGCCGTCGCCCGCCTCTGCGACATCGCGCCGGACGGCTCGTCCACCCTCGTCACCCGGGGCGTGCTCAACCTGTCCGCGCGGAACGGCAGGGACCGCGTGGCCCCCTGGCCCCTCGGCGGCACGGAGGACGTGACCTTCGAGCTCAACGGCATCGGCCACACCTTCCCGCCGGGGCACCGCATCCGCCTCGCGGTGTCCTCCGCCTACTGGCCCTGGATCTGGCCGCAGGCGGATTCGGTGGGCTTCACCCTGGAGCCGGTGGGCAGCTCCCTCGAACTGCCGGTGCGCGAGGGCGGCTTGGACCCCTCGATCACCTTCGGGCCCGCCGAGCAGTCCGAGCCGCTGGGCGTGGTGTATCCGGCGACCCTGGACGAACAGCGGCCCGAGCGTCTTGTCGTACGCGATGTCGCCAAGGGCGAGTGGCGGCTCGAGGTCGACCCGCGTTACGGCGGCACGCGCGTGTACCCCGACGGTCTTGAGTTCACCGAGGACGCCGTGGAGACGTACACGATCCAGGAGGACGATCCGCTGAGCGCCCGCACCCGCTCGGACTGGACGATCCGCCTGCACCGGCCCGACCTCGGCTGGGACACGCGCGTCGAGTCGCGCTCGGAGATCACCTGCGACGCGGCGGACTTCATCACCTCGAACGAGGTGGTGTGCAAGGACGGCGACGAGGTCGTCTTCCACCGGACCTGGGAGCGGCGGATCCGGCGGACGGCGGGCTAGGAAGGGCTGCGGGTCAGGAAGGGCCCTGGGCTCGCAGCAGACGGTCGAGGACGACGGCGATGCCGTCGTCCTCGTTCGAGAGGGTCAACTCATCAGCCACCGCTTTTAGTTCCCCATGGGCGTTGGCCATGGCCACCCCGTGTGCGGCCCACAGGAACATGGGGATGTCATTGGGCATGTCACCGAAGGCGATCGTGTCGGCGGCCGTCAGGCCGAGCCGCTCGGCGGCCAGCGCGAGCCCGGTCGCCTTGGTCACTCCGCACGGCTGGAGCTCCACCGTGCCGGGCCCCGACATGGTCACCGAGGCGAGCGAGCCCACCGCGTCCCGCGCCACCGCCGCCAACTCGTCGTCCGCCAGCTTCGGGTGGCGCAGCAGCACCTTGCTGATGGGCTCCTCCCACAGCACGTCCCGCGCGGGCACCCGCACCGCGGGGAGCGTGGGGTGCGGCATCTCGTAGCCCGGCTCGATGAGCGTGAGGCCCTCCACGCCGTCCTGGTCCACGGCCGCGTGGACCTGCCCGACCTCCGCCTCGATCTTCCCGAGCGCGGCCTCGGCGAGCTCGCGGTCGAGCGTCACCGACCACTCCATCCGGTTCGCCCCGGCGTCGTACAGCTGAGCGCCCTGGCCGCAGACGGCCAGGCCGTCGTAGCCGAGTTCGTCGAGGAGGGGGCGCACCCGGGGGGCCGGGCGGCCTGTCACCACGAGGTGCCGGGCGCCCGCCGCGCCCGCGGCGGCCAGCGCCCGCCGCGACCGGTCCGAGACCGTGTCGTCGCCGCGCAGCAGCGTCCCGTCCAGGTCAGTGGCGATGAGTGCATATGCGAGGGGAGCGGACATGATCCAGAGAATACGGATCCTGGGCCCCGCCGGAAGCTGCTTGGCAAGGTGCGCATACGCGTGGGTGAGACCGGACCGCATCGGCGCCCCGCCGGTTCACCGGAAAGTGGAGGATTACATTCCGGCATGCCTCGTTCCGACTATGCCGCACCACCTGCGGTACTGCGTCGAACCCCGGCGCACGGCCCACACCGAACCCTCGCGCACGCCCCCTGCCCGTCAGCCGTATGCGGCCGCCAAGTGCCACGCCAGGCGCGGCGAGGCGAACTCCGTGCCGCACACGAACCGCATCACCGGGCCGAACGACGAACCGCCCAGCATCCCGGTGAAGTACAACCCGGGGACGGACGAGCAGTATCCGGCGCCCAGCTTCGGCGTGCCGCGGCTCGCCGCGAGGCGGGCGCGCAGGCCGTGGCCGAGGAAGTCCATCGCCGCGAGGTCCACCCGGTACCCGGTCGCGGCGATGACGTGGTCGGCGGAGAGCTCCGCCACGCGGCCGCCCAGCGTCTCCACTGTCAGGACGGGCTGCCCCTGCGCCACGCGCGTGGCCCTGATCCGGCGCACCTCGTGCGTGCGGACCTTGCCCTCGAAGCGGTCCCGCAGCCACCACGCGCCGAGCGGCCCCAGAATGCGCCGGACCAGGAAGTGCCGTGCCTGGGGCGGCAGATGGCGGTACGGATCGGCGTGGTAGCTGATCGCGTACAGCGACCATGCGCGGCCGAAGGGCGATTCGGGGCGGAACTTCGGCTGCCGCCACGGCGGTTCGCCGAAGGCCACCGAGCCCTTGCCACGGGCCACCACCCGCACCTGCGCGCCCGCCTCGGCGGCGAGCACGGCCGTCTCCAGGGCGGACTGGCCCGCCCCGACGACGATCAGGTCGCGGCCCGCGAAGCGGGCCAGGTCGTGGTGGTGGGAACTGTGCGAGACGGGGCCGGTGGCGGAAGGCCCGTCCGGCACCGCCCCAGCGAGCTCGCGCGGCAGCCGCGAGAGGCCCGAGAGGCCCGTCGCCACGACGACCGCGCGGGCCGTGAACTGCTCCCCGGAGTCCAGCTTCAGGTCGAAGCCTCCCTGACCACCAGCCGGGGCGCGGCGGTCCACCGAGACGACCTTCACGCGCTCAAGCCCGGGGACGAGCCGGTGCTGGAACCACTCTCCGTAGGCCACGAAGGTCTCTACCGGGATGATGTCCTCGTCCGTGACGAGGCGCCGGACACCGGCCGCGTCGCAGTAGTCGGCGAGGGTGTGGCCGCGCTGCGGCGCGTCGATGCTGGAGGCGGCGGGGGTGGACTTCAGCAGCATCCCTTGGGGCATGTGGGCACGCCAGCTCACCATCGGGTCGCCGAACACCCGCACCGGAATGCCGCGCGCCCGCAGATGGGCGGCGGTGGACAGGCCGTACGGCCCGGCTCCGATGACTGCTACCGGTTGCGTCACGAAGTCCCTCCCCAGGGCGTCACGTTGCGGTGGTGCTGCCGCGGCGCTGGGTGCGCCAAAGCTGGTGCAGATGCTTCACCCCGGGCCTCACACAGCGCGCGAGCATCGTGAAAAACGGCTTCATGTCGTCGGCGGCGAGCCACGCGAGCTCCGTGCCGCTCGCGCGGGCGGGCGCGTGCGGCGTCGTGTATCCACTGCGGCGGTAGGCGAGGAGGGCGGGCAGGTCGATGTTCTCCACGACATACCGATGGCCGGTGCGCTGGTCACCCTCGGGGACGGCGCGCCCCGTCAGGTCGAGGTGCAGGGCACGGACGACGTCGATCTCCGACTCGTTCTCGAAGAGCCGGAACTGGGCGCCCATGCGGGGGTTGAAGTCCAGCAGCTTGTACTGACCGTCGCGCCGGTCGAAGCGCAGGTCCAGGTCGATGATGCCGGTGAAGCCGATCTGCTTGATGAAACGCGTGGCGAGATCGGCTAGTTCCGGGTTGTCGACGACGTACGCGTTCGACGTCATCCCCGCATGCGGCGGCCAGGAGCGGACCTTGACCCCCGTGAACAACGCGCGCGGGACGGAGTCCGCGTCGAAGTACGCGTGCACGATCCAGTCCTCGGCCTCTTCCCGGGGCAGATACTCCTGGAGGATCACGCCGGGCCGCTCGCCCCAGTCACGGGCGAGGGCGAGGAGGCCGCCGGGGGTCTCGATACGGGTGGTGCCGTGCACCGCGGGACACTTCCGCCGCGTGAAGGCCTCGCGGTTCTTGGCCACCACGGGGAACCGCGCACTGGCCGCGAACTCCGCGACGTCCGCCGGGCTTTCCGGAAAGGTGGCCGTGGGCGAGGCGATGCCGTGCTCCACGCACAGTCCGTGCAGGCCCTGCTTGCTCGCCAGTTGTCGGGGCAATTCCGCTTCCACGCGCGGGAAGAGGAATCCGCCGAATCCTGTGCCGTCTCCGGAGAGCTCGTCCTGATGTTCGGCGATCAGGACGGCAGCCTCCTCATCCGTGGGGATGAGAACGGCCGGTCTGCCTATGCGGCGCCCGACCCGCAGTAACCCCTCCACCAGTCGTTCCGGCTCTTCGGTGCCGGTGGTCGGCCAGGGGAAGGCGCCCGTCAGATGGCGGGAAGCGGCAGCCGGTGTGTAACGGTCCTCCGTGATCGCGTACATGGGAACGCCCAGTCGGCCGAGGCTGCGGATCGCTCCCACACCACCGTGGTGCAGCGGGTAGTCGCCGAACTTGACGATCAGTCCCGGGACGTTCTGGTCCGGCGCGAGCGGCGCACTGGCGGCGATCCTGGCCACGGGTTCCCCCCACGTATGCCAAACCGATTGGGACCCCACCCAGCCCGCGTCCCCCAAAGAAAGCTAGGCCGGAATCGGAAAGTCCAGCAAGACTTATCCGGACATTGCTAACTCTTTAGACACTGCCGCAACAGGGGCCTCCACACGTAACGTGTGGCACACCCCTAAGGAAAGCGAGGCAGGTACGCATGTCCGAGCAGACCCCGCTCGACCCGGCCGCCGGTGACTCCACCGACCTTCCCGGAGGCGATCCCTTCGGCCTTCCCGAGGGCGACCCCTTCGGGCCCCACAACCTTCCCTACGGCGTGTTCTCCCTGGCCGGGGAGGCGGACGGACGACGCAGGGTGGGGGTGCGACTCGGCTCGTACGTCCTGGACGCGGGCGCCGCGGCCGCCGCGCTCGGCTCCCCCTACGTGTCGCTCCTGGCGCGGCCCACGCTGAACCCGCTGCTCGCCGCGGGCCGCAGGGCCTGGTCGGACGTGCGGCGCGCCCTGACCGCATGGGTGACGGTGCCGGCCCACCGGGAGGCCGTACGCCCCCTGCTGCACCCCCTCTCCGAAGTCACCCTCCACCTGCCCTTCGAGGTGGCGGACTACGTCGACTTCTACGCTTCCGAGCACCACGCGACCCACCTGGGCAAGATGTTCCGCCCGGACTCGCCGACGCCGCTGACCCCCAACTGGAAGCACCTGCCGATCGGTTACCACGGCCGGTCCGGCACGGTGGTCGTCTCCGGGACGGACGTCGTCCGCCCTTCGGGCCAGCGCAAGGCGCCCGCCGACGCGGCCCCCGTCTTCGGCCCGTCCGTCCGGCTCGACATCGAGGCGGAGGTCGGCTTCGTCGTCGGCGCCTCCTCGGAGCACGGGACCCCCGTCCCGCTGGCGGACTTCCGGGAGCACGTCTTCGGACTGACCCTGCTCAACGACTGGTCCGCGCGCGACATCCAGGCCTGGGAGTACGTTCCGCTGGGGCCGTTCCTCGGCAAGTCGTTCGCCACGTCGGTCTCCGCGTGGATCACCCCGCTGGAGGCCCTGGACTCGGCGCGGATCGCACCCCCGGAGCGCACGCACGAGCTCCTGCCCTACCTGGACGACTCCGCGGAGTCCGTGGCGGACGAGCCCGGCGGCTACGACCTGCACATGTCGGTCACCCTCAACGGCCAGGTCATCTCGGAGCCGCCGTTCTCCACCGTGTACTGGACGGCCGCGCAGCAGCTGGCGCACATGACGGCCAACGGCGCCTCGCTGCGCACCGGCGACCTGTACGGCTCGGGCACGGTCAGCGGCCCCGAGGCCGGTCAGTACGGCTCACTGATCGAGATCACCTGGAACGGCCGCGACCCCCTCGAACTCCCCGATGGCAAGCGGACGTTCCTGGAGGACGGCGACGTGGTCACGCTCTCGGCCTGGGCGCCCGGACCCGACGGCACCAAGGTCGGACTGGGTGAGGTGACGGGCCGGATCACGTCCGCACGCTGAGCCCGGCACCCCTGCACCAACAACTTGTACCGACCGCTTGACACAAACCCCCGAGCGAGGTGAACTTGTACTCGGCGCTTGATACAAGCGAGCGCCGAGTACAGGTCCGGGCCCGACCACCCGGCACCACTCACTCGGGGGTTCACACATGCACGACACCGGCACGGACACGGACACACGCGCCCGCACCCACACCCGCACCCGCACTCACATCGCCCCACCACTCCCACCCGTCCCTCCAGAGACAGCCGCGCGCGCCCGCGTCGATCTGTACGCCCGCTGGGCGGGGCTGGCCGCCGGTGCCGCCGTGGCCTGGGCCGTGGCCTCCCGTGACGACGGCCTGGGCATCGGGATCCTGTACGCCATCCCGGCGTTCGGCCTCTGCGCCGTCGCAGGAGTACTGCTCGGCGACACCCTCACGCCCCCACCGCGCGGCGCGGTGCGCAGCGCCGACCTCACGCCGCGCAGAGCCCGGGACTACGTGCCGCCCCGGACCACCCGCCTGCTCGCCGCCCAGGCGCTCGCACTGATCACCCTCCTCGTCGCGGCGGCCGCCATGGCCGCACCGGACGACCAGGGCCGCGCCGGGCGCACCCTCTCCGCCACCTGCCAGGGCATGACGGAGACGGTCGGCCCCTGGCCCGGACTCTTCTACGGCGCACCGGTCCTGGCCTCGCTCGCCATCGGCACGGCCGCGTGCGCGTGGTCCCTGCGCCGCATCACCCGCCGCCCCTCGGAGGAACAGCCGCGCCGCGACCGGGCGTTGGCGATCACCGCGGCCTGGGGCCTGCTGGTCTCCACTCCCCTGCTGGGGACCACGACGTTCGCCGCCGGTGCCCTGCTCGGCCTCGACTGCATGGGCGCGTCCGGGACCGGCTGGATCCTGATCCCCGTGGCCCTCTCCGCGGCGTCCACCATGACGTGGTCCCTGACCACGATCGTCTCCCCCCGGGCAGGCCGCCGATGACGGGCCCGGCCAGAAGCGCCGCCGTCCGGGTCGACACCACGAGCCCCGTCCCGCCCTACGAACAGATCCGGGCCCAGCTCTCCGCCCTGATCACCACGGGCCGCCTCCCCGAGGGCGAACGTCTCCCGCCCGTCCGCCAGCTCGCCGCCGACCTGGGCCTGGCGGCAGGCACCGTGGCCCGCGCCTACCGCGAGCTGGAATCGGCCTCCCTGATCCACACCCGCCGGGGCGCCGGTACGAGGGTCGCCCCGCTTCCGGCGGGCACCTCCGATCCTGACCCGGCACAACTTGCCGCGCTGGCCCGGCAGTTCGCCGCGGCGGCCCGCGCGCTGGGGGCGGACGAATCGGAGGCCCTCCGGGCGGTGCGGGAGGCGTGGGGCGCGCCCTGACCTCGCCGAACGCGCCCCTGCCGGGTCAAGACCCCGACACTCGTTCACACGTACGTGGGCACCTATGAGGGTTCCTCCCCGATACCCTGAACAACCCGGTGAGACTCCTTCCCCAAGCTCTCAACTTCGTTCGAGCAGGGGAGACCCCATTAGGGAGCACTGATGAGCGTCGAACCCGAGGCTTCCGGGCCCACGTGGCCGGTCCCGCCCAAGGGTGGCTGGACCGCCGACGACCTGGACCGGCTTCCGAATCTGCCTCCGCACACGGAGCTGATCGACGGGAGCCTCGTCTTCGTGAGTCCGCAGACCATCTTTCATGAGTCGGCCGTCGACTTTTTCAAGTGGCAGCTACGATCTCTGGCCCCACGCGGGCTCGTGGTCCGTCGCGAGATGACAGTCGTGCTCGACAACCGCAACCGGCCGGAGCCAGACGTGGTGGTACTACGTAAAGGGGCGGTCACTGGTCCCAGCCAGACCCAGTTCAAGGCGGAGGACGTCATCCTGGCGATCGAGGTGGTCTCTCCCGACTCAGAAGTCCGTGACCGCGAGGCCAAGCCACGGAAGTACGCGCAGGCCGGAGTGGCTCACTTCTGGCGCGTGGAGAACGACAAGGGCCGCCCTGTGGTCTACGTGTTCGAGCTGGAACCCGCGTCCCGTCAATACGCACCCACAGGGATCTTCCACGACGACCTCAAGGTCTCCGTACCTTTCCCGATCTCGCTGGACCTCACCGAGATCATTCGTGACATCGAGGAGACCTAGAGCGCCCGCCGGGCCGGGGGCGCTGAGGCGAAGCCCTTATGAGGTCCAGTCCGGCTCCTCATCCCCCCAGTCCGGCTCCACCTCATCGCTCATCAGCCGCTCGGCCCCGCCAGAAGGCCCGCTCGACGACGGCGCACCCGAAGCCTCAACGACCGCAGGTGCCCCGCCCTGGAACTCCGCGACGACTCCGACCACACCCTCGCCGTACGTCGCCCGCTTCTTCTCGCCCACTCCGCTGATGCCCGACAGGTCCGACACGGACGCGGGTCGCAGGGTCGCGATCTCGCGGAGGGTCGCGTCGTGGAAGATCACATACGCGGGGACGCCCTGCTCCTTCGCCTGAGCGGCGCGCCAGGCCCGGAGCGCCTCGAAGAGCGGGACCACTTCCTGGGGCAGCTCGGCGACCGCCGCCGCCGACTTCGCCTTGCGCTCGCCCTTGGAGGACCGCGCCGCCGGAGCCCGCTTCGGCTCCTTGCGCAGCCGCACCTCGCGCTCCCGGCCCAGGACGGAGCTGCTCGTCTCGGTGAGGACCAGCGTGCCGTACTCCCCCTCGACCGCGATCAGGCCCTGGGCGAGGAGCTGCCGGATCACGCCCCGCCACTCGGCCTCCGCCAGCTCCTCGCCGATTCCGAAGACCGAGAGCTGGTCGTGGTCGAACTGGATGATCTTCGCGGTCTTCTTGCCGAGGAGGATGTCGATGATCTGGCCCGCGCCGAACTTCTGACCGCGCTCGCGCTTCAGGCGCACGACCGTGGAGAGCACCTTCTGCGCCGCCACCGTGCCGTCCCAGGTCTCGGGCGGGGTCAGGCAGGTGTCGCAGTTGCCGCAGGACTGCGCGGCCGATTCCTGGCCGAAGTAGGTCAGGAGCTGGGCGCGGCGGCACTGGGCGGTCTCGCAGAGCGCCAGCATCGAGTCCAGATGGGAGGAGGCGCGGCGGCGGAACGCCTCGTCGCCCTCGCCGCCCTGGATCAGCTTGCGCTGCTGCACGACGTCCTGGAGGCCATAGGCCATCCACGCCGTGGAGGGCTGGCCGTCACGGCCCGCGCGGCCCGTCTCCTGGTAGTACCCCTCGACCGACTTGGGCAGGTCGAGGTGGGCGACGAAGCGGACGTCCGGCTTGTCGATGCCCATGCCGAAGGCGATCGTGGCGCAGACGACGAGGCCTTCCTCGCGCAGGAAGCGGGACTGGTTCGTCGCGCGCGTGCCGCCGTCCAGACCCGCGTGGTACGGGACGGCCTCGATGCCGTTCTTGCACAGGAACTCGGCGGTCTTCTCCACCGAATTGCGCGAGAGGCAGTAGACGATCCCGGCGTCGCCCGCGTGCTCCTCCTTCAGGAAGGCGAGGAGCTGCTTCTTCGGCTCGGCCTTCGGCACGATGCGGTACTGGATGTTGGGCCGGTCGAAGCTCGCCACGAAGTGCTTGGCGTCGGGCATGCCGAGCCGCTGGGTGATCTCCCGGTGCGTGGCATCGGTGGCCGTGGCGGTCAGGGCGATCCGCGGCACGTCCGGCCAGCGCTCCCCGAGGAGCGAGAGCGCGAGATAGTCGGGCCGAAAGTCGTGGCCCCACTGGGCGACGCAGTGCGCCTCGTCGATGGCGAAGACGGAGATCTTGGCCCGGCCGAGAAGGTCCAGGGTCGCGTCCAGGCGCAGCCGCTCCGGCGCCAGATAGAGCACGTCGAGCTCGCCCGCGAGGAGCTCCGCCTCCATCACGCGCCGCTCGTCGAAGTCCTGCGTGGAGTTGATGAACCCGGCGCGCACGCCGAGCGCCCGCAGCGCGTCCACCTGGTCCTGCATCAGCGCGATGAGCGGGGAGATCACGACGCCGGTGCCCGGCCTGACCAGGGCCGGAATCTGATAGCAGAGGGACTTGCCGCCACCGGTCGGCATGAGGACGACTGCGTCCCCGCCGCCCACCACGTGCTCGATGATCGGTTCCTGCTCGCCGCGGAAGGCGTCATAACCGAAGACGCGGTGGAGCGTGCGCAGGGCGTCGCTCTCCGTCACGGTGCTGCCGGTTGCCGCGCCCGGCGTCGGTACCGACGCCGTCACCTCGCTCATGCCCTTGGTCCCATCCATCGCCCTGTCCCCCGCCGTACGTCCTGCCTCGACCACTGCCTCCACGATAGGGCTCCCCACCGACACCCCGGACAGTTATCCACAGGCCGCCGCCCGGCACCCCTTCTCGGGATGCCGGGCGGCAACGTGTGTTCGAAATGGAAGGGGCTACCGGACGAAGACCCCGGCCTGGTTCGCAAGATCCAGGAAGTACTGCGGGGCCACACCCAGCACCAGCGTCACCGCGACGCCCACGCCGATCGCCGTCATCGTCAGCGGCGAGGGCACGGCGACCGTGGGGCCGTCCGCCTTCGGCTCGCTGAAGAACATCAGGACGATCACGCGGATGTAGAAGAACGCGGCGATCGCCGACGACAGCACACCGACCACGACCAGCGGTCCCGCGCCGCCCTCCGCCGCGGCCTTGAAGACCGCGAATTTTCCGGTGAACCCGGAGGTCAGCGGAATGCCCGCGAAGGCGAGGAGGAAGACCGCGAAGACCGCGGCCACCAGCGGAGACCGCCGGCCGAGCCCCGCCCACTTGGACAGGTGCGTGGCCTCGCCCCCCGCGTCCCGCACCAGCGTGACGACGGCGAAGGCGCCGACGGTCACGAAGGAGTAGGCAGCCAGGTAGAAGAGGACGGAGGAGATGCCGTCCGGGGTGGTGGCGATGACACCGGCGAGGATGAAACCGGCGTGCGCGATGGACGAGTACGCGAGGAGCCGCTTGATGTCGGTCTGCGTGATCGCGATGATCGCGCCGCCCAGCATCGTGATGACCGCGACGCCCCACATGACCGGGCGCCAGTCCCAGCGCAGACCGGGCAGCACCACGTAGAGGAGCCGGAGGAGCGCGCCGAACGCGGCCACCTTCGTCGCCGCCGCCATGAAGCCGGTGACCGGCGTCGGGGCGCCCTGGTACACGTCCGGGGTCCACATGTGGAACGGCACCGCGCCCACCTTGAAGAGCAGCCCCATCACCACCATCGCGACGCCGATGAGGAGCAGCGCGTCGTTGCCCATGGTGTCGGCGAGCGCCGGGTCCACGGTCTTGACGTTGCCCTCGACGACGTCCGCGATCGTCGCGTACGACACGGAACCCGCGTACCCGTAGAGGAGCGCGATGCCGAAGAGCGTGAATGCCGAGGCGAACGCGCCGAGCAGGAAGTACTTGACGGCGGATTCCTGCGACATCAGGCGCTTGCGCCGGGCGAGCGCGCACAGCAGGTACAGCGGCAGGGAGAAGACTTCCAGCGCGATGAAGAGCGTCAGGAGGTCGTTGGCCGCGGGGAAGACGAGCATGCCGCCGATGGCGAAGAGCGCCAGCGGGAACACCTCGGTGGTGGCGAACCCGGCCTTGGTGGCGGCCTGTTCGCCCTCACTGCCCGGTACGGCTCCGGCCTGCGCCACGAACGAGTCGACGCGGTTGCCGTGCGCCTCCGGGTCGAGGCGCCGCTCCGCGAAGGTGAAGATCACGAAGATGCCCGTGAGCAGGATCGTGCCCTGCAGGAAGAGCGCGGGGCCGTCGACCGCGATGGCGCCCATCGCGGCGATCTGCGCCTTGGTGGTGCCGAAGCCGCGGGCCGCGAGCCCGACCACCGCGGCGAAGGCGGCGGCCAGGGCGACCACGGAGAGGAACAGCTGGGCGTAGTAACGGGTCTTGCGCGGGACGAAGGCTTCGATGAGCACTCCGATGACGGCCGCGCCGATGACGATCAACATCGGCGAGAGCTGCCCATACTCGATATTGGGCGCGTCGATCTTGTCGATCGGATCGGCCGCAGTTGTCCACAGGCTGTGGACGGCTGATGCGCTCACTTGGCCGCCTCCACATCGGGCTGGGGGTCCTTCTTCTGCACGTCGGACATCGTGTGCTCGACCGCCGGGTTCACCAGATCGGTGAGCGGCTTCGGGTAGACGCCGAGGCCGATCAGGAGGGCGATCAGCGGAGCGACGACGACCAGTTCACGCACCCGCAGATCGGGCATGGCCGAGACCTCCGCCTTCACGGGGCCGGTCATCGTCCGCTGGTAGAGGACGAGCGTGTACAGCGCGGCGAGCACGATGCCGACGGTCGCGATGATCCCGACCACCGGATAGCGGGCGAACGCGCCGACCAGGACCAGGAATTCACTCACGAACGGCGCGAGCCCGGGAAGCGACAGCGTGGCCAGGCCGCCGATCAGGAAGGTGCCTGCGAGCACCGGGGCGACCTTCTGCACTCCTCCGTAGTCCGCGATCAGCCGCGAGCCGCGGCGCGAGATCAGGAACCCGGCCACCAGCATCAGGGCGGCGGTCGAGATGCCGTGGTTGACCATGTAGAGCGTCGCGCCGGACTGGCCCTGGGAGGTCATCGCGAAGATGCCGAGGACGATGAAGCCGAAGTGCGAGATCGACGCGTACGCCACCAGGCGCTTGATGTCGCGCTGGCCGACCGCGAGCAGCGCGCCGTAGATGATGCTGATCAGCGCGAGGACGAGGACGACCGGCGTCGCCCAGTCGCTCGCCTCCGGGAAGAGCCCGAGGCAGAACCGCAGCATCGCGAACGTGCCGACCTTGTCGACGACGGCCGTGATCAGTACGGCGACCGGGGCGGTGGACTCGCCCATCGCGTTCGGCAGCCAGGTGTGCAGCGGCCACAGCGGCGCCTTCACCGCGAAGGCGAAGAAGAAGCCGAGGAAGAGCAGCCGCTCCGTGTTGGTCGCCATGTCGAGCGAGCCGTCCGCGCGCGCGGCGGAGATCTCCTGGAGGGAGAAGTTGCCCGCCACTACATAGAGCCCGATGACGGCGGCCAGCATGATGAGGCCGCCGACGAGGTTGTAGAGGAGGAACTTGACAGCCGCGTACGAGCGTTGGGCCGAGGCGTTCTCGTCCGAGCCCGCGTGGGCGCGGTCTCCGAAGCCGCCGATGAGGAAGTACATCGGGATGAGCATGGCTTCGAAGAAGATGTAGAAGAGGAAGACGTCGGTGGCCTCGAAGGAGATGATCACCATCGCCTCGACGGCCAGGATCAGGGCGAAGAAGCCCTGGGTCGGCCGCCAGCGCGACGACTTGGTCTCCAAGGGATCCGCGTCGTGCCAGCCCGCCAGGATGATGAACGGGATCAGGAGCGCGGTGAGCGCGAGGAGCGCGACGGCGATGCCGTCGACCCCGAGCTCGTACCGCACCCCGAACTCCTTGATCCAGGCGTGCGATTCGGTCAGTTGATAGCGGTCGCCGTCGGGGTCGAACCGCACGAGCACGGTGACCGCGAGGCCGAGCGTGGCGAGCGAGACGAGCAGTGCGAGCCACTTGGCGGCGGTCCGCCGGGCGGCCGGAACGGCTGCCGTGGCGATCGCGCCGACCGCGGGCAGGACCGCCGTCGCTGTCAGGAGGGGAAAGGACATCGGTATCAGACCGCCCTCATCAGCAGGGTCGCGGCGATGAGCACCGCAGCGCCGCCGAACATCGAGACCGCGTAGGAGCGGGCGTAGCCGTTCTGCAGTTTGCGCAGCCGTCCGGAGAGGCCGCCGACCGAGGCCGCCGTGCCGTTGACGACGCCGTCGACCAGGGTGTGGTCGACGTAGACCAGGGACCGCGTGAGGTGTTCGCCGCCGCGCACCAGGACGACGTGGTTGAAGTCGTCCTGGAGGAGGTCGCGGCGGGCGGCGCGGGTGAGCACCGAGCCGCGCGGGGCGGTGACCGGGACGGGCTTGCGTCCGTACTGCACATAGGCGAGGGCGACGCCGATGACGAGGACCACCATGGTGGCGCCCGTGACCGTGGTCGCACTCAGCGGCGAGTCGCCGTGGTCGTGCTTGGTGACCGGCTCCAGCCAGTGCATGAAGCGGTCGCCGATGCTGAAGAAGCCACCCGCGAACACCGACCCGAAGGCGAGCACGATCATCGGGATGGTCATGGACTTCGGCGACTCGTGCGGGTGCGGCTCGTTGCCGTCGGCATCCGGCTGCCAGCGCTTCTCTCCGAAGAAGGTCATGATCATCACGCGCGTCATGTAGTACGCGGTGATGGCCGCGCCCAGAAGCGCCACCGAACCGAGGATCCAGCCCTCCGTGCCGCCCTTGGCGAACGCCGCCTCGATGATCTTGTCCTTGGAGAAGAAGCCGGACAGACCGGGGAAGCCGATGATCGCGAGATAGCCGAGACCGAAGGTCACGAAGGTGACCGGCATGTACTTCCGGAGGCCGCCGTACTTCCTCATGTCGACCTCGTCGTTCATGCCGTGCATGACCGATCCGGCGCCGAGGAAGAGCCCGGCCTTGAAGAAGCCGTGCGTGACCAGGTGCATGATCGCGAAGACGTAGCCGATGGGGCCGAGGCCCGCGGCCAGGATCATGTACCCGATCTGGGACATCGTCGACCCGGCGAGGGCCTTCTTGATGTCGTCCTTCGCGCAACCGACGATCGCACCGAACAGGAGCGTGACCGCTCCGACGACGGTGACGACGAGCTGTGCGTCCGGCGCGCCGTTGAAGATCGCGCCGGAGCGGACGATCAAGTACACGCCCGCGGTCACCATCGTGGCGGCGTGGATCAGGGCCGAGACCGGGGTCGGGCCCTCCATCGCGTCACCGAGCCAGGACTGCAGCGGCACCTGTGCGGACTTGCCGCACGCGGCGAGCAGCAGCATCAGGCCGATGGCGGTGAGCTTGCCCTCGCTGGTGTCCGCCGTGGCCTCCAGGACCGGCCCGAAGGCGAAGGTCCCGAAGGTGGTGAACATCAGCATGATGGCGATCGAGAGGCCCACGTCGCCGACCCTGTTGACCAGGAAGGCCTTCTTCGCGGCGGTGGCCGCGCTGGGCTTGTGCTGCCAGAAGCCGATCAGGAGGTACGAGGCGAGGCCCACGCCCTCCCATCCGACGTACAGGAGCAGGTAGTTGTCGGCGAGGACAAGGAGGAGCATCGCCGCGAGGAACAGGTTCAGGTAGCCGAAGAAGCGGCGGCGCCGCTCGTCGTGCTCCATGTACCCGATCGAGTAGATGTGGATCAGGGTGCCCACACCGGAGATGAGCAGGACGAACGTCATCGACAACTGGTCGAGCTGGAAGGCGACATCCGCCTGGAAGCCCTCCACGGGCACCCAGCTGAACAGGTGCTGCGACAGCGAGCGCTCCTCGGCGCCCTTGCCCAGCATGTCCGAGAAGAGCACCACGGCGATGACGAAGGAGGCGGCCGCCAGCAGCGTGCCGAGCCAGTGGCCCGCGCGGTCCAGTGCCCGCCCGCCGCACAGCAGTACGGCCGCTCCGAGCAGAGGCGCCGCGACGAGCAGCGCAATCAAGTTCTCCACGATTCAGCGACCCCTCAGAGCTTCATCAGGCTGGCGTCGTCGACCGAGGCCGAGTGGCGGGAGCGGAAGAGCGACACGATGATCGCGAGTCCGACCACGACCTCCGCGGCGGCGACGACCATCGTGAAGAACGCGATGATCTGGCCGTCGAGGTTGCCGTGCATCCGGGAGAAGGCCACGAACGCGAGGTTGCAGGCGTTGAGCATGAGCTCGATGCACATGAACACCACGATCGCGTTCCGCCTGATGAGCACGCCGGTCGCGCCGATCGTGAACAACAGCGCCGCGAGGTACAGGTAATTGACGGGGTTCACTTCGACGCCTCCTCGGTCCGCCCGATGTCGCTGCGCCGCAGGTCGGGCCGCTCCAGGCGATCGGTGGAGCGCTGCTCCAGAGCCCGCAGGTCGTCCAGCGCCTCGTTCGACACGTCGCGGATCTGGCCGCGCTCACGCAGCGTCTTGTTGACCGTGAGCTCCGACGGGGTGCCGTCGGGGAGCAGGCCCGCGATGTCCACGGCGTTGTGCCGTGCGTACACACCCGGAGCGGGCAGCGGCGGCAGGTGCTTGCCCTCGCGCACACGCTCCTCGGACAGCTCGCGCTGGGTCTTGGCACGCTCCGTGCGCTCGCGGTGGGTGAGCACCATCGCGCCGACCGTCGCCGTGATGAGCAGGGCGCCGGTGATCTCGAAGGCGAAGACGTACTTGGTGAAGATGAGCCCCGCGAGGCCCTCCACATTGCCGCCTGCGTTCGCCTTGCCGAGGCCGTTGAACTCCTTCACCGAGGCGTTGCCGATGCCCGCGAAGAGCAGCACCGCGAAGCCGAGCCCGCAGAGGAGGGCCAGCCAGCGCTGCCCCTTGATGGTCTCCGTCAGGGAGTCGGCGGCGGTGACGCCGACGAGCATGACCACGAAGAGGAAGAGCATCATGATCGCGCCGGTGTAGACGACGATCTGGACGATGCCCAGGAAGTACGCGCCGTTGGCCAGGTAGAACACCGCGAGGATGATCATCGTCCCGGCCAGGCAGAGCGCGCTGTGCACGGCCTTCTTCATGAGGATGGTGCACAGGGCGCCGATCACCGCGACCGTGCCGAGCACCCAGAACTGGAAGGCCTCGCCGGTGGAGGTCGAGTAGGCGGCGAGCTGCGTCATCGGCCGACCACCTTCTCCGAGGCGGGCTCGCCGTCTCCGAAGTCCGCGGCCGCCTCTTGAGGCGTCTCCCCCTTGGAGAGGGCGACCTGAGGGACGGTCCCGGGGGCGGCCTCGGTCACCAGGCCCCGGTAGTAGTCCTGCTCGTCCGTGCCGGGGAAGATGGAGTGCGGCGAGTCGACCATGCCCTCTTCGAGACCGGCGAGCAGCTGCTCCTTGGTGTAGATGAGGTTCTCGCGGCTGGTGTCGGCCAGCTCGAACTGGTTCGTCATCGTCAACGCGCGCGTGGGGCACGCCTCGATGCACAGTCCGCACAGGATGCAGCGGGCGTAGTTGATCTGGTAGACGCGGCCGTACCGCTCACCGGGCGAGTACCTCTCCTCGTCCGTGTTGTCCGCGCCCTCCACATAGATGGCGTCCGCGGGACAGGCCCAGGCGCAGAGCTCACAGCCGACGCACTTCTCCAGGCCGTCCGGATGGCGGTTCAGCTGGTGCCTGCCGTGGAAGCGGGGAGCAGTGGTCTTCTGCTGCTCCGGATACTGCTCGGTCAGCCGCTTCTTGAACATGGCCTTGAAGGTCACGCCGAAGCCCGCGACAGGGTTCTGGAACCCCTGGTTCGATTGGTTCGATTCGTGTGACTCCTGGTTCGACTCAGCCATCGGACGCCTCCTTTCCGTCACTTCGGGATCCGTCACTTTGAGTATCCGGGCCACCACTGACAATCAACTCCCGCTCCTGGCGCGAGCGTCGGCGCGGGACGGGTGGCAGGCTCTGGCCTGGCAGCGGCGGCACCGGGAAGCCGCCCGCCATCGGGTCGAAGGCGACCGGCTTCTCCTCCTCCGCGGCGGCTTCCTTCTCGCGCTTGTCGCGGAAGATGTCGACGACGACGGAGAGCAGCAGCAACGCGATGACGCCGCCGCCGACATAGAGCGCGATCGAGGTGAATTCGTAGTCCTCGTTCCGCATCGCCCTGACCGTGGCGACCAGCATCAGCCAGACGACCGAGACCGGGATCAGGACCTTCCAGCCGAGCTTCATCAGCTGGTCGTAACGGACGCGGGGCAGCGAGCCGCGCAGCCAGATGAAGAAGAACAGCAGCAGCTGGACCTTGATCACGAACCAGAGCATCGGCCACCAGCCGTGGTTCGCGCCCTCCCAGAACGTGCTGATCGGATACGGCGCCCGCCAGCCGCCCAGGAAGAGCGTGGCCGACACCGCCGAGACGGTAACCATGTTGATGTACTCGGCGAGCATGAACATCGCGAACTTGATGGAGGAGTACTCGGTGTTGAAGCCACCGACGAGGTCGCCCTCGGACTCCGGCATGTCGAACGGCGCACGGTTCGTCTCGCCGATCATCGTCACGATGTAGATGATGAAAGAGACGGGCAGCAGCAGTACGTACCAGCGGTCCGCCTGCGCCTCGACGATCGCCGACGTCGACATCGAACCCGAGTAGAGGAAGACGGAGGCGAAGGCCGCACCCATCGCGATCTCGTACGAGATCATCTGCGCGCAGGACCGCAGACCGCCGAGGAGCGGGTACGTCGACCCGGAGCTCCAGCCCGCGAGCACGATGCCGTAGATGCCGACAGAGGCCACCGCGAGGATGTAGAGCATCGCGATCGGCAGGTCGGTGAGCTGCATCGTGGTGCGGTGGCCGAAGATCGAGACTTCGTTGCCCGCGGGCCCGAACGGGATCACCGCGATCGCCATGAAGGCCGGGATCGCCGCGATGACCGGAGCAAGGATGTAGACCACCTTGTCCGCACGCTTGACGATCACGTCTTCCTTGAGCATCAGCTTGACGCCGTCCGCGAGGGACTGCAGCAGGCCCCAGGGACCGTTCCGGTTGGGGCCGATGCGCAGCTGCATCCAGGCGACGACCTTGCGCTCCCACACGATGGCGAGGAGGACCGTCACCATCAGGAACGCGAAGCAGAAGACCGCCTTGAAGGCGACCAGCCACCAGGGGTCACGGCCGAACATGGACAGGTCTTCCGCCGCAAGCGGCACCAGCGTGTGCGTCACGACGTCACCTCCGGGGCCTCAGTGGGCTCCGGCAGGACCGCCGGGCCGATGCGGACGAGGTCGCCGGGGCGGGCGCCGGTGTCCGACGTGACGCCTCCCCCGGTCGAGTTCAGCGGCAGCCAGACCACGCGGTCGGGCATCTCCGTGATCTGGAGCGGGAGTTCGGTCGTCCCTGCCGGTCCGGCGACCGACAGGAGGTCGCCGTCCTGAAGGCCCGACTCCGCCGCGGTGGCAGCGGACACGCGCGCGTGGGCGGCGTGCCGCGTACCGGCCAGCGCTTCGTCGCCGTCCTGCAGACGGCCCTGGTCGAGCAGCAGCCGGTGGCCCGAGAGGACGGCCTCGCCCGCGGCGGGCCGCGGTGGCTGGGTGCCGGTCTCCAGGGGGTCCGTGGCGTAATAGGAAGGGGCGGCGTGCAGCGCCTCGTCGGAAGGGCGGTGGTGGGAGACGGGCGGGCCGTCCCAGCCGCCGAGCCGGTCCAGCTCGCGGCGCAGGGTCAGCAGGTCGGGCAGGCCCAGGTGGATGTCCCCGGCGTCGGCAAGCATGTGCAGCACGCGCGCGTCGGTGGGCGCCAGCCTGCGCGTCATCTGGTCCGGCTTCAGCGCGGCGTCGAACATCCGTGCACGGCCCTCCCAGTTGAGGAAGGTGCCCGGCTTCTCGGCGACGGCGGCGACGGGCAGGACCACGTCGGCCCGGTCCGTGACCTCGCTGGGCCGCAGCTCGAGCGAGACCAGGAAGCCGACCTCGTCCAGCGCCGCACGCGCGCGTGCCGGGTCCGGCAGGTCGGCGACCTCGACACCCGCCACCAGGAGGGCGCCGAGCTCGCCGGTCGCGGCGGCCTCGATGATCTGACCGGTGTCGCGGCCGTGGCGGTGCGGGAGTTCGGCGACGCCCCAGGCGGCCGCGACCTCGTCCCGCGCGCGCGGGTCGGTGGCCGGACGCCCGCCGGGCAGCAGCGACGGCAGCGCGCCCACCTCGACGGCGGCACGCTCCCCGGCCCTGCGCGGGATCCACACCAGCCGGGCGCCGGTCGCGGCGGCGGCCCGCACGGCGGCGGTGAGGGCGCCGGGCACGGCCGCGAGCCGCTCACCGACGACGATGACCGCCCCTTCGGTGCGCAGCGCCTCGGACGCCTCGGTGCCGGGAGCCTCCAGGCCGACGCCCGCCGCGAGCGCGTCCAGCCACTCGGTCTCGGTGCCCGGCGCCGCGGGCAGCAGCGTGCCGCCCGCCTTCTCCAGACCCCGGGTCGCGAACGGCGCGAGGGAGAAGGTGCGCTGGCCGTGCTTGCGCCAGGCCTTGCGCAGCCTCAGGAAGACGCCGGGCGCCTCCTCCTCGGACTCGAAACCGGCGAGCAGCACGGCGGGCGCCTTCTCCAGGAAGGCGTACGTGACGCCCGTCCCGTCGAGGTCCCGGCCCCGGCCCGCCACCCGGGCCGCGAGGAAGTCGGCCTCCTCGCCGCTGTGCACGCGCGCGCGGAAGTCGATGTCGTTCGTGTCGAGCGCCACGCGCGCGTACTTGCTGTACGCGTAGGCGTCCTCCACGGTGAGGCGGCCGCCGACGAGGACCCCGGTCCGGCCGCGCGCGGCGGCGAGACCGCGGGCCGCGACCTCCAGGGCCTCGGGCCAGCTGGCGGGCTCCAGTTCACCGGTCGAGGCGTTGCGCACCAGAGGTGTCGTCAGCCGGTCGGGGCGCTGCGCGTAACGGAAGCCGAAGCGTCCCTTGTCGCACATCCACTCCTCGTTGACCTCGGGGTCGTCCGCGGCGAGCCGGCGCATGACCTTGCCGCGCCGGTGGTCCGTGCGCGTCGCGCAGCCGCCCGAGCAGTGCTCGCACACCGAGGGCGACGACACCAGGTCGAAGGGCCGGGAGCGGAAGCGATACGCCGCCGAGGTCAGCGCGCCGACCGGGCAGATCTGAATCGTGTTCCCGGAGAAGTACGACTCGAAGGGGTCGCCCTCACCGGTGCCGACCTGCTGGAGGGCGCCGCGCTCGATGAGTTCGATCATCGGGTCGCCCGCGACCTGGTTGCTGAAGCGGGTGCAGCGCGCACAGAGCACGCACCGCTCACGGTCGAGCAGCACCTGGGTGGAGATCGGCACCGGCTTCTCGTACGTCCGCTTCTTGCCCTCGAAGCGGGTGTCCGAGTCGCCGACCTGCATCGCCTGGTTCTGCAGCGGGCACTCGCCGCCCTTGTCGCAGACGGGGCAGTCCAGCGGGTGGTTGATGAGCAGCAGCTCCATCACGCCGCGCTGCGACTTCTCGGCGACGGCCGAGGTCAGCTGCGACTTCACGACCATGCCGTCGGTGCACGTGATGGTGCAGGACGCCATCGGCTTGCGCTGGCCCTCCACCTCGACGATGCACTGGCGGCAGGCGCCCGCCGGGTCGAGCAGCGGGTGGTCGCAGAACCGCGGGATCTCGATGCCGAGCAGCTCGGCGGCCCGGATGACCAAGGTCCCCTTGGGGACGCTGATCTCGATGCCGTCGATGGTCAGCGAGACGAGATCCGCCGGCGGAACCGCCGCCTCCCCGCCCCCGGAGGGAGCGTTGTTGGTGGTCACTGTCATGCGTTCACCTGCGCGCTTTCAGCGGGCCTGTCGGCCCAGAGAGTCGACTTGGCCGGGTCGAAGGGGCAGCCCTTGCCGGTGATGTGCTGCTCGTACTCCGCACGGAAGTACTTCAGCGAGGAGAAGATCGGCGAGGCCGCGCCGTCGCCCAGGGCGCAGAAGGACTTGCCGTTGATGTTGTCGGCGATGTCGTTCAGCTTGTCCAGGTCGGCCATGACGCCCTTGCCGGCCTCGATGTCCCGGAGCAACTGCACCAGCCAGTACGTTCCTTCGCGGCAGGGCGTGCACTTGCCGCAGGACTCGTGGGCGTAGAACTCGGTCCAGCGGGTCACGGCCCGCACGACGCACGTCGTCTCGTCGAAGCACTGCAGCGCCTTCGTGCCGAGCATCGATCCGGCGGCGCCGACGCCCTCGTAGTCGAGGGGAACGTCGAGGTGCTCGTCGGTGAACATCGGCGTCGAGGAGCCGCCCGGTGTCCAGAACTTGAGCCGGTGCCCGGCGCGCATGCCGCCGCTCATGTCGAGCAGCTGGCGCAGCGTGATGCCGAGCGGCCCCTCGTACTGGCCGGGGTTGGTGACGTGCCCGCTCAGCGAATAGAGGGTGAAGCCGGGCGACTTCTCGCTGCCCATCGACTTGAACCAGTCTTTCCCCCGATTCAGGATCGCGGGAACGGACGCGATGGACTCGACGTTATTGACAACAGTGGGGCATGCGTAGAGGCCCGCGACGGCAGGGAAGGGGGGACGCAGTCGCGGTTGGCCGCGGCGGCCTTCGAGCGAGTCGAGCAGTGCGGTCTCTTCACCACAGATGTACGCGCCCGCGCCCGCGTGCACGGTGAGTTCGAGATCGAGCCCGCTGCCCAGCACGTTCTTCCCGAGGTAGCCCGCCGCATAGGCCTCGCGGACCGCCTCGTGCAACCTGCGCAGTACGGGGACGACTTCACCCCGCAGATAGATGAAGGCATGCGACGACCTGATCGCGTGACAAGCGATCACGATCCCCTCGATGAGGGAATGCGGGTTCGCGAAGAGGAGCGGGATGTCCTTGCAGGTCCCCGGCTCCGATTCGTCGGCGTTGACAACTAGATAGTGCGGCTTGCCGTCTCCCTGCGGAATGAACTGCCACTTCATTCCGGTGGGGAATCCCGCGCCGCCCCTGCCCCGCAGCCCGGAGTCCTTCACGTACGCGATGACGTCGTCCGGAGCCATGGCGAGCGCCTTGCGCAGGCCTTCGTACCCCTCGTGCCGTCGGTAGGTGTCCAGCGTCCAGGACTTCTCCTCGTCCCAGAAGGCCGAAAGCACCGGTGCCAGCAGCTTCTCGGGGCTGGTCTCGTTGTCGATCTCGGCTGCCAAGGTCATCACTCCCCCTCCTCGGCGGTCGGCCCCGCCGGGTGCGCCGGGTCGGACGCCGAGGTCTTCTGCGGCGCGTCGTGCGAGCTGAGGTGCTCGGCGGGGGCCTCGTCCTGAGGGCCTCCCGTGCGCGGGTGGACCACGCGCGGCTGCGGCTCCTCGCCCTTGGCCAGGCGCAGTCCGATCAGCGATGCGGGGCCCGCGCCACCGCTCGCCTCGACGGCGCCGGGCCGCTCGTCCGGGAAGCCCGCCAGGATCCGGGCCGTCTCCTTGTACGTGCACAAGGGCGCCCCGCGGGTGGGCCGGACGACCTTGCCGTCGCGCAGGTCGTCGACGAGCCGCTTGGCGGACTCCGGGGTCTGGTTGTCGAAGAACTCCCAGTTGACCATCACCACGGGGGCGAAGTCGCAGGCGGCGTTGCACTCGATGTGCTCAAGGGTGATCTTGCCGTCCCCGGTCGTCTCGTCGTTGCCGACGGCCAGGTGCTCCTTGAGTTCGTCGAAGATCGCGTCGCCGCCCATGACCGCGCACAGCGTGTTGGTGCAGACGCCGACCTGGTAGTCACCGGACGGCTTGCGGCGGTACATGGTGTAGAAGGTCGCGACGGCCGTGACCTCTGCCGTGGTCAGGCCCAGCATCTCGGCGCAGAACCGCATGCCCGTGCGCGTGACGTGGCCCTCCTCGGACTGCACCAGGTGCAGCAGCGGGAGGAGGGCGGACCGGGAGTCCGGGTAGCGCGCGATGACGTCCTTGGCATCCACCTCAAGGCGGGCCCGCACATCGGCCGGGTAGTCGGGGGCGGGGAGTTGGGGCATGCCCAGGCTGACGCCCGCGCCCTGCTCCGAAGGGGTGGTGGTCACCGGTCGACGCCTCCCATCACGGGGTCGATGGACGCGACGGCGACGATGACGTCGGCGACCTGGCCGCCCTCGCACATCGCCGCCATGGCCTGCAGGTTGGTGAAGGACGGGTCGCGGAAGTGGACCCGGTAGGGGCGGGTGCCACCGTCGGACACGACGTGCACGCCGAGCTCGCCCTTGGGCGACTCGACCGCTGTGTACGTCTGTCCGGGCGGGACCCGGAATCCCTCGGTCACCAGCTTGAAGTGGTGGATGAGGGACTCCATGGAGGTGCCCATGATCTTCTTGATGTGGTCGAGCGAGTTGCCGAGGCCGTCCGGGCCGAGGGCCAGTTGGGCGGGCCAGGCGATCTTCTTGTCCTCGACCATGACCGGTCCGGGGGCGAGCCGGTCGATGCACTGCTCGATGATGCGCAGCGACTGCCGCATCTCCTCCAGGCGGATCAGGAAGCGTCCGTAGGAGTCGCAGGTGTCGGCGGTCGGGATGTCGAACTCGTAGTTCTCGTATCCGCAGTAGGGCTGGGACTTGCGCAGGTCGTGCGGGAGGCCCGCCGAGCGCAGGACCGGTCCGGTGGCGCCGAGGGCCATACAGCCCGCGAGGTCGAGATAGCCGACGTCCTGCATGCGGGCCTTGAAGATGGGGTTCCCGGTGGCGAGCTTGTCGTACTCGGGGATGTTCTTCTTCATCGTCTTCACGAACTCGCGCAGCTGGTCCACCGTGCCGGGCGGCAGGTCCTGGGCGAGGCCGCCGGGCCGGACGTACGCGTGGTTCATCCGCAGGCCGGTGATGAGCTCGAAGACATCGAGAACGAGTTCACGATCCCGGAATCCGTAGATCATGATCGTGGTCGCGCCGAGTTCCATGCCGCCGGTGGCGATGCACACCAGGTGCGAGGAGAGGCGGTTGAGCTCCATGAGGAGCACGCGGATGACGGAGGCGCGGTCCGGGATCTGGTCCTCGATGCCGAGGAGCTTCTCGACCCCGAGGCAGTACGCCGTCTCGTTGAAGAACGGCGTCAGGTAGTCCATGCGCGTGACGAACGTCGTGCCCTGCGTCCACGTGCGGTATTCGAGGTTCTTCTCGATGCCGGTGTGCAGGTAGCCGATGCCGCAGCGGGCCTCGGAGACGGTCTCGCCCTCAATCTCCAGGATGAGCCGGAGCACACCGTGTGTGGACGGGTGCTGGGGGCCCATGTTGACGATGATGCGCTCGTCGTCGGCCTTGGCCGCGGACTGGACGACCTCGTCCCAGTCGCCGCCGGTGACCGTATATACAGTCCCCTCGGTCGTCTCGCGGGGGGAAGCGTGGGATGTTCCCTGAGTGGCAGACATCAGCTGTACGACCTCCGCTGGTCCGGAGCCGGGATCTGGGCGCCCTTGTATTCGACGGGGATGCCGCCGAGGGGGTAGTCCTTGCGCTGCGGGAAGCCCTGCCAGTCGTCCGGCATCATGATCCGCGTGAGCGCCGGGTGGCCGTCGAAGATCAGGCCGAAGAAGTCGTACGCCTCGCGCTCGTGCCAGTCGTTGGTCGGATAGACCGGGACCAGTGAGGGCAGGTGCGGATCGGCTTCGGGGACGCCGACTTCGAGCCGGATCAGCCGGTTGTGGGTGATCGAGCGCAGGTGGTAGACGGCGTGCAGCTCGCGGCCCTTGTCGCCGGGAAGGTGCACCCCGCTCACGCCCGTGCAGAGCTCGAAGCGCAGGGCCGGGTCGTCGCGCAGGGTCTGGGCCACGCGGACGAGGTGCTCGCGCTCGATGTGGAAGGTGATCTCGTCGCGGTCGACGACCGTCTTCTCGATGGCGTTCTCCGGGACGAGGCCCTGCTCCTCCAGGGCCCCTTCCAGTTCGTCCGCGGTCTCGTCGAACCAGCCGCCGTAGGGGCGCGAGGAAGCGCCGGGCAGGGTGACGGTCCGCACGAGGCCGCCGTAGCCGGACGTGTCGCCGCCGTTGTTGGCGCCGAACATGCCCTTGCGTACGCCGATGACCTCGCCGGCCTCGTCGCGCGGCGCCGGTACGCCGTTGCCGTTCAGGTGCTCGTCGTGCGCGTCGCTCACCGCAGCAGCCCCTTCATCTCAATGGTGGGGAGCGCCTTGAGGGCCGCCTCCTCCGCCTCACGGGCGGCTTCTTCCGCGTTCACGCCGAGCTTGGTGTTCTGGATCTTCTGATGGAGCTTGAGAATCGCGTCCAACAGCATCTCGGGGCGTGGCGGACAGCCGGGCAAATAGATGTCAACCGGGACGACGTGGTCCACGCCCTGCACAATCGCGTAATTGTTGAACATTCCACCCGATGACGCGCAAACCCCCATGGAAATGACCCACTTGGGATTCGGCATCTGGTCATAGACCTGCCGCAGCACCGGCGCCATCTTCTGGCTCACCCGGCCCGCCACGATCATCAGGTCGGCCTGGCGCGGCGAGCCACGGAAGACCTCCATGCCGAAGCGCGCCATGTCATAGCGCCCGGCACCGGTCGTCATCATCTCGATGGCGCAGCAGGCGAGACCGAACGTGGCGGGGAAGACGGACGACTTCCGCATCCATCCCGCGGCCTGCTCGACCGTGGTCAGCAGAAATCCACTCGGCAGCTTCTCTTCGATTCCCATGCTCTTTGACCCCTCAGACCCTTAGTCCCATTCCAGGCCGCCGCGTCGCCATACGTACGCGTACGCAACGAAGACGGTGAGCACGAAGAGCAGCATCTCCACGAGCCCGAAAATCCCCAGCGCGTCGAAAGTGACGGCCCAGGGATAGAGGAAGACGATCTCGATGTCGAAGACGATGAAGAGCATCGCCGTCAGGTAGTACTTGATGGGGAATCGCCCGCCGCCTGCCGGCGTCGGCGTCGGCTCGATGCCGCACTCATAGGCCTCTAGCTTTGCGCGGTTGTACCGCTTTGGACCGATAAGCGTGGCCATGACCACGGAGAAGATCGCAAAGCCTGCCCCGAGGGCTCCCAGCACGAGGATGGGCGCATAGGCGTTCACGCTCCTCGCTCCTCTCAGTCGGCACTGACTGTTGGCGGTTGCGTCGGGCCGCTCCCTGATTCCCATCGAAGATCGCTTACATGTGAAGCAGGTCACAAGCCCAACTGCCCCGCATCCTATGCCCGGCGGTCTGTGATCTGCGACACGGGGTGCGACAACGGCTTTGTGATCTCCACCACCTGACGAAGGATCATGAAGTCGGATGAGCGGTGATCTTCATACGCGAAGCGCCTGAGTGATCACTAGAGGTGACATCTCAGCGCGTCATTGCTGGTCGAGGGCGTGTCGCTCTATCAAGCGGTGGCGTCTGCAAGCAAATTGGCGCTGGACGGGATCGCTTGGTAGAGGACCCGCGTTCACACTTTGGCGGCACAGGTGTGGACGGATGTGGACGCGTGCGCCGATTCACTAGCGCCGGGCACCCCGCGGCCGACCCTCATGACCGCCCCTCATGACCGACCCCCGCGAGCGATCTCCACGACCCCCCATTGGCGACCCGTCCGTCCGCGGGGACCCACCCGACTCACCCCTCGGGCCGGTGTCGAAATCTGCGGGAGATCTCAGGGATGTCTCAGCGAGATCTCAGGGAGATCCCCAGGAGGCGGCACTGTGACCTGCGCCACACGGCCAACTTCCCCGAATATGCCGGGCTTGGCCAACGGGCTCAACGGGTGGTAGACCGAGGGCAATTCGGGCGTATCGCAGAAAACCCATGATCACAGGCGTGATCAGCCCTGTCCGCATTGCCCGTTACGGCGTCAATAAAGAGCGACACGCCCGGGATTCAAGCGCGGAATCCGCAACTGTGGCGCAGCACACGTTTCTTGAAGGGAACCCTGAGTCCCTGATAGCGGTTGGTCTCATGTCCCACACCGCTCACATACCCAGCCACCGGAAGCCCCGTCGCAGCGCCTCGAAGATTGCCCTGCGTGCCGGAGTTGCCGGTGGCGTCCTCAGCACCCTGGCAGTGGCCGCGGCCGCCGGTACGGCTAACGCGGCCGAGCCGGTGTCCGAGACCATCGAGATGCCCACGCTCTCCACCGATCTGTCCGCACAGATCGCGCAGTCGGCGGACGCCACCCAGCAGGCCGCCGACAGCTACGAGTCGCGCGCCGAGCAGGACGCGGCCGCCTCCAAGGCCGCCAAGCAGGCCAAGGCGGACCTCGCGAAGGCCGAGAAGAAGGCCGAGGCCGAGCGCAAGGCCGAGGCCGCCGCGAAGAAGAAGGCGGAGGAGGAGCGCGCCTCGCGTTCCGCCGAGCGCACGGACCTCTCCACGCAGTCCGGTGGCGGTTCCACGAGCGCCTCCGACTCGGTCGCCCCGGCCAGCGGCAGCGTCGGCTCGGTCATCAGCTTCCTCAAGGCGCAGCTCGGCGACGCCTACGTGATGGGCGCCTCGGGCCCGAACGCCTGGGACTGCTCCAGCCTCGTGCAGGCCGCGTTCAAGCAGGCGGGCGTGGACCTTCCGCGCGTCTCGCAGGACCAGTCGACGATGGGCACCGAGGTCGGCACCTCGAACCTGCAGGTCGGCGACATCCTCTACTGGGGTGGCAAGGGCTCCGCCTACCACGTCGGTGTGTACATCGGTAACGGCCAGTACCTGGACGCCGCCAACCCCGGCAAGGGCGTTGTCATCCAGGACCTGTCCGGTTACCCGGCCTCGGGTGCCGTGCGCGTCCTCTGACGGCCTCTTAGAGCTACGACCAAGGGCCGGAACCCCCCTGGAGGGGTTCCGGCCCTTGGTGCGCCCTGAGAGGGCTTCTCAGGCGTTCCTCACGCCTTCGTCACGTCTTCCTCACGCGTTCTTCGGCTTCAGCTCCGCCATCTCGGACCAACCGCTGCCCTCGATCTCGGTGTTCACGATCTGCGGAACGGTCGCGATGAGCTCGCCCATCGTCTCCATGGCGGCCTTGAAGTGGTCGGAGCCGACGTGCGCGGCGCCCGCGTCCCCGTCGGCGAAGGCCTCCAGGAGCACGAACTGGTTCGGGTCCTCGACGGAGCGGGACCACTCGAAGAAGACGTTGCCCGGCTCCGCGCGCGTGGCGGTGGTGAATGCGGCGGTCCGCTCGATCCAGCTGTCGCTGTGCTCGGGGCGGACGGTGAACTTCACGGCGATGAAAATCATCCGACCAGCGTGCCTTGTGCCCGACGGATGGGGCAAATCGGGCTACTGGGGCTCTGACCTGGGCCTGGAGGGCGCCGCGGGACTCTCCCACGGCGCCCCGGGGCTCACGCCTTCGGTGCCACCTTGCTCAGGCCGTTGATGATGCGGTCCATCGCGTCGCCGCCCATCGGGTCCGTCAGGTTCGCCAGCATCTTCAGGGTGAACCGCATCAGGACCGGGTGGGTCAGGCCGCGCTGGGTCGCGATCTTCATGACCCTCGGGTTGCCGATGAGCTTCACGAAGGCACGGCCCAGCGTGTAGTAGCCGCCGTAGACCTCCTTGAGCGTCTGCGGGTAGTTCTGCAGGGCCAGTTCGCGCTGGGCGGGGGTGGCACGCGCGTGTGCCTGCGCGATGACGTCCGCCGCGATCTGGCCGGATTCCATGGCGTACGCGATGCCCTCGCCGTTGAAGGGGTTCACCAGGCCGCCCGCGTCGCCGACGAGCAGCAGGCCCTTCGTGTAGTGCGGCTGGCGGTTGAAGGCCATCGGCAGGGCGGCGCCGCGGATCGGCGTCGTCATGTTCTCCGGGGTGTAGCCCCAGTCCTCCGGCATCGAGGCGCACCAGGCCTTGAGCACCTCGCGCCAGTCCAGCTCGCGGAACGACTTGGACGAGTTGAGGATGCCGAGGCCGACGTTGGACGTGCCGTCGCCCATGCCGAAGACCCAGCCGTAGCCGGGCAGGAGGCGGTCCTCGCCGGGTCCGCGGCGGTCCCACAGCTCCAGCCAGGACTCCAGGTAGTCGTCGTCGTGGCGGGGCGAGGTGAAGTACGTGCGGACCGCGACGCCCATCGGGCGGTCCTCGCGTCGGTGCAGGCCCATGGCGAGCGAGATCCGCGAGGAGTTGCCGTCGGCCGCGACGACGAGCGGGGCGTGGAAGGTGACCGGGGTCTTCTCCTCGCCCATCTTGGCGTGCACGCCGGTGATGCGGCCCGTGCGGTCGTCGATGACGGGCTCACCGACGTTGCACCGCTCGTACAGGCGGGCGCCCGCCTTCTGCGCCTGCCGGGCGAGCTGCTCGTCGAAGTCGTCGCGCTTCCGCACGAGGCCGTAGTCGGGGTAAGAGGCGAGTTCCGGCCAGTCCAGCTGGAGCCGCACACCGCCGCCGATGATGCGCAGGCCCTTGTTCCGCAGCCAACCCGCCTCTTCGGAGATGTCGATTCCCATGGAGACCAGCTGCTTGGTGGCGCGGGGCGTGAGCCCGTCACCGCACACCTTTTCCCGCGGAAACGCGGTCTTCTCAAGGAGGAGTACGTCGAGGCCGGCCTTCGCCAGGTAGTACGCCGTCGTCGAACCGGCGGGGCCGGCCCCGACGACAATTACGTCCGCGGTGTGTTCGGAGAGCGGCTCGGTCACGGCGGGTTCTCCCCAAGGCTCGAAATCTGTGTGCCGACCGGCACGGGATATGGGCAGTCTATGAGGCGGTACTGATCAGCCAGCCGAAGGGCCACACGTGACCGAGCAGACCGAGACCCTGCCCGCGCATCTCCCCGCCGTGCAGCTGCGCGTCCCCACCCACGAGGACGCCTTTGCCTGGCACCGGCTCTTCGACGACCCCGAGGTCATGGAGTTCTTCGGCGGCTCGTCGGCGGAGCTCTCCATGTACGAGGAGCTGACCGCCCGGCAGCGCAGACACGACGCCGAACTGGGCTACTGCCTGTGGACCTTGCTCGACCCGGCCGGTGAGCCGATCGGTTTCACCGGCGCCCAGCCCTGGCCCAGGAGCTGGGGCCCGGTGGGCGAGATCGAGATCGGCTGGCGGCTCGCCCGTGCCGCCTGGGGCAAGGGGTACGCGTCCGCGGCCGCGGAGGCGACGGTCGAGCGACTGCGCGCGGCGGGGGTGCCGAGCGTGGTGGCGATGGTCATCTCCGACAACGAGCGGTCCATCGCGGTGACGCGGCGGCTCGGCATGGAGCTCGTCGAGTCGTTCACCACTCCCCCGCGAGTACCCGGCGACGATTCGTCGCGGCGCACGGCCCACTGCTTCCGGCTCACTCTTTAGAGAGCCTGCAGCAAGGCTCCGGGCGTGGCTCGGAGCTTTGCGGCGGGCCGCGGCCGTCGGTGCGTCGGCCTATCGGTCTGTCGGTCTGTCGGTCTGTCGGTCTGTCGGTCTGTCAGTCCGTGAGGCGCCAGGTGTCCAGTGCGGTCGCGTGCGTCTTCGCGCCCTCACCCGTCGGCCAGAAGTCCTCGCGCCAGGAGAGCTGGATCGCGTACTCCGTGCCGTTCTCCGCGACGTAGCTCTGGTTGACGGCGTGGATCGTCCGGTCCGCGTCGTCCGTGTACGTGTACTCCCAGATCGCCCCGTCCTGCCCCTGGAAGGTGTTCTCCTCCATCCGGATGCGTTCGTAGTCGGACTTGTCGGGCGCCTTCTTGGTGTGCTTCTCGATGTTCCGGAAGTTCTCGTACGAGGTGTAGGGCGCGTCCGCGACGACGCCGACGAGGAACTCCTCACGCCCGGTCGACCCGGCATAGGTGATCTGTCCGGGGCGCTCGGGGTTGACGGACTGACGGGTCCATCCCTCGGGCACCGCGAAGGAGAAGCCCTCGGGGTCCGTGATCCGTTCGGTGCCCTCGGGGACCTTCGACTCGCCGGTCGTACCGGCGTCCGTGCTGTCGCCCGGCTCCGGGCTCTGCGACGCCGCCGGGCTCGGGGCGCCGTTCGGGTCCGCGTTCGGGTCCGCGCTCGGGTCCGCGCTCGGCTCGTCGGTCCGGCTGACCGCGGGCTTGTCGTCCTTGCCCGCCCCGCCCGCCTTGTCGTCGCCCATGTCCTTCCAGAGCAACGCCCCGGCGGTGGCACCACCGCCGACGACGAGGGCGACGGCAATGGTGACCACCCAGACGGTGGCCCGGCCGCGCGGCTTGGGGGCGATGGGGGGTTGGGGGCCCAGGTGAGTGGGGTGGGTGGGGTGCGTGGGCTGAGGGGGGTAGGCGTACGAAGGGGTCGAGGCGGGAAGTGCCGGGACCGCCGGGGTCGGGGGCGCCGGGGCTGGGGTCGCTGGAGCCGGGGCCGCCGGGGCCGGGGTCGCCGGGGCCGGGGTCGCCGAGGCCGGGACCGTCGGGGTGGTGGGTGGCGTCTGGGGCGTGGCGAGCGGTGCGTACGGGGGAAGCGCGGGGGCCGCGGCTCCCTGGCCCGTCATCTGGAGGAGGTACGGGCCCAGGAACGCCGCCGGGAAGATCCACAACAGCCCGAACAGCAGCACCTCCGGGACGCTCAGACCCGTCTCCACGCTGCCGCCACCGCTGCTGCTCGACCCGCCGAACCCCGAGCCGCTGTCGAAGGCCTGCCCCGACACCTCGACGCCGATACCGCTGAACCCGGCGAGCAGCAGCACGAACCCGAAGAAGACGCCCGCGGCGAGAAGCTGTTCGCCGCGGCCGACGCAGCGTCGCGCGGCGAGCACGCCGAGAGTCAGCGCGCAGACGAGGCCGAGTGCCAACGCACCCACGATCGCCCAGTCGTTGGTGACGTCACCGAGTTCGGCGAGGCCGAACGACCCGCTCTGGCGCCCGCTCCCGTACATCGAGCTGCTGCCGTGCACCGAGGCCTCCGCGCCGGCGCCCCAGCCGATGCCGAGCGCCGTCACCGCGAGGTTCGGCAGGACGAGCAGTGCGATCAGGAGCGGTGAGATGTCGGAGTCGTCGAGGTCGGTGAGCTCGGCCAGGTCGTCCACCTGGGCGAGGCTGATGAAGGCGACGAGCGAGCAGAGCACGAGGACGACGACGAGGGCTCGTACCGCCGTGCCGGTCGCCCGGATGAGGGACTGTGCTCCCGGCCGTGCGGTCATGTTCGCCGCCCAGGCCGACGTGTCCACGCGGTGCAACACCCCGTAGGACACGGCGAGTCCGAGCACCAGCGCGCCCAGCGCGGCGAGCACCGGGGACGACGACAGCTC
Source organism: Streptomyces sp. NPDC004732 (assembly GCF_040609235.1). Lineage (NCBI taxonomy): Bacteria > Bacillati > Actinomycetota > Actinomycetes > Kitasatosporales > Streptomycetaceae > Streptomyces > Streptomyces sp. NPDC004732. The sequence goes on from NZ_JBEXJR010000002.1 coordinate 816,346, forward strand.
CACACCCTCGATCTCGGGCTGCGCGAAGAGCGCGAGTGCGAGGACGCCGACGGTCACCAACAGCGCGACGCGCACGGCCGCTTCGAGCCCTGCCGTGCCGCTGCCCTGGCCCGCGCCCCGGGCCACGAGGCGGTTCCTGAGCACGCGTACGCCGATGAAGAGCGCCACGAGCCACAGTGCGGTCATGGTGAGCGGGACCATGTGGAGGGAAGCGGTGCCTTCGGCCACGGCTCCCGTGGAGTCCGAACCCATGCCCGAGCCCAGGCCCGAGTCGAGCCCCAGGCCGTCGGTGCCGGATCCGCCGGACACCGAGTCGCCGAAGTCCGGGCGCTCCTCGCGGCCGGTGAACTCGAAGCCTCCGCCGACCGATTGGAGCAGGAGCGCGAGGGCGATGCGGAGCCGGTCGGTGAAGCCGAAGACGGCGTCGTCGCCCTGCCCGTACGCCGGGGTCGCCAGCGCGGTGGCCCCGACAAGCAGCACGACCACGGGCCAGAGCGCGGCCTGCACGGATCCCGCCCAGTCCCCACGGAACGTACGGCCGAAGAAGGCGCCGACGGGTGAGGGGGCGGAGGGGGTGGAGGGGGCTGCGGAGGGCGGGACGTAGGCAGGCGGAGGCGGGCTCTGTGGTGCGGCCGGGGTTTCCTCCGCGGGCGGGGATTGCTCCGCGGCCGGGGTCTCCTCCGTTGGCGCCGGAAGGCGTTCGCGCCCGCACTTCATGCAGAAGCGGGCCTCATCGGGGCTGGGCGCCCCGCAATGTGGGCAGTACGACGCCATCAAGACGCTCCGGGGACTCAGGAGTTCAGCAAGGAAGCGGACCGGCCCATAAGCGCCGTATAAGTAAACGGCAGGGTCGTATCAACGGACACATCTTGCCCGGTGGCCGGTTCCCTTGGGTCCGCAGAACCCGAGTCTCAATGGGAGCGTTACGAATCAGCTCTGCTTGAAGCCGCGGTGCAGCGCCACGATGCCGCCCGTCAGGTTCCGCCAGGCTACCTTCGACCAGCCCGCTTCCTTCAGCAGACCGGCGAGCGCGGGCTGGTCGGGCCAGGTGCGGATCGACTCGGCGAGATAGACGTACGCGTCCGGGTTCGAGGAGACCGCTCGCGCGACCGGCGGCAGCGCGCGCATCAGGTACTCCTCGTACACCGTGCGGAACGGACCCCACGTCGCGTGCGAGAACTCGCAGATCACGACCCGGCCGCCGGGCTTCGTCACGCGGTACAGCTCGCGCAGGGCGGCGCCCGTGTCCTGGATGTTGCGCAGGCCGAAGGAGATCGTGACGGCGTCGAAGACGTCGTCCTTGAACGGCAGCTTCATGCCGTCGCCCGCGGTGAACGGCATCCACGGGTGGCGCTGCTTGCCGACCTGCAGCATGCCGAGGGAGAAGTCGCAGGGCACGACGTACGCACCGGCCTGGGCGAAGGGCTGCGAGGACGTGGCGGTGCCTGCGGCGAGGTCGAGGACCTTCTGCGCGGGGCGGGCGTCCACCGCCTTCGCGACCTCCTTGCGCCAGAGGCGGGCCTGGCCGAGGGAGAGCACGTCGTTGGTGAGGTCGTAGCGTTCCGCCACGTCGTCGAACATCGTGGCGACTTCGTGCGGCTGCTTGTCCAAGGAGGCTCGGGTCACCCGGCCATTGTGTCAGGCCGGTCTTCTCTCTTGACGATGGGCTCTTTCGCCTGCGGCGGGCTTCGGCGCCGTCTCGTCTGCGGCGTCTGGCCTCTGGCGGGTGCGGGGCGGTTGTGGTTGCTCGCGCAGTTCCCCGCGCCCCTTAGACGTCGCCTGCGGCGGGCTTTCGCCCTCTCGTCTGCCGCGTCTGGCCTCTGGCGGGTGCGGGGCGGTTGTGGTTGCTCGCGCAGTTCCCCGCGCCCCTTAGACGTCGCCTGCGGCGGGCCTCCGCCGTCTCGTCTGCCGCGTATCGCCTCTGGCGGGTGCGGGTCCGTCGTGGTTGCTCGCGCAGTTCCCCGCGCCCCTAAAGACCAAGACCCCAAGCGCCCGTCACATGCAGAAAGCCCCGCCCCAGTGGGCAGGTCCCGCTCAGCGGGCCCTGTACACCAACCTGCCGCCCACCACCGTTGCCACGCATGTCGACGCGCCCCGGTGCACCAGGTCCTGGCGGGTGGGGACGTCGAAGATGGCGAAGCGGGCCGAGGTGGCCTGGGTGAGGAGTGGGAGGAGGATTAGGGGGGTTGGGGAGAGGGATGGGGGGCCGGGGAGGCGTGGGGGGCGTTGGCCTACTGCCAGGCCTGCTCTGCGGACCGCGTCCACCACGGGGCGGGCGCGGAGTTCGCCCGCCACGGCCACCGTGCCGTGTGCCAGGAGGCGCTGGACGCCGCGGCGGGCGCTCGCGCCGAGGCGGGAGGGGTCGGTGCCGAAGATCGCGCGGGCGCGCTCACCGCCGATCGGCTCCGTGCCGAGGCTGTCGGCCTCGCGCGGGTCGGGGTGGTACGTCGCTTCGAGGAGTTCGGGGCCGTACGGGTTGAGGAGGCCGGGGGTGAGGATCCCCGGCCAGCGGCGGACGCGGGCGGCGGGGTGCGCCGCGGCCAGGTCGTCGAAGGAACCGACCGCCGCGACGCTCGCGCCGTCCACCAGAACCGCCGCCTCCGGAGAGTTCTCCGCGACGTGAAGTGTCAGCAAGGCAGGCTCGGCCGCGCTCAGTTGGAGGCGAGGAGCTTGAGCTCCGGGTGGGCCGTGCCGCCCTCGATCGCCGTGGAGGAGATGTGGGAGGCGACGCGGTCGTCGACCGGGTCGTTCGCCGGGTCGTCGTGCACGACGAGGTGCTCGTACGTCGTGGCGCGCTGCGCCGGGACGCGGTCCGCCGTGCGGATCATCTCGATCATCTCGCGGAGGTTGTTGCGGTGCTTGGCACCGGCCGAGGAGACCACGTTCTCCTCCAGCATCACCGAGCCCAGGTCGTCCGCCCCGTAGTGGAGCGTCAGCTGGCCCGCCTCCTTGCCCGTCGTCAGCCAGGAGCCCTGGATGTGCGCGATGTTGTCGAGGAAGATCCGGGAGATCGCGATCATGCGGATGTACTCGAAGATCGTCGCCTGCGTACGGCCCTTGAGGTGGTTGTTCTCGGGCTGGTACGTGTACGGGATGAAGGCGCGGAAGCCGCCGGTGCGGTCCTGCACGTCGCGGATCATCCGGAGGTGCTCGATGCGCTCGGCGTTCGTCTCGCCCGTGCCCATGAGCATGGTGGACGTGGACTCCACGCCCAGGTTGTGGGAGATCTCCATGATCTCCAGCCAGCGCTCGCCGGACTCCTTGAGGGGGGCGATGGCCTTGCGGGGGCGGGCGGGGAGCAGCTCGGCGCCCGCGCCCGCGAAGGAGTCGAGGCCCGCCGCGTTGATGCGCTGGATCGCCTCCTCGACGGAGACCTTCGAGATGCGGGCCATGTGCTCGACCTCGGACGCGCCGAGGGAGTGGATGACCAGCTGCGGGAAGTCCTTCTTGATGGCGGCGAAGTGCTTCTCGTAGTACTCGACGCCGTAGTCCGGGTGGTGTCCGCCCTGGAACATGATCTGGGTGCCGCCCAGCTCGACGGTCTCCGCGCAGCGGCGCAGGATGTCGTCGAGGTCGCGGCTCCAGCCCTTCTTCGTGTCCTTCGGAGCGGCGTAGAAGGCGCAGAACTTGCAGGCCGTGACGCAGACGTTCGTGTAGTTGATGTTGCGCTCGATGATGTACGTCGCGATGTGCTCCGTACCCGCGTAGCGACGGCGGCGCACGGCGTCGGCCGCGGCGCCGAGGGCGTGCAGCGGGGCGTCGCGGTAGAGGACCAGCGCTTCCTCGGGAGTGATCCGCCCACCTGCGGCGGCACGGTCGAGGACGGACTGGAGGTCGGCCTTCTCGGTCACCGGGGCGTCCCTTTCGTAAGGGTTGTGGACGGACCAAGCCAGCGTACGCCAGCGCTGCGGAACGCCCGACGTCAGGCGGTGTAGCCCCCGAGCAGCAGGCCCACGAAGGCCCCGCCGATCAGGAACGGGCCGAACGGGATCGCCGTCTTGCGCCCGGCGCGGCGGGTGACGACGAGCACCGTCCCGTACACCGAGGCCAGCAGGAAGCCCGCGAACGTGCCCATCAGGAGCACGCCCCAGCCGTACCAGCCGAGCACGGCCCCCAGGCACAGCGCCAGCTTCACGTCGCCGAACCCCATGCCGTTGGGGTTGATGAGGAAGAGCACGAAGTACGCACCGGCGAGCGCGAGTGCGCCGTAGAGCGCCGCGGTCCACGAGCCGCCCTGCTCGGGCAGGAGCGTCGCCGCCCCGAGCAGCGCGAGCGAGGCGCCCGCGAGCGGCAGCGTGAGCACGTCCGGCAGGCGGTGCACGGTGAAGTCGACGAGGGCGAGCAGCACGCCGAGAGGCGCGAGCAGGAGCCAGACGCCGAGCTCGGGGCGTGCGCCGGTGGTCGCGGCGAACGCGGCACAGACGAGGGCGGTGGTGGCGGCGACGCCCGTGGCGCGGGGGCCGTACCAGCCGCCGCCCGGTTCGCGGGCGAGCCCGACCCAGCTCCCGATGGGCTGCCCCTCGGGAGTCTCGGCCCGCCGGTCCTCACCGGACGGCACGGACAGCCGATACGCGGCACGCGGCACGAAGAGCCCGGCGAGGGCGCCCCAGAGGGCGCCGACGAGGACGAGTATCAGCAACAAGAGCTCTGACTTCCGTTGTGGCCAAGGCTTCGGCTATAGCTTCGGCTTTAGCTTCGGCCTCAGCCGACCGCCGTGACTCCGCTGCGCCACGCGGGAAGCAGCTCGTCGAGCAGCGCCTCCGTGCGCGGCGGCAGTCCGCGTGCCCCGCTGCGGGCCATGAGGTCCGCGGCGACCTGCTGCAGGCGGGCCGGGTCGTCCGTCGCGTGCGTGGCGCGGAGCAGCTCGTTCCAGAGCCGCTCGTCGCCGGGCGCCGAGCCGAGCGCCGCGTTGAGCGCCTCGATCGCCTTCTCCGCGCGGCCCTTCTCCAGGTGGAACTCGGAGAGGGCGAGCCCGATGTCGGCGACGAGCAGCGGCAGCTGGGCGTCGATGATCTCGTGCGTGAGCCAGCCGTACCGGCCCTGCGGCCGGTCGGCGAGCAGCGGACCGCGGACGAGCACCAGTGCGTCGGTGAGCATCCGCCCGCGCACGGCACGGTTGCCCGCGCCGCGTCCCTGCGTGGCCTCGTGGTAGAGCGACCGCAGCACGTCCAGGTCGGACACGACGGACTTGGCGAGCGTGAGCCTGCCGGTCCGGTCGGCGCGCAGCCGGGGCGAGCCGTCGGGCTCGGTGCCGAGCCACTCGCGCAGCCGGTCCACGAGCGCGTCCCGCACGTCGTCGGTGACGCCGCGCGGCCACAGCGCGGAGGCGAGCACCCGGGGGTGCACTCCCTCGCGGTGCAGGAGCAGCAGGGCCAGCGCCTCGTGCATCAGCGGGCTGCGCTCGCCGTCGGGCGTTTCGAGGCCGATGATCTCGTACGTACCGACGAGGCGGGCGTAGACCGCGGGCCGCCCCTGCTCGGTGACGTCGACGAGGAACGGCGGGGCGGCGGCCATGGATCCTTCGCCGGTGCCCGAGGAGCTGCCGGAGCCCTCCGGGTCGGCCTCGGTGAACAGCTGCACGACGGCCCGCTGCTGGTCCTCGGGGAGTGCCTGCGCGGCCAGTTCGAGCCCGAGCAGCGGCGCGAGCAGCCTGCCGTCCCGGGTGATCTCCATCTCCCAGGCGGCGCCGGGCAGGTCGCCGGACTCGGCGCCGACGAGGTATCCGATCCCCAGTCGGCTCGCGTCCGCGGCGAGTTCGGCGAGCTTGACGGCGTCCTCGGCGCTCGGCTCCGCGGCGAGCAGCACCAGGTGCGGGGCCCAGCGGGTGTGCTGGGCGGGGCCGGTGCGGCCGGTGAGCACGGAGTCGTGTCCGGCGGCGCCGAGCGCGCCGCGCCGCTGCCGGGTCTCCGCCTCCATCGTCTCGATGAGGGCCTCGACGTCCTCCAGGTGGCGGAGGCGGTTGGGCGCGAGCGGGGTGAGGTCCTGGCCGAAGCCGACGACGGTGATGGTCATGCGGTCCGACCAGCCGTTGGTGGCCAGTTCGGCGGCGACCGAGGCGAAGACGGCGGCGCGGTCGGCCTGGCTGCCGCTCAGCGACACGATGCCGGGCACGGCCTCCAGGTTGAGGAGCAGCCGCGAGTCGTCCAGAGTGCCCAGGCAGACGAGGCCGGGGTAGGGCGCGGCCGTGTCGACGTCCTCGTACCGCTCGGCGTCGGCGCGCGACAGCATCCAGAACGTCTGGTCCTGCCCCAGCTGCCAGGGGGCGGGCGGGCGGCCCGCGGGCTGGGCGAGCTGCAGGTGCAGGTCGCCGTTGCTCAGCCAGGCCGCGTACACGGTCGGCAGGGCGCGGTTCTCCTCGGCGAGCGAGGCGGCGAGGCCGCGCAGCGACAGATCGAGGAGGCGTACGCCCTCGGGGTCGGCGCCCACGAGCAGCGCGTCCTGCGCGGCGGCCGCGGCACCGGACGGCGTCGGCGGCTGGATCCCGCCGCGCCCGCCGACCGCGCCCATGGCCGACTGCCACAGGGCGTGCCGACGGCGGCGGCCGAGCGCGCCGAGCAGACCGGCGGCGAGCAGGGGCGCGCCGAGGAGTGCCTCGGGCAGTCCGAAGTCGAAGCCGTCGGACTCGCTGCCCGCGGTGGCGGACGGAGCCTCGGCGGCGGGCGCCTCCGGGGTGGCCGGGGCCTGCGGCATGGCGGGCTTCTCGGGCGCGGCGGGGCGCTGCTCGGGCAGGACGATGTGCGCGGTGTCGTGGTCGACGGAGCTGCCGCCGCCCTGCTGCTGGCCGCTCCCCTGCTGGTCGCTCCCCTGCTGGCCGCCTTGTTCGCCGCCGCCCTGCCGCTGGTCGCCGGTCTTGGAGTAGTCGGAGATCTGCTCCTTGACGTCCTGGGAGACCTTGGGTGCCTCGTCGGGCATCTCGACGAGCTCGCCGCCGTGTGCGTCCGCGGGCATCTCCATGATCCAGCCGGGCCGGATGAGGCTGGCCTCGGAGAGCTTCGAACCGTCGGGCTGCTCGCGGTCCTTGTTGAGCTGGTAGATCTCCTTGTACCGGCGGCCGTCGCCCAGGTGCCGCTCCGCGACCTCCCACAGGGAGTCGTGGTGGCGGCCCTCGGGGGGCTGGATCCGGTAGTACTTCGTGTCGCCGTCCTTGGCGGTGCTGCCACCGCCGTCGGCGTGCGCGGCTGCCTGGTCGGCCTGCGCGGCCAGCGCGTCGGCGGCCGTGGCGGCCTGCTGTTGCTGGTCCTGCCCGAAGAGACCGGGGGTCTGCTGGGCACTGGCAGCCGACGCGGGCTTCTGGTTGCCCTCCAGCGACTGCCCGAACTGCGAGAGGCCCGGCGCGAAGCTGGCGGCCGTGGCACCCACGAGCAGGATGGTGGCGATCAGCTGCCGCGCGAGCATCTGGCTGCCGCCCGCACCCGGCACCCGGCCCGGAATGCCGACCCCGGAGAGCGCGGCCTTTATCTCGACGAGGACGCAGGCCGTGAACTGCGCCCAGGCGAACCAGACGACGACGGTCAGTACGTTGATGAACGTACTGACGGTGATCTCCTGCTGCAGCCAGTCCAGCGAGGGCGCGCCGCCCGGCAGCGGCCACCCGACGAAGACCGCGAGGGCTCCGGGCACGCCGACGAGGAGCACGGCCAGCGCGACGAACGCGAAGAAGGCCTTGACGAAGTCCCCGAAACTGCGCCGACGCCGCGGCAACGGCTGCGGCGTCCGGTTCCGCGGGGGCTGCGGGTTCGGCGGGCTCGTCGAGCGTGAGGTGGTGCGCGCCATGGCGGGTGTCCTGGTGTCCTGTGGGGAGGAGTGGATGGGCAGGGGGGTCGGGTGAGCCTACCGAGGTGATGTTACGGAAGGGGCCGGAGGTCAGACAGGCCCGGACGGCCCCGGGTACCGGACCGCCGGACCGCTTCCTCCCGCCACACCCGAAAGGCCCGTTTCGCTCACGGGCCGGTTCCACCCCGGTCGACCGCGCTGAGCTTGCCGTTGCCCGGATCGGGGGCTCCCGTCACAGTTCCGGAACGGATCCTCGGTCCGGCCCCGGGCACCGGCCCCCCGGCCCGCCTACGAATCCCCGTGTCACAGCCCGGGAACGGGGGCGTCGCGCCCGCGCACCATTCACTTCCGTCTCACCCCACCACCCTGGATCCTTCGATCCATGCGCCGATACTGGGCAGACAAAGGACCAGGCCGGCCTCATGGATGTGGCCGAACCAGGAAAGGGGCTCCGGGGTTGAAGGACGGGCTCAGGGGATTCAAGTCGGCCCGTACCGCGGTCAAGGACGGGGAGAGAGGCGCGTACGACCGCGTCAGGAGCAAGATCAAGAGCTGCGGCGGCCCGGTCGACGTCGCCACCGGCCGGATGTCCCTGGAGGAGACGGACCTCTCGCTGCCCGGCACGCTGCCGCTGGACTTCACCCGCAGGGTCGCCTCGGACTACCGGTCCGGCGGCTGGTTCGGCCCGATGTGGACCTCCACGATCGACCAGCGCCTCGAAGTCGACGAGGACGGGATCGTGTTCGTGACGGAGGACGGCATGCTCCTCACGTACCCGCATCCGGCGGGACGGGACGCGCCGACGACACCCACGACATCGGCCGCGGCACTCGTCCTCCCCCACTCCGGCCCCCGCCGTCCCCTCAAGCGCCTCGCCGACGGCGGCTACCGCGTGACCGACCCGGTCACCGGCATCGCCCGCCGCTTCGCCGCGCCCCGCGAGGACGACGGCGTGGCCCTGCTGACGACGGTCTCGGACCGCAACCGCAACACCGTCGACTTCGACTACGACGCGCAAGGCACCCCGCGCGCGATCCTCCACAGTGGCGGCTACTACGTACAGCTGACCGTCGAGGACGAGCGCGTCACCGTGCTCAGCGTGGCGGGCGCGGCCGCGGACGGCAGCGGCGACGACCTCGTCGTCAAGCGGTACGGCTACACCGACGGCAACCTCACCGCCGTCACCGGCTCCTCCGGCCTGCCGACGCGGTTCACGTACGACGAGCGGCTGCGCCTCACCGCACGGCAGGACACGAACAACAGCGGCTCCACGTACGCCTACGACGACCAGGACCGCTGCGTCGCCCAGCGAGGCACGTCCGGGCGCATGGCCCACACCTTCACGTACGACGTGCCCGACCCCGCCCGGCCAGGATGCCGCGTCACCGAGGTCACCACGGCCGGGGGCGCCACCTCCCGGTTCACCGTGGACGACCGCTGCCTGGTCGTCGCCGAGACCGACCCGCTCGGCGCGACGTGCACGACCACGTACGACGCGCTGCACCACGTCGCCGCCACGACGGACCGGCTCGGCCGCACCACGGAGTACGTCAACAACGAACTGGGCCTGCCCACGGAGCTGACGCGGCCCGACGGCGCCGTCATCCGCATCGCCTACAACGACCTGAACCTCAAGACGGTCGTCGACCTGCCCGGCGGCCTCAACTGGCGGTACACGTACGACGAGCGCGGCAACCGCACCTCGGTCACCGAGCCGTCCGGCGTGAGCGTCCACCACGCCTACACGCCCGCAGGGCACCCCCTGTCGGCCACCGACGAGGCCGGTAACACGACCACCGTGCGGTGCGACAGCGCGGGCCTGCCCCTCAAGGTCACGGACCCGTTGGGCGCCGTCACGGTCTGGCAGCGCGACGCGCTGGGGCGGCCCACGTCCCGCACCGACCCGCTCGGGCACACCACCCGTCTCGCGTGGTCGACGGAAGGCCTGCTCGTCCGACGCACCGCTCCGGACGGAGCGACGGAGTCCTGGACGTACGACGGCGAGGGCAACCGCCTCACCCACACCGACCCGCTGGGTCAGGTCTCGTCGTTCGAGTACACCGACTTCGGCCTGCTCGCCGCGCGCGTCGACGCCGACGGGGCCCGCCACCACTTCGACCACGACGCGTCCCTGCGCCTCACCCGGGTCGACGACCCGCAGGGCCTGTCCTGGACGTACGAGCACGATGCCGCGGGCCGCCTGATCGCGGAGACGGACTTCGACGGCCGCACCGTGTCCTACGCGTACGACGACGCGGGCCGCGTCGTGAGCCGCACGAACGCGGTCGGCGACGCGATCTCGTTCACCTACGACGCGCTGGACCGGCTCGTCCGCAAGGAGACCGCCGAGGGGGTCACCACCTTCGCGTACGACCTGTTCGGCAACTTGACCGAAGCGGCAGGACCCGACTGCCGGCTCGCCCTGCTGCGGGCCCCCTCCGGGCGGCTGCTCGCCGAGACGGTCGACGGGCGCGAGCCCCTCACGTACGCGTACGACGAGGCGGGCCGTCGTACGGGACGCACGACTCCCACGGGGGCGACGAGCAGCTGGGAGTACGACGCGGCGGGCCGCCGCACCCGGCTCACCGCGCCCGACGGCCGGACCGTGGACTTCGAGCGGGACGCGGCGGGCAGGGAGACGGTCCGGCGCATCGAAGCCGCCGCCCTTCCGCACTCCGCCGACGGTGCATGCGTGACCCTGGAGCGCGCCTACGACGAAGTCGGCCGCCTCACCACCCACACGGTGACGGCACCGGACGGCAGCCCGATCCAGTACCGCGCCCACACCTACCGCGCCGACGGAGCCCTGACCGCCCTCGACGACCGGCTCTCCGGCGGCCGCCACTTCCAACTCGACCCGGTGGGCCGGGTGACGGCCGTGTACGCCCACAACTGGACGGAGACGTACGCCTACGACGCCGCGGGCAACCAGACGCACGCCGCCTGGCCGGACAGCCACCCGGGCCACGAGTCCGCGGGCCCCCGGGAGTACACCGGAACACGCCTCACGCGCGCCGGCCACACCCACTACGCATACGACGCGCTGGGCCGCATGGTCCTGCGCCGGAAACCCGGGCTGTCCCACCCCACGGAGACGTGGCGATACACGTGGGACGCGGAGGACCGCCTCGCGTCGGTGACCACCCCGGACGGCACGCGCTGGCGCTACGCGTACGACCCACTGGGCCGCCGCACCACGAAACAGCGACTCGGCCCCGGGGGCGAAACCGTGGTCGAGCGCACCGACTTCACGTGGGACGGCACGACGCTCTGCGAACAGACGACGACGGCGCGAACGCTGCCGCACCCGGTGAGCCTGACCTGGGACTACGAGGACCACCACCCCATCGCCCAAACAGAACGAATCCTGTCGGCGACCGGCGCACCCTCCCCCGACGCAATCGACTCCCGCTCCTTCACGATCGTCACCGACCTCGCCGGAACGCCGACGGAACTGGTCGACGTACGCGGCACCGTCACATGGCGGGCCCGCAGCACGCTCTGCGGGACGACCACGTGGCCGTCGAACAGCACGGCGTACACCCCCCTGCGCCTCCCGGGCCAATACTTCGACCCCGAAACGGGACTGCACTACGCCGACTCCCACTACTACGACCCGGAAACCGCCCAACACCTCACGCTCCGCCCCCGGGACGCGGCCCTGAGAACCTGGACCCAGAAGTCACTGAGTCACGTACTCCAGGTGGACCTGGAGAAAACGGGCGGGCCCAAGGAATGAGCGCCTTCGACGCCACCGGAACCGCACCCCCCTGGGTCATCTTCGTCCCCCGAGGAACGACGCAGATCCAGCAACAACTGTCCGCCCTGCAATCGGCGGGTGGCCACACCTACCGTTTCGCGGCGTCCGCCCTCCTGACCGAGCAGGACATCCACCGCACCTTCGCCACGACGCTCCAGTTCCCCGGCTACTACGGCAGGAACTGGCACGCGTTGGTGGACTGCCTGGACGACCTGTGCGGGGCGGTCACGGGCAGAATCGGCCTGGCAGCGGTGATAACCGATGCGGACCAACTTCTGAACGCCCCTTTCTTCCCCCTGCTCGTATCGGTCCTCTGCCAAGCAGCCGACCGCGCGAACGCGTCGACGGACCTGGACGGTTTCCCCCTGGACCGCCCGCCGATCGCCGAGCACTTCATCTTCGAGTTCAGCGATTTCGACGGGGAGAGGATCACGCGCACGGTGAGCCAGCCGGACCTGACCGTCACGACGGGGGACGCCTTCGTTGCGGCAGAGCTGAACCCCGACGAATGGCACTGAACAGAGCGCTAAGAAGCTCGCCCGGAAACGTCCATTCAGATACCTAAACTATTCAGGCACCTAAGGGAGGGGACAACAACCATGGGCGCCAAGGGCAAGAGTGACCTCTCGATCCCGCTGACCGACCTTGAGGACTACGGCAGCAGGCTGCGCTCCATCAAGACCCGCATGAACCGTACGAAGAAGACCTTCGAGTCCTACAAGGACGACATCGGTGACGGCGGCGTCTACGACTCTCTGGACGACTTCGAGTCCAACTGGGAGGACGGCCGCGAGGACATCGGACAGCAGTTGGACCAGCTCGCCGATCTGTCCGATGCGGTGGTCCGCGAGTTCAAGAAGCTCGAGGACGACCTGACCAAGAAGATCAACGATGCGGTGAAGGAGAAAGAGGGGAAGGGCGGAAAGGGCGAGAAGGGTGGGAAGGGCAAGGGGGACGGGAAGTAGGCGCTTGGTGGGCGGGGCGGCTCAGCCGACCTCGTTCTCCGCCACCGCGCGCCCCTTCACCGTCACGTCCCCGCCGTAGAACATGCCGGTGAACACCGGGCTGTAGGTCATCTGGACCTCGACCTCGACCTGCTGCGGGTTCGCCGTCACGCAGTGGGTGTTGGAGACGTCCGCGCCCTGGAGTCCCGCCTCTTCCACGAAGGCCTTCACGCGGGCGCCGCAGTTCTCGAAGTTGATGGGCGCGCCCTTCACGCCCTCGTAGATGCCTTCGAGGTCCAGGTCCTGCGCGGCGTACCGCGCGGCCTGTTCCGCGATGTCCGCGGCGCGTTCCCGCTTGGAGATGGAGAGGCCGCCGTCGATGACGAAGGCCGAGAGGGACAGGAAGACGATCGCGAAGATGATGACCGCGCCCGCGCCCGAGCCCCGGTCGTCGAGGCGGGCGCGGCGGGATGCGATCCAGTCGCGTGCGGTGCGTGCGGAGCGTGCAGTGCGTGCAGTGCGTGCGGAGCGTGCGGATACGGCATTGTCGCGGGTCACGCCGACCTCCGGTACGGGTCCAGCGGCGAGCTGAAGGTGGCCTCCAGCGTCGTCGGGATGTCCAGGCCGAGCATGGCGAGTCCCCGGACCTCACAGCTGACTTCGACGGTGAAGAACGGGTCGACCGTCTCGTCGAATCCCTCGCTCTTCTGGACCACGGAGACCGGGCCCGAGCAGACGTCGGCCAGGTCCGCCCGCGCCGCGTTGCGGGCTTCCGCCATCGCCGTGCCGTGTTCCTTCTGGATGGACCCCGCGCGTGCGGCGTCGCGCGCCGCGCCGTCGATGGCTCCGCGGCCGTCGACGAGCTGGCCGAAGGCCACCAGGACCAGGATGAAGAGGATCATCACCGGGGCGAGGATCACCACTTCGACGGTGGACAGGCCCCGGTCGTCGCGGAGGCAGCGGACCGCTGCCGCCGGGCGGGAGTTCCGCATCAGCCGTTGTCCTCCACGAAACGTTCCACCGGCCCCGACGACTCCGCGTGCACGTCCAGGTCGAGCCCCGGGAAGACCGAGGGGACCCGTGCCGTGATTTCGACACCGACCGTGTTCTGCTTCGGCTGGATCGTCTTCACCTCAGGGCCGAGCACCAGCTTGGGACCGAGCTGGCGGATGTACGCGTCGGCCACGTCACGCGCCTCGCCCCGCCAGCCGCCCGCGTTCTCGTCGGCCGTGGCGCGGGCCTTGCGCGCGCCCGCCTGCGCCGCCGCCTGGGCGACGTGGTCCGCGAAGAAGTACAGCGCGAACTGCACCGTCGCGAAGATCATGAAGAACAGCACCGGGGTGAGCAGCACGAACTCGATCGCGGTCATGCCGGATTCGCCGCGGGTGGAGGCGGCCTCCACCCTGCGGCGTACGAATCCGCGCAATCCCCGCGATCCCCGCACTCGAACCCCGTCGCCTTTCACGATGCCGTCAGCAGGTGCTGCCGGCGTCCGCGCCCTTGATGCAGTCGCTGACCTTGTCCGCGCCGCCCTTCAGCGCCGCGTTGATGACCGCGGCCACGACGCCCACGATCGCCACGACGACCGCCGAGATGATGACCCACTCGACCGCGGACGCACCACGGTCCAGCTCGCCGGAGCGGGCGCGCTGCACGCGGCCCTTCAGGAAGGTCACGAGGAAGTCCACAGCCGGGTGGCTGAAGTTCCGTCCGTTCATGATGAGTAGTCCTCTCGGTTTGGTGGGGGGGGGGAGTGGTGCCGGGCCCCGTTTGCTCCGGCACCGTCGTCGTAGGGCCGCTGTCGTCCGTGGGCCCCGCAGCTAGACCTGGAACACGCGCATCGCCGCCGGGAAGATGAGGAAGACCAGGAAGCCCGCGCACAGAAGCAGCTGCGCGACCAGCATCGACTGGGATTTCTCGCCCGCACTGCCCTCGATCTCGGCCAGTTCGCGGTGTCGCATCGTCTCCGCGCGGGAGGCGAGGGACTCGCGCACCTTCGCGCCGTCGTCCGCCACCAGCGCCAGGGACGCCGACAGGTCCTTCAGCTCTTCGACGCCCAGTTCCTCGCCGAGCGAGCCGAGGGCCTGCCACTGGCTGACGCCGGTGATGCGGGCATCGGCCAGAGCGCTTCGGATACGTTGCGTCGCCCATCCGTCGGAGACTTCCGCCGCCGCCATGAGCGCCTCGGGGAGGCCACGGCCGCCCGCGAGGCTCATCGACACCAGGTCCAGATAGGCGCCGATGACGCGGCGCAGGTCGCGCCGCTTTTCTGCCGCGTCCCTGCGTACTTCCAGGTCCGGCAGGAAGAAGAAGAGCGCGCCGAACATCAGCGCGAGCCACACCGGGATGATCGGGCTGCGGCCGACGCCCAGCGTCCAGATGATGGCGAAGAGGAACGGGCCGAAGAACACGCCCGCCGCGGCGAGCAGCACCTTCGTCGCCAGGAACTTCTCCCAGCTGCGGTCCAGGACCGCCAGGTCGGCCCGGAGCGACCGCTGCTCCCAGCCCTGCTGGAGGTAGAACTCGGCGACCCGCAGGCCCACGCGGCCGCGCATCGTGCCGAAGCGGCCGGGGCTCTCCGTGTCCGTCGTGGCGCGCTGCGACTCGTACGCCGCGCCGCGCGCCCGCATCGCGTCGATGCGGGCGACGGTCGCGACCGCGCTGCGCTTCGACGGCATCAGGGCGCGGACGAGGGCGAAGATGCCGAGGCCGAGGATCGCGCCGATCAGTACCGGCATCGTCAGGCTCATCGACGTACCCCCTCGGACGGGTTGGAGTAGCCGGGCAGGGACTGCTGGGCGGGGCCCGGCTGGCCGAACTGCGGGGCCTGCTCGGGGCCACGCGGGCGTACGAACTGCACGCCCGGCTCGTCCTTGACCAGGAAGCGGTCCGGCGTCTCCACCGTCGACAGCTTCCGCAGCCACCAGAAGCCCAGCGCGAACAGCGCGCAGACCATGGCGAGCACGAGCTGGCCGACGGGCGTGCCGTACGGCTCGACGAACTCGCGGTTGAAGATGGACAGGCCGAGCACGAAGGCGATGGAGACGGCGACCACGATCTGCACCGAGCGGCGGGTCGAGGCGCGCTGCGCCATCACGCGCTGGCGCATGTCGACCTCTTCGCGCGCCGACTTGGCGAGCGCGCCGAGGACCTGGCGCAGGCCGGGGCCGCGCAGCTTGGCGTTGAGGATCAGGGCCGCGACGATGATGTCCGCCGAGGCGTCGTCGATCTCGTCGGCGAGGACCTGGAGGGCCTCGGGCAGCGGGGTGCGGGCGCGGAGGCGGTCCACGAGCGCGTCCAGGTGGGGTCGGAGCACCGGGGCGGCGGCCCGCGCGGACGCGGGGATCGCCTGTTCCAGGCCGACCGCGCCCGCGATGGTGTCGCGCAGCGACTCCGTCCAGGCGGCGAGCGCCTCGACGCGCTTCATCTGGGCGCGCTCCTCGGCCGCCCCGCCGAAGAGCTTGTCCCAGAAGAAGACGAGGATGCCGGACGCGATGCCCGCCACCGCCCAGCGGGTGAGGAGCAGGACGACCAGGCCCACGCCGATGGCCGCGGAGCCGCGTCGGCCCACGAAGCGGACCAGTTCGCTCGCGCGCTCGCTCGCCCGGTGCTTCTCGTGCGCGGGCTTGGCCGGGAGGCCGCGGACGGCGACGGCGAGCAGCGCGAGGCCGCCGCCGGCGGCGACGCCGCAGCCCAGTGCGTACAGGACGGGCAGCGAGAAGACGCCGCCCATGGAGCCCAGTGAGTTCATGTCGTGCTCACCCCCATTGCCCGGCGGGGCGGTAGCCGAACGCGGCCAGGTCGTCCATGCAGGCGATCGGCGCGTGCGCGACGACCCGTCCGTCGGGGGCCTCCGCGAAGACCTCGCTGGACAGGACGCGGCCGTCGACGCCGTTGACCTCGCGGACCGAGGTCACCATGCGCTGGAGCTTGCCGCCGGACTGGTAGTTGTTGCGCCGCTGGATGAAGACGACGAAGTTGACCGCTCCCGCGACGAGCATCTGGCTCGCCTCGATGGGGAGGCGTTCCGATGCCTGCAGCGCGTACGTCGAGATGCGGTTGAACACCTCGCTGGAGCTGTTGGCGTGGATCGTGGAGAGCGAGCCGTCGTTGCCCTGCGACATCGCGTTCAGCATGGTCACGATCTCGTCGCCGAGCACCTCACCGACGATGACGCGGGACGGGTTCATGCGCAGGGACCTGCGGACCAGTTCCGCCATCGAGATCTCGCCCTGGCCCTCGGAGTTGGGCAGGCGCTCCTCGAAGGCGACGACGTTCGGGTGCAGGTCCGCATAGGTGTCGAGGCCGAGTTCGAGGGCGCGCTCGACCGTCACCAGGCGCTCGTGCGGCGGAATCTCGTTCGCCAGGGCGCGCAGCAGCGTCGTCTTTCCCGCGTTCGTCGCGCCCGCGATCATGATGTTCTTGCGGGCCCGGACCGCGCAGGCCATGAAGTGCCCGATCTCCGGCGTCACCGTGCCGTTCCCGACGAGGTCCGACATGAAGACCTTGCCCATGCGGGCGCGTCGGATGGAGAGCGCGGGGCGGCGCGTGACGTCCATGACCGCCGACAGACGCGAGCCGTCGGGCAGCCGCAGGTCGAGCTGCGGGTTCGCGGAGTCGAAGGGGCGGGACGACAGGCCCGAGTACGCGCCGAGCACCTGGATGAGCTCGACGAGTTCCTCGTCGGTCTCGGCGACCGGGTCGGCCTTGGTCTCGTGGCCGTCGGCGTATCCGACGAAGACCTGGTCGTAGCCGTTGATGTCGATGTTCTCGACCTCGGGGTCGTCGAGCAGCGGCTGGAGCCGCCCGACGCCGAAGAGCGCGGCGTGCACGGCGGCCGCGTACTGCTCCTCGGTCTCCGCGTCGAGAGGGGTGCGCCCGGCGTTGATCTCCGTGCGCGCGTACTCCTCGAGGATCTGCGCGATGACGGCGCGGGCGTAGTGCCGCTCGTCCTCGCCCGACATCGGGGTGACGCCGGAGATCTGGTCGAGGCGGCGCTGCTCGGCGATGCGGTCACCGGCGTCCTGCCGGAACCGCTTGACGAGCTGGTGATCGACGGGTGCGCTCATCGGCCCGTCCCGGGCTGCTGCGCGACGGGGTTGGTCCAGGCGGCGCCGTACTGCTGGTACAGGTCGACGGTCACCTTGCGCGCGGAGCGGATGAGCAGCGACTTGTCGAGCCTGCCGCGGCGGCGTCCGGCCAGTTGGTCGGCGCCCGCGGGGTCGTCGGCGAGGGTGCCCACGACGCGTGCGCCGGTCTGCGCGGCCATCAGCATGTCGTTGACCTGGTGGACGAGCTTGGCGGAGGTCGCCGGGTCCGCGATCAGGAGTACGCCGATGAGGGGCTGCGCCAGGGACGCCGCGCCGCGCGGGCCGCCGTGCAGCTTGGTGGCGAGGGCCGCGGCGCGGTCGCGGACGCGCGCGATGGCCTCGGGCTCGGTGCGCGAGACGAGCAGCACGAGCGCCGCGTGCGGGAACAGCTCGACGGCCGGGCCGTCGCCGCTGATCCGGCCGCAGTCCGCTATCACGTCGGCGGGCGCGTGCGGGGAGTCGGCGAGCTGCGCGAAGGCGCGGCCGAGGGTGGGCCAGAGCCCGGCGAGTCCTGCGGCCTGCTCGGCGATGCCGAGCCCGACGAGCACTTCGAGCCCGCCGCTCAACGGCTGGGTGTGGTCCCAGAGTTGGTCGGGCACCAGGCCACGGCGGGCGGTGGCCGCTATGGAGAGCATGCCGGTGTTGGGGTTGAGCGGGCCGCCGTGCGCGGCGGCACTGCGGTAGACCAGGTCGCCGCCTGCCGGGTCGGTCTCCGCCACGAGGACGCGGCGCGGCCAGACGGCGGCGAGCGCGACAGCTGCGGTGGTGACGCCGGGCGAACCCTTGTCGGCGGCGAGAGCGATGAGCGCCATGTCTCTTTTACTCGCCTCTAGTTGTCGTCGTCGGAGACGCGGGCGACGACGGCCTTGCCCTCGGACGCCGCGCTGGCCAGAGCCGCGACCTCCTCCTGCGGGACGACGAGGGTGATGTTGAGGTTGCCGGTGCTCACGGTGGCGTCGCTCTTGGCCGCGATGGTGTTCACCTTGGCGTCGGCGACCAGGGGCGTGCCGCTCGTGGAGCCGGTGCCGCTGCTGGAACCCTTGCCGGTCGAGGTGCCCGAGACGACGGGGAAGACGGAGACGGTGTCGCCGACCTTGATGTCGGAGGGGTACTGGCCCTCCTTGAGGGAGAGACCCACGGAGGCCTTGCCCGCGGGCAGCCCCGTCTTCTTGGCGAACATCTCACCGACGGCGACGGCCCCCTTGGGGATGTCGCTCTTCGCCTTCAGCTTCGACAGGACGCCGCGCTGCTCCCACTTCACGTAGTTGATGGCACTGTCCTCGGCGACCATCACTCCGGTGATGTTCTTGCCTTCGACGGCGGCTTCGCCCGCGGAGATCGGCTGGGTCACCCGCACGACCTCGATCCGGTCACCGGCGCGCAGCACGAGCACGGTGGCGCCGAGGGCTCCGACGAGGATGAGGAGGACGGCCAGTGCGGCAAGTGCCGGTTTGCGCTCGCGAGGCGGCGCGGGAAGGCGCTCACCGACCGCTGGCTGAGCCGGCGCGGCGGAACGGTTGTTGCCCGCCCCCGTACGCTCCTGGATCTTCACGCAACTGCTCCCCGCACACCCAAGAAGATTCGGTCAAATTTCGTCATCCAGGACACTCACGGGTTTCTCACCCGGTCTCGGACCGGCTATTCAGCCACAGGTCCAGTGTCAAGTCATCGCACCGTATCAGCAGCACATAAGCCCCTCAAGGCGCGTTAAAGATCGCGAACCTCACAGCTGTCATCGTTATCCACGCGCAATCCGTGCTCTACGGTTCCGCTGCCGCTCCCGGTGCCGTTCCCGGATCTCGGGAGG
Source organism: Streptomyces sp. NPDC004732 (assembly GCF_040609235.1). Taxonomy (NCBI): domain Bacteria; kingdom Bacillati; phylum Actinomycetota; class Actinomycetes; order Kitasatosporales; family Streptomycetaceae; genus Streptomyces; species Streptomyces sp. NPDC004732. The sequence continues at coordinate 835,720 of NZ_JBEXJR010000002.1, forward strand.
TGGCTTATGTATGCGTACGCGAAGTCCGGGCGGTGGGCTCGGAATCCGCGCGCCACACCCCGTGCCGCGCCCTGTGCCATGATCCGTCAGCCCCAAGGGGGACGCCCCAGGGGGCCCTGCCGGTTCCGCCCTCATGCACCACTTTCCGCCGCACCCGCGAAGGGACACGACGCCCCCATGGGAACCCCCACCGAACACCCCGCACTCCTCCCCATAACCCACGCAACTCTGGCAGCGGATCCACGACTTCTGACGGCCGTACGGGACATCGGCGCCCGGCGCGGCTTCGACTACACGGACGACGCGGCGACGGCGGACCTCCTGAGGGAGCGCAGGAAGGCGGTCCGCGGGGCGGGGAACAGCGCCCCCGGCTGGCTCGGCGGGCTTGCGGTCGTCGCGGGCGTCTGCTGGCCCCTGCTCTCCCCGGCGGTCCCCGCCCTGGCGGACCAGCCCCCGGCGGCCCGGTTCGGCCCGGCGGCCCTCCTCCTCTGCCTGACGGTCTGGCTCTGGGCCCTTGTGTGGCGGCGCTGGAAGCGGGAGTTGCTGCATCCACTCCTGTCGGGCTACCGCGAGGTGCTCGGGGTCGCACAGGCGCATGGGGCACCGGTGACGCATGTGCCGGACTGGCTGGTGGGGCGTTCGGACAGCGGGGAGGGCGGCGGGACGGGGCGCGGGGTGGCGCCGATTCCCTCGTACGAGGCGGTGGGGGCGACGTATGAGGCGGTGGAGGCGACGGAGGCTCCGGGCAGCGCAGAAACTCCGCACTCCGACCCCAATACCCCGATTCCAGCAAAAACGGCCACAGTGTCCCAATACGAGGCAAGGGCGGACGAAGGCGGCTGGCACGACGAGTTGGGGTGGATCCTCCTGTTCGCGGGCGGGATCGGGATCGCGTGGGGGTACACGCAGGACGCGCCGGTCGGCTACCTGGCGGGGGCGCTCATCCCGCTGGCGATCGTGACGTGGCTGGCGGGCAGTCGGCAGGGCGACGAGAAGCGGGCGCTGCGCGAGGAGGCGGTGGCGTACGTACGGGCTCTCGCGGCGGCGCAGGCGGCGGGCGCGCGGGTGCCGGAACTGTCGCCCGTATTGCGGAAGTTGTACGCGGAGGAATTCGAGGGCGGCAGGGAATGAACCCGCCCCGCACATTCCCCCTCTCTCTTTTCGGCGCGCGGGAAACCGTTCGAGATGGTTGAACGACTAAGCAATTGCAGGGCAGTTCGACGGTTCGGCAGTTCGGCAGTTCACGGCTGCTGACACCGCCCTCTGGTCCGGACTTTTCGCGCGCCAAGTGATTCCGCAATTACTGCCAAACGGACGCACGAAAGAGAAGCCACCCCCCATGCGAACCCCCCAGAGAACCCCCCTGCGAACCCCCACACGCAAGTCCTCCGTCGCCGCCGCTCTCGCCGCGACCGGCGCGGCCCTGGCGATGGTCGCCACCTCCGCCCCCGCGGCGCACGCGATCATCGGCGGCACCGAAGTCTCCAACGACGCGTACCCGTTCATGACGGCCGTCCTGTCGAAGGGCTCGGGCAGCGCGCTCGACCGCCAGTTCTGCGGCGCGAGCCTGGTCACCCCCGACACGGCCGTGACGGCGGCCCACTGCCTGGTCGACGACGCGGGCAAGCCGGTCAAGCCGAAGACGCTGCAGGTGGCGGTGGGCCGTACGGTCCTGTCCTCCCGCCAGGGCCAGATACGCAATATCGCCAAGGGCGGCGTGGTCGTGCACCCGCGCTACCTCAAGGGCAAGGAGGCGTACGACGTCGCCTTCCTGCAGCTGGAGAAGCCGGTCCGCGGCATCTCCCCCGTCGCGCTCCCCACGCAGGGCACCGACGCGCTGATCCGCCCGGGCCAGAAGGCGACGGTCGCGGGCTGGGGCAACACGGACACGGAACTGACCCACACCCCGGACCGCCTGCGCCAGGTGAGGGTCCCGATCCTCTCCCACGCGGAGTGCGGGACGAGCTACAAGGAGTACGACTCGAAGGTCAACTTCTGCGCTGGCGTGGAGACGAAGGACTCCTGCCAGGGCGACAGCGGCGGCCCCATCTTCCGCAAGGTCCCCGGCCGCGAGGCCCCCATCCTGATCGGCGTCGTCTCGTACGGCGACGGCTGCGGGGCGCAGGGTGCGCCCGGCGTGTACACGTCCCTGAGCTCGTCGAAGCTGTGGAAGACGCTGGACGAGTCGCCGTCGGGCAAGAAGGTCAAGCGGGCGCTGAACCGCCGCTGACCGAGGACGGATAACGCGGGGGTGGCCCGGGGCGCGTGCCGTCACGGCGCCCCGGGCCACCCCTCAGCGGCGATTCACCGAATGCCCTGGATGAGTTTCTCCAGTGCCTCGTCGCCGGTCGCGGCGAGCAGCGTGACGCTGTCCATGCCGACGTAAAACCTGCCGTCCGGCGCGATGCCCAGGTAGGTGTTCCGGCGGTCGGCCTCGCCGACGGGATACAGATATGCCCCGGCTTCCTCGCTGAGCACGTCGAAGATTTCGTCGTCCCATTCGGCCGCGAGAGGGTCGAGCCGGAAGCCCATGCGGGCCATCGTCCGTCCCGGGCCCCGCTCCTCGCTCGCCAATCCGCCGAATTCGGCGAGGAAGAGCCGCGCCGCCTCGTGGATCTCGAAGCCGCCGTGCTCGTGCAGGACCCTCTCCCACTCGGCCGTGGGAACGGATCGCCCGGGGTGCCAGCCGGCCGCCCGCAGCACCCGATCGGTCTCCGCGGACCAACGCCCGCCGGACTCTTCACTCATCTCTAGGTCACCGCCGTGATTCCGAATTGGTCGAGCACATGCTGACATGACGAACAGGGCGCCTTCGGCACACCGTGTTTGGGATTGCCCGCCGCGCGTACGTCCACCGCCGCGCTCACGCCGCCGCGCGGATCGTGCCCGGCGTTCATGGCGTTCGAGAGGGCCTCCGCCTCACCGCACCGGCCGTGCTGGTTCCCCACCGGGCGCAGCTCCGCCGGAACCCTGTCGTAGGCGGCCTGCACGTCCGGGTGCAGGCTGTGGTTTCCGCCGCCCTTGAGGCTCGCGCCGCTGAACGTCCCCTGATGTCCCGGCACCGTGAGACCCGCCGTGCTCGTCGGCCTGGTCTGCTTGCTGGCGCCCGGCCTGGCCTGTTCGAGATCGGCCCGGTCGCGAGCGGCCTGCAGGGCGCGCTCGCAGTCCGGCGCCAGACCCAGCGGGTCCACCCCCGTGAAGGGATTCGACGCGTACGCGCGCGGGTTCGGCCCCGGTGCGAGATCGAGCGGGTCCAGGGATACGTACCGGCCCGTCTCCGGGTCGTAGTGACGCTGGTAGTTGTAGTGCAGCGCCGACTCGGGATCGTGGTACTGCCCGGGCAGCCGGAGCGGGCAGTACGCGCGGTCACCGGACGCCTCGTTGTCCAGGGGCGCACCCCACACCGTGGCCCGGGAGCGCCACGCCAGCTCGCCCTGCTCGTCGCACAGCTCCGCGGGCGCACCGACCACGTCGGTGACGATCGAGTAGAACTCCTCGTCGATCCACTCCTGCTCCGCGTCAGGGCGCTCCCGGGCCCCGGCGACGCGCTCGACCTGTGTGACCGGGCTGAAGCGGTCCCTCTCCCAGTCCCACGTCGTGCATCGGAGCGGCTCGTCGACGGACCACCTGACCTGCTCCGCGAGCACGAAGCCGTCCCAGGCGAACCGCACCTCCTCCACGACGGTCTCGCCGTCGGCGGCGAGCCGCCGCTTCGCGATGCGTCGGCCGAACGGATCGTACAGATACGCCCACTTCGCCCCGTCCGGTGTGACCACGCCGACCAGCCGGTCCTGGCTGTCCCACGTGTAGTGCCAGACGTCGGCCTTCCGGGAGAGCCGCTTCCTTCGCCGCCGCACCACGCGGCCCTGGGCGTCGAAGTCGTAGCGGACGCCGCCGGGCCTGCCGGCGCCACCGTGCGTGCTCCCGGAAGACGTGGCCGTCTGCGCCCCGGGCCACTCGCCGGACGTCACGTTCCCCGCCGCGTCGTAGGCGTACCGCTCCGACCAGGTGTCGGCCCGTACCCCGGTGATCCGTCCGGTGCCGTCGACGTCGATGGTGCGGTCGCCGCCGACCAGGTCGTGGATCGCGTGGACCGTGCCGTCCGACCGGTAGCGGTACGTCCGCTCCTGCACCCGGCGCCGCTCGGGCCCGTTCGGCGAGAGTCCTGCGGTCACCGTCTGGGAACTCAGTCTGCCGTTCGCGTCCCAGCCCTGGCTGAGCACGGCCGCGCCCGCCCGGCGCTCGATCTCGCGGCCGGACGCGTCGTAGTCGAAGCTGACCGACCGGCCCGCGGTCCTGAGCAGGACGGGCCGGTCGCGGCCGTCGTACTCCCAGTTGCTCTCGGCGTTCGACGGCGTCACCCGGCGCGTGCGCCTGCCCAGCGCGTCGTAGGCCGAGCGCACGGTCGCACCGTTGCAGGTCTCGGCCAGGACCCGGCCGAGGGCGTCGCGTTCGTACGCGACCTCCCCGTGCTCGCCGCGCACCACGCGAAGGTTGCCCATCGGGTCGTGCTCGTAGCTCGTGATGCCCTCGGGAGCCCGCTGTTCCAGGATCTTGCCGAGCAGGTCCCGCACGTACTCGGTGGTCTCGCCCGCACCGTTCGTCTGCGCGATGAGCTGCCCGGCCGCGTCGTGGCGGTAGCTCCGCGTACGGCCCTCGAAGTCCTGCTCGTGGGTGAGCCGCCCGGCTCCGTCGTAGCGGTAGGTCCAGGTGGCTCCGAGCTGGTTGGTCACCGACGTGACCCGCAGCTCGCCGTCGTAGGCGAAGCGCAGGCATGATCCGTCCGGCTCGATCCGCTTTTCCAGCAGGTCGAACGTGCCGTACTCGAAGCGGGTCACGCGGCCGACGGTGTCCTCGTACTCGACGAGGTTGCCCTCGCCGTCGTAGGTCCGCCGTTCCGTGCTGCCGTCGGGCAGGGTGCGCAGGGCGAGCCTGCCCTCGGGCGTCCACGCGAAGGCGGTGCGGGAGCCGTCCGGGCCGGTCTGCGCGACCAGCCTGCCGAAGGCGTCCCGTTCGTACCGCGTCGTCGCGCCCTCGGCGTCGGTCGTCGCGACGGGCAGCCCGGCCGCGTCGGTCTCCAGCAGGGTCGCGCGCCCCGTGGCGTCGGTGATCGTGGAGATGCCACCGGCCTCGTCGTACCCGTAGGAGATCCGGGCCCCGGTCGGGTCGGTCTCCGCCGTGAGACGGCCCGCGGAGTCGTGCTCCATGCGCCAGACGGCACCGTCCGGCTCGGTCACCGTCGCGGGCCTGCCGTGCTCGTCGAGCTCCGCGACGCTCTGCAGGCCGTCGGGGCGCAGCACACGGGTCGGCACGCCGTGCTCGTCGTACTGGTAGCGGGTCGTCCGCCCGAGCCGGTCCGTGCGCGAGAGCAACCGGTCGTACCGGTCCCATTCCGAGTACGTGGTGTGCCCGAGCGGGTCCGTCTCGGACACGAGCTGGCGCAGCTCGTTGTGCCGGTATGCGGTGGTGCGGCCCAGCGAGTCCGTGTAGCGCGTCTCGCGGTTCGCGGTGTCGTACGCAACGGTGCAGGAGAGGCGGCCGTCGGCGCCCTCACCCGTGACGCAGCGGTCCTGCTCGTCGTACGTGAAGCGGTACCAGCCGCCGTTGCGGTCGGTCCAGGAGGTGATGCGGTTGCGGCCGTCGTACGTGAGCTTCAGCGGCGCGCCACTGGAGTTGCGGACCTCGGTGAGATTGCCCCGGCCGTCGTCGCTGTAGCCGTAGGACAGCAGGGTGATGCTCTCGGGCCCCGCCTCCGCGTCGTCCAGGCTCAGGCGGGTGACGCGGCCTCCGTCCGTGTCGACGCGCAGGTGGCGCCCGGCGGAGTCCCGTACGGCCGTGGGGGTCCCGCTCTCGTCGCGGTCGAAATCGATGCGCCTGCCGGTGCGGTCCGATATCGCCGCCAGCGGCATCACGAAGGCCGTGTCGTCCGAGCCGGGCGTGCCCAGCGGAGCGAAGTGCCTGACCAGGCCCGTCTGCGGATCGGAGATGCGGATGGGGGCGCCCGGGGAGCCGTCCCAGTCCAGCGGCCAGCGCGGCCCTTCCTCGGGCATGACCGAGGTGCCGGGCAGCGGCACCGGATAGAGGAGGATCATGCCGTCCTCGGCGGCGAACACAACGCCCTGAGTGTCCAGTTCGAGTCGTTCGTCGAGCGTCGAGGACCAGGAAGGACCGAACCACCGGCCCCATCCGTACGTCGACAGATGGGTGCGCCGCAGGACCAGCGGCAGCAGGCCCGGGAGGTCGACGTCGGTCTCCTCCATGAGCATCTCGCCGGAGACCATGTCGATCGGGTCGCCGTTCTTGCAGCGCGAGGCGGCCTTCTTGCCCGCACCCGCCGCGTCGTCGGCGCCCTTGCGCAGCCCTCCCTTGCCCAGGCCCTTGGCCATGGCCTTGAGACCGCCCTTGGCCCCCTTGGCGAGTTTCGCGGCGGTGGTGATGCCCTTGCCGCCGGGGATGCAGTCCATCGCGGCGAAGGCCACATCCATGAGGCCCGCTTGGCCTTTTGCGTATTTGTTGAGTGTGTCCGCGAGGACGATCACGGCGGCCACGATGACGATGGCGGCGAGGATGGGGCCGCCGATGATCATCGCGATGACACCGACGACCGCGACGACGACCTTGCACACTTCGACGATGGTGTCCCAGTTGTCGGAGACCCAGTCGCCGACCTCCTCCCACCACTTGCGGTTCGGGATGCCCGCGTCGGACGCCTCGTCGATCTTCTTCTTGGCCGTGCCCGCGGCTTCCTCGCGCATCTTGCGGGCGTCGTCGGCCATCTTCTTCGCCGCGTCCAGCGCGCTCTGCGCGGAGTCCACATCGCCCTGCGCGGACTTCTGCGCCTTCTCCGCGGAGTGCGCATTGCGGGTGGCGGCCTTGACCTTGTCCTCGTCCGGCTTGGGCACGTCCTTGCCGCCGCCGGGCTTGTCTTTGTCGTCCTTGTACTTGTCGGCTTCCTTGCCCGCCTTGTCCACCCACGAGTCGGCCGAGGTGAGGCGGGACTTGGCTGAGGTCAGGTCGGCCTGCGCCTCGCGGCCCTTGACCAGCGCCTTGTCGGCCAGGGTCTGGGCGCGCTCCAGATCGGGCCAGTACGCCGACAGCGCGTCCCCGGCCATCTCGTAGCTCTTCTTGAGCTTCTTCAGCTTGTCCGGCGCGTCCTCGAACTTCTCCGTGAACGCGTCCGCGGTCTTGCCCACCCACTTCAGGATGGCCTCGTCGCCCGCCATCCCCTTGATGTCCCGCAACACCCGGCCGACATCGTCCGCGAAGTCGTGGAGGTTCTTCGCCAGCGACCGCACCCGGTGCGGATCACCCGGCGTCGGATCCTTCTCCAGGTCAAGGACATGCCAATCCCGTGGCCGATGGCCCCCCATACGTCTCCCCCGATACGCGCTTCACTTCACCGATCGTGTGCTGGGGCGAAGTTACTAGCAGCTCGTCAGCGAGGGGAAGTTCTCCCGTCGCCCCTACTCCGCAAAGCGGAACGTGGACGTCACCGCGTCGAAGATGTCGAAGAAGGAGTCCGCGAGCTCCAGGAGCTGGCTGCTGCCGGAGACCAGGGCGACCTTGCCCTCCTGGCCGGGGACCGGGATGAAGGTCTGCATGAGGACCACGCGGATGGTGCGCTCGTCGCCGGGGACGGAGATGTCCTCGATGCCGTGCGTCCGGGCCGCGGGGCCGACGCCCGGGATGTCGACCGTGGTGACCTTGCGCCATGCGTCGCCCTCCCGCTTGGCCTCGCGGACGCCGAGCTGGGCGACGATCTGGTCCGGCGCGGTGGGGAGCACGTCGCCGTCCGGGGTGCGGGCGCCGACCAGGGAGACGGTGACGGAGCCCGTCACCGGCGTACCGCCACCGAAGCTCTCCGCCATGCAGCCGCAGTACAGCGCGCCGGACTGCCACGCGTCCTTCGATGCCTTGCGCAGGAACGCCTCGAAGGTCTCCCGGTGCGGGGCCAGCTCCGGGCGCGCCCGGACCCGGTCGTTGATCATCTGCCGGATGGCGGCGTCGCGCGACTCCGGGCGCACGTCGAACTCCCACCACGTCTCCGGCACCTTGATGCTGAAGCCGCCGCGGGCGATGGTCTGCGGTGCTGTGTAGCGGGCCATGACTGGCACCCTCTCCGTCCCCCGGAACCGACTGTTCTCGACCGCCAGCCTACGGGGGCGGGCTGCCGGAGGGGGCGGGGCTACTCCCCCGTCGCCCCGTCGATCCGCTCCCTCAGCAGATCGGCGTGGCCGTTGTGGCGGGCGTACTCCTCGATCATGTGCGTGAGGATGTAGCGCAGCGAGTACGTGTCGCCGCGGAAGTCGACGGTGATGTCGAGGGAGCCCACGCAGTTCAGGGCCTCCACGATGCCGCGGGAGCGGGCGCACTCCGCGTGCCAGATCTCGAACGCCTCGTCGGCGTCCGCGTCCGCCACGTCGAAGTCGGCGTGCTCGCCCGGGACCCGGCCCGTCCAGTGGGCCTGCGACGCCTCGCCGTTCAGCACGCTGCGGAACCAGCTCCGCTCGACCTCCGCGAGGTGCCGGACCAGGCCGAGCAGCGACATGTCCGAGGGCGGTACGGCCCGCTCCTTGAGCTGCTCGGCAGTCAGACCGGCGCACTTCATCGCGAGGGTCTCGCGCTGGTACTGGAGGAAGCCGGTGAGTGAGGCGCGTTCGTCGGCGGCGGCGTACGGGGGGTCGGTTCTGCGCGGGCCGGACACGGGAGCAGGTATCTCATCGGGCATCGGGCCATCATGCCGATGCCGGGCGGCCGACGCGCGGAGAATCCGCGCCCTGACTCTCTCCGGGGCCCACCCGGGCCCACCGGGCTTCACCGGACAGGGCCGGTGCGGGCCCGCCTCTCGCGCCGGGTGACACGGACCGCTGCCATGGTCCCCCGTCCATCGCGACAGTAAAGTGCGCCGCACCAGCAAACGCACCAGGGGGACGGGACGCATGGAAGCGACGGGCCGTCAGGCGGATCGCCGCAACGGAAGCAGGGCTCCCCACTGCAAAAGGGGGCGTGGGTCCGGAGCGGGCCGCAGTACCTTCCGCCGCCCCCTCGCCCGGTGGCCCCGCCTCATACTCTTCGCCGCCTTCCTCCTCCCCTTCCTCGCCGCCGCCCCCGCCCTGGCCGCCGCCCCCGAACCACCCCCGCAAGAGCCCACCCGAGCCGCCGCCCTCGCCGCTCACCTGCGTGCCGACCCCGTCTACGTCACCGATCAGCTCCCCCGTGCCGTGCCCCGCTCCACCGCCCCCGAGTTCGCGAAGCTCGCCAAGCGGACCGGGGTGCCGACCTATGTGCTCGTGCTGCCGAGGGCGGGGATCGGGGAGGAGAACGAGGGGCTGCTCGGGGCCGTGCACGATCGGCTCGGGCGGGACGGGCTCTATGTGCTCGTCGACGACGGTGGCGTCGCCGCCGCCAGCGCCTTCGGCGTGCGGGTGCCGACCGACGACGCGCGGACGGTGCAGCAGTACGAACTCCCTTACGACGCCGGGCCGCTGCTCAGCTTCGAGCGGTTCGTCGAGGTCGTCGCGGAGGGGAGCAAGAAGGCGGCGCGGCATGCGGAGGACGCTCGGGCCGAGTACGCCGGACACGGGCCCCACGGCGAGGGGTACAAGGAGCCCGAGCCGCTGCACATCGGGCCCACCGACCGCCGGAACCAGTCCTTCCTGACCGGCATCGCCCTTGCCGCCCTGCCGCTGCTCGTTCTGCTGCTCGCTCCGTATGTACGTCGGTGGTGGCGGCGGCGTCGGGCCGCACCGAACCCCGCTCCCGCCCCCAACCTCACCCCCACCCAGCTGCTTTTCAAAGGGTCGGAGCCCGCTAACGCCCGCTTCCGGTGGACCGTCGTCTCCGTCGCCGCCGCCCTCGCGGGCATCGTCGCCCTCACCGCCACCCTCCTCTTCGACCAGACCACGTCGAGTGCCGCTCCCCCGCCCACCGGCACCGACATGACGGCCCGCGTCGAGCGCGTCGCGGACGGGCTGCGGCGCGATCCGGTCTACACCGATCCGGAGAGCCCGCGGGTTCTCAGTGGTCGGCGGATGGCCGAACTGAGGCAGCGGGTCGGGGAGTTCGAGGGGGGCCGGGTGTACGTCGCCCTCGTTCCGCAGCTGCCGGAGGACGAGTCCGCGGGCGAGGCCACGGCGTTCGCCGACGCGCTGCACGCCCGGCTCGACAAGCCCGGCGTGTACGTCGTCGCCGACCCGCTGGCGGGTGGGATCGACATCATCACGTACCACGTACGCATCGACGCGAACCTCATCGCCTTCGACGTACCCGACGCGATCCGTTACGGCGACGAAGACGACCGTTCCGACGACCACCGGCTCGGCGAGCGCCTCGACCGGCTGATGACGTTCCTCGACAAGGCGCCCCGCACGGACCCGCCCGAGACCTCCTCCTACGGTGACGCGGCTCCCGATCCCGTCGAGGAGAGCGCGCTCCCCCGCCTGTTCAGCGGGGACTTCTGGCCGGGTCTGATGGTCGGCGCGTTCGGCGCGCTGCTGGTCTTCGGGGTCGTGGCGGGGGTTCTCGGGGTGGTGCGGCGCGTCATGCGGCGTGGGGCGGCGCGTGGGTCGGGGCGGGGCGCGGCGGGCGGAGGGTCCGGTGCGGGCCCTGCCTTCGAGGCGCCCACCGAACCCTCCGCCTCCTACCTCCGCAACACCGCTCATGACGAACTGGCCGCGCTCATACGGGAGTTTGATCCGGACGCCGCTCTCCCCTCCGCCCAGCGCACCCGCGTATGGGACTGCATCGACACCGCCACGCTGCTCGCCGACCGGGCGGGGGCGGGGCAGGACGCCGCGGGGCCCGACGGGCGCGTGGACGACGACGTGCCGCCCGCCGACCTCGCCGCCGCCGTCACCCTCGCCCGCATGGGCCGCGCCACCCTCGCCACCGGCGAAACCAACAAGCCGAGCTGCGCGTTGAACCCGCTGCACGGACCGGCCACCGCCTGGCGCGACGCCCAGTACGCGCCCGAGGACGGCAGGCGTCGCACCATCCCGGTCTGCGCCGCCTGCCGCGCCCTCGTGACGGAGGATCCCGGCCGCGCCCACACGCTCCGTCTCACCCTGCCCGGTCCGGGGCGCGGGCGGGACGGCGGCGGCGACCGTGTGCTGTACGAGGACGCTGCGGGGCCGTTGCCCGCCGCCCGTAAGGGTGTTCCCCAACTCATCCGCAAGGTACGGGAGTACGCCGGTGTCCAATGACCTGAAGCGTGGTGCGGCGCGGCCGTCCGCCGCCCCCACGGCCTCCCCCGCCCTGTCCGTGCTTCTCCCTCTCCTCACTGTCCTCACTGTCCTCGCTCTCCTCGCCTTCCTCGGCCCACTGGGCGCCACCACCCCGGCGTCCGCCACCCCCGCCCCCAGCCCGGGCAAGAAGATCGCCGACGCGCTGCGCACCTCGCCGGTGTACGTCGACCCGTCGTACGCGGAATCCGCCGTACCGCCCGCCCGCCAGAAGGAACTGGCCGCGCAGATCCGGAAGGCAGGCCTCCCGATCAAGGTCGCGCTCGTCCCGCTCGCCAAGGGCGACGCCTTCGGCGGCAACCCCGACACCCTGGCGGCCGTCGTCCGCGACCACCTGGGCGACCGGGGCGCGGAGGGCATCCTCATCACCACCGAGGAGTGGAACGACGACATCCGCGGCTTCGAGTGGCCGGGCGAGGAGCACCAGGCCAGGGATGCGGTGGGCGCGGTCGGCCTCATGGACGAGTTCGACGACGCCGGGCTCGGCGAACTGACCGCCGAGGCGATCCGCCTCATCGAGCGGGGCGACGGAAAGGCGGAGTACAAGAAGGCGACCAAGGAGCTGGACCAGCAGCTGGACGACGATCTGAGCGATCACGCCGACGACAGCACGGGCGCCACCAGCGGTTCCGGCCGCTCTGGTGACTCCGGCCGACCCGTGTGGCCGGTGCTCGTGATCGCCGTCGTCGTGGCGGCCGCGCTGCTGTCCGGCGCGGCCCTTCTCGTACGTTCCGGACATCGCCGCCGCTCCCCCTCCGGCCCTGCCGCCCGCTCCCGCGCCCCCTTCGCCTTCCCCCAGGCGGTGTTCGCGGCGGCGCACGCGGCCGACGAGGCCGAGCTGCGCCGTCGCGCGGAGACGGAGGTGCTGACCCTCGGCGAGGCCGCGCGGGCCGCCGACACCGAGACGACGCCCGGTCTTCAGCGGGCCCTCGACGCGTACGCCGCCGCGGGCACCGTCCTCGACTCCGCACGCGGGCTGCCCGACCTGGCCGGGGTCCTGGCCCTGGTCACGGAGGGCCGCGACGCCCTGGCCGGTACGCCGGACCCGCTCCCCCTCTGCTTCTTCAACCCCCTGCACGGCCGTGCCGCCCGCACCATCACCTGGCGCCCCCTGGGCCACCGCGACCAGCTGCGGGTCGCCGCCTGCGCCGACTGCGCCCGCGCGGTCCGCGAACGCCGCGCCCCTGAGGTCCTCACCGATACGTCGGAGGCCGGGCCCGGCGGAGTCCCGCTCCCCTACTTCGAGGTGGACGCGGCCACGAGCGTGTGGGCGGCCACCGGATACGGCTCGTTCATCGGTGGCGGTGACGGCGGCCACTCCGACGCGGAGGACGGGCTTGCGCGGCGGGTGGCGCGCGGGGACTTCTCGCGGGGGCGGCGCGGCTGAATCTCGCGGTGAGCGGCGGGCGGCGCGGCCGAATCCCGAGGGGAGAGGGGCCGCGCGGCTGAATCCCGGGAGAACCGAGAAGACCTTACTTCCCCAGGACATCCACAGAACGGGCGCCGCCGAAGCGGGATGATCATGGCAAAGTAGTACCCCGCGCAAAGCGGCGCGCCGAATAGGTAGCGTTGGGATTGCGCCAACGGGGCCGGAATCAGGCACAAATCCGGCAAGCACGGCAAGAACGGGGAGACATGTCCGGATCGGACCTGGTCGTCGACTTCCAGCTGCTCAACAAGTCGGCCAGCCAACTGAGCGCCATCGAGAAAGAGTTCAAGAATCTCGGTGAGTGGAAGGACGACATCCAGACCGCGGTCGGTGCGTCCGACATCAAGGACGCGATGGGCGATTTCGTCGACAACTGGGACAAGAACCGCAAGCGCCTTCTCGAATCGCTGGAAGAGGTCGGGAAGATGGTCGAGAACACGCGGGACGCGTTCCAGAAGCTGGAGGACCAGTTGTCGAAGAAGGGCAAGAAGGGGAAGTAGCCGCTTCATTCTGGCTTGTTCGAGTTATTCAGGATATTCGGGTTATTCGGGGGATTAGGAAATGGCACGGCCCAAGGACTGGCAACCACTGCGCGAGAGCGACCCCGTACCGGGCGATCCGGTGACGGTGCGCGAGCAGGTCAAGCACATGAAGACGATCGCCGAATACCTGCGCACGCAGGCCGCGGCGCTCAATGCGATGGCCGACGCGGACAACCTCAAGGGGCAGTACGCGGAGAAGCTCGGCGAGGACTCCCGCGCCCTGGGCCGCAAGCTCGACGAGGCGGAGGACCGCTACCGCGAGGTGAAGGGCCACCTTTCCGGCTGGGCCGAGGATCTCGAAGGGTTCCAGAAGCGGGCCGACAAGGCGCTCGGCGACGCCAAGGACGCCCAGCGCATCATCGACGCCCACGAGAACAAGCCCGACTCCGACAAGAAGGCCAAGGACGGCGACGAGAAGGACAAGAAGGGCGACAAGGACGACAAGGATTCAGACTCCGAGGATCCCGCCCTGAAGAAGGCCAAGGAGGATCTGTCGAACGCCCGCGGGCGGCTGAACTCCGCGGCCGGGGACTACGACGAGCGCGCGAGCCATTACGCGGGCAAGATCCGCAAGTCCATCGACGACGACATGGAAGACAGTTGGTGGAACGACTTCAAGGCCTGGGTCGCCGACGCCGACTGGATCGGTGACTGGGCCGACATTCTGAGCTGGGCGGCCACGATCGTGGGCATCGCCGCCATGTTCTTCCCCGCGCTCGGCGTCATCGCGCTCGTCCTGACCGCCATCGTCGCGGTCGCCCACTTGGTACAAGCGGCGACAGGCAACGGATCCTGGTTCGACGTCGTCATGGACATCGGCGCGCTGAAAATGGCGCGCAACGGCGTGAAGGCCGCCAAGGCCATCAAGATGCTGCAGCAGAGCTCCCGCAAAGCGGCGTCGGGAGTGGCCAAGGAAGGCGCCGAGGCCGGCGCGGCGGCAACCCGCAAGAACGCCATCAAGAACGCCGCCAAGGGCGAGAAGAAGAAGGCCGGCCGGTCGGGCGGCGACCGCCAGCGCAACCGCGCGCGCCGCCTGAAGATGGAGCAGAAGAACCGCACGGCGGGCAAGAAGGCGGGCGAAGAGGTGCGCGATGCCGAGATGCCCCAGATCACCGCGCAGGAAAAGGCCGGTGCCCTCGGCGACGCCCAGCTCGGCAAGCAGGTGAAGGACATCAACAAGTGGCGTGACGCCTACCCGGACAACACCAAGCTGGCGGACAACGCCCGCGAGGCCGCGCGCCAGAAGGACGCCCTCCGCGGGTCCTGGGCGGTCGGCACCGGGCTCGACGCCGCCGACAAGAGCGGCGACTCGGTCTCGGGCGGCGAGTACAGCCGGATGAAGGACCGGATGACCACGCCGGTGCCGGGGACGTCGCGATGGTGACCCGGGAGACAGAGCGGGGCGAGGGCAGTCAGCAGGACCGGGACGAGCGGCGCGACCGGCGTCTGACCATCGGTGTCGCCGCCTTCCGGTGGATCTTCGTGCTGGCCCTGCTCCGCATGTTCGCCACCCCCGCGACCAAGGACTTCTTCGACGAGGAGCTGCTGCCGTCGCCGACCTGGGAGTGGGCGCTGTGCTCGCTCACCCCGGGCCTGCTGATCTGGCTGGCGCGCCGCCCGGCGGACTGGCGGAAGCTGGCGGACGAGCGCTCGTTCCTGAGGATCGCGCTCGCCTTCTACTTCTGCTACGCGCTGGCCTTCGCCATCGGCCAGGACGTCCGGGTGCTCTGGATCGCCGTCGCCGCGTCCCTCGCCGGTTTCGCCGGGATGTGGCACCTCAACCGCAAGGAACAACCAAGTGCCGTCTGACCAGCCCCTGTCGGCAGGCTCTCCCGAGCCCGACGGCTCCGTCGGCCCCGCCGACCCTGCCGACTCCGCCGCCCCCGCCGACTCCGCCGTGGAGCTGCCGCCCACCGGCTACCGCATGCTCCTGCCCGCCGAATGGGCCCAGGTCCCGCTGCGCCACGGCACGGAGGACGCCGTCCGGCGCATCCTGGACGAGGCCTACGCCCGCATCCCCGCCGACGCCCCGCGGGACCGGATCGGCCCGTACAAGCGCGAGCTGGAGCGCCGCTTCCGCGCGTCCGTCGCCGAGGCCCAGAAGGGCAAGGGCCTGGACCTCTACCTGCCGGTGAAACCCATGGGCGACTTCAACCTCGGGGCCTCGATCCTGGTCTCCGAATCGCTCCTTCCGCGACGCACCGGGGCGGATCAGCCCCCGGCCGAACCGAGCGAGGTGGCCGTGCAGTTGCTGGCGCGGGACGGTGTGGAGGACGCCGACCTGAGCTCGGGCGACATCGACGGAGCGCTGGCGGTGCGGCGCGAGCACGTCGCCGAGGCCGCCCCGGCCAAGGGCGCCGAGCTCGGCTCGCGGCGCGTCGAGTACATCCTGTCCGTGCCGGGCGACCCGAACCGCTGGTTCGTCGCCGCGTTCTCGACGGTCGGCGGCGGGGACCCGCGGGACGAGCTGGCCGAAGCGCTCGTCGAGTGGTTCGACGCGGTGATGGCGAACTTCCGCTGGAGTCGAGCATGAGTGAACTGTTCTGGCCGATCCTCGACATCGAGGACGTCGACGACGACGCGTGGGTCATGGTCCCGCCCCGTGCCGGACGCGCGGCGCCCTTCCCCGAGTGGGACGACATAGGAACCTGGGCCCGCGAGGTCGCCGAGGACCTCTGGACGGACAGCGATCTCGACCCCGGCCCCAACGGCGTCGACTTCGTCGCAGGCACCCTGTGGCGCACCGCCGAGGCCCTCGCCCCGCCCGGCTCCGACCACTGGCTCTTCCTCCACCTCGACCACCCGGCCGACGTCCCGCTCCCCGTCTGCGCGGCGATCGGCCCGGCCTCGGGTCCCCGTGAGAAGACCCTCCGCGCCCTCACCGAGGCGGACGACACGACCGCCGTCGAGCCGCCGGTCGTCAAGCCCTTCAAGTCCGACAGCCTCGGCAAGGGCATGACCACGTTCCGCTACGTCCCGCAGGAGGACTCCCCGCATTTGCTGGCCTGCGTGCGGTACGCGTGGCAGGTCGAGGAGCACGGCGCGGACGTGGTCATCTGGACGGCCTCCGAGGACATCGCGCACGTCATGCGGGCGGCGGAGGACCTGGAGAACCTGGCCCGTTCCCTGAGCGTCTGGACGCCCTGAGCGTCCGCGCTCCCTGGCGTCCGGCTCACGAAGGTCCCGGCATGCCGATCCGTCGTACGAAGTCGTCGAGGTCGTCCATGGCTCCCAGCACCCGTCGCGGGTCGGGGGCGGCCACGATGACCAGGACGTCGCATGCGGACGCCTCGTGGCGCCAGGCGTACCGCACGCCCGCGACGAGCGTGGCGCCGTCCGCCTCCGCCAGCTGCGTGTAGCGCAGGGAGCGCAGGCCCGTGCCGAGCGACTCGGTGGTGAAGTCCTCCACGATCGGCTTCTCCACGAGGCCCGGGTCGTCCGTGGTGACCAGCGCCCGCAGGCTCTCCTCGCGGTCGCCGTCCGCCTCGATCGAGGCGACGTACACCGGGAGCGGCATCAGGCGCGGGTCGGGCAGGTGGAGGTAGACGTCGAACTCGGGGTGGCTCAGCGGGAATCGCTCCGCGCAGGAGCGCAGCGTCGCGGCCAGCGCCTTGACGTCCTTGCGGGTCGGCTCCAGATCGCTGTCGTCCCACGCCGCCCCGGCCAGATCGCGGCCCCACTCCTTGGGGCCCTTCCACGGGGTGCCCGCCCAGGAGTTCGGGATCTGCATCCACAGATCGGTGTCGTAGTCCACATGCGGCCAGCTCACGGGTGACTCCATCGGAAGGTACTCATCTCGGCCTCCGCGGCTGTGCGCTCGCCGGGCTCGCGTGCACGCTCAACGCTTCCACTTCAGCTACTACATCGCTGTAGAGGAAACTATCATCGGGTGCCAGCGAGAAGATCGCTGCGCCACGGACGCCCCTCGTCCCCTTGTGGACCCCTCGTCACGACACGGTGACAGTCCGCTCAAATCAGGCGACTTGTCCCGCTTTCGACCCTGGCGGAACCCAGAACCCCGCGGTTAACTTCGGCACGCTGGAGACACCCCTCGCCCCACCGGGAGCCGACCGTGAACCGCCGCACCATGCCCGTCACCGCCGCGCTCGCCGCGACCGCTGCCCTGCTCCTGACGGCATGCGGCGGGAGCGACGGCGACGCCAAGGACAAGGACAAGATCGCCGGTGCCGACGGCGGCGACTCGGCGAAGCCGGAGAAGTCCGCGAACCCGTCGGGCGCTCCGGCGGAGGACGAGCCGGACGGCGTGGACGTATCGCTGCCGAAGAGCATGAACCTGGTCTTCGACTGGGACACGCCGAAGGACAAGAACGAGGCGGCGGCGATGAGTGACGCGGCGAACTATGTCCGCGCCATTTACCGGGGCGTCGACAAGCGCACGGCCAAGGAGGCGGCCGTGACCGCGTACTCCACCGGCGGAGGCCTGCACTACGCCAAGGTGCAGATCAACGGCAGGGTCGACGGCGGCTGGACGGCCACCGGCACCCGGCGCCACTACCAGGCCACCACGCGGTCCGCCCCGAACGGCAAGTCCGTGGAGGTCGCCTTCTGTGCGGACTCGAGCAAGTTCTTCGGCAAAGAGGTCAAGACCGGAAAGGTCCTGAAGAGCAAGCCCAGCCTCAAGGACTACGACTACTTCAAGATCGTGATGGTCAAGTTCCCCACGAGCAAGGGCCTGTGGCAGGCGTCCAAGGTGTTCGTCGAGACGGAGGCGAAGAAGTGCCAGTGAACAGATCACGGCTCGCGCCCCTCGGAGCCTGCGCGGCGGCCCTGACGCTCGCCGTCGGAGCCATCACTCTCACGGAACCGGCCTACGCCGCGGAGCCCACCAGCAATGGCAAGGGCCGGGAGACCGAACAGCAGGGCGGCAGCGACAAATCCGGCGACGGCATCTACGCCGCCGCGAAGGTCCAGTACACCGGAGCCGTCACCAAGAGCGGCAGCGGCAACGTCGCGTCCTCCGACGTCAACTGGACGCCCCCGCCCTGCTGGTACGCCCCGAAGTACGGCGCCAAGCAATTCAAGAAGAAGATGTCCAAGGAGCTCAAGGAGGCGGCGAGCGCACCCGGAATGGCCGGGCACGCGGGCGCGGCGATCAATGAGCTCCAACGGCATTACGAGGACGACTACGGCTGGACGGACACCCCCGGCTACAAGGACTACAACGTCGACAAGGACGGCGAGGGGATGTTCTGGGCCGCCTACGAGAACCCGGAAGAGCCGGACGATCTCAAGCGGAGCTCGTGCAGCGACATCCCCTTCTGGGTCAAGAACGGCGATGCCCCGCCGCCCCAGCACGAGGAAGCCATCGACCCGGAGATCCTCGCGGCGCTCGCCTACCAGCACATGGAGCTGCCGAAGACGAAGGTCACCCTCGCGCCCGACGGCAACACCAAGGTGAAGCTGCCGACGTGGGCCTGGCTCGACAAGGCGGCCTTCGACGAGGTCAAGGCGACGGCGGCCATCAACATCCCCGGCTTCAATCTCGAGGCGACGACGACCGCCAAGCCCAAGGCGCTCACGCTCGACCCCGGCACCGAGGACGCGACCACGCTCCCCGCGGACGGCCAGTGCCCCATCGTCGACGGCAGGATCGGCGAGCCCTACGCGCAGGGCAAGGCCAAGGAGACCCCGCCCTGCGGCATCGTCTACGGCCGCTCGTCCGCAGGCGCCACGTTCCCCCTCAAGGCCTCCCTCACCTGGGAGATCACCTGGACGGGCACGGGCCAGAACGCTCCCCTCGGCATGCCCGACGGCAAGATCGAGGCGGTGCAGGACGTCACGGTCGAGGAGATCCAGTCGATCAACCGCTGAGGCTCAGTCGAGCGGAACCTCCACCACCACGCTCTCCCCGAACCGCCACGACCCCCGGTTCCCCGTCGCCTCCGCGCGCAGGCCCATTTCCCAGGCGATGCGGGCGGCGCGCCGGTGGGAGACGGCGGGGTAGTCCTCCGGGGGGACCTTGATGTAGCCGCGGCGGTCGGTGGGGGACGTGCGCAGGGCCTCGCGGAGCTTCTGTTCCTGCTCGTCCTGCTCGTCCTGCGTGGGGGAGGTCCCGGCGTCCTCCTCGCGGCGCGCCGCGACCGAGCCCCGCCAGGTCATCCAGGCGACACAGCCGAGGGCGGCGAGGAGGGCCCCTCCCGAGCTGAGCAGCTCGCCCGTGGCATCCGCTTCGCCCGGCGTACGGGGCTCAAGCTCGCCCTCCGGGTCCACGAGGACCGTGAGGGCCTGGCCGACCTCGTACGCCTCGAAGCCCGTCGCCATCTCGGGGCCCGGGACGCGTGTGCCGTCCCGCCTCTCCAGGACGTAGAAGGAACGGCGGCTCTTGCCGACGCCCTCCTGCCGCTCTTTCGCGACCGTGGCCGCGACCTTCTCGCCTCGTACCTGAAGGGTCACGTCGTCACGGGCGAGATCGGCGCCGTACCCGGCGAACAGTGCGGCGACGACGATGAACAGCGCCGCACCCACGCTGGATTCCCTGGCCCCCAGCTTCCGCAGCGGGACGATCAGCATCGCTCCGAACGCGATCCACACGGGCACCATGAGGCGTGAGTCGAAGGTGCCCAGAAGGTAGGTCCCCACGACCACGGCGAGCACGCAGCAGCCGATGCCGATCGCCAGCGCGACGGGGTGCCGCGTACGCCGGGACCGGTTCTCGCCCGCCGGCCGGGCGCTATCCATGCCTGCCGCTCCGTTCCGCCGAGACCGATTTCAGGATGTCACCGAGGATCTTCAGGTACTCGTCCCAGTAGCCGAGCTGCTCGGTCATGAACACGAAGAGCACGGCCCCCGGGCCACTTTTCAGCGGCACGCAGACCTGTACCTGCCGGAGTGTCGTGGGAATGGGATCGTCGAGGCCGAAGAGCACGCCGGGCAGCTGCAGGTCCTGATCGCGTATGCAGAGGGCGGAGGGGCCGTACGGCAGCATGATCAGGGCGACTTCGGCATCCGGGTGCTGCTCGTGCCACTGCACGGCAGTGCGCCTGGCCGACCCTTGCCTGTCCTGGTTCTCCGGGCCGGTCTCCGGCCGCTCGACGAGCACGCTCAACGTGCCCTGGGACAGCCCGCCGTCAGGCATCCGCAGCAGACAGGCCGACACGTGCTCGGCACCTGCCGCGATCATGGTCTGGAGCGCGTACTCACCGGACAGGACCATGCTGAACTTCTGCAGCGGCGTGGCGGCGGCGAAGAGCGGGTCGACCGCCTCGGCCATGCGGAGCATGCGCGCCTCGGGGTCCTCCGTCAGGTCGAACTCCGTGAAACCCGGGGGAAGTTCGAACCAGAAGTCGGGGAGGTCCGGGACGTCGGGGAGGGCGGCGGGACCGGCCTCGGCGCCGACGGTCCCGTCGACTTCGGCAGTAGCCATCAGCCCGTCAACTCCCATGCTCCGAGGCCGATCGCGCTGCCGATGGCCACGGCGCCGCCGAACTTGCCGCCGCCGGTGCCCGTGGCGATGTTGGCCACTCCGGTGCCCCAGGTCGCGGCGTCGTACCGGCCCTTGCTCGTCTCGTACGCATTGATCGCGGTCGGTGCCGTCCAGGCGAGCTGGGTCGCGGCCTGGACGCCTTCCGTGGCGGTCAGGGCGACACCCCGGGAGACGCCGAGCTTGCCGGCCGCCGCCATGATGGGCTTGTCGATGACCTTGGCGACCGGGTCCGCGCCCTTCATCACGTTCTTCGCGGTCGTACCCGCCGTCTTGATGCCGACCTTGGCGCCCGCGACGGCGCCCCCGGCACCCCGCCCCGCCTTGACCCCGGCCATGACGCCCGCCTTCGCCGCGCCGACGCCGGGCAGCATGCCCAGCGCGTCGCCGCCGAGCGTGAGCCAGTTGCCCAGGTTCTGGCCGTTGTTTCCCGTGGGCGGGAAAAGGCCGCTCAGCCCATAGGCCGAGGCGTGCGAGAGCAGCGCCACCGCGCTCAGCCCGATGGCCAACGGCGCGAGCACCGGGCAGAAGATCGCGATGACACCGATGACGGAGGCCGCGACGGTGATCCAGTCCGCGTGGTTCTGGATCCACTCGCCGATGTCGGCGAGGACGTCCTTCAGCTGTTCCGGCAGGTCGGCCAGCGCCTTGCCGAGGCTTTCCAGGGCGTCGCCGAGCTTCTCCCACATGCCGGGCTCGTTCGGCGCGATGTCCATCGCGGACTTCAGGCGGTCGGCGATCTCCTTGCCGTACTCCTGGTAGTTGTTCTTGAGCCTGCGGCCCTTGCGGCGGAGGTCCTCCAGTTCGATGTCCTGGGTGTTCACCGCCCGGTTGGCCTCCTTGACCTTGTCCTCATGGTCCTTGGAGCCCTTGGAGCCCTTCTCCTTCTTGTCGGCCTTGTCGGCGTCCTTGAGCTCGTCCGCCTTGTCGTACGCGTCCTTCAGCGCCTTGCTGACCACGGCCGCCTCGGCCTCCAGCTTCACGGCGGCCTTCTGCTGGCGCTCCATGTACTCGGCCCAGTCGGTCAGGGCGGAGGCGGCGTCGCGAAAGGAGTCGCGGGCCTCGTCCATCTTGGGGCGGAACTCGTCGTCGAACTTCTCCCGGAAGCCCTCCGCCGCCTTGCCCTTCCAGTCGCCGACGCCCGTGCCGTGCAGCACATGGCAGATCTCGACGAGCGCCTTCGCCGTCTTGCCGACCTTCTTCGCCACGTCGTCGGCGACCGCATGGTCGCCGGGGCAGGGCACGAACCCCAGGGCCGGGAAGTCCTCCAGTCGAGCCTCAGCCATGGTCACTCACCGCTCCCCTTGCCCTTGCTCTTGCCCTTCTCCCCGACCTTGGCGAGCTCGTCGTCCAGCTTCTCGAAGGACTCCTTGATCTTGAGCAGCGCCTCCGACGCCTTCCCGGAGAACTTCGTCAGCCGCTTGATCCCGTACGACCACTCGTCCCCGAAGTCGTCCATGCGCCGGGCGAGTTCGGGCACGCCCATCGCGTCGCCGGTGACCTTCTCCATGTCCCGGCCCGGCTGCTTCATCAGATCCGCGATGTGGTCGAGGTTGTGCCGTACGCGGTTCAACACCGCGTAGTCGACCGCCAGATCACTCATCCCGCTCCCCCGTTCCCCCGGTGCCGCGCGCCGGGGATCCTGACTACTACACCCCTGTAGAGGAAGCTACCACTCCAGCCCCGTGCGCCCCTGGCGGACCCTCGACGGAGGTTCGCACCACGCGAATCCTCATGCGCGCCCCGACGCGAATGACCATGGGCGCCCCGATGCGAATCACCATGCAATTCTCACGACCCGTCCAATTTCCCGGAAAGCCAGGGAAATTGACGCGCCACATACGAATCCCATACGGCCGATTCGAGTCACGACCCGGTGACAGCCTGCTGGATTCGCCCGCCTTGTCCCGCTATCACCCCTGGCGGGATCAACAACCCCACAGATAACGTCGGTCTGTTGTAGCCACCCCTCGCCCCACCGGGAGCCGACCGTGAAACGCCGCACCATGCCCATCGTTGCCGCGCTCGCCGCGACCACGGCCCTGCTCCTGACGGCATGCAGCGGCAGTTCCGACTCGAGCGACAAGGCCGAGGGAGCGGATCAGAACACGAACTCGATCTCGAAGAGCCCCAAGGCCTCGCCCACCTCGCCCACCTCATCCGCCAAGGTCCCGGACTTCGGTCTGCCGGCCGACGTGAAGGTCGAAATCGAGTCGGTCACAACAGGCGACAAGACGAAGGACCAGGTCCTCAAGGAACAGGCCGAAGCGCTGATGGCACGGCAACGGATCTATGTGGACCTGGACCCCAATTCGCGCTATCTGACGCGTTATTACGACGGTGAGGCCCGCGCCTTCTACGCCTCGGAAATCAAGAAGGCGAAGACCGAAGGGCGCACCATCACCGGGCTCTACCGGTATTACGACCGGAAGGTGCAGGAGAACGACGACGACCGCGCGGTCGTCACCTATTGCGAGGACCGCTCCAAGGCATTCGCCAAGGACATCGAGACGGGCAAGGCACGCAAGACGAAGCCGAGCCCCAAGGACTTCATCAAGAACACCGCCACGCTCAGGAAGACCGAGCACGGCACCTGGCTTGTGCAGTCCTTCCGCGGTGAATCCTCGGCACGGGAGTGCCAGTAGGGAACCTGACGCGCAGCCGTCGGCTACTCCCAGTGCAAGGTCCCGGCCACCGTGTCGAAGAGTTCCACCATCTGTGCCGCCAGGCCCTCCATGGGAGTGGAGAAGGTGAGGGTCAGCCACTGGCGGCTCACGGGGACGGGGACGTGGTACGTCACGGTCGTCGTCGCCAGCGTGTTGCCCATCTGGCGCTCGGGGTCGGCGGCCTCGGTCTTCTCGGTGCGTACGGCGTCACCCGCGGCGTCGAGCTTGCGCACCTCGGCGGGGCGGCCCGTCTCCGTGAGCCGGTGGGCCAAGTCGTGCGCGGTGGCGCAGCCGGGCCAGCCGTCCGGGAGCAGGCTCACGAGGAGTGAGGAGGCCAGCGGGAGGCCCTCGACGGTCAGCAGCGAGATGTAGAGCTCGACGCCGCCCTCGCGGTGGGCCGCCTTCGCCTGCTTCTGCAGGTCCCGCATCAGGCGTTCCTTGAGCACGGGCGCGTTGTCGATGCCCTCGAACTGGCGGTCGGCCAGCGCGGCGATGCCGCGGTCGCGCTCGTCGGGGTCGAGGTGCAGCTGGAACCAGCCCGCGGGCACGAAGATCGTGTAGTCGCTGGGCGGGGTGTCCCATTCGGTACGGAGTGGCATGTGTTCAGAGCTCGCTGGGGGGTTCGGGGGCGGTGTCCTGGCCGGGCTCCTCGGGGACGGGTACGAGGCGCAGGGAGGGCATGACGCGGTCCACGAGGTCCGTCAGCTCGTCGGTGCGTTCGAAGTTGAGCCATCTGGCCTCGACCAGCAGGATCGCCTCGTTGCCGGTCGGCCAGACCCAGTACCGAACGGACTCACTGAGCTTCTTGCCCCAGCCGAAGCGCCGCTTCTCGGCCAGTACCGCCTGCACCCGGACCGCAGGGCCGATCGGCAGCTCGACCTCGGTGATCTGGGCGTCACCCTTCACCTCGGCGTAGGACCACTTCAGCAGCATGTGCTGGTACTCCTCCGGGGAGGGCCTGGTGACCCCGTCCTCTCCGTAGGCGAGGACCGCCATGTCCGCCAGGAACACGCCGCTGTCCGTGTAGGCGACGGCGGCCAGGATCGGATTGGACTCGAAGACCGACAGGGCGTGCTCCTCCAGCTCCTGCTGGAGCGCCGCCTTGCCGACACTCAGGCGCAGCGGGTCGAACTGCTCCACCACACCCGCGGCCACCTGTCGGGCTTCCGCCCGGGTGCCCTCGTCGAGCGTGAGCCCGAGCCAGCCGCCGGCGAAGTCGAATTCGACGACGAAATCGTCATCAGGGCCGGGGGAACTTCCGCCTGAATTCTGTTGCTCCTGCTCCATCACGACACCTCGTCGAAGAATAGGCCGCCGGCGGTGACTCCACTGCCGGCCAGGCTCAGTTGCGTCGCCTTGCGCGACATCTTGTTGACATCGAACCCGACATCTCCAAGGTCCTTGCCCAACCGCTTGGCCTCGTTGAGGGATGACGCCGCGGACGAATCCGCCAGGGTGAACGACTTTCCGATGCCCTTCATGTAGCTGCCGTTGCCGCTGTCCTTCAGCGCCCGGCCCATGTCACGGTAGCCGCCCTTGAAGGCATCCTTCCAAGTGGATCCCTTGAAGAGTTCGGTGACAGGCTCCCGGATCGACTTTCCGATGTCACCCTTCTCCATCCCCTTGACGAAACCTGCGTCACGGTTGAACTTCTGACGGGTACGCTTGAACTGTCGTCCGGTCAGCTTGCCGCTCTTGGCCGCCCGCATACGGCTCAGCACGCCCTTGGCATACCGCCCACTGACCTTGGACATCGCCTTGCCCGCGCCCATCATCAGCAGCCCGACCGCTGCCGTGGCGAGATCGGTCCATGCCGCGTCACCCATTCCGACCTGGATCGCCGTACAGGCAATGTTGACGATGGTGGCCACCATGGAGACGGCGCCCAGAAATCCCGCAAGTCCCTGGCCGATGACGGGAATCCAGCCGACCGCCAGAGCGGCGATACCGGCCCACTTGGAGATGTTCTCCGTCCAGTTCGCCACGACGTCCACGACATCGGCGAAGTCGTCCCAGAAACCATCCTTGAGCGCATCGTCGGAGATGGCGTCGTCGATGGCGTTCCGCGCCTTGCGCGCCGCCTCGTCCCGGATGCTCTGGGCCTTCTGGAGTTTGTTCCGGGCCGCCTCAAGGGACTTCCCCGCGGCCTCTTCCCGGTCCTCGAGCTTCTCCTTGGGGCTCTTGCCGCCGTCGTCGTCCTTGCCGGATTTTTTGGAGAGGCCGTCCAGGCCCTTCTTCGCGGCGCTCTTCTCGGTCTCCGCGTCCTTGGCCTCCTGCCGGGCCACCTCGGCGATGCGCTGGGCGCGCTGGAGTTCCGTGGCGTAATTGCCGGGCTGTGCCGAGGCGTTCGACTCGTAGTCGGATCCGTGGTCCACGACCCGGTCGCCGACCGCGTCGGCCACCGTCTTGTAGCGCTTGTGCGCGGCTTCCAGACGGCCGCGGCACTTCTTCGCCTTTTCGCGGAACTCTTTGCCCGCGTCGCTGTCCCAGGAGTCCACCTCGGACGCCGCCTTGAGGTGGCGTACCTGGCGTTCGAGCTCGTTCGCCGTCCTGCGGAGCTTGCGGCCCAACTGTTCAAGGCGGTCCGGGTCGCCGGGGACGGGGTCCTGGTCGGCCAGCGGCTGCCAGTCCGTGGTGCGTCCGCCCGCCATCAGGACTTCTTCTTCTTGTCGGAGTCGCGCAGGACCTTCGCGAGCTCACTGTCGATCTTTTCGTACGTCTTGGCGGCGCCCTTCGCGAGATCGGCGAGGCCCTTGATCTCGTCCCCGAGTTCCTCGCGGTGGCTGTCCCAGTTGTCGACGAAGTCCCCGAACTGCCAGGAGAGGTCGTGCTCGCCGAAATCGTCCTCGTACTGGCCCTTCAGCTTTCCGAGACCGTCGAATGCTTCCTTGATCTTCCCGAGGCCGACACCCATCTCCCGGATGACGTTCAGGTCGTCGATCCTCGTGTACTCCCCCACGAGCCTTCCTCTCTGTCACGCCCTCTGTCACGCCGCCGTTCCCGCGGCCCCTCGGCTTCTCGGCTTCCCGCCTGCGAAACGCCGAGGGCGGGGGCGGCGGAGACCTCCCGCCACCCCCGCCCTCGAAGAGGCCACGCCGTGGCTACTTCTTCGCGGCCCGGCCCAGCTCGTCGTCGATCTGCTCGTACTTGTCGGCAGCGTTCGTCAGGTAGTCGCCCATGCCGTCCAGACCGTCGATGGTCTTCTTGGCGCCCTCGACGAACTCGTCGAAGTTCTCGTCGAACGCCTTGGAGGCGCTCTTGGTGACGAAGCCCGTCTCGACGAGGTTCTTGATGTACTTCTTCAGCCCGTCGAGCTTCTCGTTGAGCTTGTCCTTCTCCTTGACCACGTGCTTGGCCGCGTCACGCATGTCCTGATATGTGACATCAAGGTCCTTGGCCATGAGGCTCTCTCCCAATCAACTCGCCGCAGGGCCAACCCCCGTGGCTCCCGTAACGCGGATGGTGTGATCTTCCGCTCTTGCGCCAGCAGCTTACGGGTGGGGCGGATGGGATCACAGCCCGGTTCAGTCACAGCTCTGCTATGAGCGAGTGCGAACTGGTGCGAAGGGATACGTGCGGTTTCGGGATGAGCCCGTGTGCAGGCCGTTGCCTGTGGGAAGGGTGGAGCGGATATCGTCAGGCGCATTGTTCAGCTCCGGGGAGGACGATCGTGCGCCTGACTCTGACCGTCGTCGATCCGTTCGGCGGGGGCACCGCCGACGTGGTTCTCGACGCCGATCCCGAGTCCACCGTGCAGGACATCGCGGTGGAACTGGCCCGGCAGGTCGGCCACAGCGGCGCGCAGGTCATCCCGATCGGGCACGGGCAGCAGGCCCCGGGCGGCGGCGCGCCGATGATCTATGTCGACGGGTACGCCGTCGACCCCTCCGCCACCGTCGTCACCTCGCCGCTACGCGAGGGCGCCATCATCAGCCTCAACGATCCTGCGGGCTGTCTGCCGGGGGAGCCCTCCGGCCTCGTCGAGCTGCGCGTCGCGAGCGGGGCCGCGGCCGGTTCCGTGCACCGGCTCGGCATCGGCCGGTACGACATCGGCAGCGGGCCCGCCGCGTACATCCGCATCGACGATCCGGAGATGGCCGGGCGCGCGCTCACGTTGTCAGTTGCAACGGACGGCACCTGCCAAGCCACCCTGCACGGGGACGAAAAGGACAAGGAGGGTGTGACCCTCGACGGTGCGCCCTTCGGCGAGGAGAAGGACGAGGGCGACCCGATCGAGGCCGCCCCGCCCGAGGGCGAGTCCAAGAAGGACAGGAAGGCGCGCGAGAAGCGGGAGCGGCAGGAGAAGAAGGACCGGAAGGAGGCGCGGGCCAAGCGGGCGAAGGGGCGGCAGGACACCGTCGTATGGCCGCTCGGCGCGCAGATCGCCCTCGGCAACACCCTTCTCGAACTGGTCAGATACACGCCCCCGAACGCCGCCCTCAAGTGGTCGGAGGACGGTGCCGGGCTCGACTACAACCGGCCCCCGCGGCTGCGTCCGCCCGAGCGGCAGACCAGCTTCCGGCTGCCCAGCCCGCCCCGCGAGTTCGAGGCGCGCCCGCTGCCGTGGCTGATGGCGCTGTTCCCGCTGGTCGGTGCCGTGGTCGCCGCGATGATCTTCAATCGCTGGTACTACCTGATCATGGCGGGACTGAGTCCCATCATGCTGTTCGGCAACTACTTCATGGACAAGAAGCACGGGCGCAAGTCCCATGCGAAGCAGGTCAAGGAGTACAAGGAGACCAAGGCGCGGATCGAGAAGGACGCGCAGGACGCCCTGGTGGCCGAGCGGCTCGACCGGCGCAACGCCGTGCCCGACCCCGCCAGCGTCCTCGCCCTGAGCACCGGGCCCCGTACGCGGCTGTGGGAGCGGCGGCGGACCGACGGCGACCATCTGCTGCTCCGGTTCGGCACCGGGCAGTTGCCCTCCGAGGTCGTCCTCGACGACCCGGAGAAGGACGAGCACCGGCGCCAGGTGACGTGGAAGATCGAGGACGCGCCCGTCGCCCTGCCGCTGAAGGGTCTCGGCGTCATCGGCATCGCGGGGCCCGACGACTCCGCGACCGCGCTCGGGCGCTGGGCCGTGGCGCAGACCGCGACGCTGCACAGCCCGATGGACGTGCAGTTCTACGTGCTGACCGAGGCCACGTCGAAGGAGAGCTGGGACTGGGTGCGGTGGCTGCCGCACGCCCGGCCCTCGGGCGGTCAGGACATCAACGTACTCATCGGGACCGACGCCGAGACCGTCGGTGCCCGCATCGGTGAGCTGACCCAGATCCTCGACGCGCGCGTGAAGGCCGCGGAGGACAACAAGAGCCAGGGCGCGAACTTCTCCGACCCGGACATCGTCGTGGTGTGGGACGGGTCGCGGCGGCTGCGGTCGCTGCCCGGCGTGGTGCGGCTGCTGCGCGAGGGTCCCGCGGTACACATGTACGCGCTCTGCCTCGACACCGAAGAACGGTTTCTGCCCGGCGAGTGCCAGGCCTTCGTCGTCGCCGAGCCGAAGGCGGTCCCCCACGCGTACGCGGGCGGTCCTGTCCCTCAGGGCGTGCCGAACGCGCCCGCACAGCCCCAGCACGCCCCCGGCGGCTTCCCGTCCTTCCAGGCCTGGCACACCACCGCGCCCGACTCCCAGCAGTCCAGCGCACCCCGTGAGCTGCGGCTGCGCGTCGAGATGAGCGGTGCCGAGCGGCTGCGCGACGTACGGCCCGACTTCGTGACGCCCTCCTGGTGCCTGCGCCTCGCGCGGTCCGTGTCGCCGCTGCGCGACATCAGCGGCGAGACCGAGGACTCCGCGCTGCCCGGGTCGAGCCGGTTGCTCGACGTGCTGCAGCTGGAGCCGCCGACGTCCGGTGCGATCACCGCCAGGTGGCAGGCGGGCGGGCAGTCGACGATGGCCGTCATCGGTGAGTCGTACGACGGTCCTTTCGGCATCGACATGCGCAAGGACGGCCCGCACGGCCTGATCGCCGGTACCACCGGTTCCGGTAAGTCCGAGCTGCTGCAGACCATCGTGGCCGCGCTCGCCGTGGCCAATACGCCCGAGAACATGACCTTCGTCCTCGTCGACTACAAGGGTGGGTCGGCCTTCAAGGACTGTGTGAAGCTGCCGCACACCGTCGGCATGGTCACCGACCTCGACGCGCACCTCGTCGAGCGCGCCCTGGAGTCGCTCGGCGCCGAGCTGAAGCGGCGCGAGCACATCCTCGCCGACGCCGACGCCAAGGACATCGAGGACTACCAGGACCTCGTGCGGCGCGACCCGTCGCACGCGCCCGTGCCGCGACTCCTCATCGTCATCGACGAGTTCGCCTCGATGGTGCGTGACCTGCCCGACTTCGTGACGGGCCTGGTCAACATCGCCCAGCGTGGCCGTTCGCTCGGCATCCACCTGCTGCTCGCCACCCAGCGGCCCTCCGGTGTCGTGTCGCCCGAGATCCGCGCCAACACCAACCTCCGCATCGCGCTGCGCGTGACGGACGGCGCCGAGTCCAGCGACGTCATCGACTCCCCCGAGGCCGGGCACATCTCCAAGAACACCCCGGGCCGGGCGTACGTGCGTCTCGGGCACGCCTCCCTCGTGCCCTTCCAGTCGGGACGCGTCGGTGGCCGCCGCCCCGGCGCCGCCGACCCGGCGCTGCTCGCGCCCTGGGTCGACGCCCTGGACTGGGCGGCCCTCGGCCGCGCCTCGCTGGTGAAGCCGAAGGCCCAGGCCCGCGAGGAGGAGGAGATCACGGACCTGAAGGTCCTGGTCGACGAGGTCATCGAGGCCAACAGGTCCCTCGGCATCCCCGCCCAGCACAGCCCCTGGCTGCCCGCGCTCGGCGAGACGCTGCTGCTCGACGAGATCCCGGCCCCGGCGCCCCGCACGGCCCCCGGCGCGCTCACGCCCGCCGCGTTCGGCGTCGAGGACCTGCCCGCCGACCAGGCGCGCCGCCCCGTCGTCGTGGACTTCGCGCACTTCGGCCACCTGATGATCGGCGGCGCCCCGCGCTCCGGCCGCTCGCAGGTGCTGCGGACCCTCGCGGGCTCCCTCGCCCGCACCCACTCCAGCGCCGACGTGCACCTCTACGGCATCGACTGCGGCAACGGCGCGCTCAACGCGCTGACCCGGCTGCCGCACTGCGGCGCCGTCGTCGGCCGCAACCAGACCGAGCGCGTGGTGCGCCTCATCAACCGCCTCAAGGGCGAACTCACGCGCCGCCAGGACCTCCTGGCCGACAAGGGGTACGCGGACATCGGCGAGCAGCGCGCCGACGCCACCGAGGACGAGCGGCTGCCGCACCTGGTCGTGCTCCTTGACCGGTGGGAGGGCTGGCTGCCCACCCTCGGCGAGGTCGACCACGGCGCGCTGACCGACGAGATCACGACGATCATGCGTGAGGGCGCCAGCGTCGGCCTCCACATGGTGATGACGGGCGACCGCCAGATCCTGGTCGGCCGCATCTCCTCCCTCACCGAGGACAAGTACGGCCTGCGCCTCGCCGACCGCTCCGACTTCTCGATGCTCGGCATCCCGGCCCGCAAGGTCCCCGAGGAGATCGCGCCGGGCCGCGCCTTCAGGAACGAGAGCGGCACGGAGACGCAGTTCGCGCTGCTCTCCGAGGACTCCACGGGCCAGGGGCAGGCCGCGGCGATCGCCGCGATCGGCGAGCAGGCCGCGGCCCGCGACGCCGATGTGCCGCGCCACCGCCGCCCGTTCCGCGTCGACACGCTGCCCAGCCGCATCTCCTTCGAGGAGGCCTGGGAGCTGCGCGACCCGGACGCCTCGCGCTCCAAGCTGTGGGCGCTGGTGGGCATCGGCGGCGACGAGGTCATGGGCCACGGCCCCGACCTGGCGGAGGGCGTACCGGCCTTCGTCATCGCGGGCCCGGCCAAGTCGGGCCGCTCGACGGTCCTGATGAACATGGCGCGTTCGTTCCGGACCCAGGGTGTACGTCTCGTCGTCGCCGCCCCGCGCCAGTCGCCGCTGCGTGCGCTCGAAGGCACCGAGGGCGTGCTGAAGGTGTACACCGAGGACGACATCGACGAGGACGAGTTCGAGGAGCTCATCGACGAGGCGGAGGCGTCTCCGGAGAACCCGGTCGTCGTCCTCATCGACGACGCCGAGATCCTTGAGGACGCGGACGCAGCGAGCCAGTTCAAGCGGATCATCCAGCGCGGCGCCGACCTGGGCCTCGCCCTGGTCCTCGCCGGTGACGAGGAGGACGTCTGCAGCGGCTTCTCGGGCTGGCAGGTCGACGCGAAGAAGGGGCGCCGCGGCATTCTGCTGTCGCCGCAGGACAGTTCGAGCGGCGACCTCATCGGGCTCAGGATCTCGCGCAGCATGGTCGGCGGCCCGGTCGCGCCGGGCAAGGGCATGCTGCACCTCGGCAACGGCGAGATCGCCACGCTGACGACTCCGTTGTAGTCGGCTGTAGTCGGCGACTCGGTGAAAGGGCGGACGGCCGTGGGGAGTTCGAGGAGTTCGGCGAAGAAGGCGCGGCGGCGCGCGGCGGGGCCCGCGCTGCGGTACGACCACGCGCCGGGGGCGCGGACCTCCGGCGGGTCGGGCAAGCGGGGTGGCAAGGGCGAGCGGGGTGCCACGGGCAAGCGGGGCCTCCGGGCGCGGCTGCGTTCCTTCGGCTTCGGCTTCGCCGTGTTCGCCGGTGTGGCCGTTGCGGGCACGGCGCTCGTCCTCGGCCCCGTCCGCTGGGCCGGGGAGATGTGGCACGACCTCGCGCCGGACTGGCCCGGCGGGGGCTACGGCTTCGCGGTCACGGCAGGGCTCCTCCTCCCCGTGGCGGGTGCACTCACGATCACACCGCTCTTGCGGACCGACTGGCGCAAGGAGAAGCTGCGTTCGTCGCTGTGGGCGGTCGTCGCGCTGCCGGGGGCGGCCGCGGCGCTCATGCTCATCGCCATCGCGATGGAGACGATCCGGCCGAAGCGCAGCCATCGGAACGGCACGTGCTCCGCGGCAGGCGAATACTGCTGGATCAGCAGTCACTACCCGTACGTCTGGGCGGTGGGCCTCGCAGCAGCCGTCCTGGGCGCAGTGGCCGTCATCGGCTCGTACGACCTCTGCGCCAAGAAGCGGAAGCGCAGCCTCACTCCACCCGCGTCAGCCGCGCCCTAGGGTCGCCCGCGTCGGGGTCGTCCGACGTGTACGCGAGGGTCCTGCCCGCCGCGTCCAGGCGCAGCCGGACCGTGTGGGACGTCTGCGCGCACTGGCCGCCGTTGCCCTCGGCACCCTTGCCCTCCGCCACGACCTCCTTCTTCGAGGCCGACTTGAGGGTCAGGACGTCCGTGCACGTGTTGCCGATCGGGTCGCGCTGCAGGACCGTGCCGAGCCGGTCCCCCGGCTTCGCCTGGCGCAGGGTGACGGTGAACGTGCCGAGGGGAATCGTGCCGTTGCTCGCGTCGGCCTTGCCGCGCCACTCGCCGAGGTAGGCCGCGGGGACCCGGCCCTCGTCGGCGGAGTCGCCCGGGGTGCTGGGCGCGCCGCTCGACGCCGGTGGCTCCGCGCCCTGGTCGCCCGCCGACTGCTCGTCGTCCGGCAGCATCCCGAAGACGAACACCGAGCCGATGGTGACGGCGGCCAGTGCCCCGGCCACGGCGAGCGCGACGGAGCAACTCACCTTGCGGCCGCGCCCGTTCGGACCCTCGGGCACGGAGGTCGCGGCCACGGAGACGGAGAACTTGCCGGGCGGCCGGGTGTCCGCCCGTGCTGCGGAGCGGGGTTCCGGCACCGGAGGCTCCGAGGACGCAGGGGGAGCAGGGGGAGCAGGGGGCGCGTCGGCGCAGGCGGGAGAGGAGGCGTACGAAGGGTCGGGCGGCCCGAAGGACCCCTCCACGGAAGGGGTGTTGAACGCCACGGGCCCGGAAGGCGCATTCACGGACACCGCCCCCGCGCCCGCCCCCGTGTCCAGATCCAGCAGCCGCACCGCGCTCCGGCTCACCCGCTCCACCACGGGCCCCGGCAGCCAGCCCGCCGCCACCAGCGCCGACGCGCCGTCGGGGGCGAGGCGCCGGGCCAGCTCCTCGGGGGTGGGGCGCGCGGACGCCTCCTTGGCCAGACAGGCGGCGGCGAGGTCGTGCAAGTCGCCGCTCAGCGCGCGGAGTTCGGGCTCCTCGTGGACGACCTTGTAGAGCAGTGCCGCCGACGAGTCCCCGGGGAAGGGTGACTGCCCCGTCGCCCCGTACACCAGGACCGCCCCGAGCGAGAAGACGTCCGCCGCGCCCGTCACGCCCTTGCCGAGGATCTGCTCGGGCGACATATAGCCGGGCGAGCCGATGGAGACGCCGGTGGAGGTGAGCGAGGCCGTGCCGTCGGTGGCCCGCGCGATGCCGAAGTCGATCAGGCGCGGCCCGTCGAGCGTGAGCAGGACGTTCGACGGCTTCACGTCGCGGTGGACGAGCCCCAGCCCGTGCACGTGCGCCAGCGCCTCGGCGAGGCCCGCACCCAGGACGCGTACGGAGTGCTCGGGCAGCGGCCCGCCCTCCCGTACCGCCTCGGTGAGCGAGGGTCCGGCCGCGTACCCCGTGGCGACCCACGGGACGGACGCCTCCGGGTCCGCGTCCAGGACGGGCGCCGTCCAGTCGCCGCCGACCCGCCGGGCCGCGTCGACCTCACGGCGGAAGCGGGCCCGGAACTCCTCGTCGAGTGCGAAGTGCGGGTGCACGACCTTGACCGCGACGGTGCGGCCGCCCGCGCTGCGGCCCAGGTAGACCCGGCCCATGCCGCCGGAGCCGAGCCGGCCGAGCAGCCGGTAGGGACCGATCACGGTGGGTTCGTCGGCTTCGAGCGGATGCATGACCTTGGCCTCCCCCAGGCGCGGCGCCGGACACCTCACGCGACTCAGCACTCCGGATCAGCGTAGTGCGCGAGCCGTCGAGGGAACGCCCCTGCCCACTTCCCCCTCTACATGTGAGTAATGACCGCTTTGGGCTCTATCGGCCCTTTCAGCCCCGCTCCGAGGTCCCCATGAACCGTCGCCGCCCCTCCCCCACCGCACTCGCCGCGACCGCCGCGGCCCTGGCCTCGGCGCTGCTCCTGTCGGCCTGCTCCTCCGACAAGGGCGAACCGGTGAGCTTCGACAATCCGAAGCCTCCGGGCGCCACCGGACAGGCGAAGGGCGCGGCGGCGGAGAAGACGCTTCTGCCCACCGGACCCAAGTCGGCCTTCACCACCGAGAGCACCCTGGACGACGGCACGAAGATCGGTGTCACGACACTGAAGGGAAAGAAGTCCGGATTCACCGGCAAGGTATGGGTCTGGGCGCCGAAGCAGTACTTCGACCCGAAGTACGCCGACAGCGGCTTCCCCGTACTGATAGCCCTGCCCGGCGGCAACGGCTATCCCAACAATTATTGGATGGGGACCGACCTCAAGCTGGAGAGCAGCATCGCCCGATGGTCGCGGGAAGGGAAGAGCCTCCCGTTCATCGTGGTGATGCCCGTACTCAATCCGGACGCAAAGAACTATTACGACGGCAGCGATATTCCGGGGCAACCCAAAATGGGCACGTGGATGACGGACGACGTCCCCGATTTCGTCCGGGCGAATTTCCGGACCTTCAAGTCCCGTGACGGCTGGGCCTTCATGGGTTCCTCGTCCGGCGGCTTCGTGGGCCTGAAGTCCGTCCTGAAGCATCCGGACAGGTTCAGGGCCGTGATCGCGAGCGGCCCGGACACCGTCCCCGACTCCCCGCTCTGGGCGGGCCACGAGAAGGAGCGCCGGGCCAACGACCCGGAGCGTCTTGCCCGGCACCTCGCCGACCGCGGGGGCCCGGAGGTCGACCTCGCCTTCCAGATCGGCACGCAGGAGTCGGGGCAGGCGAACCTGCGGAAGTTCATCAAGGCGTACGGGAAGGGGCCCGTGAAGACGCGGCTCAACGTCATCCAGGGCGGCGGCCACAACGCACGTACCTACGTCCCCGCCATGGCCGAAGGCTCCATCCAGTGGATCAGCAAGCACATGCAGGCGCCGGTCCCGCACGCCTGACCGCGCGGGGTCAGGACTCCAGGAGCTCCACCCGCACGTCCGCCGGGAAGCCCGTCGTCGGGCCGACCCGGCGGGCGAACTCGGTCACGCCCGCGAGCTGCTCGCCGCCGAAGCGGAAGTCGAGCGTCGTGAAGTACCGCTCCAGGACGCCCGCGTCGAAGGACTCCCAGCGTGCGGCCTGCTCCGCGACCTTGCCGACCTCCTCGAGGGAGAGGTCGCGGGAGGAGAGGAACGCCTTGTGCACCTCGCGCACGACGGCCGGTTCCCGCGCCGCGTAGTCGCGCCGGGCGGCCCAGACGGCGAAGACGAACGGCAGGCCCGTCCACTCCTTCCACATCTCCCCGAGGTCGTAGACGTCGAGGCCGAGCCGCGGCCCGTCGATGAGGTTGGCGCGGAGCGCCGCGTCACCGATGAGGACGGCGGCGTCCGCCTCCTGCATCATCAGCCCCAGGTCGGGCGGGCAGGAGTAGTAGTCGGGCCGCACGCCGTGCCGCTCGGCGAGCAGCAGCTGCGCGAGCCGCACAGAGGTACGGGAGGTCGAGCCGAGCGCCACCCGGGCGCCGTCGAGCCGGTCGAGCGGCACCTGCGAGACGATCACGCACGACATGACGGGCCCGTCGCAGCCGACCGCGAGGTCGGGGAAGGCGACGAGGTCGTCGGCGTTCTTCAGGAACTCGACGAGGGTGACGGGCGCAATGTCCAGTTCGCCCCTGACCAACTGCTCGCTGAGCTTCTCGGGGGTGTCCTTGGTCAGCTCGAAGTCGAGGAGGGTCCCGGTCCGTGCGAGCCCCCAGTACAGGGGCAGGCAGTTCAGGAACTGGATGTGACCGACGCGCGGCCGGGGAATGCGACGGGAGTCGTGCGGCTGTTCGGCGCCTGCCCCCGCGAAGGCGTTCAGGGGAGAATTGTCCACATCGGGGAGGCTAGCCCCCTTGCGGTACGGTGCGGGCGCCGGGGCCCGGACACGCCTCGTCAACCCCACTGGGGGCCTCGTCAAACCTCCGGGTGACGTGATCTTGCCCCCTATTGCATTCCCAAGCCTGCGTGCTAAGCTCGCCGCAAGTTGCAGTTTGGTTTCCCTTGCAGTACAGAGCCTGCGGAGCATGTAACTCCGTGGGCTCTCGTCGTTTTCAGACTTATGCAGTTGTTTAAACAATCGCTGGTTCTGGAGCAGGGCAACCCTTTGGCCCAAGGAGGGCTTATGGCTACCGGAACCGTGAAGTGGTTCAACGCTGAAAAGGGCTTTGGCTTCATCGCCCAGGAAGGCGGCGGCCCGGACGTCTTCGTCCACTACTCCGCGATCAACGCGAACGGCTTCCGCTCCCTCGAGGAGAACCAGGCCGTTTCCTTCGACGTGACGCAGGGTCCGAAGGGCCCGCAGGCGGAGAACGTCACCCCGATGTAATCGGGCGCCTCACGCAAGTGGGGCGTGTGGTTGCTCCGGTGACCAGATCCGGAGATTGAGAGCAGTACCCAAGGAGCCCTGCTCCTCCGTGCAAGCGGAGGAAGCGGGGCTCCTGCCTTTTTCTGCCTTTTTCTGCCTTTTTCGGGACTTCCGGCACAGGCCCTAGAGGGCGGCCCTCGCCCGGACCGCTGCCGCCGGGTCCCAGCCCTCGCCGGGGACGGACGCGAGCAGGAGCTTGGTGTACGGGTCCTCGGGGGCGCTCAGGACCCCGTCGGTGGGGCCCTGCTCCACGACCCGGCCGTGCCGCATCACCAGGACCTCGTCCGTGACGTGCTGGACCACGGCCAGGTCGTGGCTGACGAAGACCAGGGCCACGCCCGTGTCCCGCCTGATCTCGTCGAGCAGCCGCAGGATCTGCGCCTGGATGGAGACGTCCAGTGCGGCGACCGCCTCGTCCAGGACGAGGACCTGCGGGTCCACGGCGAGCGACCTCGCGATGGCGAGGCGCTGGCGCTGGCCGCCGCTGAGTTCCCTGGGGCGGGCGCCCGCCTCCCGGGCCCCGAGGCCCACTTGGTCCAGGAGGGCCTCCGCCAGGCCCTCCTCCCGGCCGTGCAGGCGCAGGGCCGTCCTTACGCACTGGTCGGCCGTGAGTCGCGGGTCCAGGGAGATGTAGGGGTCCTGGAAGACCATCTGGATCTCGCGGGCGCGGGCCAGCCTCGCGGACTTCCCCCGTGGGGTGCGCGGGGTGCGCGGCTCGCCCGCGATGCGGATCGTGCCCCGGTCCGGGCGGACCAGGCCCACGAGCATCCGGGCCACCGTCGTCTTGCCCGATCCCGACTCGCCGACTATCCCCAGGGCGCCGCCCCGGGGGACGGCGAAGCTCACGTCCGCCGCCGCGTGGTGGTGGCCGCCGCCCGGCAGGGGGTAGGTCTTGGTGAGGCCGTCCGCCCTCAACAGGTCCGGCGTCAGCGGGTCCTTCGTCAGCAGGTCCGTCTTCATCCTTGGTGCACCTCGTCCACAGCAGTGGCGGCACGGCAGGTCGCCGAGCCGCCGTCGGCCAGCGCCCGTGGTTGCGGGAGCCACGTCTCGCACGCCTCCTCCGCCTCCCCGCACCGCGCCACGAACGGGCAGCCCGTGAACGTGTCCGTCAGGGACGGGGGGCGGCCCGGGATGGGGCGGAGGGGGCCGGACTCGCCCAGCGTCGGGGAGCAGGCGAGCAGGCCCTTCGTGTAGGGGTGCGCGGGGGATGCGAACAGGGCGTCCGCCGCGCGTTCCTCGACCACCCGGCCCGCGTACATCACGTACACGCGGTCGCAGTACGCCGCCGCCAGGTGCAGGTCGTGGGTGATGAGGAGCAGGCCCAGGTCGCGGGTG
Source organism: Streptomyces sp. NPDC004732 (assembly GCF_040609235.1). Lineage (NCBI taxonomy): Bacteria > Bacillati > Actinomycetota > Actinomycetes > Kitasatosporales > Streptomycetaceae > Streptomyces > Streptomyces sp. NPDC004732. The sequence continues at coordinate 873,800 of NZ_JBEXJR010000002.1, forward strand.
GCGCGCAGGGTGCGCAGGAGGGCGAGGATCTCCGCCTGCGTGGTCACGTCCAGGGCGCTGGTCGCCTCGTCGGCCAGGAGGAGCCGCGGTTCGGCGGCGAGGGCGCCCGCGATGACGACGCGCTGCAGCATGCCGCCGGAGAGTTCGTGCGGACGCTGGCGCAGGCGCTGTTCGGGAGACGTCAGGCCCACCGCTTCGAGGAGTTCCGCCGCGCGGGCCCGGCTCGCGCCCCGCTCGGTGAGGAAGTCACCGATGCGGCGCACGGGGTTGAGGGCGGCCCGCGGGTCCTGGTGGACCATGGCGACGGGGCCTGCCCGGTGGGCGCGGAGCTGCTCGCCGGTGAGCGCGAGGACGTCCGTGTCCGCGAAGCGGACCGAGCCGGATGCGGACGCGCCGGGCGGGAAGAGTCCGATGGCCGCCTTGGCCGTCGTCGACTTGCCGGAGCCCGACTCGCCGACCAGCCCGACGACTTCACCGGGCGCGACGCGCAGGGACACCGAGTCGAGGACCGGGCGCGCGGTCCCGGGGAGTCCGGGGAGGCGGACGGTGAGGTCCGTGATGTCGAGGAGCGTCATGGCTCACTGGCTCCCTAGCCGGTCGGCGGCCCAGACCCCGACCACGTTGAAGGACACGACGACGAGCGCGATGGCGGTGCCCGGCACCATGGCGGGCAGCAGCGCGCCCTGGACCACGGCGGCCTGCCCCTCCTGCACCATCAGGCCCCAGTCGGAGGACGGGGGTTGGGCTCCGAAGCCCAGGTAGGAGAGGGTCGCCAGGGACATCAGCGCCTCGCCGAAGAGGACCACGAGGTAGCCGAGGACGGCGCGGGCCAGGTTCGGGACGACGTGGGCGGCGCAGATGCGGGCGCCGCCCATGCCGAGGACCCGGTAGGCGTCGACGTACGGCTTGCGGGCCTCCGAAAGGGCCAGGGAGCGCGTGTACTTGGCGATGGTGGGGGTGAAGGCCAGGCCGAGGGCGAGCACCGACGTCGTCATGCCCGCGCCGAAGACCGCGATGATCAGGACGGTGAACAGCAGGCCGGGGAAGGCGTACATCACGTCGGTCAGGCGGGAGACCACGGCGTCCACCCAGCCGCCGCGCCAGGCGGCGAGGACGCCGAGGAAGACGCCGAGCACGGAGGCCACGGCGAGCAGCAGGACCGGTGCGATCAGGCTCGTCCGGGCCCCGTACAGGGCGCGCGAGAGCAGGTCCTGGCCGGAGGAGTCGGTGCCGAGCAGGTGCTCGCCGCCGGTGCCGACCAGGGAGGCGGAGAGGTCGATGGCGTCGGGGGCGTAGGGGGCCAGGAGCGGCGCGAGGACCGCGGCGAGGACCACCAGGGCGAGGAAGGCTCCGGCGACCGTGACGGCGACGGGGCGCCGGGGGCGTACGGGCAGCTGCGGGGCGGGGGCGAGGGCGGGCGTCGTCACGACGTGGCTCCCTTCACTCGGGGGTCCAGGAGCGGGTGCGCCAGGTCCACCAGCGTGGTGACCACGATGTAGCCGGTGACCATGAGGAGGAGGACGGCCTGGGCGACGGGGAAGTCGTGGGTGTTGATGGCGCCGACGAGGAGCGAGCCGATGCCGCTGATGCCGAAGGCGGTCTCGACCACGACCGTGCCCGCGAGCATGCCTGCCATGACGAGGCCGCACATCGTGACGATGGGGCCCAGCGCGTTGCGCAGGACGTGGCGCCGGATGATCTCCCGCTCCGGGACGCCGGAGGCGCGGGCCGCCTCGACGTGGTCGGCGGCGGCCGCGTCGGCCATGGCCTGGCGGGTCACCCGGCTGATGATCGCGAGGGCGCCGAGCGCGAGCGACAGGGCGGGCAGGGTGAGGTGGTGCAGGGTGCCGGTGAATCCCTCGCCGCTGCCGGTGACCGGGAACCAGCCGAGCTGCACGCCGAAGAGCGAGACGAGGGCGATGGCGGCGACGAACGACGGCACGGAGGCGGCGAGCGTGGTGCCGCCGACGACGGCCGAGTCGACCCACGTGGAGCGCTTGACGGCGGCGAGGACGCCCGCGCCGACGCCGAGGACGACGAACAGCACGGTGGCGTACGCGACGAGTTGGAGCGTGGTCGGGAAGCGGGCCGCGACGAGGTCGGAGACCTGGTCGCTGTATTTGAAGGACCGGCCGAGGTCGAGGTGGACGCAGTCCCACAGCCAGCGTCCGTACTGGACGACGAGGGGCTCGTCCAGGTGGTACTGGGCGCGGACGGTGGCGAGCCGTTCCGGTGTGAGCTTGTCGCGGCCGCCCGCGAGGAACACGGCGGGGTCGCCGGGCGCCGCGTACACGGCGGCGAAGATGACGAACGACGCGGCGAACAGGGTGGCGAGCAGCCCCGCGAGGCGGCGGATCAGCCGGGGGACGAAGGAGGTCATGCCGCTCACCTAGCCCTTCTTCGGGCCGAGTTCGGCGGCCCACGGGTAGTAGAGGTAGGACTGCGATGCGGGCGGGCCCGTCATGCGGTCGTTCAGGACGAGCGCGGTCGGCACCTGGGCCAGCGGAATCCACACGGCGGCGTCGACGAACCTGCGCTGCACGTCGACGGCGAGCTTCGCGCGCCGGGTGTCGTCGAGGGTGCCGAGGGCGCGGCGCACGAGCTTGTCGTACGTGGCGTCCTTGAAGCCGACCCAGTTGTTGGGCGAGTCGGAGAGGCCGTTGTCGTAGAAGCCCATGGGGTCGGCCTTGGAGATGTACCAGTCCCCCACCAGGACGTCGATGTCGGCGCGGGCCTGCGGGTCGCTGTAGAACTCCTCGAACTGGGCGGTCGGCACGGTCTTGATCTGTCCCTTGAGGCCGATCCGCTGGAGGGCGGCGCGCACGGCGTTGGCGACGACGGTGCGGCCCTGGGTGCTGTCGGTGCCGATGACGACGGGGTCGGTGGGTGCGCCCGCGGACTTCACCAGGCGCTTGGCCTCGGCGAGGTCGTCGGCGGTGGGCGAGGCGGGGGCGGCGGCGTCCAACTTCTTCTGGGCTGCGGCGAACCGGGGCTTCTCGTAGCCCCACGCCCCGGAGCCGACGGGGGTGGCCCAGGGCTGGACGAGGCCGCCGTAGCCGGACCTGGCGATGCCGGTGCGGTCGATGGCGAGGGAGAGGGCGCGGCGGATCTGCGGGTCCTTCAGTCCGCCGCGTCCGGTCGGGATGAGGGCGAGCGAGGCGGTGGACGGGCCGTAGTACTGGTCGAGGCCCTTGGCGCCGCGCAGGGCGGATGCGGTGTTGGGGGATTCGGCGTACGTCCCGTCGGCGGCGCCCGTCTTCAACGCGTTCACCAGGGCGCTGTCGGAGGCCCAGCGGAAGGTGACCTGCCGGGTGCGCGGCTTCTTGCCCCAGTACCCCGCGTACTCCTCGATGGTGAGGGAGTCGCCGGACTTCCACTTCGTCAGCTCGTACGGTCCCGAGCAGGCGTCGTCCTGGCCCGGGGTGCCGAACTCCTTGCCGGACGCCTGTACTTGCTTCTTGTTCCAGACGATGCCCGCGTCACCGGCGAGGGCCTTGGTGAAGAGGGCGTCGGGGGCCTTGAAGCGGATGGTGATCTCGTGGTCGCCGGTCTTCTTCATCGAGCGGACGTTGCCGAACTCGTCGGCCTGTTCCATGTCGGGGTCCGCGTGGCGCTGCAGGCTCCACAGCACGTCGTCGGCGGTGAGCCGCGAGCCGTCGTGGAAGGTGACGCCGTCGCGGACGGTCAGGACCAGGGTCCTGTCGTCGGGGGTGCGGGCCTTGGTGGCGAGGTGCGGCTCGATGCTCATGTCGGGCCGGAGCCGGTAGAGCCGTTCGCAGACGTTGGTGAGGACGACCCGTCCCGCGCTGGAGCCCTGGGTGTCGAGGTCGAGGGAGTCGGGCTCGTCCTCCAGGAGCCAGTCGGCCTTGTCCTGGGTGCCCTTGGCGGCGGGTGTCGTGGCGGACAGTTTCAGCTTGGCGGCGTCGGCGGGGGCGCCGCCGGTCGTGGCCAGGTCGGCGCCGCTGCAGGAGGCGGTGGCGAGCAGGGCGGTGGCGGCCAGGCCCGCCGCGGCCGCGCGTGCGGTTCTCGACGTGCTCATGAGTGGTCTCCGTACGGGCCGTCGTAGAGGTTCCAGGGCATGTGCTGGTAGTCGCGGTCGCACGGGGTGCCCGCGGTGACGTGGTAGTCGCCGCTGGTCAGGTCCGCGCAGGAGGAGACGAGCGTGGTCCAGTGCTTGACGGCGGGCCGGCGCGGGTCGGGGTGGGTGCACAGCGACTCGGGCAGTCCGAGGTGGTCGGACATCGCCTGCTTGATCAGCTTCAGGGACTCGTCGGGTCCGGTGGCGGCGCGTAGGGCGCGCAGTCCCTGTTCGGCGCGGGGGACGCGGACCAGGGAGTCGGAGGAGAGGGGGCGGTAGTCGGCGGCGAGGGCGGCGGGGATGCCTGCCTGGTAGTGGTTGCCGTGGACGAGGAGGCCGTCGGTGGCGTACATCCAGCCGTGTCCCGCGGGTGTGGTCTCCAGGTCGATCGCGAAGCCTTCGCGGCAGGTCAGCAGGGCGTTGCTGGCGATGTGGGCGCGGGTGCGGCAGAGCACGTCGAGGGCGTCGGTGATGGTGGGCTGGTCGAGGACGCTGCGGCGCACGACGGTCTGCGGCAGGCCGACCTTGTCGTCGAAGCGGCCGCCGAGGCCGTTGGCGTTGAGCGCGATTCCGGCGGAGCTGGCGCCCTGGCGGCCGATCTGGCCGGCCTCGACCTGCATGATCAGGGTGGGTTTCGGGGGCTGTACGACGCGGAGCATGACGACGGTGTCGGCGACGCCCGCGCGCCAGTCCCAGTTCTGGCCCGCGTAGACGTGGCCGTCGCCGCTGGCCTCTCCGTAGGCGGCGAAGGAGGTGCAGCCCTCGGCGGGCTCCTCATCGGCGGGCCCCTCGTCGGATGTCATCTCGGCGAACGACTTGTCGTAGATGACCTCGCCGCGGGCGTTCAGGGCGAGCACGTCGAGCAGGGTCGCCCCGGCTCCGTCGGCGATGCCCTGCATCTCGTCGACGTAGTGGGGGGCGTGGGCGCGGACGGGGTCCAGCCAGCGGGCGGCCCGTGCGGTGACGCGGTCCCAGGTCAGCCCGGCGGACTGGCCGAACGCCTCCTCGTAGTAGCCGAGTGCGGCGCGGAGCTGGGGGCGGACGGCCTCGCCGTACTGACGGCCGCGTTCGACGGGCGTACCGGAGATCTCGATCACGGGGAGCGTGCGGGGTGCCATGGTTCTCCTAGCGACGGAGAGCCTGTAACGTCGATTACAAGAAACTCTCCATTTGGAATGCGTTGCCCAGGAGAGTAACCGCCGTCACACGAGAGTCAATAGCTGTAATGGAAATTTCAGAGGGTGCGGAGCGCGGTGTGGAGCGGCTCCGGTCCGCCGTGCGCGACCAGTGGGAAGCCCTGTCCGCCTCGGAGCGCGCGGTCGCCCAGTACCTGGCGAGCGCGCCGCCCCAGTCCCTGGTCTTCGCCAGCGCGCAGGAGCTCGGCACGGCGAGCGGCACCAGCAACGCCACGGTCGTGCGCGCCCTGCAGCGCCTCGGGTACGCGGGACTGCCCGCGCTCAAAAGGGAGTTGGCGTCGGACTTCACCTCCGCGGTGGCGCCCGAGGTCCGCCTGAAGCAGCGCATCGACCATGTCGGCCGGGACCTCGGCGACATCTGGGACGAGGTGTTCGACGAGGCGCAGGAGCGCATCGAGCACGCCCGCAGGCTCACCCCCGACGACGCGCTGCGCACCGCGGTGGAGGCGCTCGCGGAGGCCACCGAGATCCACTGCTACGGCGTCGCCGCGTCCGAACTCGCCGCCCGGCACCTGACGTTGGCACTGGGCAGGATCGGACGCCGTGCGCGGTACGTCGGCGCCACGGGGTTCGCGCTCGCCGACCATCTGCTCGGGATCCGGCAGGGGGACGCGGTGGTGATCTTCCAGCCGGGGCGGGCGCTGAGCGAGCTGTCCGTGCTGGTCGACCGGGCGCGGGCGGTGGGGGCGCGGGTCGTCCTCGTCACGGATGAACTCGCCGAGTTGTACGGGGGGCGGGTCGATGCGGTACTGACCGCGCCGCACACGCCGACCGGGATCACCACTGAGGCGCTTACCGCACTTGTCGTCGCCGATGCGGTGCTGCTGGCGCTGACCACGCTGGATGAGGCGCGGGCTGTTGACACTTCGCATCAATTGACCGCACTGCGGGAGCAGTTGCTGGCCTCTAGGTCTCGGAAGGGGTGAGCTCGGCCGGTTCGCCTCTGCGGGTGGGTGGGGGCTGGTCGCGCAGTTCCCCGCGCCCCTAAAAGATTGCGCAGTTCCCCGCGCCCCTTGGTCCGCCCTCGTCCCCGTCAGGTGTGTTGCATCACCATGACGAACGTCGTGCCCGGGTCCAGGGCCTGGTACGAGTGCGGCACGTCCCCGCGGTACGACATGTAGTCGCCGACGGACAGCTCCACCGTCTCGCCCTGCGGGCCCGCGAGCAGGCGGCCCGTGCTGATGATCAGGTGCTCCACGGAGCCGGGGATGTGCGGGTCGGACTCGCGGGCCGCGCCCGGCTCCAGCGCGCCGTGGTAGATGTCGCGCCGCACGCCCGTCGGCCCCGGGGAGAGCAGCGTGCCCGCGTAGGAGGAGTTCTCCGCGTGCATGGTCGGGCCCTCGCCCGCGCGGATCACCGTCACGGCGGGGGCGGGCGACTCCACGAGCACGCTGAACGGGACGCCGAGCGCGACGGCCAGCGCCCAGAGCGTCTCGATGCCGGGGTTGCCGGTGGCCGCCTCCAGCTGGGACAGCGTGGACTTCGCGATGCCCGCGCGTTTGGCCAGCTCGGAGAGGGAGAGCCCGGCCCTGGTGCGCTCGCGGCGCAGGGCCGCGGCCACCCACTCGCGCGGCATGCGGGACGCGTCGGTCATCACTGCTTCTCCTAGCCCTCTTCCCCGTTCGTTCGGTACAGGGTACCGATCGTTCGGCTTGACGAACGCGATCCGCTCCGCCCATCCTACGACGCATGCGTTCGCCACACCGAACAGACGATCCGTCCTGCCGAACGGACGAGGGGTCCACGGGCCTCGTCCGCCTCTCCGACCTGCCGCCCGGCGTGCTGCGCGACATCGCACTCGTCTGGCTCGCCGACGCCGTCGTCGGCATCTCCTTCGGCGCCATCGCCGTCGGGGGCGGGCTTCCCGTGTGGGTGCCGGTGCTCATGTCGCTGCTCGTGTACGCGGGCTCCGCCCAGTTCAGCGCGGTCGGCGTGCTCACCGCGGGCGGCGGCCCGGTGGCGGCCGCGGCGACCGGACTGCTGCTCAACTCCCGCACGGCCGCGTTCAGTCTGGCCCTCGCCGACGACCTCGGCAGGTCCTGGACCGCGCGGCTGATCGGCGCGCACCTCGTCACGGACGAGACCGCCGCGTTCGTCCTCGCCCAGCAGGGCCGCAGACAGCGCAGGGCGGCCTTCTGGATATCCGGCACCGGCCTGTTCGCCGCATGGAACCTCAGCGTGCTCGCGGGCGCCCTCGCCGGGTCCGCGATCGGCGACACCGCCCGGTTCGGGCTCGATGCCGCGTTCCCCGCGGTGCTGCTCGCCCTGGTGCTGCCCGCCCTGCGCGCCGACAGTGCGGCACGGCGGGCCTCGGCGGCCGGTGCCGTCATCGCGGTCGTCGCGGCGCCGCTGCTGCCCGCGGGCGTCCCGGTGCTCCTCGCCCTCCTCGGCCTGCTCGCGGCCCGCCGCGGACCCCGCCGCCCCCGCCCCGCCTCTTCGAGGAGCGCCGCATGAACGCCACACTCGCCTGCATCCTCGCGCTGGCCGCGGGAACGTACGTCTTCCGCCTGGCCGGGCCCGTCCTGCACGGCCGCGTCGAACTCCCCGCCCGCGTCCAGGAGATGCTGGCCGTGGGCGCCACCGTCCTGCTCGTCGCGCTGCTCGCCACCGGGGCGCTCACCGAGGGGCAGGGCTTCGCGGGGTGGGCGAGGCCCGCCGGGGTGCTGGCGGGCGGGGTGCTCGCCTGGCGCAGGGCGCCCTTCGCCGTGGTCGTGGTGGGTGCGGCGGCGACCACGGCGCTGCTGCGGCTGGCCGGCGTCCAGTAGCGGCCCGCGGCTACCGGGCCCCGGCAGCGGCCCCCCGCTCGTACAGCTCGTCCACCGTCCGCGCGTACCGCTCCGTCACGGCCTTCCTGCGCACCTTCAGGCTCGGCGTGAGCAGGCCGCCCGCCACCGTGAAGTCCTCGTCGAGGACGGTGAAGTCACGGATGCGGGCGGGCCGCGAGACCGTGGCGTTGGCAGCGTCCACCGCCTCCTGGACCAGGGCGCGGACGCGCCGGTCGCGGGCGGCGGGGCCGCTCAGCGTCACCCCTTCCCGCGCCGCCCACCCCGCGATCTCCTCCGCGTCCAGCGTGACGAGGGCGACCGGATAGGGCCGGTGGTCGCCGACCATCACGGCACGGGAGACGAACCGCGAGGTCTCGATGGCGAGTTCACTCAGCGACGGGGTGAGGTTCTTGCCGCCGGAGGTGATGATGAGGTCCTTCTTGCGGCCCGTGATCGCGAGGAACCCGTCCTCGTCGAGCACGCCCAGATCCCCCGTGTGCAGCCAGCCTTCGCCGTCGAGGACGTCGGCCGTGGCCCGGGGGTCGTTGTGGTAGCCGGGGAAGACCATGGCGCCCCGGGCCAGGACCTCCCCGTCGTCGGCGATGCGGATCTCCACGCCGTCGACGGGACGGCCGACCGTCCCGTAGCGGACCGCGCCCGGGTGGTTGAGGGTGAGGACGCCCGCCGACTCCGTCATCCCGTACCCCTCGTAGACCGCGATCCCGCAGGCCCGCAGGAAGTCGACGGTGTCCGGCGCGATGGGCGCGCCGCCGGTCAGCGCCCACCGGACGCGCCCGCCGAGCGCCTGCCTGACCAGGCTGTAGAGCGCCTTGTCGGCGGCTTCGTACGCGTCCCGCAACTCATCGGGCAGCACGCCGTCCGCGGCGAGCACCCCGATGCGGACGGCCTCCTCGAACCGCTCGCGCCCGCCCTCCTGCGCCTCGGCGAGGGACAGCACCACGGACCGGACCTTCTCGAACAGCCGCGGCACGGACGGCAGATGCGTCGGCCGTGCCTCGGCGAGCTCGGCGACGACGTCCTCGATGCGCCCGCCGAAGAAGGTGAGCGTGCCGCCCGCGATGAGCGTCGTGAACTCGATGAGCTGGGCGAGGAGATGGGCGAGCGGCAGATAGAGGTACGTGGACTCGCCGGGCCCGCCGTCCACCAGCGGCAGGGTGGCGGCCTGCACGGCCAGCAGGTTGCCGTGCGTGAGCAGACAGCCCTTGGGCGGTCCCGTGGTGCCGGAGGTGTAGATGACGGTGGCCAGGTCCGAGCCGCGGCATGCGACCGCACGCTCCAACAGAGCGTCGAGCGGCCCGAGTTCTGCGGGTTCCACCGTCATCAGGACCACGTGCCGCACCCCTGGCAGCCGTTCCCGCAGCCGCTCGACCTTCGCGGCCTGCGCCTCGTCCTCGCAGACCACCACCTCGGCGCCCGAGTCCGACAGGACCCACACGACCTCGTCGTCCCCGGCCGTCGGATAGACCGGGACCACGACGGCGCCCGCCGCGAAGACGCCGAAGTGGGTGCAGGTCCACTCGGGGCGGGTCTCGGCGAGGACCGCGACCCGGTCGCCCGCCCGCACCCCGAGCGCGAGTAGCGCCCGGCCCACCCGGCGTGCGGCGTCCCGGAGTTCCACGTACGACATCTCGGCCCACTCCCCGCCCCGCCGGAAGCGCAGGGCCGGCAGCTCCGCGTGACGGGCGGCCGCCCACTCCGACAGGAGGGCGAGGGTGCCGGGCAGTTCGGACGGCTTCTCGGGGTCCTTCCGCGTCTGCTGCATGCCTACGACGCTAAGGAGCCCGCCCCGCCCCGGGGCTGACGGGAAACGTCAGCACCACTGGCCGGGCCGCTCAGCCGTTCTCGCGGCGCGGTGTTCTGGGAAAGCCCTCCCGGCGTTAACGTCGTGACATGGCCAGGCGGACGATCACCGTGCACCACGTACGGGCCGTGCTGCGCGGCGCCGAGCGGCACGGCGTGGACACGGTGCCGCTGCTGCGGGGAGCGCAGATTCCGCCGCTGCTCCTCGGGGACGACCGGGCCCGGGTCACCGCGCCGCAGTTCGCCCGGCTCTTCCGGGAGCTGTACCGGGCGACGCAGGACGAGTTCCTCGGCCTCGGCTCCGCCCTCAGCAGACCGGGGACGTTCGCGATGATGTGCCAGGCCGCGCTGGGCTGCCGCGATCTCGGCACCGCCGTGCAGCGGGGCGCCACGTTCTACGGCCTGTTTCCCGGCGGCCCCGACCTCGTCCTCGAACGGCACCGCGACGAGGCGGTGTTCGGCGTCCGCAACGACCTCGAACAGGACTACTTCCTCGCCGAGTGCCTCATCATCATCTGGCACCGGCTGTGCAGCTGGCTGATCGGGCGCCGCATCCCGCTGCGCTGGGCCGAGTTCGGGCATCCCCCGCCGCCGCACAAGGACGAGTACGAGCTGCTCTTCGGGTGCCCCGTGCGGTTCGGCGCGGCGCGGACCGGCGCGGGCTTCGACCCGCACTGGCTGGACGCGCCGCTCATCAGGGACGAGGACGCGCTGGACGAGATGCTGCGCCGGGCGCCCTTCGAGCTCCTCTCCCGGCGCGAGTACGGCACGACGGTCGCCGAGCAGGTGCGCCGCGTCCTCGCCCGCGCCCTGCGCTCCTCGCCGCGGCTGCCCTCCCTCGGCGAGATCGCGGCGCGGCTCGCGGTGAGCCCGGCGACGCTGCGCCGTCGGCTCGCCCAGGAGTCCACGTCGTACCAGCAGTTGAAGGACGCGGTGCGGCGCGACGCGGCGATCGCGGGGCTGGTGGAGGGCCACGAGCCGATCGCGGAGCTCGCGGCCCGCCTCGGCTTCTCCGAGGACACGGCGTTCCACCGGGCGTTCCGCCGCTGGACGGGCACGACGCCCGGCTCCTACCGCACGGAAACGGAACGCCCGTCCGGAGCGGGTCCCTACGACTCCCCGCCGTCCGCCGCCGCGTCCGGTGCCGGGCCGTCGGGCGGGGGCGGCGGACCGTCGGACGGCGGTGGGGCGTCCGCCGGGGCCGCCGGGGGTGCCGGGGGTGCGTCGCTCGGCTGAGACCTCGCGCGGTCGAAGTGCGCGCCGTTGACGGCCGCGCCGTCGCCGGACACCGTCGTCTCACCCTCCTGCTTGCCGAGCCGCCGGCTGGTGCGGCCGAGGGCGATCAGCACGGTGATCAGTGACGTGGACGTGCCCTCGATGCGGCGGGTGTACCGCACGGCCTCCTCGTACGCCGCGTGCGCCTGCGGCAACATCTCCTGCGCGTCGTACACGTCCCCCATGTCCTTGAGCACGGACGCGTACCAGCCGGGGTCGGATTCGCCGTCGACCAGGGCGAGCACGGCCTGGCAGGCGGCCACCGCGTCGGCGTAGGCACCCTCGACGCCCATGCGGCCCAACTCCTCGTGGGTGAGGGCCATGTTGTGCAGGACGGCCGCCCGCCGCTCCGTGTCCCCGATCTTCGGGACCTCCACGGTGAGCCGCTCCAGGACGTCCCGCGCCTCGGTCCGCTCGCCCATCGCGACCAGCGTGTTGGCGAGCGCGGTCATCGTCGTGGCGAGGTCGCTCGGATTGTCCGCCTGCTGCTTGTACGAGACCGCCTGCCGGAAGTACTCGACGGCCTCCTTGAGGTCACGGGCGTCGCGGTAGGTGTCGGCGATGTCGTGCAGGATGATGCCGTAGACGCCCGGCGACTCCTCGGGGTCGGTCAGGCCGCGCGCCTCGTAGAAGCAGGCGAGGGCCTGCTCCAGGCGGGCGGGCCGCGACTGGCTGGTCTCTTCCGGCATGGCGGTTCTCCGTTCGGAGTCGGATGGTGCGGTCCTGCTGTCGTCGCGCAGCTCCCGTCCGCGGTGGATCAGCGCGCGGGTCAGGGTGACGGCGGCCTCCGCCGTCGTGGCGTGGTCGGGTCCGAAGACGTCGCGCAGCTCTTCCAGTTGCTGCCGGTGGGCGAGGACGGAGCCCGCGATGTCGCCCGCCTCCTCCCAGCAGAAGGCGAGGCTGCGCAGCACGCCGTACAGCTCGATGTGACAGGACCCGAGGACCCGCTCCATGTCGACGACGAGCCGCTCCAGGGCCATCAGCGCCACCGTGTTGCGGCCCGACTCCCGCAGCCAGTAGGCGTGTTCGGCGCGGCTGGCCAGCGTGTCGGTGTGGTCGGGGCCGAGCACCCGCTCCCGGTCGGCGAGCAGTTCCTCGTACGCCGTCACGGCGCCGTCCGTGTCCCCCGCACGCCCCCGGTACCCGGCGAGGTTGTGCCGGGCCCAGAACAGCTCGGAGTGGTCGCGGCCGAGGAGCCCCTCGCGGTCGGCGATGAGCTGTTCGAGGGCGGCGATCGCCCCGGCCGTGTCGCCCGCCTCACCCCACCACAGGGCGAGGAAGCTGCGGGCGCTCAGCGTCTCGGGCGCCTCGTCCCCCAGCTCGCGCTGGAAGTCGCACAGGACCTGCTCGAACGCCACGAGGGCGCCGGGCACGTCCTCGGCGAGCGCCCGCGCGTGGGCGAGGGAGTGCCGGGTACGCAGCGTCTCCGGGTCGTCGGGCCCGCAGACCCGCTCGGTGTCGGCGGCCACCTCCCGGAGTTCGCCGACCGCGACCAGCGGGTGGCCCGACATCGCCCACATCTCGGCCAGGTTGAGCCGGGCCCTGAGGGTGTCGCGGTGGTCGGGCCCCAGGCGCAGCTCGGCCTGCCGCACCAGGGTCTTGAACTGCTCCAGGGCGCGCGTGTAGTGCCCGGCCGCCGCCACACTGGTCGCCGACCGGAAGACCACGTCGTGCGCCTGCTCCGCCCACAGCGGCCCGTCGGCGACGCTCCGCAGCGCGTCGGCGTTCGCGCGCAGCGCCCGGCCGAGCGCGGCGTCCTTCTCGACCTCGGGCCAGGCCTCGACCAGCGCGTCGGCGGCGGCCACCGCGGCCTCGTCGGTGCGGTCCCGGGTGAGGGTCTCGCGGATGCTGCGCTGGACCAGCTGGTGGACGCGGACGGCCTGGTGGGGGACGCCGGGCGTGTAGTCGATGAGGTGCATGCGGTGCAGGGCGCGCAGCGCGTCGACGGCGTCGAAGGCCTCCACGGGATCTTCGGGCTCACCGGGCTCACCGGGCTCACCGGCCGCCTCGGACCGCCCGGGTCCGGCGCGGTGCCGGGCGAGGTAGCCGCGGGCCGCCGCGCCGGTGAGCACCGCCGCGGGGATGCCGCTGGGGTCGAGCAGGGCGATGAGGACGAGCAGCGGGCTCGCCAGGCCCCGCGGCCGCATGCGGTCGGCGCGGTCGACGGAGAGCGACCAGGTCGCGGCGAGGGTGACGGTCTGCGCGTCGGGCAGCGAGCCGGGCTCGGGCACCAGACGGGCCAGGTCACGCGTGCGGCCCGCGAGGAGGGTGCGGTAGCGGGGGCAGTCGAGGCCGGTCTCCAGGAGGTACGCCGCGGCCTGCGACAGCGCGAGCGGCAGGTCCCCGAGGTCCTCGGCGAGCAGCGCGATGCAGTCGGGCGACTGCGCCACGGCCGGGACCGAGCCGTTGCCCGTGTCCCTGCGCTCCCCCGCGAGCACCTGCGTGAGGTACGCGACCGACTCCTCCCTGTCGAACAGGCCGACGTCGATGCAGCGGTGCCCGTGCCCGGTCAGCACGGCGTCGCGGCGCCGCGTGGTGACCAGGGTCCTGCCGTGCGGGCCCGCGGGCGGCCACAGGGCGATACGGGGCGTGACGGGGTCGGCGAGCAGGTCGACCGGGTCGGTGAGGTCGTCGAGCACCACCATCCAGCCGGGCCCCTGCTCCCCGTCGTCGCCGGGCGGCCGCGGCTCCAGCCAGGCCAGGAAGCGGGCGGCGGCCTGCTCCGAGTCGGCGAGGGTGATGCCGAGCACGTCCTCGGCGGCCTGCGCGTACGCCGCGACGACGGCCTCACGCTTGACCGCGGTCACCCACAGGAGCAGGTCGACCTCGCCGCTGTGCAGCAGGTCGCGGGCGTAGCGGGCGGCCAGCTGGGTCTTGCCGACCCCTCCGGTGCCGGAGAGGACCTGGCCGAGCACGGCGGTGCCGCCGTCGGCCATCTCGTGCGCGAGGCGTCTGCCGACGCCTCGGTCCTGGAAACAGTGCGCCTCCTGGGGCAGTACTCCGACGATGTGGGGGCTGTGCCGTGTGAACGGCCTGACACCCGCCGGTCCGCTCAGCCCTCGGCCGGATCCGGCGGGGAAGGGCGGTCTAGCCGCAGGTCCCCGTGCATCTCGCCGATGTTGACCGGGCTGCCGTAGTTCACGACGGAGCCCAGGGTGGCCTGCCCGCCGGGCCCGGAGGCCGTCAGGTGCCCGACGGTGGGCCCGCTGCGCGCGATGGTGGCCCGCAGCTCCTTCACCAGCTCCCGCAGTCCGTCGCCCAGGTCCCGGCGCACGCCGTCGTCCAGGTCGTCCAGAGCGATCTCGAAGCGGGTGCGCCAGGAGATCTGCTCGTCCCCGCGCAGCCGCCGCCCCAGATCGCCGTCCACCCCGGTGAGCTGCTTGTCCGTGCGGTCCAGGCGGGCCAGCTCGGCCCGTTCGCGCGCCGGGTCGCCCCGGCCGAACCACCGGGCCACCGGTCCCCGCACGCCGCCCCAGGCGTCCGTCCCCGCGGCCTGCACGACGGCGGCCGACCCCTCGGCCGCCAGCGCTGTCATGGCGTCGTCGAGCATCGCCACACCCCCAGTCGTTCCGAGCCCCGCGGCTCCCCCTCTGGGAACGTAGCGCCGTGACGGCCCCCTGGATACCTGCGAGCCGGAGTCAACGAAGGTGAGCGTCCCGGTCATCCCGGCGATTACCCGCAGGTCACTACGGTCGTTGCCAGAACACCCCCGAACACCCCCGCCCCTGAGGACAGTTGGGAGAGCCGCATGCACACACGTACCAGCGTCAGAGCGTGGGCCGTGGTGGCCGCGCTCGGCCTGTCGGCCGTCACCCCGCTCACCACGGCACACGCGGAAGGCACCGGACCCACCGCCGGAACCCCCACCGAACGGCCCACCGAAAGGCCCACCGGCGCCCCCGTCGGAGCAGCCTCGGCCGCCGATTCCCCCGGCGACATCGTGGCCTCCGAGCCCAGCAGCTTCCACCCGCTGCCGGGCCAGCCGACGAACACCAGGGCCTGGAAGATCCACTACCGCTCGACCACGGCCAAGGGCGAGCCGAACACCGTCTCGGGGACGGTCATCGTGCCGCAGGACGGCAGGAAGGGCCCCCGCCCGCTGATCACGTACGCCGTGGGGACCGTCGGCGTCGGCGACCACTGCGCGCCCAGCGCGGGCTTCCCCAAGGGCACCACGCTGGAGGCCAACCTCATCCAGCAGCTCACCCTGCGCGGCTGGGCGGTGGCCGTCACCGACTACGAGGGCCTCGGCACCCCCGGGGACCACACGTACACGGTGGGCCGCGCCGAGGGCCAGGCCATGCTGGACGCGGCCCGCGCCGCGATCCGCCTGCCCGGGGCGGGCCTCGGCAAGGACACGCCGGTCGGCATCATGGGCTACTCGCAGGGCGGCCAGGCCTCGTCGTGGGCGGCGGAGCTGCACGGTTCGTACGCACCCGACCTCGACGTCAAGGGCACGGCGACCGGCGGCATCCCCGGGGACCTGCTGAAGGTCGCGAAGTTCAACGACGGCCTGTACGGGTCGGGCCTGATCTTCATGGCGGCGATCGGCCAGAACGCGGCCTTCCCCGAGCTGAAGCTCGACTCCTACCTCAACCCGGAGGGCAAGAAGCTGATCGGCGCGCTGCGGAACTCCTGCGTCGCGGACGGCTCGGTGCTCGGCTCGTTCAAGACGATCGCGTCGATGACGACGAAGAACCCCCTGGAACAGCCCGACTGGAAGCAGCGCCTGAACGAGTCGCGGGTCGGCACGGTCAAGCCGGACGCGCCCGTGTACCAGTACCACGCGCTCGCGGACGAGCTCATTCCGTACGCCGTGGGCAAGCAGGTCCGCGCGGACTGGTGCGCGCGGGGCGCGAACGTGGAGTGGCACACGGTGCCGGTCGGCGAGCACGTCAGCGGAGTGATCACCCAGTCGCCGTTCGCCGCGCAGTGGCTGGCGGAGCGGTTCGCGGGGAAGGGGGCGCGGGGCAACTGCTGAGCGGGGAGGCAGGTGTTGGGGTGCGGCTCCGAGGCGGGGCCGCACTCCGGTGCAGGCCGGTGCACGGCGGCGGTGCACGGCGGTGTACGGCGATGCACGGCGATGCACGTCAAAAAGGAGTGGGCCGCGGCGCGTCGTCCCCCTAGGATCTTGAGGTTTGCACGACTTCGGGAACCGGGGGGATTTCTCGTCATGCTCATAGCGCCCACAGCTCTGTCCCTGGCCATGCTGGCCCTGTTCGTCCTGGCGATGAAGGGATCGGACGCGGCACCGCACCGCGGCGGAACGGAGCCGGGCGCGGAACCGGAGGGCCCGGGAAGCCCCGGCAGCCCCCGCAGCCCGCGCAGCCCCGGAAAGGGAGCCGCCAGATGACCGCACCCACCACGCCGCCCGTCACGCCGCTCACGCCGCCCCGCACGCCCCCGCCGGAAGACCCCTCGCACGCGGACCCCGCACCGGGCCCCGACTTCGTCACCCCGGTGGACAACGTCTTCGTACGCGCCCACCTCGGCTTCCCCGACATCGACCCGGCGGCCTGGACGCTGACGGTCGAGGGCCTGGTGGAGCGCCCCCTGCGCCTGGACCTGGCGGCGCTCCGCGCCCTGCCGTCCGACCAGCTCATCGCCGTCCACGAGTGCTTCGGCAGCCCGCTGCGGCCCGACACGCCCACGCGCGCGGTGACGAACGTCGAGTGGACGGGCCTGCCGCTGGCCGCGCTCCTGGACCGCGCGGGCCCGCTGCCCGCCGCCCGGCACGTGCTCTTCGAGGGCGCGGACACCGGCTCCTTCCACGGCGAGGACGGCGTCGCGTACGTGAAGGACCTCCCCCTGGAGACCGCCCGCCGCGACGTGTTCCTCGCCCACGGCATGAACGGCGAGCCCCTGCCCGCCCGGCACGGGGCCCCGCTGCGGGCCGTGGTCCCGCGCATGTTCGGCACCAACTCGGTGAAGTGGCTGACCCGGATCGTCCTGACGGACGAACGCCCGGAGCTCATGTTCACGACGACCTTCTACACGCGGACGCTCCCGGGTCACGACACCCCGCAGCCGGTGCGCGCGGTGGACGTCAACAGCAAGATCCTCTCCCCGGCGGTCGGCGCCGAACTCCCTTACGGAACCTGGGCGTTCAGAGGCCGCACCTGGAGCACGACGGAGGTCACCCGCCTCGACCTCTCCTTCGACGGCGGCCCGTGGGAACCGGCCACCCTCGACGTCCTCGGCGCCGACCCGGCCTGGCAGGGCTTCTCCCTGCGCCGCACGCTCGCGCCCGGCCCGCACACACGGTCCGCTCACGCGCGACGGACGCGGCGGGCCGCGTCCAGCCGCCCCCGGGCTCCCGGAACTCCGTCCACGAGGTCGGCTTCACGGTCGGCCGGAGGTGCGGGGCCGCCTGACGTCACGGCAGCTCCCGGTCGGGCTGCGCCTCCCCGTCGCGCGGCGCCATCGCCTCCGCCGCGGCGAGGGCGCGTACGGCCTCCTCACGGACCTCCGCGTCGGCGTCGGCGCCGGTCCGCTCCCTGAGCAGCGGCAGCGTGTCCGGACGCGCCGGCCAGCCGAACGCCAGGACGCGGAGGGCGGCGATGCGCACGTCGGCGGCCGGGTCGGCGACGGCGCGGTCGCGGGCCGCCTCGGCGCCGGAGTCGCCCGGGTCGACGACGGCCAGCCAACGCAGCGCGGAGCGGCGGACCTTGGGGTCGACGTCGGAGCGCGCACACTCACGCAGGACGCCACCCCTATCCGGGTCCGACGCACGCAGGGCGCCGAGCAGTTGGAGGGCGACGAGGCGGGTGCGGTCGTCGGGGTCAGTGGCGGCGAGACCGGTGATGGCCCGCCAGCCACCGGCCACGCCGTCCGGACGCCGTCCCAGGGCCTGCAAGGCGGCGCGGCGGACCGACGGGGCGGGGTCGCCGACCGCCAGGGAGCGGAGGAAGTCCCCCGTGTCGTCCCGGGCGCCCAACTGCTGGGCGGCCTCCAGCCGGACGCGCTGGTCGGGGTCGGTGATGGCGCGGCCCCGGACGATTTGCCACGTACCGGGATCCTCGCCCCGGCACGCGGCCAGCCGCTCCAGGGCAGCCGCACGGGTTCTCCCGTGCGGAGCGTCGACCGCCAGTTCCCGGGCCATTCGCCAGACGGCGTCGTCGGCGGGGCGCAGCTTCGTGAGCCAGTGCAGGGCGTTGGCGCGGGTGTCACCGTCGGGGTCGCCGAACAGGCGGTCGCGCAGCAGTTCCGCGGTCGCGGCGTCGTCCCCGGCGAGGTCACTCAGCTTTCCCAGAGCGAGACTCCGCATCGTGAACCGCTCGTCGTGCCGTGCGCAATGACGCAGCGGTTCCCACGCGGCGTCATCGTCGTCCGGCCCCCGGCGCCACGCATCCAGAGCGCGGTAGCGGACGTACTCGGAGGGGTCGTGACACAAGCGGTCGCCCGCCAGCTCCCGGACCCGGCTGTGCTCCGGCCAACCGGTCATCATCGAATCCACCACGGCACCCCGGACGATCTCGTCGGGGTCGTCGACGACGCGCTCGCAGAGGAGACGCAGGGTGGCGGCCTCTTCCCGCCAACCGTGCGGCAGCACAGCCAATGCCAAATGCCGGACATGGACCGCGGAATCCCGGACAGCGACCTCGGCGACCAGGTCGCGCGTGCCGGGGTCGGACTTCCACTGCAGATACATGACCTCCAGAGCTGCGGCGCGCACGCCCGGCTCCGCGGCGGACGTCACCGCGGTCCTGATCAGCCGCAGCGTCTCCTCCTCGCCGCCCCGCAACCGGGCCAAGGCCCGCAACGCCTCCCCGCGGACCAGCTGATGAGGATCGGCGGTCGCACGGTCCCAGGCCAGGTCGACGACGTCCGCCTCCTCCTGCGACGGAGCCGTGGCGAGCGCGTGCAGCGCTTCCTTGCGCACCCATTCGCTCGGGTCGGCGACCGCCCGCTCCCTCACCAGCTCCCGCGTGGCCGCCTCGTCCCACCGGTGCTTGCGCAGGAGCAACAGGGCGGCCTTGCGGGCGTCGGAGGCCCGGTCGGCGACCATGCGCTCGCGGATCACGTCCCAGGTCGCACCCTCGTCGCCCCACCTGCGGGCCAGCTGCTCCATGGCCTCGCCCTGCAACTCCGGGGTATGGCCGTGCACCGCCAGGACCCGGTGCGGCGCCGCCCCCTGATACAGCGCGCAGGCGATCCGTACGGACACCCCCGCCGCACGCGCGTACTGCCCCCGCAGATGGAACCAGCGCAGCAGCCGGGCCCGGCCGCTCCAGTGTGGCGCGAAGGCCCCGAACGCGGGGAGCGCATCGGCGAGTTCGGGGATGACGTGACTGTCGGGGTCCACCGACTCCAACAGCACGATCACCGCGTCGACGACCGCCCGGCTCTGCGCCGCCAGCGGCCCGACCCTGCGCACCTCCGCCAGCGCACGGACGGCCAGCAGGACGAACCGCGTGTCGTACTCGCCGGTCCGCGACCGGTGCAGCGCCAGCAGCCGGTCGATCGCCGCCGCGGCCTCCGGCTCCCCGATCTGCCCGACCAGGAGCAGCAGCACCTCGTGCCAGGCGGGGTCCGCCGCGTGCCCGGCGAAGACCTCCTCGACGAGCTCCGCCCGGCTCCACTCCCGGTAGCGCGTGTACCGCCGGTCGATGTCCTCCGCCGCCAGATACTCCAGGAACGCCCGGTGCACGAACCCGTACACCCCGCCCCCGTAGTGGCTCAGGATGAAGTTCCGCTCCCGGAACTGCCGGACCATCGTCCGGGCCGCCGCCACCGCCTGTACGACGGGCAGTTCGTACTGCTCGCACAGGTACTGCTTGAACGTGGCGAGGAGTTCGTCGGCGTGGATGTGGTTGCCCGCGATGCCGCCGCGGCCGTCCTGCATGCGGCGCGCCACGAGGCGGAGCAGCTCGTGCCGGTCCTCGTCGCCCAGGTACGCCATGGCGTCGGCCCCTGCCGGGTCCCGCAGGTGCTTGGCGTGCTCGTCCCAGTGGGCGACCAGGACCGCGACCGCGTGGCGGTAGACGCCCTGCCGGTCGCGGGGCAGCTCACGGCGGCGGCCGATGACGGCCAGGATGGTCAACAGGAGCGGATTGCCCGCGAGTTCACGTATGGGTCGGGAGTCGCTCACCGCGTCCTGGAGGCGGCGGGACAGGCGTCCGGCACGCTCGGTGTCGTGCGGGCACGCAGTCGCGTACCACTGGCGCGTGAAGCGGCCGATCTGCTCGACGCTCAGGTCCTGGATCATGTGGTGGGCGAAGTCGGCGCGTTCGAGCACGCCGCGCTGGTAGCCGATGACGCGGGAGGTGACGACCACCCGCGTCCCGGCCGCCCCGTGACGGCTCGCGAAGTCGGCGATGCGGTGGCCGACCTGCTCGCGCGCCGCGGGGTCGAAGAGCTCGTCGAGCCCGTCGAAGACGACGACCACGCGCCCCTCGGCGAGGAGCCGGTCGAGCACCGGACGGGGCGGTGCCAGGCCCTTCGTGGTGTGCAGGTGGTCGAAGAAGTCCTCGAAGGTACGGTCCCGCCAGGGCGCGGCGGCGTACTCGCGGAGCTCCACGACGAGCGGCACGCGGCCCGAAAGGGCCTCCAGCGGACCGGGCGGCACGGAGCCCGTCAGGGCCAGCGCCACGTGGTGCGCCAGCGTCGACTTGCCCGCGCCCGGATCCCCGAGCAGCACCGTCCGGTCCGCCCCGGGACCGGGATCGGCGAGGACCTCGAGCACCTCCCGCACGGGCCGCTCCAGGTAGACCCGGCGCGCCCGCTCCAGCACCTGCGGATCGAGCTCCAGGTCCGGCGGCAGCAGATCGTCGGGCCAATCGCCGGATTCCAGGAGCCGGTTGAGGAGATCGCGCGGCAGCTCGACCGGGGGCGGATCGGCACGGACGAGCGGCGGCACGAACACCGCGTCGAGCTCGACCGGCGGATGGTCGCCCTCTTCCGTGGGGATGAGGACGTCCAGGTCGAGGCGGCCGTAGCACTCGCGGACGCGTGTGGCGTACTGGCACAGGGCGGCGTCGACCTCTTCGGGGGAGGCGTGTGGTGGGGCGGTCTGCTGCACGACGAGCTGCTGCTCGATGTGGGTGTACGTATGGGTGTGCGTGTGTGTGACGCTGCTGTTCTCGCCGATGGCGTTGCCGGTGATGGCGCCCCCGGCGCCGATGGCCCCGTCGCCGCGCACGCCGACGCGCTGCCGGAACGGCTTCCGGCCCGCGCCCTCTCCCTCGCTCCCGCTGCCGCTCCCGCTCCCGCTCCCGCTCTCCGTGGAACTCACCGCGAATCGGCCTCGCTCCCGTCCCCGAAGGCGTTCCCGCGTACGTCGCCTTCGGCGGTGACGGCGCCGTCACCGCGGGCGGAGACGTGTCCTCCGGAGTTGCTGGTCCCCGGCGTCGGCGACTGCGGCTGTGTCCGCGCCCTCGTCCCCGCCCGCCCGTTGAACGTCTTGCTGTCCGCGCCGAACGCGTTCCCCGTCACGTCCCCACCGGCCGCGACGGCACCGCGCCCCCGAGCCCGCACGACACCATGGGAGGCACTCCCACTCCCACCGCCCGGCTGCGCCAACGCATAGGCGGAGAACCCGAGACCGGCAAGACCGGCGACCGCCCCCACCAGGCTCGCCACGCGGTCGGCCGTGTCCAGATCCACCAGAACGGCCACCAGCGTCAGCCCCACCGCGGCAACGGCACCGACCACCGCGACGCCCCACACCAGGCCCCGCCGACGCCCCCCACCCAGTACCGCCACGCCACACCCCTAGCTCCCGTGCCCTACAACGCCCTGCCATGTCGTGCCCTGCCCTGCCCTGCCCGACGCATCGAAGTTAACGCGCCCGGGGCAGGGGCGAGGTCAGTCCCGCGGAAGGAGCCACGCCGCGAGAGCGGTCGTCGCGCAGAGCGTCAGGCCCGCGACGACGAGCCCCGTGTGCATCCCGGAGAGCGAGAAGCCGGAGGCCGCACCACCGTCACCCCCTTCACCCCCACCCGCGAGCAGCGCCCCGAACAGGGCCACGGACATCGCGCCGCCCGTCTGGCGAAGGGAGTTGAGGAGACCGGACGCGGTACCGGCACGTTCGCCGGGGACGCTGTCGAGGAGCTGGGCGGTCAGCGCGGGAACGGCGAAGGCACCGCCGAGGCCGGTGGGGACGAGCAGCACGAGGACGAGCCACAGGGGCGTGTCCGCGCCGAGCGGGACGAGCGCGAACATGGCGAGGGCGAGGATGGCCTGCCCGAGCACGATGACCGTCCGCCGCCCGAGCCGTTCGGCGGCGCGGGGCGAGATGAGGTTGGTGCTGGTGATGATCGCCGCGAGGGGCACGAACATGAGCCCGGCCTC
The DNA here is from genome assembly GCF_040609235.1 of Streptomyces sp. NPDC004732. Classification (NCBI taxonomy): domain Bacteria; kingdom Bacillati; phylum Actinomycetota; class Actinomycetes; order Kitasatosporales; family Streptomycetaceae; genus Streptomyces; species Streptomyces sp. NPDC004732. The sequence goes on from NZ_JBEXJR010000002.1 coordinate 896,227, forward strand.
GACGCCCGACATGCCGCGCAACTGCTGGTAGTAGAGGCCGAGGAGGAAGGTCACGCCGTAGAACCCGGCGTTCACCGCGAAGCCGACCGCGAGGGCGACACCGACCTGCCGCTGGCGCAGCAGTGCGAGCGGGACCATGGGCGCGGAGTGCCGCTTCTCGGCGCGGTGGAAGGCGGCTCCGGCGGCGAGGGCGACGGCGAAGGCGGCGAGCACGGGCACGCTCGTCCACCCCAGGTGTCCGCCCTCGATGACCGCGAACGCGAGCCCGGCCAGGGCGAGTACGGCGGTCGCCTGCCCGGCGAGGTCGAGCGGCGCGGGCCGACGCGGGGAGCGGGCGACGCGGGCGAGCAGGAACAGGATGACGGCGCCGACGGGCAGGTTGAGGAGGAAGACGGAGCGCCACCCGGCGGCCTCCGTCAGCACGCCGCCGAGGACGGGCCCCACCGCGACGGACACGGAACCGCCCACCGTCCACAGCGCGATGGCACGGGCCCGGCGACGCGGGTCGTCGTAGGCCTGCCGGATCAGCGCGAGCGAGGCGGGCATCACGACGGCGGCACCCGCGCCCTGCGCGACGCGGGCCGCGATCAGCGTGCCGATGCCGGGCGCGAGGGCGCAGGCCAGCGAGGCGACGGTGAAGAGCCCCACACCCAGGACGTAGGCCCGCCGCGCCCCCGCCCGGTCGGCGAGCGCCCCGGCGGACAGCATCAGCGCGGCGAACATCAACGTGTACGCATCCACGACCCACTGCAGCCCCGCCATGCCCCCGTGCAGGCCGGCACGGATGTCGGGCAGCGCGATGTTCACGGCGGTGACGTCGATGGTGATGACGGTGAACCCGAGGAGGGCGGCGACAAGGGCGAGAGAGGGAGAGGAAGAAGAGGAGGAAGAGGAACGGGAGGGACGAGACCCGGACTGCACGGGACTGCCCTCGCGGACAGCGGTGCTGGTGACGGCGGTGGCGGCGGACATGAGGCTCCTACGCTGGGACGAGAGCGGCCCCGTCGCGACGGAGCAACGGGTAAGCGGGGTCGGGCTTCCGTCGCGGAGCGACGGGGTGGGCGACGTGGGTGTGTCGCAGAGCAACGGGCGGGCGGGTGGGAAAGCCCGTCGCGGAGCGACGGAGAGTTCCGCCCCGGCGGATCGCAGGGCAACGGGTGGACGGGGGCCAGGCTTCCGTCGCGGAGCGACGGAGAGTTCCAGCCCGGCGGATCGCGGGGCAACGGGTGGGCGGGTGGGAAGGCCCGTCGCGGAGCGACGGAGACACGTCGCGGAGCGACGGGAGACCGCCGCGGAGCGGCAGGGCACAACGGTTCAGGCCAAGTGCAACGGCAGCGTGCGGAAGGCAAAGCCCCCCAAGGCCGCGGCCCGGCGCCACGCACCCCCTGGGCCGAGGAAGACCAGGCCCTCCGCAACAACACCCACTCTGCGCCCCTCCCCCGCACAGTGGCAGGCCGCGCTCAACCGGGGGCGCCACGTTCCTGGCCCTGACACGGCCCCCCAGACCCGATCACCGCCAGGGACAATGGCCGAATGAAGGACAGCACAGAGCCCGGCACCGCAGCCGCCCCCGGCACCCCCGGCGCCCCCGCCGCCCCCGGCCCAGGCACGGAACTGGGCCGCTACCTCCGGGCCCGCCGCGCCAGGGTCACCCCGGCCGAGGCGGGCCTCCCCGCAGGCGCGGGGATCCGCCGCACACCGGGCCTGCGCCGCGAGGAGCTGGCGACCCTCGCAGGGGTGAGCGTCGACTACTACACGCGCCTGGAGCGCGGCCGCGAGACGAACCCCTCCCCCGCCGTGATCGACGCCCTGGCCCGCGCCCTGCGCCTCGCGGGCGACAGCCACGACCGGCTGCGCGACCTGGCGGAGCTGGCCTCGGGCCGCCTCACGGAGCCGCACCCCACCGCGGACCACACGGTCCGCGACTCAACGCTGCGCACACTGGACGCGCTGGCCCCGCTGCCCGCGTACGTGGTGAGCAGGCACAGCTACATGCTGGCCGCCAACGCCCCCGGCAAGGCCCTGATGCCGGGCCTGTGGGAGTGGCCTGCCGAGCAGCGCAACGTACTCCGCTATCTGTTCCTGCACCCCGTGGGCCGCGTGCTGTACCAGCCGTGGGAGGAGACGGTCGCGAAGTCGGTGTCGCACCTGCGCGCGATCGGCGGCACCGACACCGACTCGCCCCAGCTGACCAACCTGGTCGGTGAACTGCTCCTCAAGTCACCGGACTTCGCCCGCATCTGGGAGCGGTACGACGTGTGCGAGCGCGGCGGCGGCACGAAGTCGTTCGACCACCCGAAGGTCGGCCTGATGACGCTCACGTACGAGGTGATGACGCTGGCGAGGACGGGCGGCCAGCGCATGGTGGTCTACCAGGCCCCGCGGGACACCCCGGACGAGAAGGCGATGCTGCAGCTGACCCCGTCGGCCTGAGCACCTCCTACTCGCCTCACTCGGCGTCGGCCGCGCACGAGCTCCCGGTCTTCGGCGTCTCCCCGTACAGCAGGAACCCGTTCACCTTGTCCTGCACGCACGTGGAGCCCAGGTAGCCGGTGTGCCCGTCGCCCTTGTTGTCGAGGACGACGGCCTGCGAGCCGAGCCGCCGCGCGGTCTCCTCCGTCCACCGGTAGGGAGTCGCCGGGTCGCCGCGCGTGCCGACGAGCAGCAGCTTGGGCGTCTTCACGTCGCGTACGTCCTCACGGATGTAGCTGGTCCCGGCCGGTCGCCCGAAGCACAGCAGGACGGGCATCAGCATCGACTTGCCGAACACAGGCGATGCCGCGTCGAACTCCTCCTGGAGCCTGCCGACTTCCTTCTCTATGCGGGCGGCATCGGGCCGGTCGGGGTCGTCGGCGCAGTTCACGGCCATGAGAGCGGCAGCCATGTTGTCGGCGGGCATGTCCTCTCCCACCGCCGACGCCCGGCCCCGGACACCCGCATGCCCGAGCCCTCCGCTCATCCGGATCAGCGCCCGCGGATCGCCGTCCGCGAGCAGCGCCCCCAAGGCCTGCGAGAGCGCGGGCCACGCCGCCCTGCTGTAGAGGGCCTGACTGAGTACGCCGACGACGTCCTGCCCGGTGAACTGGCCGCCGTCCATGGACTGCAGGGGCATCCGGTCCATGTCCTTGATGAGCCTGACCATGCCCTGCCGTGCGCTGCGCGAGTCCGTGCCGAAGACGCATCCGGCGTTCTTGGTGCACCAGGTGAGGAAGTTGTCGAGGGCGGTCTGGCGGCCCTCGGCCGTCGCGAGGGACTGCTCGGCGACGGGTTCGGTCAGCGTGTCGACGCCGTCGAGCACCATCCGCCCGACGTTCTTGGGGAACTGGGCGGCGTACACCGCGCCCAGCCGCGTGCCGTAGGAGAACCCCAGGTAGTTGAGCTTCTTGTCGCCGAGGGCCTGGCGCATGACGTCCAGGTCGCGGGAGACGTTGACGGTCCCCATGTGCGGCAGGACGGGCCCCGACTTCTTCGCGCACTCCGCGGCGACCTTGCGCATCTCCGTGAGCACGGCGGCCGCGTCGTCCGTTCCGCCGGACGAGGGATCGGTGCTCTCCTCGGCGTCGCCGCAGCTGACCGGCTCGCTCTGGCCGACCCCGCGCGGGTCGAAGGAGACGACGTCGTAGTCCTTGCTGAGGAAGCCGAAGTCCTTCTGCGCCCCCGCGAGCGCGGAGACGCCGGGGCCGCCTGGCCCGCCGAAGTTCAGCAGCAGGGAGCCGCGCGGCTTGCCGCTCGTGCTGGACTTCATCCGGATCATCGCGACGTCGGCGTCCCCGGCGGCGGGGTCCGCGTAGTCGAGCGGAACGCTCACCTGCCCGCAGCGGATGTCCTTGGTGCCGCCCGCGGCCTCCGCCACGGCCTCGGTGTCGCCCTTGCAGGTGCCCCATTTGATCTTCTGCGTGTAATAGCGCGCCAGATCGGGCCGCCCGCTGCCGTCGTCGGCGGCTGCCATGCCCGCTCCCACGACGACCAGCACGGTGACGCCGGCGACTGCACAAGCTCCGCGCACGGCAACCTCCCAGGGTGTGCCCCTCGCTCACCCTAAGCGGGGGTCACTCCCCCCGCCCGTTCAGCGCACGCTCACCCTCCGCAACACCCCTCACCCTCCGTCACTGCCGCTCCAGGATCGCGGTGACGCCCTGCCCGCCCGCCGCACAGATGGAGATGAGCCCCCTCCCCGGCCGCCCCCGCTCGGCGAGCAGCTTGGCGAGGGTGGCGACGATCCGCGCCCCGGTGGCCGCGAAGGGGTGCCCCGTGGCGAGCGAGGACCCGGCGACGTTGAGCCGCGCCCGGTCCACGGTGCCGAGGCCCCGCTTCTCCCAGGCGGCGAGCGTGGCGAGCACCTGCGAGGCGAAGGCCTCGTGCACCTCCACGAAGTCGAAGTCCCCCAGTTCGAGTCCGGCGCGCTCCAGCATCCGGGGCACGGCGTACGCGGGTGCCATCAGGAGTCCGTCCTCGCCCCCTGCGACATCCCCGTGGACGAAGTCGACCGCGGCGGTCTCGCAGGCGACGAGGTGCGCCAACGGCTCGATCCCCCGCCCTGCGGCCCACTCGTCGCTCCCGAGCAGCACGACGGCCGCGCCATCGGTCAACGGTGTGGAGTTCCCCGCGGTCATGGTCGCCCCACCCCCCTCCACCCCGAACACGGGCTTGAGCCGGGCCAGTTGCTCCACCGTCGACCCGGGCCGCAGATTTTGATCCCGCGAGAGCCCCGCGTACGGCACGACGAGATCCGCCAGGAACCCCCGCTCGTACGCGGCGGCGAGCCGCTGATGACTGATCGCCGCCAACTCGTCCTGCGCCGCACGCGTGATCTCCCACTCGCGCGCGGTCACGGCGGCGTGCTCGCCCATCGAGAGGCCGGTCCGGGGCTCGGCGTTGCGCGGAATGTCGGGCACGAGGTGCCGGGGCCGAACCCGCCCCAGAGCCCGCAGCCGCCCGCTCACGGACCGGGCCCGCCGAGCGGCCAACAGCACCCTCCTGAGCTCGTCGTTCACCCCCAGCGGCGCGTCGCTCGCCGTGTCGGACCCACCGGCGATCCCCGACTCCACCTGCCCGAGCATGACCTTGTTCGCCACGGCGACGACGGCCTGCAACCCGGTCCCGCAGGCCTGTTGCAGGTCATAGGCGGGCGTACGGGAGTCGAGAGCGGATCCGAGGGCGACCTCGCGGGCGAGGTTGAAGTCCCGACTGTGCTTGAGCACGGCCCCCGCGACGAACTCCCCGACCACTCCCTCCCCTCGGAGCCCGTACGCCTCGACGAGCCCATCGACGACAGCGGTCAGCATGTCCTGGTTCGACGAGGTGGCGTACGGCCCGTCGGAACGGGCGAACGGAGTGCGGCTGCCACCAAGAACGGCAACGCGGCGCACGGAAGGAAGACTCATGTCTCGACCAGCTCCTGACCCTTGAGTAACCTTACTCCGAAGTAAATTTACGACCGAGCTGGGAGTTGGACAATGGCCGACCGCTACCTGACCTTCACCGCCACGGGCCCCGGCCGCTTCCTCACCCGCCGTCTGGGCCTCCCCCAGCCGACGCCCCTGCGCCGCTGGACCCCGGAACACCCGTCCCTGACAGGCGACTTGCTCCTGCTCACCACCCCCGCAACGTCCCCCTACGCGCAGGACCTCCAGGCCCTCCTGACCGCAACCCCCCTCAATCTCACCCCAACCACTCCCCACCCCACGGCCGTTGTCCTGGACGCCACAGCGGTGACCGACACCCGGACCCTCACAGAGGTGTACGAGGCGCTGCACCCCGTGGTGCGCACCGTGGCGCCCAACGGCCGCGTCCTGGTCCTCGGCTCCCCGCCCGACCCGGCGGACCACCACCAGGCGGCGGCACAACAGGCCCTTGAAGGGTTCATACGTTCCCTGGCGAAGGAACTGGGCCGCGGCCGCACCGCCAACCTCGTCCGCGTCTCCGGCCCGATCGCCACCGCGGAATCGACCCTGCGCTTCCTGCTCTCCCCCAAGTCCGCCTACGTCACCGGCCAGCTGATCGAGACCGGCCCCGCCGAAACGCTGGCGGCCCCCGCCGACCGGGACCGCCCCCTGGCGGGCCGCACCGCCCTCGTCACGGGCGCGGCCCGCGGCATCGGCGCGGCGGTCGCGGAGGTCCTCACCCGCGACGGCGCCCACGTCACGGTCCTCGACGTACCCTCCGCCCTCCCGGACCTGACCCACCTCGCCGACCGCCTCGGCGGCACGGCGCTGCCCCTCGACATCACGGCGCCCGACGCGGGCGAACAGATCGCCGCGGCGCTGCCCGACGGCCTCGACATCCTCGTCCACAACGCGGGCATCACCCGGGACCGCAAGCTGGCCAACATGGCGCGGGACCGCTGGACCTCGGTCCTCGACGTCAACCTCACCTCGGTCCTGACCGTCACCGACACGCTCCTCAAGACCGGCACGATCCACCGCGGCGGACGCGTCGTCGCCACGGCGTCGATCGCGGGGATCGCGGGCAACGCGGGCCAGACGAACTACGCGGCGAGCAAGGCGGGCATCATCGGGCTCGTCCGCTCGCTCGGTCCCCGGGCGCTCGCGGAGCACGGCGTCACCGTGAACGCGGTGGCCCCCGGCTTCATCGAGACGAAGATGACAGCAGCGGTGCCTCTCCTCATCCGCGAAGCGGGCCGCCGCATGAACTCCCTCTCCCAGGGAGGGCTCCCCGTCGACGTAGCGGAGACGACCTCCTGGCTGTCCCAGGGAGGCCTCAACGCCCAAACCATCCGAGTCTGCGCCCAAAGCCTCCTGGGCGCGTAACCGCAGCGGGCCCGGGGAGGTCCTCCGACCCCGCCGGGCCGCAGCCGCGTACGAGACGGGAGGGGACGTGGGGGTATGTGCGCACGGAGCACCGAGCACACCCTGACAGCCAGAAGCTCATCAGGCGCGGCGCAGGGATGGCGAGTACGTACATACCCCCACGGCCCCGCACCCACAACCGAACCCCAGGCGTAAGCACCCGCCCACGAGAGGACGCAATGCCCGCCCTAGCCCTCCTCCGAGCCGCCTTCAAGCGCCCCAGCCACCACCGGCCCGACGTCGCCCCAGCCACCCGTCTCTCCACCACCAGGACCCCGGACCCCGCCCACCTCGCCGCCTACAACCGCATCTGCGGCTTCGGCACGGACCCCGGTGACGCCCTCCCCCTCACGTACCCCCACGTCCTGGCCTTCCCGCTCGCCATGCGCCTCATGACCGCACGAGACTTCCCGCTCCCCCTGCTGGGCCTGGTGCACACCTCCATCGAGATCACCCAGCACCAGCCCCTGAGCCCCACCCAGGAGCTCCACCTCTCCGTCCGCACGACCCAACTAGCCCCCCACCGCCGCGGCACCGAAGCAACCCTCCTCACCGAGGCCACCACCCCCGACGGCGAACTCCTCTGGCAGTCCCACAGCACCTATCTGGCCCGCCACAAAACCCCAACAGCCACCAACCACACACCCGCCCCCGCCCCTGCCCCCGGCAAGACCTGGCAGCTCCCCGCCGACCTCGGCCGCCGCTACGCCGCCATCAGCGGCGACCGCAACCCCATCCACCTGCACGCCCTCACGGCCCGCCCCTTCGGCTTCCCCCGAGCCATCGCCCACGGCATGTGGACCGCGGCCCGCTGCCTGGCAGAGCAAGGAACCCCCACCCACGCCCGCGTGGAGTTCAGGGCACCCGTACTGCTCCCCTCCACGGTGACGTACTCCAGCGCACCTCAGAGCGGCAACAACCGACCGACGACCTTCGAACTGCACAGCGCACAAGGGAGACTGCACCTCACAGGGGCGACGACGGCACCCAGCGACGCCCTTCCATAAGCCCCCCGAGCCCCGCCCAAGCAAAGTTCATGAGCGTCGCCGCAGCCTCCTTCGCGGAGACCGTCCCCTCCACGTTGGCCCACCCGGCCAGCGACTCCGCCGCACCCACCAGCGCCTGGGCGAGCCCCGCCACCTCCCGCTCGGGAAGGGAAGGGTCACCGTGCGCGGACCGCGCCGCCTCCGCGATCAGCGACGTGACGAAGGAGACGATCTCCTCCCGCATCGCGGCGACCTCGGCCGCGAACGGCTCCCCCTGGGTCCGCGCCTGGCTGTGCAGCACGGCCCACCCGTCGGGCCGCTCAGCGGTGTGCGTGAAGAACGCCCGCAGCCCGTCCCACAGTTGACGGTCCGCGGTCGACACAGCAGGGTCCCCACCGCTCGCCCCGTCCCGCACCGCGGCAACCAGCGCCGCCGCCTCCCGCCGGATGCACGCGCTGAAGAGCTCTTCCTTGGAGTTCAGATACAGGTACACGAGCGGCTTGGAGACACCGGCGAGCTCCGCGATCTCGTCCATGGACGCGGCCCGATACCCCCGCTGCCCAAAAGTCTGCACCGCCGCGTCCAGCATCTGCCGCTCACGTACGGCCCGCGGCATCCTCGTCTGCTTCTGCCGCCGCTTCTCGCCCACCCCGGCCCCCGCCTTCCCACGCTGTCCGTTCACACGTCAGCGTACGGTCAACGGAGACCGGGTCACGATTACCGGAAGGGGACCGACCACCACCCCCGGCTTCCCTCACCGCTTCCCTCACCGCACCCCGCCCACCGGGGCGATCAGCACCTCCACCCTGGCCCCGAGCTTCTCGGCGATCCCATCCCGAAGCGGCCCGTACACGTCCTCGTTGAGGTGCAGCACCTGCGCACCTCCGATGAACTCGTCCGCGGCGCGGAAATCCGTGTGGAACAGCCGCCCGAGCTCCGTGGCTTCGTCCACGGCCCGGCACCGGAAGCGCCCGAGCCGCAGGACGACGAGACCGGCCCCGCCAACGTCCGCACCGACCGTTCCCTCCCCTTGCTCCGCCACTTGCTCCGCCACTTCCTCCGCCACAGCCAGCTGAAAATTCCCGGCACGTTCGAAGTGCGCCTGGTCCTCGAAGAGTTCCGCCGCACGATCGCCCGGATCGAGTTCCGCGAGCGCCCGCACCGCCGCCCCCGCCAGATTCACCGTGTTGCCGTCGGAGACGCGACCGAGGGTTCTCAGCACCAAAGGGCCAGCCCTGTAAGGAACCTTGCGGGGACGGTGCCGCGAGAATCCCTCGTGTTCCTTGACGACCCAGCCGACCCTTTCGAGGGTTTCCCCATAGAACTCGTACCAACGCACCGGGTCCGTATGCCGGTTGTACTTCTTGTTGGCCACGAGCTGGGCGAGCAGAAAGGAAAGCAGGACGTCTTTTCTGTGCTGATCGGAAACTCCGGGAGCAAGGGCGACAAGGCTGCCGCAGTCGACCACCGCCGCGGCCTCGCCGCCCCCCAGATCCCAGTCCGTCATCGCATCGAGCGCCGCAAGCCGACGCTCCTGTTCGGACTCGCCCATCGCAGACCCGTCACCCACCACCACGCCACCACCACGCCACCACCACGCCTGCCGTGGCCCTAGATCTCCAGGTCGTCGATGAACTGGCTCGCCTTGTCGCCGAGCTTCTTGATGACGGCGTCGCGGACCTGCGCGTACACGTCCTCGTTGAGCGTCATCGTCTGCCGGGCCTGCTGCATCGTCGTGCTGGAGCGCGGGAAGCTGAAGAACAGCACCCGGGTGACGCGTTCCGTGGTGGTGAAGTAGAACATGCCGATCTTCATGACCACGGTGTCCCCCGAGGAGACGCCGCACGCCGCGATCTGGAAGTTGCCCAGCTTGTCGCTGTGCGCGTTGCTCTCGAAGAGGACGACGCGGCGGTCCTTGTCCTGCAAGGACTTCAGCGATTCGATCGCGGCCTTGGCCACGGAGATCTCGCCGGGCGACGCGATGGCCTGGAGGAGCGCGATGACGGCGCGGTCGACGGTGAACCGGGACCCCGCCACCGTGAGTTTGGCGAAGCTGAAGGACGGGACGACCCAGCCGACCTGCTCCAGGACGGAGCGGTAGTAGTCGTACCACTTCTTCGTGTTCTCGTCGCGGTCGAACTTCTTGTTGGCCGCGAGCTGGGCCAGCAGCGTCGCGTTGAGCACGTCGGACTTCTGCTGTCCGTTCAGGCCGTCGGTGAATGCGATGATGCTGCCCGCGACGACCGCGGCGGACTCTTCTTCCTGGAGCGCCAATCCGGGTGGCACATAGCGCATTTCGGGCTGATCGAGTTCAAGGCTCTCGATGAACTGCAGCGCATCCGCGGCCTTCTGTTTTGCCTCGACCTCAATGTCGGAAGACGTCATGACGCCCCCTCTGTCACGTGCCGGGTAAAGGGCGAGACGAACCCCGCTCGGGACGACCTCGCTGGTGTTCCTGGGAATCAGGAACAGTTCCCCCATCGGGCTCTGGTGAGGGTCATATTAAGACTGCCCATGAAACCGTCAAGGCCGCGCACAGAAACGACCGAGCCCCGTCCCGGAACAGTTCCGGAACGGGGCTCGGGAGGCCAGAAGTAAAACCCGGACTCAAGCACCCTCAGGCAACCTCAGGCACCCTCAAGCGCCTTCAGACAACCTCAAGCGGCCGCAGGCACCCCACGCGACGACGGCGCGTCCTCGACCGAGTCGAAGCCGAAGTCGTCGAGCGGAGACGCCGACGCACTCTCGTACGCCTCGCGGTCGAGGATCTTCTCGCGGGCCGCGACGATCACGGGGACCAGCGCCTGTCCGGCGACGTTCGTCGCGGTGCGCATCATGTCGAGGACCGGGTCGATGGCGAGGAGCAGGCCCACGCCCTCCATCGGGAGGCCGAGCGTCGACAGGGTCAGGGTCAGCATGACCGTGGCGCCGGTGAGACCCGCCGTCGCAGCCGAGCCGACGACCGACACGAACGCGATGAGCAGGTACTCCTTGATGCCCAGGTTCACGTCGAAGATCTGCGCGACGAAGATCGCGGCGATCGACGGGTAGATCGCGGCGCAGCCGTCCATCTTGGTCGTGGCGCCGAAGGGCACCGCGAAGGACGTGTACTCCTTCGGGACGCCGAGGCGCTCGGTGACCTTCTGGGTGATCGGCATGGTGCCGACCGAGGAGCGGGAGACGAAGGCCAGCTGGATCGCGGGCCAGGCGCCCTTGAAGAACTGGAGCGGGTTGACCTTGGCGACGAACGCGAGCAGCAGCGGGTAGACGCCGAACATCACCAGGGCGCAGCCGATGTAGATGTCGGCGGTGAACGTCGCGTACTTGCTGATGAGGTTCCAGCCGTAGTCCGCGATGGCGAAGCCGATGAGGCCGACGGTGCCGATCGGGGAGAGCTTGATGACCCACCACAGGGCCTTCTGGAGGAGGGCGAGGACGGACTCGCTCAGTTCCAGGATCGGCTGGGCCTTGTCGCCGATCTTCAGCACGGCGATACCGGCGACGGCGGCCATGAAGACGATCTGCAGGACGTTGAGCTCGGTGAAGGGCGTGATGACGTCCGTCGGGATGATCCCGGTCAGGAAGTCGATCCAGGAGCCCGCGTGGTCGGGGGCCTTGCCGTCCTTCGGGGTGAGGCCGGTGCCGGAGCCGGGGTTGGTGAGCAGGCCGATGGCGAGGCCGATGGCCACCGCGATCAGCGACGTGATCATGAACCACAGCAGCGTGCGGGTGGCCAGCCGGGCGGCGTTGTTGACCTTCCGCAGGTTGGTGATGGACACCAGGATCGCGAAGAAGACGAGCGGGGCGACCGCGAGCTTCAGCAGTCCGATGAAGGTGTCGCCGACCTTGGAGAGGGTGGTGACGAGCCAGGAGATGTCCTGGCTGCGGGCGAGCCAGCCGAGCAGGACGCCCAGCACCAGGCCGCCGAGTATCTGCGCCCAGAAGGGGATCTTGAGGAACTTGGGTATCCGGAAGCCGGACTGGGGCTTCTCGGGCTGGTCGGCCTTGTCGGCGGACGTCGCGGAATTCGCGGACACGGACACACTCCGGTGAGGAAAGTCAGGGGGAGGGGGACGTACGGGAGCGGCGACCGCGAAGGGTCAGCAGGGCCGCTGCGGCGGGGGTCACGTTCAGATGTGACAGGCCGCGGACATGCAGCGGCAGAGGTCGACATGCAGGCGCGCCACGAGCGGGACGCTCATGGCGTGGCGGTGCGCTGCTGCTGTCTTCATGTCGAACACGTTAACACTCATGCTTTGAGAACATCAAAGGTCTTGTTTGAGGTAAACGGAAGGGTTACCCCCGCATGGGGCGCGCCCCACTCGCCCCAACTCCCCCAACTCCCCCGCGACGCACGGAACCCGGGCCCCACAACGCACGGAACCCCGGCCCCGGAGCATTGCGCTCCGGAACCGGGGTCCCAAGAAGTGTGTGACGAAGCTTACGAGCCCTGCGCCTGCGCGCCACCGCTCGCCCGCACGCCGTCCTTCGACTGCGCGCGTGCCGCGTCGTCCGCCTCGTCCTCCTGGGTGCGGTTCGCCTCCAGGTTGGCCTTGGCGCGGTCCACGCGCGCCACGACGTCGACCGAGGCGCGGTCCCGCTCCTTGCGGAGGACCACGAAGCTGATCGGCGCGGAGATGACCATCGCCAGCAGCAGCACCCAGAGCATGTTCGATTCGCCGAGGCCGCGCGGCAGGATCTCGGAGTAGACCAGGCCCCAGACGACCAAGAAGCAACCCACGAAGATCCCGAGGCGCATCAGCGTGTAGCGGAGCATGTCAATCCACTCTTCCGTTCCGAAATGGGCCCGAGTAGGACGAGCCTCTCCAGTGAAGCACGGAGAACTCCGCCCCCGGCAAGGGGGGGCAGGGCAAAGGCGGGCCCTACCGCAGCTGCAGCAGGAGCACGATGTCGTCGCGGTCGTCGCCCGGCGCGACGCGTATGGCGCCGGGCACCCGCCCGACCTCCTTGTATCCGCAGGACGCGTAGAAGTGTTCGAGGCCGGTACCGCCGCGGCAGGTGAGCCGGACCGCGTCCGTGCCCTCCAGCGAGCGGGCCGCGTCCTCGACGGCCGTCATCAGACCGCGGCCATAGCCCTTGCCCTGGTGCCGGGGATGGACCATGACCGTGTAGAGCCACACCCAGTGCTTCATGAGGCGGTGGGTGTTGTGGGTGAGGAACGCCGTCGCGGCGACGGCGCCCTCCTCGTCGTACCCCACGAGGAGCCGCGTGCGCCCCTCGGCCATCGCGGCGAGGTGCCGGACGAACTCGGGGCGTATCTCCTCGGCCGTCGTGGGCGGCACGAAGCCGACGGCCCCGCCGGCGTTGGTGACGTCGGCCCACAGGGCGAGGACGCCGTCGCGCAGCGCGGGGTCGACCGGCGGGTCGAGGCGGAAGGTGAGCGACATGGGCGGCGCGCTCTCAGACCCGCATCGCCTGGGGCGTCTCCCGCAGCAGCGGGTCGGCCCCCTCGTACTCCCGGATGGCCTCGTAGCGCGTGTTCCGCTCGACCGGGCGGAAGCCCGCCTCGCGGATCAGGTCGAGGAGGTCCTCGCGGGTCAGCTTGTTCGGCGTACCGAAGTTGTCCGCGTCGTGCGTGATCTTGTACTCGACGACCGAGCCGTCCATGTCGTCCGCGCCGTGCTGCAGGGCGAGCTGCGTGGTCTGCAGGCCGTGCATGACCCAGAAGACCTTGACGTGCGGCACGTTGTCGAAGAGGAGCCGCGAGACCGCGAAGGTCTTCAGGGCCTCGGCACCCGACGCCATGGTCGTGCGCGCCTGGAGGCGGTTACGGACCTTGCCGTCCTTCATGTCCACGAAGTCGTGCTGGTAGCGCAGCGGGATGAAGACCTGGAAGCCACCGGTCTCGTCCTGCAGCTCACGCAGGCGAAGGACGTGGTCGACGCGGTGGCGCCGCTCCTCGATGTGGCCGTACAGCATCGTGCTCGGGGTCTTCAGACCCTTCTCGTGCGCGAGGCGGTGGATGCGCGACCAGTCCTCCCAGTGGGTGCGGTGGTCGACGATGTGCTGTCGCACTTCCCAGTCGAAGATCTCCGCGCCGCCGCCGGTCAGCGACTCCAGGCCCGCCTCGATGAGCTCGTCCAGGATGTCGGAGGCCGACATGCCGGAGATCGTCTCGAAGTGGTGGATCTCCGTGGCGGTGAAGGCCTTCAGGGAGACGTTCGGGAGCGCCTTCTTGAGCTCGCTCAGCGAACGCGGGTAGTAGCGCCACGGCAGGTTCGGGTGCAGGCCGTTGACGATGTGCAGCTCGGTGAGGTTCTCGCCCTCCATCGCCTTGGCGAGGCGGACGGCCTCCTCGATGCGCATCGTGTACGCGTCCTTCTCGCCCGGCTTGCGCTGGAACGAGCAGTACGCGCAGGACGCGGTGCACACGTTCGTCATGTTGAGGTGGCGGTTGACGTTGAAGTGCACGACGTCGCCGTTCTTGCGGGTGCGCACCTCGTGGGCGAGCCCGCCGAGCCAGGCCAGGTCGTCCGACTCGTAGAGCGCGATGCCGTCCTCGCGGGACAACCGCTCGCCGTCCCGGACCTTCTGCTCAAGATCGCGCTTGAGACCTGCGTCCATGCCCTCGCCCTTACCTCTCCCTACGACCTGCCACAAACTCACGCCAACGGTACGCCCCGGGGGTCACTCCTCTTCGGGCAGCTCTCCGACCCGGTTCTCCCACTTGGTGGAGAGCACGATGGTCGTCCGCGTCCGGGACACGCCCCGCGTGCCGCTGAGCCTGCGGATCGTCTTCTCCAGGCCGTCCACGTCACTGGCCCTGACCTTGAGCATGTACGAGTCGTCGCCCGCGATGAACCAGCAGTCCTCGATCTCGTGCAGGTCCTTCAGCCGCCGCGCCACGTCCTCGTGGTCGGCCGCGTCGGAGAGCGAGATGCCGATGAGGGCGATGACGCCGAGCCCGAGCGAGGCGGAGTCGACGGTGGCGCGGTAGCCCGTGATGACACCGGCCGCCTCGAGGCGGTTGATCCGGTCCGTGACGCTGGGCCCGGAGAGGCCGACGAGCCGCCCGAGTTCGGCGTACGAAGCACGGCCGTTCTCGCGCAAAGCCTGGATGAGCTGCCTGTCCACGGCGTCCATAGGTCCGATGCCTTTCATTATTCAGCGATACGGCGAGTCTATGTGTAGAATCTAAGGCGTAACAGGGTCTAGCCCCTGTGAATCTTTCTCAATCTCAGCCGATCAACGACGATCCTTCAGGAGTGAGTCACCCGTGTACTCGATCGAGATGGCCTACGCCCGCATGCGCGAGCTCCAGGACATGGCCAACCGCTCGCGTGCCCACCAGACCGCCGCGCCCAAGGCCCGCGCGAAGCGCGCCGCCAAGAAGCGCTAACCCCCCTGGGAGCCGGAGCCCAGCTCTCCCTCCCACCGGCGGTACAAGCTGTGCGGCACCCGTGCCGCGTCCAGCACCCGCCCGGCGACGAAGTCCACCAGATCCTGGATGTGCGTCGCCCCCGCGTAGAACGCCGGAGAGGCGGGCAGCACGATCGCGCCCGCCTCGTCCAGGCTCACCAAGTGCTTCAACGTCTGTCCGTTCAGCGGCGTCTCGCGCACACAGACCACGAGCCGTCGGCCTTCCTTGAGCGTCACGCTCGCCGACCGCTGCAGCAGGTCCTTCGAGAGCCCGAGCGACACCCCGGCCACGCACGCCGTGGACGCCGGGACGATCAGCATCCCCTTCGTCGCGTACGAACCCGAGGACGGCCCCGCCGCCAGGTCACCGGCGGCCCAGTACCGCACGTCGGACACATCGGGGTCGAACACCCCCGGCTTGCCGTCCGCGCCGCGCCCCAGCCAGTGCCACAGGTCGTCGCGCCAGTGCGCGTCCCGGAAGGCGATGCCCGTCTCGTCGAGCAGCGTCAGCCGCGAGGCGCGCGACACGACGAGGTCGACGCTCTCCCCCGCCGCGAGCAGCGCACGCAGCACAGCGGCGGCGTACGGCGTACCCGAGGCACCCGACACCCCCACGATCCAAGGCCTACGCTGCGTATCTCCTGGGTTCACGCTGTGAAGCCTATCCCCGGGCTGTTCAGACGGTGAGCCCGCGTACGAGCAGATCGAGCAGCGCGCACGCGAACAGGGCGATTCCGATGAACCCGTTCACCTGGAAGAAGGCACGGTTCAGCCGGGACAGGTCGTGCGGCTTCACGATCGAGTGCTCGTAGACGAAGGCACCGGCCACGACCGCGAGACCCAGCCAGAAGAACACGCCCGCGTCGGTGGACGCCGCGTACCAGACGAAGAGCGCCGTGGTCACCAGGTGACAGGCGCGCGCGCCCCAGATCGCGGCCGGGATGCCGAACCTCGCGGGCACCGACTTCACGCCGACCTCGCGGTCCGTCTCCACGTCCTGGCAGGCGTAGATCAGGTCGAAGCCGCCGATCCAGATGCCGACCGCGAGCCCGAGGATCACCGCCTGGCCCGACCACTCACCGGTGATCGCGATCCAGGCGCCGACCGGGCCCATCGCCTGGGCGAGGCCGAGGATCGCCTGCGGGAAGTTCGTGAACCGCTTCCCGTACGGATAGACGACCATCGGGATCACCGCGACGGGCGCGAGCGCCAGGCACAGCGGGTTGAGCAGCGCCGCCGACGCCAGGAACACGACGAGCGCGATCAGCGCGCCCGTCCACGCCGACTTCACCGACACCGCGCCCGTGACGAGCTCGCGGTGGGCGGTGCGCGGGTTCCGGGCGTCGATCTCGCGGTCGATGATCCGGTTCGCCGCCATGGCGAACGTCCGCAGCCCCACCATGCACACGGTCACCAGGAGCAGCCGCCCCCAGTGGATGTTCTCGTCCAGCTGGAACATCGCGGTCAGCGCGGCGATGTAGGCGAACGGCAGCGCGAACACCGAGTGCTCGATCATCACGAGCCGAAGAAATGCCTTGGTGCGCCCCGGCTGCGGGATCGCGGCTGATGCTGAACTCACGAGAGTCCGTACTCCTTCCAGCGGCGGTCGACCTTCGCCGCGATGGACGGGTCGGACTCGACCATGTTCGGCCAGCCCCCGTCCCGTACGTAGCCCTCTTCGGGCAGCTTCTTCGTCGCGTCGATGCCCGCCTTGCCGCCCCAGAACTGCTGGTACGAGGCGTGGTCGAGGTGGTCGACGGGGCCCTCGACGATGGTGAGGTCACGGGCGTAGTCCGTGTTGCCGAGCGCACGCCAGGACACCTCGTGCAGATCGTGCACGTCACAGTCCTTGTCCACGACGACGATCAGCTTCGTCAGGGACATCATGTGCGCGCCCCAGATGGCGTGCATCACCTTCTGCGCGTGCTTCGGGTACTTCTTGTCGATCGAGACGATCGCGCAGTTGTGGAAGCCGCCCGACTCCGGCAGGTGGTAGTCCACGATGTCCGGGACGATCACCTTGAGGAGAGGGAGGAAGAAGCGCTCCGTCGCGCGGCCGAGCGGGCCGTCCTCCGTCGGCGGGCGGCCGACCACGATCGACTGGAGCAGCGGACGCTTCCGCATCGTCACGCAGTCGATCTTCAGCGCGGGGAAGGGCTCCTGCGGCGTGTAGAAGCCCGTGTGGTCCCCGAAGGGGCCCTCCGGCAGCATCTCGCCCGGCTCCAGCCAGCCCTCGATGACGACCTCGGCGTGCGCGGGGACCTGGAGCGGGACCGTCTTGCAGTCGACCATCTCGACGCGCTTGCCCTGGATGAACCCGGCCAGCATGTACTCGTCCATGTCACCGGGCAGCGGCGCGGTGGAGGCGTACGTCACGGCGGGCGGGCAGCCGAAGGCGATGGCGACGGGCAGCTTCTCGCCGCGCCGCGCGGCCACCTGGTAGTGGTTGCGGCTGTCCTTGTGGATCTGCCAGTGCATGCCGATGGTGCGCTTGTCGTGGCGCTGCAGCCGGTACAGACCGAGGTTGCGCACCCCGGTGTCCGGGTCCTTGGTGTGGGTCAGGCCGAGGTTGAAGAAGGAGCCGCCGTCCTCGGGCCAGGTGAAGAGCGCGGGCAGCTGCTCAAGGTCCACGTCGTCGCCCGTGAGGACGACTTCCTGGACGGGCGCGCTGTCCGCCTTCACCTTCTTCGGAGGTACGTGCGTCATCGCGCCGAGCTTCCCGAAGGCCTCGCGCACACCGACGAAGCCGTGCGGCAGCTCCGGCTTGAGCAGGCCGCCGATCTTCTCGCTGATCTCGCCGTACGACTTCAGGCCGAGCGCCTTCAGGAGGCGGCGGTCCGTTCCGTACACGTTCATCGCCAGGGGCATCGCGGAGCCCTTGACGTTCTCGAAGAGGAGCGCTGGGCCACCGGCCTTCTGGACGCGGTCGGTGATCTCGCCGACCTCCAGGTACGGGTCGACCTCGGCCTTGATGCGCTTGAGATCGCCCTCGCGGTCCAGTGCCCGGAGCAGGGAGCGAAGATCGTCGTAAGCCATGCGTTCCAGTATCCGGCACCGGTTACCCTGGCCCCGTCACCGGGGGCTCGCACGCCGCCCGCCGCAACCGCTTGGGGGATCGCGCCACCATGCTCAGGTATCTGCCGTTCCTGCTGGTCCTGGCGGTGTGGATCTATGCCTTCATCGATGTCCTGAACACTCCGGAGAAGGAGGTCAGGCATCTGCCCAAGGTGGTGTGGGTCATCATCGTGCTGCTCTTCGGAGAGGTCCTCCTCGGCCCCATCGCCTGGTTCGTCACCGGCAAGAAGCGCCACTCCCCCGGCAGCGGCGGGCGTGGCCGGGGCGGCTGGGTGGCCCCCGACGACAACCCGGAGTTCCTGAAGTCCCTGAAGGAAAAGGAAGAGGACCCGGACGAGAACCGGCGCGACAAGGGCAACGAGGGCTGACGGGCCGTGGAACTGCGGCTGCTCGTGACCTTCGAGAAGGTCGCCACCGTCCTCAGCTTCACCCGGGCCGCCACCGAGCTGAAGTACGCGCAGTCCAGCGTCACCAGCCAGATCCGCGCCCTGGAGACCTCACTCGGCACGGAGCTCTTCGACCGGCTGGGCAGCCGCATCCGGCTCACCGAGGCGGGCGAGCGGCTGCTGCCCTACGCCCGGCAGCTCATCGAGCTCTCCGACGAGGCGCGGGCCGCCGTCGTCGGCGCGGAGGAACCCTCCGGCGCGATCGCGGTGGGCACGATGGAGTCGCTGACGTCCTACCGGCTGCCGCCGCTCCTGGAGCTCTTCCACCACCGCTACCCGAAGGTGCGGCTCTCGCTGCGCCCCACGCTGGGCGACGAGACCCGGCAGGCGCTGCGGCAGGGGACGTACGACGTGGGCTTCCTGATGGAGCCGGAGACCGAGCACCAGGGCCTGGAGACCGAGGTCCTTGCCCGGGAGCCGCTGGTCCTGGTCTGCGCCCCCGGCCATCCGCTGGCGGCGCGCGGCGCGGACTCCCTCACGACCGGCGACCTGGCGTCGGCGCAGCTCGTCGGGACCGAGCCCGGCTGCCCGTACCGGGACCTCTTCGAGGACGAGCTGCGCGAACGGACCGGCGCGCCACCCCCCTTCATGGAGTTCGGCACCATCGAGGCGACGAAGCAGGGGGTGGCGGGCGGTCTGGGTGTCGCGCTGCTGCCTGCCGTGGCGGTGGCCCGGGAGCTTGCGGACGGCACGCTGGTCCGGCTGGACTGGGAGCCGCCGTTCACGCTGTGGACGCAGCTCGCGTGGCGGTCGGGGAAGCGTCTCGCTCCGCAGGTGCGGCTGTTCGTGGAGCAGGCCGTGCGGCTCGTGCGGGAGCAGAGTTCGTCCCCCGGCCCAGCGTCACCTTGAGGCTGGCCAGCACGATCAGCGGGACGCCGAGCGCCTGGACGAGCCCGATGTGGTGGCCGTAGACCGCCCAGTCGGCGACCATCGCGACCGCCGGGTAGGTGAAGGCGAGCACGGCGATCTTGGCGGTGGGCAGCTTGGCGTACGCCGCGTACATCAGGACGTACATCAGGCCGGTGTGGATCACGCCGAGTCCGGCGAGCCAGGCCCAGCCCGCGCCGGTGCCGCTCATCGCGCCGAAGTCGGTGAAGGGCAGCAGCAGCGGGATGCCGATGACGACCTGGACCAGGGCGATCAGGTGCGGCCGGACGCCGGTGACGCGCTTGGTGACGAGCGTCGACAGGGCGTAGAGGACGGCCGCGAGGAGCGCAAGGCCGATCCCGGCGAGTGAGCCCGCGTCGCCCGGACGCACCCCGGAGACCAGCACGAGTCCCGCGAACGCGGCCGTCAGCCAGCCCAGTTGGGCGCGGGTCAGGCGCTCGCGCAGGACGAGGGCGCTGAGCAGCACGAGGAAGAACGGCTGGGTGTGGTAGACGACGGTGGCCAGTGAGATCGAGGTGGCCTCGTACGCCTTGAAGAGGAACACCCAGTTGAAGACGATGAACACCCCGCCGAGCGCGGCGAGTCCGAACTTCTTGAGGGTGAGGCCGTGGTTGCGGAAGTAGCCGCGGGCGAAGGCGTACGTGCCGAGGGCGAGGGCGCCGAACAGGACGCGGAAGAAGACGACGTTGAAGGCGGACGCGCCGGACTCGACGACGAAGATCCCGAGGGTGCCCGACAGCATCATGGCGGCGGTGAGCTGGGCTGTGCCCGTGCGCTCCGAAGGCTTGGTTGTTGTCATGCCGATGAAGCTACGAGCGGGCGTATGTGCTGGTCCACGCGCCAGTGGGGCGTCCTCCCGATGGGTCCATCGGTGCTGTCGATGAGGCCTGACCGGGGGCCCTGGTGGGCACGATGGCAGGCATGAGCAACGCATCGCGCATCCCGACGGTCGACCTGCGGCCGTGGCTCTCCGGCGACCCCGAGGCCCGTGCGCGGACGGCGCGGACCGTCGACGGGGCCCTGCGGACCGCCGGGTTCCTCCTGGTGACCGGGCACGGCGTCGATCCGGCGCTGCGCACGGCGATCCGGTCCTCGGCACGCGGCTTCTTCCGGCTCCCGGAGCAGGCGAAGCGGCCGTATGCGGTGAAGGTCGGCGACCGCGGCTGGCTGGGGCCCGGCGCCGAGGCCAACAGCTACGCGGAGGGCACGGCCGCTCCCCCCGACCTCAAGGAGTCGCTGTCCTTCGCGGCGGACGAGCCGACCGGGGACGCGGCCGTGGACGCGGAGTGGTTCGCGGCGAACACCTGGCCGGAGGAGGCGCCGGAGCTGCGGGCCCTCGTGCAGACGTATCTGCGGGAGATGCGGTCGCTCTCGGACCGCCTCCTCGAACTCCTCGGCGTGGCGCTCGGCGAGGGCGAGGACTTCTTCACCCGGCACACCGCGCACCCCACCTGGGGCTTCAACATCAACTGGTATCCGGGGCGGGAGACCGTGGGCGAACCGGAGCCGGGCCAGTTCCGCATCGGCCCGCACACCGACTTCGGCACGGTCACGGTCCTCGACCGGCAGGCGGGGCGGGGCGGGCTGCAGGTGTTCACGGAGGAGGACGGCTGGCAGGACGCGCCGTTCGACCCGGCGGCGTTCACGGTCAACATCGGTGATCTGATGGCGCGTTGGACCGGCGGCCGCTGGCAGTCGGGCCGCCATCGTGTCCTGCCGCCGCCCGCGGAGCTGCCCGCGGAGGAACTGATGTCGCTGGTGTACTTCTACGAGTGCGATCCGGGTACGGACGTCCGGGGCATCGACTCGCACGTGTATCTGCGGGGGCAGTTGGACGCGATCACGGTGGCGGAGGGCCAGGGCCCTTCTGACAAGCTCTAGTCGCCGCGCAGCACCAGAGCGAGGAGGCCGGGGAAGCGGGTCTCGAACTCCGGGCGGCGCAGGCGGTTGACGCGGCGGGCCCCCTCGTCGCGCTGCTCGACCAGGCCCGCGGCGCGCAACGCCGTGAAGTGGTGGCTCAGCGCGGCCTTCCCGACGGCGACGTCGAAGCTGCCGCAGGCCCGCGTCCAGTCGTCGCTGGACGCCAACTCCCTGACCAGGTAAAGGCGTACGGGATCGGCCAGCGCGGCGAGCGCGGTCTGCACGGAGACGTCGTCGGGGTGCGTATGCACCGGCGCCGCGCGATGGCTCGTCATGCCTGCTCCTCGCTCCGGTCCTTGCCGTCCTGGCGGACCGCCTTGCCTGGTGTTCGATGAAAACCATACACTCCGGAGTGTTCGCTTTTCGTTGAACAGTTGTGGGAGAGGCGGCACAGCCATGCGCGCAGTCCAGTTCGAGCGGACCGGCGGACCCGAGGTCCTCCACGTCGTGGACACTGCCGTGCCGGAGCCCGGCCCCGGCCAGATCACCGTCGACGTCGCCTACACGGGAGTGAACTTCGCCGACCTGAAGGCCCGCGCCGAGGGGTACCGCGTGCCCGCTCTGCCCTTCGTGCCGGGCCTTGAGGTCTCCGGCCGCGTCCGCGCTGTCGGCGCGGGCGTCCAGGGGCTCCGGCCCGGCCAGGAGGTCGCCGCCCTCACCGCGGGCGGCGCCTACGCGGAGGTTGCCGTCGCGGCCGCCGACACCGTCTTCCCGCTCCCCGACGGCGTCGGCCTGCGGACCGCAGCCACCCTCCCCACCGTGCTGCCGACGGCGCACGCCCTGGTCCACGAGGTGGGCCGCCTCCGGTCCGGCGAGACCGTGCTCGTGCAGGGCGCGGCGGGCGGCGTGGGCACCGTCGTCGGCCAGTTGGCGAAGGCGGCGGGGGCCAGGGTGTTCGGCGTCGTGTCGAGCGCGGCCAAGGCCGAGTACGCCCTGAAGCACGGTTACGACGAGGTCTTCGTGGGCGACGCCTTCGCCGACGACGCCCGCCGCGCCACCGGCGGCCGCGGCGTCGACCTCGTGCTCGACCCGGTCGGCGGCGACACGTTCCGCGACGGGCTCGCCGCGCTCGCCGTCTTCGGCCGTCTGGTCTCCTTCGGCAACGCGAGCGCCGCCGAGCCGTGGCGCGTCGGCCAGACCGAGCTCTTCCCCGGGGCCACCACGGTCTCGGCGTTCTCGATCCTGACGCTGGCGCGGACCGCCCCCGAGGAGCTGCGCGCGATCGCCGGACGCGCCTTCGGCCTGGTCGCCGACGGCACGCTCGACCTGCCGGTCACCGCGGAGTTCCCGCTGTCGGAGGCCGCGGAGGCGCACCGCCTCATGGGCGGGCGCACGACGACCGGCAAGCTGCTCCTGCGGGTCAGCGCCTGACCTCCGCGTACGACTCCCGCAGCGCACGCCAGCGGTCCGGGCGCCACGTCGACCAGTCCTCGGGACGGCCCTCCAGCGCCGCCACGAGGAGCTCGAAGTGGTCGTGCCATCCGGCGAGGCAGTCGAGGCGCAGCGCGTCGTCGCCGTCGAACTCGTTGGTGAAGCGCAGCGTGGTGCCGGACTCCCCCGCGGGTTCGAGGTGGAACCGGCACCGGCCGTGCAGGTCGATCGTGTACTCGGCGACCACGCTCGGGTCCCACGCCGTGACGTGCCCGGAGTGGGTGGCGTCCGCCTCTCCGTTGAGCCAGCGCAGCGTGACCGCGCCGCCGAGCCGGGGCTCGAACACGTCGGCGGCGGCGAGCCAGCCCGGCAGTCCGCCGGGGGTGGCCACCGCCGCCCAGACCTTGTCCACAGGGTGGGGAAGGTGCAGCTCGAAGTGCAGGTGCTGGGTGGCGCCCCCGGCCCCGGTCCGGCTCGTGCCCTGTCCGATCGTCGCGGTCATGGCACAAGCCTGGCCCGGCGGGGGCGGTTCCGCACGCGTGACACGTGCGTACTCGCGTACGTACCCGCGTAGTACCCACAGGCGCCCTTACGGGCGTCCTTACGGTCGTCGGCCCGCCTTGTCGACCACGACGCGCTCCAGGACGGCGCTGTGACCGGTGACCGTGCCCTCCTTGAAGCCCGTCGGCAGGTCCTCGGCCGCCACCTGCCGCTCGCCCAGGAACTGCTTGGTCTCCTTGTCGAAGATCAGCTCCTGCCGCTCGCCGTCGTTCTCCCTGGTGATGGCCACACCGTGGCGGCCCGCCGCGTCCACCGCGTCCTGGCGCACCTCGACGCCGGGGATCTTCGACGCGGCGAGGTAGAGCGCCGCGGCCTGCTTCGGGGGCATCAGACCGCCGACGAGGTCGCCGACGAGCACGAACGCGTTCTGGTCCTTGCTCTCGCCGCCCGAGGCCACCCGGTACAGCCAGTCCCGCATGTTGACCGGGTCGGTCGGCAGCTTCTGCAGGCTGCGGTAGTGCGAGTCGCCCTCCACCAGGGGCAGGTCCGGAGGCATGCGCTCGTGGTCGAAGCCGTCGACGCGGTCGTCCACCACCTCCGTGTGCCTGCCATCCACGGACTCCCAGTACTCCCGGACGTGCAGGGGCTGGATGCGGGCCGTCTCGTCGCTGCCCGTCTCCATGTACCGCTCCTTGGTCCTGATGTAGACGAACTGGTCGTCGCGCAGCCCCTTGGGCGCGGGCTGCTTCTCCGCCGCCGCGGCGATCTGCTCCAGCATCCGCACGGTCTCCTTGGACGGCGGTCCCGCCTGCGCCGCCTGGTCGCCGAACGGCGAGGCGACCAGGACGCCCGCCGCGACGGCCGCGGCGACCGCTCCCGCGGCCAGCGCGGGCCGGAACCAGATCTTGGCGTTCCTCTTCGGCACGGCCGCAGTGGCCGCGTTCTGCCGGATCTCGGTCAACAGGTGCTCCTTGAGCAGGTGATGACGGCCCGGCGGAAGGTCGCGCTCGGGAAAATCGGTCATCGGTTTCCCTCCTCGATGGGCCCGACCGCGGTGGTGCGGTCACCTCTTACCTGTCCGCGTCTCTTGGATGGTTCCAAGGCTTTTGCGAGTTTTGCCCGGGCCCGGGAGAGCCGGGAGCGCACCGTGCCGACCGGGATGCCGAGCGCGGCCGCCGCGGAGACGTAGTCGAGCCCCGACCAGACGCACAGCGCGAGCACCTCGCGCTCGGCGCGGCGCAGTTCGGCCAGTGCCGTGCGGACGAGGGCGAGCTGCTCCTCGTCGTCGATGCGCCCGGCGAGCTCGTCCGCGAAGTCGCCGACCACCTCGTCCCGCGGCAGCCGCGCGACGGCGGCGGCGTGCCTGCGTGCGGCCCTGCGCGTGTTGCGGGTGACGTTGGTGGCGACGCCGAGCAGCCAGGGCCGCAGCGAGCCGCCGTCCGCGTCGATCCTGCCGCGCAGCCGCCAGGCGTCGAGGAAGGTCAGGGACACGATGTCCTCGGCCTGCGCCCAGTCCCCGGTGAGGCGGTAGGCGTGGTTGTAGACGGAGCGGGCGCAGGCGTCGAAGAGCTCGCCGAAGGCGTCCGCGTCACCGTCCCTGATCCGCGTGCGCAGGGCCCGGTGCCGCTCCCGCTGTTCCTGAAGTTCCCCCTGATTCGTCTCCACGCCCCCTACCTGTCCGTACGAAAGAAGCCGGTTCCCGTGACCTGGGTCACGGGAACCGGCTTCGAACGGCAACGGCGGTACGGGAGGGTCAGACCCCCGCGTACGAGTGCTTGCCGGTGACGAAGATGTTCACGCCGTAGTAGTTGAACAGCCAGCAGCCGAAGGCGATCAGGGCCAGGTAGGCGGCCTTGCGGCCCTTCCACCCCGCGGTGGCGCGGGCGTGCAGGTAACCGGCGTACGCGACCCACGTGATGAAGGACCAGACCTCCTTGGGGTCCCAGCCCCAGTAGCGGCCCCACGCGTCGCCCGCCCAGATCGCGCCCGCGATGATCGTGAACGTCCAGAGCGGGAAGATCGCGGCGTTCAGGCGGTACGAGAACTTGTCGAGCGAGGCCGCCGAGGGGAGCCGCTCCAGGACGGAGGTGGCGAACTTGCCGGGCTGTCCGCCGCTCGACAGCTTCGACTCGTAGCTGTCCCGGAAGAGGTAGAGCATCGTCGAGACGAACCCGACGTAGAAGACCGCACCGCAGAAGATCGCGGTGGAGACGTGGATCCACAGCCAGTACGAGTGGAGGGCGGGCACCAGCTGGTCGCTGTCGGTGTACAGGACGGTGACGGCGAGACCGAGGTCCAGGAGGACCGAGGTGACCAGGGGGAGGCCGAGCCAGGCGATGGGCTTCTTCAGCGTCAGCAGCACCAGGTACACACCGACGGCGACGGTGGAGAAGGTGATGTTGAATTCGTACATGTTGCCCCACGGCGCGCGCTGCACCGACAGGGCGCGGGTGAGCACGCCGCCGAATTCGAGCAGGAAGGCGAGGACCGTGAGGGACACGGCGATGCGGCCGTAGAGGTCCCCCTTCTCGTCGCCCGCCGAAGCGCCGGGCCCGTCCGGCACGTCACGCGTACCGGCCACGGACCGGGTGACGACCTTGGGCCGCTCCAGCGTCGCCGTGCCGCCCTTGGCCTGGGCGGTGACGGCGGGTGCGGCCGCGGCCTCGGCGGTCTTGCCCGTGGTGAGCGCGGCCGCCGTGCGGGCGACCTTGCTGCGGCTGCCGAAGAGCCACTCCGCCATGTGCGCGAAGAACGCCAGGAGGTAGACGGCCATCGCGGAGTAGATCAGCACATTGCTGATGTGCGCGAGGTTCTCGTTGGGCTCGGCGGCCAGGGTGGTGGCGAGATTCACTTCTCAGCCCCTTCGGCAGGTACAACGTCGGAGTCGTGGTCGGCATCGGATGCGGCTTCCGCGTCCGGGTCGTGCCCGGATGCGGTCGGCGCCGTGTCGTGCAGCTGGGCGGCGAGCTGGGAGAGCTCCTCGGGAACCTTCGCGGACTCGCTGCGGCCGAGGCCCGCCATCTCGACGACGGTGACGCCGTCGGCGCCCCTGACCGCCCGCACCCACACGCGGCGGCGCTGGATGAACAGGGATCCCGCGAGACCCAGGACGGCGCCGATCGCACCGGCCAGCGCCCACTTGGTGCCGGGCTGCTGGGAGATCTGGAAGGTCGCCCACTCCTTGAGGTCCTTCTCGAAGGTGATCGAGCCGGCCCCGTTGGGGAGCTTCATGGTCTCGCCGGGGCGCAGCCGCTGCTTGAGCAGCTCGCCCTTGGCGTCCTTGAACTTCGTCATCTTGCGGGTGTCGAGCTGGTACACGTTCTGCGGGACACCGGAATTGACGCCCAGGCTGCCGTGGTACGCGGACAGGGCGAGGACCGGGTACTTCGCGGCGGGGAACTGCGAGAACATCTGGCCCTTGCCGACGCCCGCGAAGGTCGGCACGAAGAAGGCGTTGAAGCCGAGCTGGTCGGACTTGCCGTTCTTGTCGCGGTAGCCGTCCATGACCTTGATGGCGCCGGTCGCGGTGCCGTTCTGGTCGATGGGCAGCACCGGCACGGACGCCCGGTAGACGACCTTGCCCTTGCCGTCGCGGACGGTGACGGCGGGGGCGAAGCCGTGGCCGATCAGGTAGACCTTCGAGCCGTCGACGTCCAGCGGCTCGTTGACCTCGATGGACTTCTTCTTCTCGGCGCCGTCGGGGCCCTCGCTGTAGGTGACGTCCGCGCGGTAGGTGCGGGCCGTGCCGCGGTTGGGGCCCTTCTCCTGGTACGTACCGACGAACTTGTCGAGCTTGAAGCTGAAGGGTGCCAGGTCGTCGGTGTCGTAGAGGCTGCCGGACTTGAAGTCGTCGTACTGGCTGAGGGTGTTGGCGAAGCCGTCGCCCTCCATCACCAGCTTGCCGCCCTCGGACTTGAAGAGCTGTCCGGCGGCGAACGCGATCAGCATCACGATCAGCGCGATGTGGAAGAGCAGGTTGCCCGCCTCGCGCAGGTAGCCCTTCTCCGCGGCGACGGAGCTGCCCGCGCCGGAGCCCGCGGTGTGGGCGCGGAAGCGGCGCTGCTTGAGCATCGCGAGCGCGGTCTCGTGCACCTGCTCGGGCTCGGCGTCGGTGCGCCACGTCGTGTACGCGGGCAGCCGGGTCAGCTTCTTGGGGGCGCCCGGCGGGCGGCCGCGGAGCTGGCCGACGAACTGCCAGGTGCGGGGCACGATGCAGCCGATGAGGGAGACGAAGAGCAGGATGTAGATCGCGGAGAACCACACCGAGCTGTAGACGTCGAAGAGCTGCAGCTTGTCGTAGAGCGGAGCGAGCGTGGTGTGCCGGTCCATGAAGTCCTGGACCTTGAGCTCGTCGACGTTGTTCTGCGGGATCAGCGAGCCCGGGATGGCGCCGAGGGAGAGCATCAGGAGCAGGATCAGCGCGACCCGCATCGAGGTGAGCTGCCGCCAGAACCAGCGCACCCAGCCGATGACGCCGAGGCGTGGCATGTTGGGCGGCTCTTCGCGCTCCCGTGGGGCGGTCGACAGCTTGGCGCCCGCGGCACCGAGGTCGCTGTCCTCACTGGTCTCGGTCGTGCCCTCGGGAGCTTCGGGCGTTCCCTCGGGAGCTTCGGTCTTGCTCATGGATCAGATCCCCACCGTGTAGCCGTTGGTCCAGACCTGCATCTCCTGCACGATGCTGTCCCATGCGCCGGTGACGAGGAGCAGGCCGGTCGCGATCATCATGATGCCGCCGATGCGCATCACCCAGACGTAGTGCCGCTTCACCCAGCCGAACGCGCCGAGCGTCTTGCGGAAGGCCACCGCCGCGAGGATGAACGGAATACCGAGCCCCAGAGAGTACGCGACACCGAGGATGGCACCCCGCTGCGCGTTGCCGCCGTCCGCGGACAGGGCGACCACCGAGGCGAGGGTCGGGCCGATGCACGGCGTCCAGCCGACGGCGAAGAGGGCACCCACTATCGGTGCTCCGGCCAGCCCGACGGCGGGCCGCTTGTGGAAGCGGAACTCGCGCTGGGTGAGCCACGGCATGAGCCCCATGAAGAAGAGCCCGAGCGCGATCATCACCACGCCGAGCGTCGTGTTGATGGTGCTCTGGTGCTCCCTGAGCGTGCGCCCCAGGGCACCGAAGAAGACGGTGGCCGAGACGAACACCACGGTGAACCCGGCCACGAAGAGACCGGCACCCGCGACCATCCGGCCCCGCCGCGCCTCGCCGAGGTCCTGGCCGCTGACCCCGGTGACGTACGACAGATAGCCGGGCACCAGCGGCAGGACGCACGGTGAGAAGAAGGAGACGAGCCCGCCGAGCACCGCGACCGGGATCGCGAGGAGCAGGGCCCCGCTCAGAACGGTCTGGTTCGGGCCGCTGATGGCCGCGAGCGTCGACATCACTTCTCCGCGAGCACGGGGTCGATCATCTTCCGCAGCTTCTCTTCGTCCAGCGGCTGCTGCGAGCGGGCCGCGATCTTCCCGTCCCGGTCGACGACGAGCGTGGAGGGGATGAAGTTCGGGTTGAGCGAGCCCTTGGGGAAGCGCAGCATCAGCTTCCCGCTCGGGTCGTGCAGGCTCGGGTACGGAACCTTGTGTTCCTTCTCGAACTGGATCGCGGGGCCCCGCTCGGGGTCACGCGTGTTGATCCCGACGAACTCGACGCCCTTGGCCTTCGTGTCCGCGGCGACCTTCACGAAGTTCGGCGCCTCGGCCCGGCACGGCGCGCACCAGGATCCCCAGACGTTGATGACTACGATCTTGCCCTTGTAGTCCTCGGCGATGTTCAGCTTCTTGCCGTCGAGGGTCTCGCCGTCGAGCGACGGGTTCGCCTTGCGGTCCGCCTTCTTGACGGTCGCGATGCCGTCGGACCCGGCGACGAAGTTGGTGTTTCCGGAACCGCCGGACGTGCCGCCGGAGCTGCAGGCGGACAGTGTCAGCGCGGCGACGGCGGCACCTGCGGTGAGCAGGGCGGCACGACTGCGACGGTGACTGCTGCTATCGATGCGGTGTGGGGCACGGCAGGCAACACTCATGTGAAAAGTTTCGCATGTCCATTTCGCGGATCTTCCGCACCCCCTCCACCGAACGAAGTCCGCTCTTCAGAGCGGCCGGGAGCAGCCTCAGAGGCTCTTCCAGCCGCCCGCGGGCTGCTGGCCGACCTCAAGGCCCTGGAGCTTGGCGAGGACCTTCGGGTCCTGCACGTCGAGCCAGTCGACGAACTGGCGGAACGAGACGAGGCGCACGTCCTTCTTGCCCGCGATGTGCTTCAGGGCCTCCTCCACGGCATCCATGTAGATGCCGCCGTTCCACTCCTCGAAGTGGTTGCCGACGAAGAACGGCGCCCGGTTGCTCTCGTAGGCCCGCTTGAACCCGGATATGTACGCCTCCGTGGCCTGCTTGCGCCAGCCCGGGTAGTTGTACGAGGGAGCCTTCGTCGAGTTCTTCGACTGGTTGGCGAGGATGTTGTAGTCCATCGACAGGACCTCGAAGGAGTGCCCGGGGAAGGGCATGGCCTGCAGCGGCAGGTCCCAGATGCCCATCTTCTTCTGGGGCCAGCGCTGGCGGCCGCCGGGCGAGGACGCGTCGTAGCGCCAGCCGAGCTTCTTCGCCGTCGGCAGCAGGTTGTCCTGGCCGAGCAGACACGGCGTGCGGCCGCCGACGAGTTCCTTGTCGTAGTCGAAGGGCAGCGAAGGCAGGTCGGTCCAGCCCGTGTTCGTACGCCACTTCTTCACAAAGGACTTGGCCTGGTCGATCTCGTCCTGCCACTGTGCGGACGTCCAGTTGGCGACCGAACCCGAGCCCGCGCAGAAGTGCCCGTTGAAGTGCGTGCCGATTTCATGGCCGTCGAGCCAGGCCTCGCGGACGTACTTCAGTGTGTCCTTGATGTGACCGTCGGTGAGATATCCGATGTCGGATGCGCCGACGCCGTTGTTCGGCGGACGGTACATGCGCTTCTTCGATTCCGGGAGCAGATAAAGCCCGGAGAGGAAGAACGTCATGTGCGCGTCGTGCTCCTTGGCGAGCTTCAGAAAGCGCGGGAACAGACCGTTCCCCACTTCGCCCGCACCGTCCCAGGAGAAGATCACGAACTGCGGCGGCGTCTCGCCCGGCTTCAGCGGAACGGGCTTGCCCGGCTGGTGGGGCTGCTTGCCGGTGTAGGCGGTCGACCCGTCACCGATCGGCTTGGCGGCCTGCTTGCCCGCGCCGCCCTGCTCGTCCCCGGCCTTTCCCGCGGGCCCCGACGAATCGCTGCCGCCGCCGGAGCCGCATGCAGCGAGCCCGAAAGCGGCGGCCGTGCCGGCTCCGATTCCGAGCATTCCCCTGCGGCTGATGTCGCGCATTCCATCCCCATTCGTCGCGCCCTTGGGTCCGGCCCTGCTCTATCTGCCTGCAAGACGGACGACTACTTAGAGGGCGCGACGATCACGGGGGTTCCGGTAAGTCGCAGTTATTTATGTTGTTTTACCGGAACGGGACATACAGTCGCTGCGCGATTACGCGACGTCGATAATCCGGGGGGCCGAAAGGGAAAGCGGGTGCCCTCAAGCGCCGAATGCCTTGCCCTTACCCTTCACCGGCTTGGCACCCGCGAGCAGATGCGCGGGCACGAGATCCCTTGCGGGCTCGGTATATCCGACCGAGACGATCTTGTCGCCGCGGTAGGTGAACGTCGTCAGCGAGGCGAGCGTGCACTGCCGCTTGCGCGGGTCGTGCCACAGCCGCCGCTTCTCCACGAAGCTGCGCACGATCCAGATCGGCAGCTGGTGGCTGACGCACACCGCCTCGTGCCCGCGGGCCGCGTCCTTCGCCGCGTCCAGGGCGCCCATCATCCGTACGACCTGCTCGATGTACGGCTCGCCCCAGGACGGCTTGAAGGGGTTGACGAGGTGCTTCCAGTTGTCGGGGTTCTTCAGCGCGCCGTCGCCCACCCCGAAGGTCTTGCCCTCGAAGACGTTGCCCGCCTCGATGAGGCGCCCGTCGGTGGCGAGGTCCAGGCCGTGCGCCTTGGCGATCGGCGTGGCCGTCTCCTGGGCGCGGTCCAGCGGCGAGGCGACGACATGCGTGATGTCGCGCTGGGAGAGGTGCTCGGCGACGCGGTCGGCCATCTGCCGGCCCAGCTCGGAGAGGTGGTAGTCGGGCAGCCGCCCGTACAGGATCCCCTCCGGGTTGTGCACCTCGCCGTGGCGCATCACGTGGACGACGGTCAGCTCGTCGCCCACCGGGGTGGCGGTCATGCGGAGACCTCCGTGGCTTCCGCGGCCGCGCGCGCGGCACCCGGCAGGGCGGCGGCGATCCGCTCGATGGCCCGCTCGTCGTGAGCGGTGGACACGAACCAGGACTCGAAGGCCGACGGCGGCAGATAGACGCCCTGCGACAGCATCGAGTGGAAGAACGCGGTGAAGCGGAAGGATTCCTGCGCCTTCGCGTCCTCGTAGTTGCGGACCTCGCGGTCGGCGAAGAAGACGGAGAACATGTTCGACGCGTTCTGCACCCGGTGGGCGACGCCCTCCTTGGCCAGCGCCTCCGTCACGAGCGAACGGAGCTCCGCGGAGACCGCGTCCACCTTCTCGTACGCCGCGTCGTCCAGGAGCCGCAGCTGCGCGAGGCCCGCGGCCGTCGCGACCGGGTTACCGGACAGCGTGCCCGCCTGGTAGACGGGGCCCGCCGGGGCGAGGTGCGCCATGACGTCCGCGCGGCCGCCGAAGGCCGCGGCCGGGAAGCCGCCGCCCATGACCTTGCCGAAGGTCATCAGGTCGGGCGTCACACCGTCCACGCCGAACCAGCCCGCCTTCGACGTACGGAAGCCGGTCATCACCTCGTCCGAGATGTACAGCGCGCCGTTCTTGGCACAGGCGGCCTTGAGGCCCTCGTTGAAGCCGGGGCGCGGCGGCACCACGCCCATGTTGCCCGGCGACGCCTCGGTGATGACGCAGGCGATTTCACCGGGGTACTTGTGGAAGGCCTCGTGCACGGCCTCGATGTCGTTGTACGGGACGACGATGGTGTCGCCCGCCTGGGCACCGGTGACGCCCGGGGTGTCCGGAAGCCCGAACGTCGCCACGCCCGAGCCCGCCGCGGCGAGGAGCGCGTCGACGTGCCCGTGGTAGCACCCGGCGAACTTGATCACCTTGGCGCGGCCGGTGAAGCCGCGCGCAAGACGGATGGCGGACATGGTCGCCTCGGTGCCGCTGGAGACGAGCCGCACCTGCTCGACGGGCTCGATGCGGGCCACGATCTCCTCGGCGAGCGCGACCTCGCCCTCACCGGGCGTGCCGAAGGAGGTGCCGCGCGAGACGGCCTCCTGCACGGCGGCGGTCACCTCGGGGTGGCTGTGCCCGAGGATCATCGGACCCCACGAGCACACGAGGTCGACGTACTCACGGCCGTCGGCATCAGTCAGGTACGGACCGGCACCGGACACCATGAAACGGGGCGTACCACCCACAGCGCGGAACGCGCGCACGGGAGAGTTCACACCGCCGGGCGTCACGGCCGCCGCACGGTCGAAAAGAGTCTGCGAAACTGGGGCGCTATACGGGAAGCTCACACGAGCCATGGTGTCAGAGGGTCCGGACATCCTGCGGACAGGTGTTTCACTCCACGTTTTAGCGGGTGAACGTGGGGGAGGTCACTGACACGATGATCGGGTTGCGTGGCGGGGGCCGCGAGGCCTAGAAAAGACAGGGCCGTGCCGCCCTGGCAAAGCAGTCGGGTGGAGATATGCATCGCGGTGGCGGAGTGGGCGAGGGGACCGACGGCCTGGGCCCCCGGCGTGCCCGGCGGGGCAAGCACCGACGCGAGGCGGAAGCGGAACCGGCACAGGCGCCCGACCAGGCGCGCGGCGGGTCCGACGGGATGGGTGAGTCACGGCGGGACCGGGTGAGCAGCAGGAGTGGCGGGGTGGGGGTGACCTACAAGTACTTCGGTGCCCCGGACGGCGCGACCGCGGCCCGCGTGCCGATCTCGATGCGGCCCGAGGAGCTCGGCGGTGACGAGCTCGGCATGGGCGGGATGTTCACGAAGATCAAGCCGGAGACGGTGGCCGCGATGGTCCTGACCGGCATCGAGGGCATACCCCTGCACAAGGTCCCGCCGCTCGAACTGGTCGTCCTCCACCCGGACTACGCCGTGGTGAAGCTCCCCATGACCGTCGTCGACCCGCTGCGCGGCATCGGCGAGGAGTCGGTGGGCGCCGCGGCCTTCATCTGGTCCACGGTCCCCGACCGCGGCGGCCCGCGCGACGCCTTCAACGTGTACCAACTCCTGAACGAGTGGCAGGACTTCAGCCACCGCCTGCACGACGCGGGCCACCAGGCGTACTGCCTGGTGTGGCCCTGAGCGTCGCTCTCTGCCGCCCTGCCCCCTCCCTACCTCCTGCCTACCCCCTGCCGAGCGCGGCGAGTTGCTCCGCGAAGGGGACGACGGGCCCGAGGGAGCCGGGGGCGGTCCGGCCGCCCGGCACCGGCCGCATGAGCCGCGCGAGCTCCGCGCCCGCCCGCTCCACCCGCTCCGCGAGCCCTTCCGCGCCCCAGTCCTCGGACGCCGCGTACACCCCGGTGGGTACGACGACGGCGCGCAGATACGCGAACAGGGGCCGCAGCGCGTGGTCCAGGACGAGGGAGTGCCGCGCCGTGCCGCCCGTCGCCGCGACGAGGACCGGCGTCCCCGCCAGCGCGTCCTTGTCGAACCCGCTCACCGCGTCGAAGAAGGACTTGAACAGCCCGCTGTAGGAGGCGGAGAAGACGGGTGTGACGGCGATCAGGCCGTCGGCGCCGGACACCGCGTCGATCGCGGTGCTCAGAGCGGGGCCGGGGAACCCGGTGGTGAGGCTCTGGGCTATCTCGACGGCGAGGTCGCGCAGTTCCACCACTTCGACGGTCACGTCGGTCGCGGCTGTCATGTCGGAATGGTGTCCGGCGGCCGCCGCCGCGAGCCGGTCGGCGAGCAGCCGCGTGGACGAGGGGACGCTCAGGCCTGCCGATACGACGACGAGCTTCATGCCGTGACCCCTTCCTGGGCGGTGGCGGTGGCGGTAGCGGTGGCGGTGCGTGCCGCGTGCGTGGGCGCGTCCGGTACGTCGGCCGGGCGGTTCTTCGCGAACTCCTCGCGCAGCACGGGGACGACCTCCTCGCCGAGGATGTCGAGCTGCTCCAGGACGGTCTTCAGGGGCAGCCCGGCGTGGTCCATCAGGAACAGCTGCCGCTGGTAGTCCCCGACGCCGTCACGGAAGGACAGGGTCCGCTCGATGACCTGCTGCGGGGAGCCCACGGTGAGCGGGGTCTGCGAGGTGAACTCCTCCAGCGAGGGCCCGTGTCCGTAGACGGGCGCGTTGTCGAAGTAGGGGCGGAACTCGCGCACCGCGTCCTGGGAGTTCTTGCGCATGAACACCTGCCCGCCGAGCCCGACGATCGCCTGCTCCGGCGTGCCGTGCCCGTAGTGCGCGTACCGCGACCGGTACAGCTCGACCATCTTCCTGGTGTGGTCGGCGGGCCAGAAGATGTTGTTGTGGAAGAAGCCGTCTCCGTAGTACGCGGCCTGCTCGGCGATCTCCGGGGACCTGATCGACCCGTGCCAGACGAAGGGCGCGACGCCGTCGAGCGGCCGGGGCGTCGAGGTGAACGACTGCAGCGGCGTACGGAACTTGCCCTCCCAGGTGACGACGTCCTCGTCCCAGAGGCGGCGCAGGAGCGCGTAGTTCTCGACGGCGAGGTTGATGCCCTGGCGGATGTCCTTGCCGAACCACGGATAGACGGGCCCCGTGTTGCCGCGGCCCATCATCAGGTCGACGCGGCCGTCCGCGAGGTGCTGGAGCATCGCGAAGTCCTCGGCGATCTTCACCGGGTCGTTGGTGGTGATGAGTGTGGTGGAGGTGGAGAGGACGAGCCGTTCGGTGCGGGCGGCGATGTAGCCGAGCATCGTGGTCGGGGACGAGGGCACGAAGGGCGGATTGTGGTGCTCGCCGGTCGCGAAGACGTCGAGGCCGACCTCTTCGGCCTTGAGGGCGATGGCGACCATCGCCTTGATGCGCTCGCGCTCCGTGGGGGTGCGGCCGGTGGTCGGGTCGGCGGTGACGTCGCCGACGCTGAAGATCCCGAACTGCATGACTGGCTCACTCTCCGCGGTTCCGCAGGTTGTTTACGGTTCAACTATACCTGCAGAACGAGGGCGCTGCGCGACCTATTCCCGCCCGTACGGCACGGACCTGCGGGGCCGTTGTCAGACCCCCCGCCTACCGTGGGGCCATGGAGCGATCACAGGCATCACAGGCACCGGAAATGCGTCTTGAACCCTGGTCCGAGGACGACGGCCTTGCGCTGCTCCTGCGGCTCAACACCCCCGAGATGACCGCGCACCTGGGCGGCCCCGAGACCGAGGAGAAGGTCGCGGACCGCCACCGCCGCTATCTCGCGCTCGACGACAAGGGCCAGATGTTCCGCATCACGATGGACGGCCGCACCGCGGGCTCGATCGGGTTCTGGGAGACGACCTGGCAGGGCGAGTCCGTCTGGGAGACCGGCTGGGGCGTGCTGCCCGAGTTCCAGGGCCTGGGCGTCGCGGCGGGCGCGGCGCGGCTCGTGATCGAGAAGGCGCGGGCGGCAGGACGCCACGCCCACCTGCACGCGTTCCCCGCGACGGACCACGGCGCGTCGAACGGGGTGTGCCGCAAGGCGGGCTTCACGCTGCGCGGCGAGTCGACCGTCGAGTACCCCAAGGGCAACTGGCACGCCTGCAACGACTGGCGCGTCACCCTGAACCCGAGCTGACCTTTCCACCCCCGACGGGGCATGCAAATCGCCTTGACAGCCGCTGGGCTCCTCCTTCACATTTACCTGCGTCACGCAATGTCTGCGCAACGCAGAGATTGCCTCCATCCCGGCAACTCCGGAACGAAGGACCCCGTGCTCACCGAAAGCCACACCCACCAGTCCGCCCCAGGCGTCCCCGCCAGAAACCGCTGGGCCATCCTCGCCGTCGTCCTGGCCGCCGACGTCCTCGACCTCGTCGACGCCACCATCACCAACATCGCCGCCCCCGCCATCGCGCACGACCTCGACGGCGGCCCCGCCCTGATCCAGTGGCTCGGCGCCTCCTACGCGCTGGCCCTGGGCGTCCTGCTCGTCCTCGGCGGCCGCCTCGGCGACAAGTACGGGCGCCGCCGGCTCTTCCTCGTCGGCCTCACCGGCTTCACGCTCGCCTCGCTCGCCTGCGGCCTCGCCCCCACCCCCGGGACCCTCGTCGCCGCCCGCCTCGCACAGGGCGCGTTCGGCGCCCTCGTCATCCCGCAGGGCTTCGGCATCCTCGGCGCCACCTGGCCCCGCGAACAGATCGGCAAGGCCTTCAGCCTGTTCGGCCCCGTCATGGGACTCTCCGCCGTCGGAGGACCCGTACTCGCCGGATTCCTCATCGACGCGGACCTCGGCGGCCTCGGCTGGCGCCCCATGTTCCTGATCAACCTCGTGCTCGGCGGCGCGGCCCTGCTGGCCGCCGCGCGCCTCCTCCCCAAGGACGACGGCGACCCCGCCACCTCCATCGACGGCCTCGGCTCCGCGCTCCTCGCCGTCACCATGCTCGGACTGCTCTCCGGCCTCATCGAGGGCTCCGCCAACGGCTGGACCGCCGCCCCCGCCCTCCTCATCGCGGCCGGTCTCGCCGCCTTCGCCCTCTTCTGCCGACGCCAGACCACCGCCCGGAACCCGTTGATCCAGCCCTCGTTGCTGCACAACCGCGGCTTCACATCGGGCCTGGTGCTCGGCGTCTTCTTCTTCGCCGCAGTCTCCGGACTGCTCTACGTCATCTCGCTGTTCCTGCAGCAGGGCCTCGAACGCTCCCCCTCCGACACCGCGCTCGGCCTGCTCCCCCTCTCCGTCGGCATCGTCGTCGCGTCGATCGCCTGCTACGGACTCATCGGCAGATTCGGCCGCACCCTCGTCCTCGCGGGCCTGCTCATCACCCTCACCGGCACCGGCTGGCTCCTCGCCCAGACCGCCGCCACCGGCACGGGAACCAGCACCTGGGCCCTCGTCCCGCCGCTGCTCGTCATCGGCCTCGGCATGGGCACCTGCTTCGGCACCGTCTACGACGTCACGATCGGCGACATCGCCCAGGAGGAGGCGGGCAGCGCGAGCGGTTCGCTGAGCGCGGTGCAGCAGCTCGCCAACGCCATCGGCGCGGCCACGGTCACCACCGTCTTCTTCCAGACCGCGGACGGCGGCCCGGGCCACGCCATGACGGTCAGCCTCGCCGTGGTCGCGGGCGTCACCCTGCTCTGCTGCCCCCTCGTAGGGCTGCTGCCGCGCAAGGCGCCGGACACGCAGCATCACTGACGGCGACCGGCACCACCGACGGCCACCGACGGCCAGCGACGGCCACCGGCACCACCGACGATCAACCGCACCACCAGCGGTCAGCCGTCCAGCTCCCCGCCCCTGATCCGCTCCACCTGCGCCCCGCTGAACTCCACCGTGCGCCTCATATGGCCGATGAGCAGCGCCAGTTCATCGTCGTCGAGCCCCTCGAAGAGCTCGTACCAGCCGCCGCTCAGCTTCCCCCACATCCGCCCGAACTCGGCGACCTTCTCCGGCACCGTCGCGACGAGCACCCGCCGCCGGTCGGCGGTGTCCCGTTCGCGTACGACGTAGCCCGCCTTCTCCAGGCGGTCGACGAGCCGCGTCGCCGAGCCCGTCGTCAGGCCGGTCAGCTCCGCGACCCGGCCGGTGGTGACCGGGCCGCCCTCCAGGCCGAGCAGGTTCAGACACTGCACGTCGGTGGGGTGCAGTGCGAGATGGTCGGCGACGGCCTGGTTGAAGAGGGCGTACGAGGCCATGTAGCGCCGGGACTCGACGGACAGCTCACTCATCAGCAGCCCGCGCCGCCCCCCGGACGTGTTCTCCCGCGCCGCCTTCTCGCTCTTCGCCATGACGGAAACGCTCCTCCAGGAGGCAGATATCTGCGTCGAACAGCAAGCGTACGACGCACACATTCACGGCGTTCAGAAGGAGGCCGCAAGCCGTCAGCCGTAAACCGTCAGAAGTAATAGACGTCCCCCGTATCGAGGGCCAGCACCGACTGCTCGTTGTTCCGCGGATTGCGGTCCACGGCCCCGCCGCTCCACTCCGTACCGATCAGCACCCGCACCTCGGAGGGCTTCCCCGCCACCCGCGCCACGATCTCGACGGGCTCCCCCACGCTCCCCGCGTCCAGCGCACCGGTGCGGCACAGCACCCCGCCCCCGCCCGGCCGCAGACACCCCACGGGCAGCCGCCGCACGTCCGCGAGCGGCAGCGACCAGCGCAGCCGCACGGTGGCGTCGGCCAGGTCGGAAGGCCCGTGGTTCCGCGGCACGAACCGCACCCGCACGACGCCCGCGCGCAGGGTCACGTCCCCGTGAAAGGCAAGGTCGACCTCACGCCCACCGCCCCCGGCAACGACGCCGCCCGCACCGACCCCCGCACCCACCGCGCCCCCCGCACCAACGACCACACTCACCACAGCAGCCACCACAGCAGCCACCACCACAGTCAGCCGAGGAACCCGCACACCAGCCTCCACCACGCCACACCACACCGACCGAAACCGCACCTATTGCCCCGATACATGCCACTGCGCCCCCGCAAGAACACCGCATGCCACCCTGTTGACCATGCTCATCGCCCGCTCCGCCGCACTCTTCGTCCTCGCCGCACTCTTCGAGATCGGCGGCGCGTGGCTCGTCTGGCAGGGCGTGCGCGAGCACAAGGGCTGGGCCTGGATCGGCGCGGGCGTGATCGCGCTCGGCATCTACGGCTTCGTGGCCACGCTCCAGCCCGACGCCGAGTTCGGCCGCATCCTCGCCGCGTACGGCGGGATCTTCGTGGCGGGGTCGATCGTCTGGGGCATGGTCGCGGACGGCTATCGGCCCGACCGGTGGGACGTCGCCGGAGCGCTGATCTGTCTCATGGGAATGGCCGTGATCATGTACGCGCCGCGAGGCCGCTGAACGCCCCGCATATCCTGGCGGGTGGACCGGCCCACAGGCCCACCGAACCCCTGCCCGAGGAGCGCCCCATGACCGCCGCAGCCGCCACCCGCATCGCGATCATCACCGGCGCGAGCAGCGGCATCGGAGCCGCCACCGCCCGCGGCCTCGCAGCCGCCGGTTACCGCGTCGTCCTCACCGCGCGCCGCAAGGACCGCATCGAGGCGCTCGCCGCCGAGCTCACCGACGCCGGGCACGACGCGGTCGCGTACGCGCTGGACGTCACCGACCGTGCGGCCGTGGACGAGTTCGCCACCGCCTTCCGCAAGATCGCCGTCCTGGTGAACAACGCGGGCGGCGCGCTGGGCGCGGACCCCGTCGCCACCAGCGACCCGACCCAGTGGCGCCAGATGTACGAGACGAACGTCATCGGCACGCTGAACGTCACGCAGGCCCTGCTGCCCGCACTCACCGCGAGCGGCGACGGCACGGTGGTCGTCCTCTCCTCGACCGCCGGGCACGGCACGTACGAGGGCGGCGGCGGTTACGTGGCCGCCAAGCACGCCGAGCACGTCCTCGCCGAGACCCTCCGCCTGGAGATCGTCGGCACCCCGGTCCGCGTCATCGAGGTCGCCCCCGGCATGGTCAAGACGGACGAGTTCGCCCTGACCCGCTTCGGCGGCGACACCGACAAGGCCGCGAAGGTCTACGCGGGCGTCGCCGAGCCGCTCACCGCGGACGACGTGGCGGACACGATCACCTGGGCGGTCACGCGCCCGCCGCACGTCAACATCGACCTCCTGGTGGTCCGCCCGCGCGCCCAGGCCTCCAACAGCAAGGTCCACAGGGAGTCGTGACGATGAGACTCCCCGGCGACGACCCCGGCCGCCCCGCGTACTCAGCCGACTCCCCCGACCCCCTGGAACGCCTCACCCACGAACACGAGGCCCGCGCCCTGGCCGAAGAGGCAAAGAACGAACGCCTGGTGTGGTGGTACCTGGCGTACTTCCTCTTCGGCATCCACATCGTCGCGTTCATCATGATCTACGCGGTGAAGCACGCGAAGTGAGGACGCCCGTCAGCCCTTCACGCAGACGACCTGCTTCAGCTTCGCCACGACCTGGACGAGGTCCCGCTGCTGGTCGATGACCTGCTCGATCGGCTTGTACGCGCCCGGGATCTCGTCCACGACGCCCGAGTCCTTGCGGCACTCGACGCCCCGCGTCTGCTCCTCCAGGTCCTTCGTCGAGAAGCGACGCTTCGCCGCACCCCGGCTCATCCGCCGACCGGCGCCGTGCGAGGCCGAGTTGAAGGACGCCTCGTTGCCGAGGCCCTTCACGATGTACGATCCCGTGCCCATCGAGCCCGGGATGATGCCGTAGTCACCGCTGCCCGCACGGATCGCGCCCTTCCGGGTGACCAGCAGGTCCATCCCGTCGTAGCGCTCCTCACTGACGTAGTTGTGGTGGCAGGAGATCTCCTGCTCGAACGTCGGCTTGGCCTTCTTGAACTCCTTGCGGACCACGTCCTTGAAGAGCGCCATCATGATCGCGCGGTTCTTCATCGCGTACTCCTGGGCCCAGAAGAGGTCGTTCCGGTACGCCGCCATCTGCGGGGTGTCCGCGATGAAGACGGCGAGGTCGCGATCGACCAGGCCCTGGTTGTGCGCGAGCTGCTGGGCCACGCCCATGTGGTGATCGGCCAGTTCCTTGCCGATGTTGCGGGAGCCGGAGTGCAGCATCAGCCAGACCGAACCCGACTCGTCGAGACAGAACTCGACGAAGTGATTCCCCCCTCCGAGCGTTCCCATCTGCTTCGAGGCACGCTCATGACGGAATTTGACCGTTTCGGCGATCCCCTCGAACCGCCCCCAGAAGTCGTCCCACCCCGCCGTCGCCATCCCATGGAAGCGCCCCGGCTCGACGGGGTCGTCATGCATGCCCCGCCCCACCGGAATCACCTGCTCGATCCGCGACCGCAGCCGGGAGAGGTCACCCGGAAGGTCATTTGCGGTCAGTGACGTCTTGACCGCCGACATGCCGCAGCCGATGTCGACGCCGACCGCGGCCGGGCAGACCGCGCCGCGCATGGCGATCACCGAGCCGACCGTCGCGCCCTTGCCGAAGTGGACGTCCGGCATGACGGCCAGGCCCTCCACCCACGGCAGCGTCGCCACGTTCTGGAGCTGGCGCATCGCCGCTTCCTCGACCGAGGCAGGGTCCGCCCACATCCGGATCGGTACCTTTGCACCGGGAACCTCTACATACGACATATCGTCCTCATTCCCCCGTAATCAACTACAAGCCTAGAAGCGCAAATACCGGCGCCAAGGTCAACGAAAGGGGTGACGGACCGGCGTCCACGGCAGCGCGTGCGATACACATTGTGTCCACCGGCCGCCCACCAGCGGCAACCCAATATCCAGGCAGAGCCAGGCGAGAGGAGCCATCACGGTGCAGCTGAGGGCCAAGGCCTGCGTACCGGGCGTCGCCGCACTCCTCGCGGCGCTGCTGACCGGCTGCTCCGGCGCGTCGGGCATCGGCGACGAGAGCGACGACTCCAAGCCG
The DNA here is from genome assembly GCF_040609235.1 of Streptomyces sp. NPDC004732. Lineage (NCBI taxonomy): Bacteria > Bacillati > Actinomycetota > Actinomycetes > Kitasatosporales > Streptomycetaceae > Streptomyces > Streptomyces sp. NPDC004732. Next base: position 938,119 of record NZ_JBEXJR010000002.1, read on the forward strand.
GGCGGCAGCGGCAGTTCGAACGCTCCCGCGGAGCCCGGCAAGTACCGCACGCTCCCGGAGCCCTGCGGCGAGGTCGACGAGGACACCCTCGACGCCATGCTGCCCGGCATCCCGGAGATGGAGGACGTCGAGCAGCGCGAGAAGGCGTACGAGGGCACGCCCACGGTGACGTACGACACCGACCGCCGCGTGGGCTGCAACTGGAAGGTCGAGTCGACCGGCGCCTCCCACCACCTGCTCGTCGACTTCGAGCGCGTCGTGTCGTACGACGGCACGGTCAGCGACGACGCCCGCGCCGCGGAGGTCTACGCGACGAAGCTGCGGGAAGCGGGCCTCTCCCGCCCGTCCGGCTCACCCACGGAGAGCGAGGACGAGGGCGAGGGTGAGGACAAGGGCACGGACAAGGGTGGCGACGGCAAGGGCGGCGCCTCCCAGGCCGGGGACAAGCCTCAGGGCGGCAAGAACGCCAGGGCCGACGACGACAAGGGCAGCCGCAAGAGCAGCGACAAGGGCAGCGACCAGGACGAGAAGGGGACGGAAGGGACGAAGGGCGCCGGGGCGGGGCAGGACGGCGCCGACGACGAGCCCGTCACCCCGCCCCCCGGCCTGGAGCCCCGCACCCTCCCCGACCTCGGCGACGAGGCCTTCCTCGACGACGCCCTCACCACCGCCGCATCGGCCTCCCGTCACCGCACCGTGACTGTGGTGTTCCGCACGTCGAACGTCATCGTGACCATCGAGTACGACGAGCAGCCCGGCCGTCGCACGGACGTCCCCGACAGCAAGGAAATGCAGGACAAAGCGCAGGAACTGGCCGACATGCTGGCCGGGGAGTTCAACGAGTAGCGGGTGGCCGGAGCGGACTCGGGCGGGGGCCCCGGTCCCGTGAAGCGGAGTCGTCCGCCGTCCCATGCGCGTACCGTGGCCCCCCGGACCCGACGACGTCACGAGACGTACTGGACGTCACGAGACGAACAGAGTGAGTGAAGGAACCATGCACCGACCTGCACAGCGAAAGCGACAGCTCCGCAGCCGCCTCCTCGTCTGCGCGGCCGCCGTACCGGTGATCCTCGTCGCCGGCTGCTCCTCCGACTCCGGCTCCGACTCCGGATCCGACGGCGCGAAGAAGGACTCGGGCGCCAAGGCCTCCGCCTCGGCCAAGTCCGGCGACAAGGCCGCGAGCGTGGAGAAGGCCGCGTACGCCAAGCTTCCCGAGCCCTGCGACGTCCTGTCGAAGAAGACGCTCGATGAGCTCGTGCCGAAGGCGAAGGACAAGTCCGGCAAGGCCGGCACGTCCAGCGACACGACGCTGCGCGGCAGCTGCTCCTGGGACAGCCTCGACAACAACGGCGTGGACGGCTCGCAGTTCCGCTGGCTGCGCGTCTCGCTGATGCGCTTCGAGTCGGACGCCTCGCTCGGCAGCGGTGCCAAGCGCGCACAGGACAGCTTCGCCAAGCAGGTCGCCGACGCCCAGGCGACGAAGGACGCGAAGAGCGTCAAGGTGGAGCCGGTGCAGGGCGTCGGCCAGCAGGCGACGCTCGTGCGGTACGACCTGAAGAAGGACAAGGACACCTTCAAGCAGCAGACGTTCGTGACGCGCGTGGAGAACGCCGTCATCACCGTCGACCTCAACGGCGCGGGCCTCGCGGGCGACAAGGCTCCGGACGCGGGCAAGCTGGGCAAGGACGCGCAGAAGGCCGCGAAGGAGGCCGCCGACGCGGTCGTCGCGGCCAACAAGGGCGGCGGCAAGGCCCCGTCCGACGCGAGCGACAAGCCGAAGCCCGACGAGAAGGCCGACGACAAGAAGTCCGACGGCGCCAAGTCCGAGGACAAGAAGGCGGCTGACACCAAGTCGGACGACGCCAAGTCCGACGACAAGAAGAAGAGCGACAGCAGCAAGTCCTGACGCTCGTCGGTCAACTCGCGCCCTCACCAGGCAAGTTGAAGGAGCCCGGCCCCTCACGGGCCGGGCTCCTGGCGTACCGGCACACAGCCTTCCGCACGCATGTGCCAGGCTGTCGCTCGCAATACGGCGTCAGGTCGGCATCACAAGCCACCGCAAGTCGTCACAAGCCGCTACAAGCCGACACAGGCCTTGCACAGGGAGGGGTTCGCGGGTGGCCGCGATGCAGCTGACACGCACGCACCGGATACTCATCGGAGTGGTCGTCGCCGGAGCGGTCGTCATCGCCGGGATCGGCTTCGCCGGGTCGTACGCGGCCGTGCGCGAACTCGCCGAGGAGAAGGGGTTCGGCGGCTTCTCGGTGGTCTTCCCCATCGGCGTCGACGCGGGCATCTGCGTCCTGCTCGCCCTGGACCTCCTGCTGACCTGGCTCCGCATCCCCTTCCCGCTGCTGCGCCAGACGGCGTGGCTGCTCACGGCGGCGACCATCGCGTTCAACGCCGCGGCGGCCTGGCCCGACCCGCTGGGCGTGGGCATGCACGCGGTGATCCCGGTGCTCTTCGTCGTCGCCGTCGAGGCGGCCCGGCACGCGGTCGGCCGGATCGCGGACATCACCGCCGACAAGCACATGGAGGGCGTGCGCCTCACCCGCTGGCTGCTCTCCCCCATCCCGACGTTCAAGCTGTGGCGCCGCATGAAGCTGTGGGAGCTGCGCTCCTACGAGCAGGTCATCAAGCTCGAACAGGAACGCCTCGTCTACCAGGCCCGCCTGCAGGCCCGCTTCGGCCGCGGCTGGCGCCGCAAGGCACCCGTCGAGTCGCTGATGCCGCTGCGCCTGGCCCGCTTCGGCGTCCCGCTCGCCGAGACCGCCCCGGCGGGCCTCGCGGCCGCGGGCATCGAGCCGGTCCTGCTCCCGCCCGCCCCGGCGATCCCCATGACGAAGACGGTCGACCAGCCGCCCCAGCCGCAGCTGACGGCGGGGCCCGAGCCTGAGCCCGAGCCCTCACCCGCACCCGCCCAGGACCCGGCCCCCACGGCTGCGGCGCCTGCTCCGGCCCAGGCCCCGGCCCCGGCCCCGGAAGAAACCCTCCCGGTGGACAACCACGCGAGCCCCTGGTTCTCGGCGCACAACGCGTCGTACGAACCGGTGGCCCCGTACGACGAGTGGTACGCGGAACAGGAACGGCAGCAGGCACCCGACGGCGGCCAGTACCCGCAGGAACAGCAGCCGCAGCAGCCGCAGCAGATGCAGCAGCCGTACGCGCAGCAGGAACAACAGCCGCAGCCGCAGCCGCACCAGGAACAGTTCCCCGTGCCGAACGGCGCAGGCGGCACCCGCCCGCTCGGCGACGGCATAGAGGGCACCCCCCAGCAGGAGTCCGCCCCCGCTCCGGGCCCCGCACACGCCCCCGCCCCCTCCGACGAGGACCTGTACCAGGTGTTCCGGCACTCGATAGAGGGAGAGGGCATGCCGACCCCGGGTGCGTTCGCGGCGAACGCGGAGGCGGCCTTCGGGCTGCGCCTCCAGTCCCGCGAGCTGAACAACTACATGGACCGGTTCACGGCCCGCCTGGACAACGAGCTCATGGAAGACCACATCGCGTAGCCGCCTCCCGCAGCCGTCTCCATGGCTGCCGGGGTCAGGCGTGTGCCTTCCGGCGCTTCTTGGCGGCCTCTCCATAGGCCGCGAGCGCCGCGCCCACCACGGCGAGCGCGGCGTAGAGGGGCGTGGGCACGTCCCACCAGATCTTCAGTGCGCCCCAAGGCTCGTCGCCGAACATGCGTCCGACGATCCCGAGCGCGCCCTGAATGCCGACGATCCAACCGACGATGCCGATGATTTCTCTCATGCGTCCACCATCGGCCCCGGATCGGCCGGTCTCGTCCTGCCTCCGGCCGAATCAGCGGTAGTCCGAAGGATGCACACATGCACACGGGCACACGGGCACACGGGCCGGTCCTGACCGGCGAACCGACCCGGACCGGCCCGTGTGCACTGGGGCCCTGCGGTACTAGGCCGCCAGGAGCTTGCGCACCCGGTCCGCACCGACTGCGAGGAGCAGCGTGGGCAGCCGCGGGCCGGTCTCCCGGGTGACCAGGAGGCGGTAGAGCAGCGCGAAGAACGAGCGCTGGGCCACCTTGATCTCCGCGGGCAGTTCCTTCGCCGTCGCGTCCGCGGAGAAGCCCGCCTGCACCTTCGGCACGCCGTACACGAGGTGGGTGAGGCCGTCCAGGGACCAGTGCGAGTCGAGGCCCTCCAGGAGCAGCCGCAGCGACTCGCGGCCCGCGTCGTCCAGCGAGGACAGGAGTTCCGTGTCCGGCTCGGCGCGGACGATGGTGCGGGCCTCGGCCGGGACCTGGGTGGTGATCCAGTTCTCGGCGCGGTCGAGGCGCGGACGGGCCACGTCGAGGGACGTGATCGGGTCGGACGGGTCCAGGTCGCGCAGGATCCGCAGCGTCTGGTCCTCGGCGCCCGCGGTGATGTCGGCGACGGAGGCCAGCGTGCGGTACGGCAGCGGACGCGGGGTGCGCGGCAGCTCACCCGCTGCCGTGCGGACCGCCCGGGAGTGGGCGGCGACGTCCGCGGGCAGCGCCGAGCCGTCGGCCACCTTGGACTCCAGCTTGTCCCACTCGTCGTAGAGCCGCTGGATCTCCTGGTCGAAGGCGATCTTGAAGGACTGGTTGGGCCTGCGGCGCGCGTACAGCCAGCGCAGGAGCGGCGCCTCCATGATCTTCAGGGCGTCGGCCGGGGTGGGCACGCCGCCCTTGGAGGACGACATCTTCGCCATGCCGGAGATGCCCACGAAGGCGTACATGGGGCCGATCGGCTGTACGCCGTCGAAGATCTGGCGCACGATCTGGCCGCCGACGACGAAGGACGAGCCGGGCGAGGAGTGGTCGACGCCGGACGGCTCGAAGATCACGCCCTCGTACGCCCAGCGCATCGGCCAGTCGACCTTCCAGACCAGCTTGCCGCGGTTGAACTCGCTGAGCCGGACGGTCTCGCCGAAGCCGCACGCCGTGCAGGTGTAGACGAGCTCGGTGGTCTCGTCGTCGTAGGAGACGACGGTCGTCAGGTCCTTCTCGCACTGCCCGCAGTACGGCTTGTACGGGAAGTACCCGCCGGTGCCGCCGCTGCCGTCGTCCTCGGCGGCCGCGCCCGATCCTTCGGCGGCCTCCAGCTCGGCCTCGTCGACGGGCTTCTGCTGCTGCTTCCCGCCCTTGCCGCCCTTGGCGGGGTCCTTCTTGGTGCGGTACTGGTCGAGGATCGCGTCGATGTCGCCGCGGTGCTTCATCGCGTGCAGGACCTGCTCGCGGTAGACACCGGAGGTGTACTGCTCGGTCTGGCTGATCCCGTCGTACTCGACGCCGAGCTCGTCCAGGGACGCGGTCATCGCGGCCTTGAAGTGCTCGGCCCAGTTCGCGTACGCGGAACCGGCCGGGGCCGGGACGGAGGTCAGCGGCTTGCCGATGTGCTCGGCCCAGGACTCGTCGATGCCGGGGACACCGGCCGGGACCTTGCGGTACCGGTCGTAGTCGTCCCAGGAGATCAGGTGGCGGACCTCGTACCCACGGCGGCGGACCTCGTCCGCGACCAGGTGCGGGGTCATGACCTCGCGGAGGTTGCCCAGGTGGATGGGGCCCGAGGGGGAGAGTCCGGAGGCGACGACGACCGGTTTGCCCGGGGCACGACGCTCCGACTCGGCGATGACCTCGTCCGCATAGCGGGAGACCCAGTCGGTGGTATCGGTGCTCTGAGCCACGATCGACACGCCTTTCTTCTCTACGTGAGTACGGCTTGACGGAGCCATTCTCCCAGGTCGGCCCCTAACCGCGAAAACCGCTTTTCACCGCGTGGGATACTCGGTTTTCGTAGCTACAGCACGCCCAGGCACCCGAGCAGAACGGCACCCATTCATGGCCTCGGTCACGTCCCTCACCGCCTCCGTCCACCAGCGCCTCGCGGACGCCCTCTCGGCTGCCCTGCCGGAGGCCGGCTCCGCCGACCCGCTGCTGCGACGAAGCGACAGGGCCGATTTCCAGGCCAACGGCATCCTGGCGCTCGCGAAGAAGGCCAAGGCCAACCCGCGCGAGCTGGCCACCCAGGTCGTCGAGCGGATCACCAAGGGCGATCTGCTGGCCGACGTCGAGGTGTCGGGCCCCGGGTTCCTGAACGTCACGGTCACCGACCAGGCGATCGTGGAGACGCTCGCGGCGCGCGCCGCCGACGGCGACCGGCTCGGCGTGCCGCTGAACCCGGCCGCGGGCACGACGGTCATCGACTACGCGCAGCCGAACGTGGCAAAGGAAATGCACGTCGGTCACCTGCGCTCCGCCGTGATCGGCGACGCGCTGCGCCACATGCTGGACTTCACCGGCGAGAAGACGATCGGCCGCCACCACATCGGCGACTGGGGCACCCAGTTCGGCATGCTCATCCAGTACCTGATCGAGAACCCCGACCAGCTGGCCCCGGCCACGGACGTCGACGGCGAGCAGGCGATGAGCAATCTGAACCGGGTCTACAAGGCGTCGCGTGCCGTCTTCGACACGGACGAGGACTTCAAGGAGCGGGCCCGCAAGCGGGTCGTCGCCCTGCAGTCCGGCGACAAGGAGACGCTCGACCTGTGGCAGCGCTTCGTCGACGAGTCGAAGGTCTACTTCTACTCGGTCTTCGAGAAGCTGGACATGGAGGTCCGCGACGACGAGATCGTCGGCGAGTCCGCGTACAACGACATGATGCCGGAGACCGCCCGTCTGCTGGAGGAGTCGGGCGTGGCCGTCCGCTCCGAGGGGGCCCTCGTCGTCTTCTTCGACGAGATCCGCGGCAAGGACGACCAGCCGGTCCCGCTGATCGTGCAGAAGGCGGACGGCGGCTTCGGGTACGCGGCCTCCGACCTCTCCGCGATCCGCGACCGCGTCCTGGACCTGCACGCGTCGACGTTGCTGTACGTCGTGGACGTGCGGCAGTCGCTGCACTTCAAGATGGTCTTCGAGGCGGCCCGCAGGATGGGCTGGCTGAGCGACGACGTCACCGCGCACAACATGGGCTACGGCACGGTGCTCGGCGCGGACGGCAAGCCGTTCAAGACGCGTGAGGGCGAGACGGTCAAGCTGGAGGACCTCCTCGACGAGGCCGTCGAGCGGGCCACGGCGGTCGTCCGTGAGAAGGCCGAGAAGATCGGCCTGACGGAAGAGGAGATCGTCGAGAACGGTCGGTACGTGGGCATCGGCGCCGTGAAGTACGCGGACCTGTCGACGTCGGCGAACCGTGACTACAAGTTCGACCTCGACCAGATGGTCTCCCTGAACGGCGACACGTCGGTCTACCTCCAGTACGCGTACGCGCGCATCAAGTCGATCCTGCGCAGGGCGGGCGACAGCGCGCGCCCCACCGCGCACCCGGAGCTCGAACTCGCCCCGGCGGAGCGGGCCCTCGGCCTGCACCTGGACGCGTTCGGCGAGCTGATCGCGGACGCGACGGCGGAGTACGCGCCGCACAAGCTGGCCGCGTACCTGTACCAGCTGGCGTCGCTGTACACGACGTTCTACGACCAGTGCCCGGTCCTGAAGGCCGAAAGCCCGGCCCAGGTCGAGAACCGCCTCTTCCTGTGCGACATCACGGCGCGGACGCTGCACCAGGGCATGGCGCTGCTCGGCATCAGGACGCCCGAGCGCCTCTGACGCCCGGGCGGTCCTGACAGTGGGTCAGGCGTAGTAGTGGATGGTGCCGTTCAGTGCGGCGGTGCCACCACTGCCGCAGATCTGCTTGAACGTCGCGGCGAACGCCTTCAGTTCACCGGCTTCGTCCAGGGCGAGCTTGGTCACCTTGAACTCCCCCGACGTGGTGTTGCAGCCGCGGCCGTTGCCGTAGACATCGAGCTCGCCGAGGCCGTCGTCGCCGAACCGGTTGGCCTGGTAGGTCTTGCCGACCTCCAGGGTCCGGCCCTTGGGCGCGCCGATGTCGGCGGACCAGTCGTCGCGCTTGCCGGAGGCCGAGTAGTGCACCCGGGACGCGTCGCCGGACGCCTTGAAAGTGCTGGTGGAGCCGGTGTAGCCGACGGTGCGTCCGGCGCCGATGTAGTCCTCGGGGTCGCTCTGGAAGCGGTACGAGAGCGGGTAGGCGTGGAATTTGACGGCGCCCTTGAGTGCGGGGGCCGTGGCGTTCTCGCAGTTCTGGGTGAACGACGCGTCCAGGAGGGTGACGTTGCCGTCCGCGTCCGTCTCGATCTGGTTGACCGCGAACGATCCGTACACCTCGTTGCAGCCGCGGCTGCCGCCGCTGACGTCGAGGCCGGGCGAGCGGCCGGTGCGGAACGCCGCGCGCTCGGCGCCGCGGTAGACACCGGGGCGCAGCTTTTCACCCCTGGGCGCCGCGATGTCGATGCTCCACTCCGCGTCGGGCAGCGACACCGTCAGGGACTCCGCGGTGCCGCTGATCCGCACCGGGCTCTGCGGGTCCTTGTACGTGCCGGACTTGCCCTGGCCGATGGAGTCGCCCTCGGCGCTCGTGTACGTGTACGAGCTGACGGCGACCGGGTCGCCTGCGGCGGCCTGCGCGGGCGCGGCGACGGCGATCAGGCCGCCGGCCACCGCGACGCCGACGAGGGCCTGTCCGAATCTCTTGGCAGGCCGCTTGGCAGGCAGAGCTGTACTGCGCATGGTTGATCCCCTCTGTGTGAAGCATCCGCACTCCCCAGGCGGATGAACTCTCAACAGCGGTCACCCTAGGCGCAGGAACCGACAACTACCTCCGAAATAACGCGAGTTCGCTCAGCTTTCACCGGAAGCAACCGCGAACGCCCGGCCGAGCCGCCGCAGCCCTTCCGCGATCTCCTCCGGCGTCTGCGTCACGAAGCACATCCGCAGGGTCGCCCGGTCCGGCTCGCCCGCGAAGAACGGGGCCCCGGGGACGTACGCCACCTGGTGCGCGATCACGGTTCGCAGCAGCTCCGTCGTGTCGTGTCCTTCGGGGAGCCTGGCCCACACGAACATGCCGCCCTCCGGACGGATCCAGACGGACCCTTCGGGGAGGGCGTCCGGGAGGCCCGCGAGCATCGCGTCCCGCCGCTCGCGGTAGACGCCCGCGACATGGGCGACGTGCGCGTCCAGGTCCCGGTCGGCCAAGTAGCGTGCCGCGGCGAGCTGGTTGACGGTGGGCGTGTGCAGGTCGGCGGCCTGCTTGGCGACGGCGCAGGCGCGCAGCAGCGCGGCGGGCGCGCGCAGCCAGCCGAGCCGCAGGCCGGGCGCCATGACCTTGGAGAAGCTGGAGAGGAGGACGGTCCGGTCCTCGGCTCCGGGGTACGTGGCGATCCAGGGCGCGCGCTCGCCCTCGAAGCGCAGTTCGCCGTACGGGTCGTCCTCGATGATCCACAGTCCGAGCCGCTGGGCGACCCGGGCGATCGCCGCGCGCCGGTCGGCGGGCAGGGTGCGTCCGGTCGGGTTCTGGAAGGTGGGGACGGTGTACAGCAGCTTGGGGCGGTGCAGGGCGACGAGGGTGTCGAGGGCGGCCGGGTCGATGCCGGACTCGTCGCAGGGCACGGGCACCACGCGGGCGCCCGCGAAGGCGAAGGCCTGGAGGGCCGCGAGGTAGCAGGGGTTCTCGACGAGGACGGTGTCGCCGGGCTCGATGAGCGCGGTGGCGAGGAGCGAGAGGGCCTGCTGCGAGCCGGTGGTGACGAGCACGTCGTCGGGGTCGGTCGGCAGTCCGCGGACGGTCGCGCGGGCCGCTATGGCGGTACGCAGGGCGGGCTCGCCCTCGGTCGTCGAGTACTGCAGGGCGCGCTCGGGCATCTCCGCCAGCACCGCGCGGAAGGCGGCCGCGATGCCGTCGCCGTCGAAGAGGCCGGGGGCGGGCAGCCCGCCCGCGAAGTTGATGACCTCGGGCCGCGCGGTGACCGCGAGGATGTCCCGTACCGGCGAACCCCCGACGGCCGCGGCGCGCGCGGCGAGCGGCGGCAGGGGGGCGGCTGCTGGGGAAGGCTCGGTGACGGTCACGGCGACGGCTCCTTCGGCTCTGGCGGCTGTGCCCGCACCCTAAGCACGCAGGTGCGGGCCACACTCGTCATTCCGGGATGCGGACGCGGAGGTACCGGGTCAGCTGTTCTGCGGCTGCTTGATCCATTTGTCGTAGCCGGGCGGCCAGCCGTATGTGGGGCGCCCCTGCTTGCCGCTGGTGCGGAACGGCTTGCTCTGGTCGTCGATGCGCAGGGAGTCGTGCCGCTTGCCGCTGGACCACTCCAGCTCCAGGTACCACCGCACGTCGTGCAGATCGGTGTTGGCGATGATGAAGAAGACCTCGGGGTCGTTCTCGCTGACCTTGTACGGGAAGTCGCGCTGGCCCGACTGGGGTTTGACGTGCGGCGACCCGTCGTCGAGGTCGATGGAGAAGGACTTGGGGGCGACGTCGCCGCCGCAGCCGGTCGCCATCTGGAAGTTGTTCCAGGCCAGCGGCGCGCTGGTGCTCTGCACCCGGACGTTCATGTCCTGCAGGACGACGGTTTCGTCGCCCGTGCCCTGCACGGTGACCTCGATGAGCTGTCGGCCCGCAGGGACGGCGCCTAGGTCGCCGACCCAGCCCGCCGCGTCCTGCACCGCGGGCTGCTCCGGCACCTCGGAGGCCTTGCGGTTGACGAGGAAGTCCTGGAGGCAGGGGTCGTCCATGGCGTACGGCCTGGTGCGCACCGTCACCGGTACGTCGAAGGTGCCGCCGCCGTTGCCGCCTGCGGAGGCCGGGCCCTTGCCGGGGCCTCGGGAGGCCTTGGACCCGGGGCCGTCGCTCTCGGAGGGCGACGCGGAGGCGCCGTCCTTCTTCTTGCCGTCGGCCTTCTTCTTGTCGTCGTCGCTCTTGGCCTTGCCCTTGCCGGTGGGGGCGTCGTCGGGCGAGTCGCCGGGGCGGGGCGAGGATGCCGCGCCCGTGTCCTTCTTGTGCCCGTCGCCGCCGTTGCCGTTCATGGCGAGGGCGACGGAACCGATCCCGACGACCGCGGCGACGACGGCGGCCGCGAGGATGAGGGGGCGCCGCCTGCGCGACAACGTGCCCTGCGGGCGGTTGGTGACCAACTCGGGCTCGGGGTCGGGGTTTTCGGGGTCGGGGTTTTCCGGCTCGGCGCCGGAGCGTGCCGGTTCGGGGGCGGCCTGGTCCGCGGCGGGGGCGGGGCGTTCCGGGGCCGGGGCGACGCGTTCCGGTTCAGGGGCGGCGCGTTCCGGATCCGCCTTCTTGCCCCGCGTCGCGTCCGCCAGGATCCACCTCCGGTGGACTTCGACGAGTTCCTCCGGCGACGCCTTGCAGAGGCGGGCGAACCGCTCCACTGGAGCGAACTCGGTGGGAACCGCGTCCCCGTTGCAGTACCGGTGCAACGTCGACGTGCTCATGTGGAGCCTCTTGGCCAGCACTCCATAACTGAGTCCCGACCGCTCCTTGAGCTCCCGCAGCAGCTCCGCGAGAGTCGCCATCTCCACCCTCCACCATTCCATTCACGCGTTCCAAGGGGAGATCATTCCCCCAGTTCAGAGCCGGTGCGACCATTCCAGCGTCCCCAACTCCCCGGCACCCGTGGCGACTGGGACCCGTCTCGGCACAAGCTGTGCCCATCCAGGCCATCCAAGCACGCCGCCTCCGGCACACATTAAGGACCAGCCATGCCCCGCACCGGTTCCCGGACGACCGCCGCAGTCCGTATCTCTGCGGCCACCGCCATCGCACTCGGCACCCTCTCCCTGACGGGCTGCGCCAGCGGAACCGGCACTCGGGACGAGGGCGCGGCGACGCTCGTCGTGCAGGCGACGGACAAGCACAGCACGGTTCCGCAACCCGCTTCCAACCGGCGCACCGCACGGAAGTCGGTCCCCTGCACCGGCGCGAACACCGAGGTGGCCGTCACCGAGGTCTCCCGCCCCCTGCACCACCTCCTCATCACCGCCACCAACATCGGCACCAGGCCGTGCGACGCGTACAACGCCCCCTATCTCCGCTTCGACGACGCCCAGGCCCCCGCCGACACCGACCCGGACTCCGTACCGCAGGCGGTCGTCACCCTGGAGCCCGGCGAGTCGGCGTACGCGGGCGTGGCGCTTTCGACGACGGACGGCGACGCAGACGGGGACGGGGACGGCGCCGGGGAGGACGGTGCGGAGGGCGGGCACACCGCCCACCGCCTCGGCCTCCTGTTCGCCAACCGGGCCATGGACGGCGGCGTCGGCCCAGAGGCGGCCGTCCAGCTGCCTTCGAGCGGTGTGTACGTGGACGGCTCGGCGCGCACCACCTACTGGCAGCAGTCACCGCAGGACGCCCTCATCCGGTGACGCGATGACCAGGAGACGCAGGTCACATCCGTTGGTGTCACATCTCGCGAGGTCCGTCCGTCCTACCTGTGAACCACCAGCCAACGGCACAGGAGCACACCATGGAAGCCCGTTTGAACGTCTTCGCAAGCCCGTCCGCAGGCAAGGCCATGAAGCACCTGACCGCGGTCGGCAAGGTCGTCTCGGACACGGGGCTGCCCGCCGCCACGCAGGAACTGGTGAAGATCCGCGCGAGCCAGATCAACGGCTGCGGCTTCTGCCTCGACATGCACACCAAGGAAGCGATCGCCGCCGGTGAGAACAGCACCCGCCTCCACCTGGTCGCCGCGTGGCGCGAGGCCACGGTCTTCACCGACGCGGAGCGTGCCGCCCTGGAGCTGACGGAGGAGGGCACCCGCATCGCCGACGCGGCGGGCGGGGTGTCGGACGAGGTCTGGGGCAACGCCGCCAAGCACTTCGACGAGGAGCAGCTCACCGGCCTGACGATGCTGATCGCCCTGATCAACAGCTACAACCGCCTGAACGTCATCCTGCAGCAGCCCGCGGGCGACTACCAGCCCGGCCAGTTCGGCTGACCCGGCCCGGCACGGGGAGCTCCGACCGGCTCACGCACCTTTTGGTGAGTACCGCACAAAAAAGTCGGTACTTGTCCGCCCCACGGAGCCCAACGAGGATCGAACACGTACCCGAAGGAACGGTCCGACGGGACGCCTCGAAGGAGCTTCCCCGTGCCCAACACCCCTGCCCACTCCCCCGTTTCCGTCCTCGGTCTCGGCCTGATGGGCACCGCCCTCGCCTCGGCCCTGATCAAGGCGGGGCACCCGACGACCGTATGGAACAGGACGGAGTCGAAGACCGGCCCGCTGGTGGCCCAGGGCGCCACCCCCGCCGCCACCGCACGGGACGCCGTCACCGCGGGCGGCCCGGGCGGCCCGGGCGGCCCGGTCATCGTCTGCCTCACGACCAACGACAACGTACGCGCCCTCCTGGAGCCGGAGGCCGAGGCCCTCGCGGGTCGCACCGTCGTCAACCTCACCAACGGCACACCGGGCCAGGCACGGGAGCTGGCCGACTGGGCGGCGGCGCACGGCATCACGTACATCGACGGCGGCATCATGGCCGTCCCGCAGATGATCGCGACCCCCGGCGCGTACATCCTCTACAGCGGTACGGACGAGGCGGCCTTCGCCACGCACCGCGAGACCCTGTCCGCGCTCGCCGACACCAAGTGGGTCGGCACCGACCCCGGCCTCGCGGCGCTCTACGACCTCTCCCTGCTCACCGGCATGTACGGCATGGCCATGGGCGTGGCGCAGGCCTTCGCGCTGACCGGCAGCGAGGGCCTCGATCCCCGCGACTTCGCGCCGCTGCTCACGGACTGGGTGATCGCGATGGTGCACGGCAACGTCTCCGGCATGGCCGAGGGCCTCGCCACCGGCCAGCACGTCACGGACGTCTCGAACCTCGCCATGAACCGGGAGGCGTTCCCCAACTTCACCGCCGCGTTCGCCGAACAGGGCCTGCGCACCGACCTGTTCGACCCCTTCCAGGACCTCCTGGACCGCGCGGTCGAGCAGGGCCACGGCGCCGACGGCTTCTCCCGCCTGGCGACCCTGCTCAAGCAGGGCTAGGGCACCAGCACCACCTTCCCGGTGGTCTCCCGCCGCTCGATGGCGGTGTGCGCCTCGGCCGCCCGCTCCAGCGGGAACGTCTGGACGTCGGGCACCAACTGCCCCTTGGCGGCGGCCTCCAGGGCCTCGCGTTCGCGCGCGGGGCCGTCGCCGGGGTTCTCGATCAGGTGCAGCAGCGCGTTGGTGAAGGTGATGTCCCGCTCCGCGAGCACCTCGGGGCCGGGCTCGAAGGCGTCCTGCGACGACCAGCCGATGACGACGTACCGTCCGCCGTCGGCGAGCAGTTCGAAGGCCGCCGCGCCCTTCTCGCCGCTCACCCCGTCGAGTACGGCGGTGACGCGCCGCCCGCCGCCGAGCCGCTCGGCGACCTCGCGCTCCCAGCCGGGCCGGTTGTAGTCGACGGCGATGTCGGCGCCGAGCGCGCGCACGGCGTCGGCCTTGGCCGGGCCACCGGCCGCGCCGATCACCGTCGCCCCGAGGGCGTGTGCGTACTGGACGACGAGCCGCCCCACGCCACCGGCCGCGGAGGTCACAAGGACCACGTCGTCGGCACGGAGCCGGGCCACACCGAGCAGCCCCATGGTGGTGGCCCCGGTCATCACCATGGTCACCGCGGCCTCGAAGCCGAGTCCTTCGGGGACGACGTGCACCTCCGCGACCTCGGCGACCGCCAGTTCGGCGTACCCGCCGGGGACCGAGCGCGGGACCACCACGGAACGCCCGAGCCACGCGGCGTCGACACCGGGGCCCACGGCCTCCACGGTCCCCGCGACCTCACCGCCGAAGACCGCGGGCAGTTCGGGCAGGGGTGGCGCCATGTCGGACGCCTCACCCCGCCGCATCACGGTCTCGACGAAGTGAACTCCCGCCGCCCGTACGGCGATCCGCACCTGGCCCGGCCCCGCGACGGGGTCGGGCAGGGTCTCGTTGCGGAGGTTCTCGGCGGGACCGAACTCGTACAGGACGACAGCGCGCATGGTGTGCTCCTCGGAACGTGGAAAGAACGTCGATGCACACCACCCTCCAACTTCAACCAAGGTTGAGGTCAAGGGCCGCCCGCGAGGGCGTCAGAGCTGCCGCGCGACCTCGGTCGCCCAGTACGTCAGGATCATGTTCGCGCCCGCGCGCCTGATCCCCGTCAGGGACTCCATGATCGCCGCGTCCCGGTCGATCCAGCCCCGCGCGGCGGCGGCCTCGATCATCGAGTACTCGCCACTGATCTGGTACGCCGCCACCGGCACGTCCACCGCGTCGGCGACCTTCGCCAGGATGTCGAGGTAGGGACCCGCGGGCTTGACCATGACCATGTCGGCGCCCTCCTCCAGGTCCAGGGCGAGCTCCCGCAGGGACTCACGGCTGTTGGCGGGGTCCTGCTGGTACGTCTTGCGGTCGCCCTTGAGCGACGAGCCGACGGCCTCGCGGAACGGGCCGAAGAAGGCCGACGAATACTTCACGGTGTACGCGAGGATGGACACGTCCTCGTGGCCGACCTGGTCCAACGCGTCGCGGATGACCCCGATCTGACCGTCCATCATGCCGCTCGGGCCCACCACGTGGGCGCCCGCGTCGGCCTGCACCTGCGCCATCTCGGCGTACCGCTCAAGCGTCGCGTCGTTGTCGACCCGGCCCTGAGCGTCCAGCACACCGCAGTGCCCGTGGTCGGTGGTCTCGTCGAGGCACAGGTCCGACATGACGATGAGGTCGTCGCCGACCTCGGCGCGCACGTCGCGGAGCGCGACCTGGAGGATCCCGTCCGGGTCCGTGCCCGCCGTGCCGACGGCGTCCTTCTTCGACTCCTCGGGGACGCCGAAGAGCATGATCCCGGCGACCCCGGCCTCCATCGCCTCGACGGCGGCCTTCTTCAGGCTGTCGCGGGTGTGCTGGAAGACGCCGGGCATGGCCCCGATCTCCACGGGGTCGCTGATCCCCTCGCGCACGAACGCGGGCAGGATCAGATCGGCGGGATGCAGACGCGTCTCGGCGACCATGCGCCGCATGGCCGGGGTGGTCCGCAGCCGCCGCGGCCGCGCGCCGGGGAACGATCCGTACTTGGTCACTGAAACCCTCACCTTTTGCCGACCGCTACCACTGACGGTCCCGCAGGGTGCGCTCAGCCGTTTCCGTTGTGGGCAGACGTGCCGCAGGGCGGCACGGGTGGGCACAACCCCCGGTGCAGAGCACCAAATGGGGAGGCGCCCACCCAAAGGTACCTACGGGGCGGTACGTCGCCGACGGGACCCCGGCCGACGCTCGCTGGGCCGGGTGACGGGGTCGCCCGCCTCCAGGGCCGCGGCCCGCCGCCGGGAACCGAACTCCGCCAGCGCCTCGGCGAGCTTGTGCACCGAAGGCTCCGGAGCCATCACGTCCACCCGAAGCCCGTGCTCCTCCGCGGTCTTCGCGGTGGCGGGACCGATGCACGCGATCACGGTCACGTTGTGCGGCTTGCCCGCGATGCCGACGAGGTTGCGCACCGTGGACGACGAGGTGAAGAGGACCGCGTCGAAGCCGCCGCCCTTGATCGCCTCGCGGGTGTCCGCCGGGGGCGGCGACGCGCGCACCGTCCGGTAGGCGGTGACGTCGTCGACCTCCCACCCGAGGTCGATGAGCCCGGCGACCAGCGTCTCCGTGGCGATGTCCGCCCGCGGCAGGAACACCCGGTCGATCGGGTCGAAGACCGGGTCGTACGGCGGCCAGTCCTCCAGGAGACCGGCGGCCGACTGCTCACCGCTCGGCACCAGGTCCGGCTTGACGCCGAAGGCGACCAGCGCGGCGGCGGTCTGCTCGCCGACGGCCGCGACCTTGATCCCGGCGAAGGCACGCGCGTCGAGCCCGTACTCCTCGAACTTCTCCCGCACCGCCTTGACGGCGTTGACCGAGGTGAAGGCGATCCACTCGTACCGGCCGGTGACCAGGCCCTTGACCGCGCGCTCCATCTGCTGGGGCGTGCGCGGCGGCTCGACCGCGATGGTCGGGACCTCGTGCGGCACGGCGCCGTAGGAGCGCAGCTGGTCGGAGAGCGAGGCCGCCTGCTCCTTCGTGCGCGGCACGAGGACGCGCCACCCGAAGAGCGGCTTCGACTCGAACCACGACAGCTGGTCGCGCTGGGCGGGGGCCGAACACTCGCCGACCACGGCTATGACGGGCCGGCCGCCGTCGGGCGAGGGCAGCACCTTCGCCTGCTTGAGCACCTGCGCGACGGTGCCGAGCGTCGCGGTCCAGGTGCGCTGGCGCGTCGTCGTACCGGCGACGGTCACGGTCATCGGGGTGTCGGGCTTGCGGCCCGCGGCCACCAGCTCACCGGCGGCCGCGGCCACCGAGTCGAGGGCCGTCGAGACGACGACGGTCCCGTCGGACGCGCCGACCTCGCTCCAGCAGCGGTCGGACGCGGTACGGGCGTCGACGAAGCGGACGTCCGCACCCTGTGCGTCCCGCAGCGGCACACCCGCGTACGCGGGCACACCGACGGCGGCCGCGATGCCGGGCACCACTTCGAAGGGGATGCCCGCGGCGGCGCAGGCCAGCATCTCGTCGGCCGCGTTGGTGTCGAGACCCGGGTCGCCGCTCACCGCACGCACGACCCGCCTGCCGCCCTTGGCCGCCTCCATGACAAGATTGGCGGCAGCTCGGAACGGCGTCGCGTCGGCGGTCATTGACGTGTCGTCAGCTGTCGGCTGGGGTGTGTCCACACCTCCCCTGGCATGCACGCGGACGACGTCGAGCACATCCGGCTCGGCGATCAGCACATCCGCTCGGGCCAGCGCCTCGACGGCGCGCAGGGTCAGCAGTCCCGGATCTCCGGGACCGGCACCGAGGAAGGTGACGTGCCCGTGTGCGGGAAGGCCTGGAAGGTTCGAGGTGGGGCTCAAAGTGCTCGCTCCCCCATCAGACCGGCCGCGCCCTTGGCGAGCATCTCGGCTGCGAGTTCGCGGCCCAGCGCCATGGCCTGGGTCTCCGTCTCGGGCACGGGACCGGTGGTGGACAGCTGCACCAGCGACGAGCCGTCGGTCGTACCGACGACGCCGCGCAGGCGCATCTCCTTGACAATCTGCCCGTCGGCCAGCAAATCGGCCAGCGCGCCCACGGGGGCGCTGCAGCCGGCTTCCAGGGCGGCGAGCAGGGATCGCTCGGCGGTCACGGCGGCCCGGGTGTGCGGGTCGTCGAGCTCGGCGAGCGTGGCGGCGAGTGACGCGTTGTGCGCGGCACATTCGATCGCCAGTGCCCCCTGGCCGGGGGCGGGCAGAATCGTGTCGACCGACAGGAGGTCGGTCACCGCGTCGGCCCTGCCGACGCGGTTGAGTCCGGCGGCGGCGAGCACGACGGCGTCGAGCTCTCCCTTGTGCACGTATCCGATGCGGGTGTCGACGTTCCCGCGGATCGGCACGGTCTCGATGGTCATGCCGTGGCTGCGCGCGTAGGCGTTCAGCTGCGCCATGCGGCGCGGCGAACCGGTGCCCACGCGGGCGCCGTCGGGCAGCTCCGCGAAGGTCAGGCCGTCGCGCGCCACCAGGGCGTCGCGCGGGTCCTCGCGCACCGGCACGGCGGCGAGGGTGAGCTCGGCGGGCTGTGCGGTGGGCAGGTCCTTGAGCGAGTGCACGGCGAAGTCGACCTCGTCGCGGGCCAGCGCCTCGCGCAGCGCGGCGACGAAGACGCCGGTGCCACCGATCTGCGCGAGGTGCTCGCGCGAGGTGTCGCCGTACGTCGTGATCTCCACCAGCTCGACGGGACGCCCCGTCAACTCCTTGACTGCCTCGGCCACTTGGCCGGACTGGGCCATGGCCAGCCTGCTGCGCCTGGTCCCGAGCCTGAGAGCCCTCTCCGTCATGCCCGGCCTCTATTCGGGTCGTCGTTCTCGTTGTTCATGTGGTCAGCCCTGCTGACCGCCGCGACCGTCTGCGGGTCGAGGTCGAAGAGCGTGCGCAGCGCGTCCGCGTATCCGGCGCCGCCGGGCTCGCTCGCCAGCTGCTTGATCCGCACCGTCGGCGCGTGCAGCAGCTTGTCGACGACGCGGCGCACGGTCTGCGTGATCTCCGCGCGCTGCTTGTCCTCCAGGCCCGGCAGACGTCCTTCGAGGCGGGCCATTTCACCGGCCACCACGTCGGCGGCCATGGTGCGCAGCGCGACCACGGTCGGCGTGATGTGCGCGGCCCGCTGGGCGGCGCCGAAGGCGGCGACCTCGTCGGAGACGATGCCGCGGACCTTCTCCACGTCGTCGGCCATCGGGGCGTCCGCGGACGCCTCGGCGAGCGACTCGATGTCGACGAGGCGCACCCCGTCGATGCGGTGCACGGCCGCGTCGATGTCGCGCGGCATGGCGAGGTCGAGGAGTGCGAGCGACGTCGTACGCCCGTCGGGGGCGTCGCCGTCCCGCGCGGCCACCGGCGCCGGGCCTTCGCCCTGTGCCTTCTCCAGCCATGCGGCGTGCTGTTCGAAGCCGGTGGCGTCGCCTCCGGCAGTCCCGGCAGCCCCGGCAGTCCCGTCGGTCCCCTCGGTCCCGGCCGGGTCCGCGGACGGCGCGAGGGTGTCGCGCACGGCGGGCGGCGGGGTCGTGCGGCCCACGGCGGCGGCGACAGCCTCGGCCGTCAGGACCAGACCGGTCGCACCGGTGCACGAGACCACCACGTCGGCACGTGTCAGTTCGTCGGCCACGTCGGCCATGGGGACGGCGCGCGCGGTCGCTTCGGTGCCGGAGTCCGCGAGGATCTCCGCGAGGCGGCGGGCCCGCTCCAGCGTGCGGTTGGCGACGACGAGCTCCCGGACACCGGCGCGTGCGAGCGTCGCCGCGGCCAGCGAGGACATCGAGCCCGCGCCGATCACCAGGGCGCGCTTGCCCTCGGCCCAGGTCTCCACGGACCCGCCCGCGGCGAGCTGTTCGAGACCGAAGGTCACGAGCGACTGTCCGGCCCGGTCGATGCCGGTCTCGGAGTGCGCGCGCTTGCCGACCCGCAGGGCCTGCTGGAAGAGGTCGTTGAGGAGCTTGCCCGCGGTGTGCAGCTCCTGCGAGCGCGCCAGGGCGTCCTTGATCTGCCCGAGGATCTGCCCCTCGCCGACGACCATCGAGTCGAGCCCGCACGCCACCGAGAAGAAGTGGTGGACGGCGCGGTCCTCGTAGTGGACGTAGAGATAAGGAGTGAGCTCCTCCAGGCCGACGCCGCTGTGCTGCGCGAGCAGCGTGGACAGCTCGGCCACGCCCGCGTGGAACTTGTCCACGTCGGCGTAGAGCTCGATGCGGTTGCAGGTGGCGAGCACGGCCGCCTCGGCGGCGGGCTCGGCGGCCAGGGTGTCCTGCAGGAGCTTGGCCTGCGCGTCCACGGACAGCGCGGCGCGCTCCAGGACGCTCACCGGGGCGCTGCGGTGACTCAGCCCCACGACCAGGAGACTCATGCCGGCATCACGGCGGGGACGTCCCCGTCGGGTCCCTTGCGCTGCTGCTTGGCGGAGACGGGCGGGACGGGGCCCTCGTGGGCGGCGTCCTCGCCGGCCTTGCGCTGCTCGTGGAAGGCGAGGATCTGCAGCTCGATGGAGAGGTCGACCTTGCGCACGTCGACGCCCTCCGGCACGGAGAGGACCGTCGGCGCGAAGTTCAGGATGGAGGTCACACCGGCGGCGACGAGCCGCTCGCAGACCTGCTGGGCCGCCCCGGCGGGGGTCGAGATCACGCCGATGGAGACGCCGTTGTCGCTGATGATCTTTTCGAGCTCGTCCGTGTGCTGCACCGGCATGCCCGCGACGGGGGTGCCCGCCATCGCGGGATCGGCGTCGATCAGCGCGGCGACCCGGAACCCGCGCGAGGCGAACCCGCCGTAATTGGCGAGCGCGGCGCCGAGGTTACCGATGCCGACGATGACAACCGGCCAGTCCTGGGTCAGCCCGAGTTCACGGGAGATCTGGTAGACGAGATACTCGACGTCGTAGCCCACGCCGCGCGTCCCGTAGGAGCCCAGATACGAGAAGTCCTTGCGCAGCTTCGCGGAGTTGACCCCCGCGGCGGCCGCGAGCTCCTCGGAGGAGACCGTGGGTACCGAGCGCTCCGACAGTGCGGTGAGGGCTCGGAGGTACAGCGGAAGCCTGGCGACGGTGGCCTCGGGAATTCCTCGGCTGCGGGTCGCCGGTCGGTGAGTTCGGCCAGTTGCCACGGTGCTCCTGCGGGTAGAGCGGGGCTGCAGGCGGTCACTCGTCCCCAGACCGCCCCGTCGAATGCAGGCTATGTCTTTGTGAACGCGTGCACAAAGATGGTGTCCGATTTGCCCGGCCAACGTGACCGGGGTCACGCACTCCTGGCGCACGACCGTGGAACCGGCGCACGGACGACATCGTCGCTCATTTGATGGGGGCAAAACCGCACACTCTCCTCACGATCGTCGCCCCCGAGACCAAAACCGCCCCAAAGCGTAATCGACTTTGCGGGCACTTTGGACTGACCGGTCAGTGCCGGACGGCCCTACCCGTCGAGCTCGCGCCGCAGCCGCGTCTCGTCCACGCGCCAGAAGGTGTGCTGCTCCCCGTCCACCAGGACGACCGGGATCTGTTCCCAGTAGGCCCGGTGCAGCTCCTCGTCCTGGGTGATGTCCTTCTTCTCCCAGGGAGTGCCGAGCTCCCCGCAGACCTTCTCGATCACCGACTGTGCGTCATCGCACAAATGACACCCCGGCTTCCCGATCAGGGTGACCAGCCGCTCCTGCGGTTTCCGCTTCGTACGTCGAAAAATCGGGCTCATACCGCCATTCTCGCCCGGTCGCCCAACCGCAAGGACACGGAGAGTTCACAGGCCCGAATCCTCCCGACTCCGGAACCTCCGAACAAACTGGCTATGCTCACGACATGGCCGCTCTCGGATGGCTCACCCCCCGTAGGCGCTCCGCCACGGCGCGGAGCGTGTTGGCAGGCGAGGCCTCGGCTGAGGCAGCGCGCAAGTCCTCCCAGGAGCTGGAGGAACTCGACGCCCTCGCCGCACAGACCACGCCCGACGAAGGACCGCAGGAACCGGAGTTCCCCGTCGTCGGCGACGACAAGGCCGCCGCCTTCTTCGACCTCGACAACACCGTGATGCAGGGCGCCGCGATCTTCCACTTCGGCCGCGGGCTCTACAAGCGGAAGTTCTTCGAGCGCCAGGAACTGTTCCGATTCGCCTGGCAGCAGGCCTGGTTCAGGCTCGCGGGCGTCGAGGACCCCGAGCACATGCAGGACGCCCGCGACAGCGCCCTGTCCATCGTCAAGGGCCACCGGGTCGCCGAGCTGATGTCCATCGGCGAGGAGATCTACGACGAGTACATGGCCGAGCGCATCTGGCCGGGCACCCGCGCCCTCGCCCAGGCCCACCTCGACGCGGGCCAGAAGGTCTGGCTGGTCACGGCGGCCCCGGTGGAGATCGCCACGGTGATCACCCGTCGCCTCGGCCTGACCGGGGCCCTGGGCACCGTCGCCGAGTCCATCGGCGGCGTCTACACCGGCAAGCTCGTCGGCGAACCCCTGCACGGCCCCGCGAAGGCCGAGGCCGTCCGCGCCCTGGCCGCCGCCGAGGGCCTGGACCTGGGCCGCTGCGCCGCGTACAGCGACTCGCACAACGACATCCCGATGCTCTCCCTCGTCGGGCATCCGTACGCGATCAACCCCGACGCCAAGCTGCGCAAGCACGCACGCGAGCGGGACTGGCGGCTGCGGGACTACCGCACGGGCCGCAAGGCCGCGAAGGTCGGGATCCCGGCCGCCGCCGGTGTCGGCGCGCTCGCGGGCGGCGCCGCCGCGGCCGTGGCCCTGCACCGCCGTCGTCACTGAAGGCACGTTCCGGCCCTGCCCGTGCACCCCGCCCCGAGCATTCCGTCGGTCCTACCCCGCCACGCCTCCCGCCAGTCACGCCGGTAGCACTCGGCCACAACACGCCTCAGGCCGACACGGAATGTGAACTGATTCGATCAACAAGTGCTCACTCTCCGGTGCTTGAACGGGCGTCAATCGGTTACAGAAGCGACGTAATCGATGATTTGAGCAACTGGGTGTAGCGCTGCCTGTACGAAGCGTTATTCTCCTCAGACGCATAAGGGACCCCACACGTCGCTACGACGGGTGAACGGTCCCGCACTGCACGTGATGGAAGCTCTGCCTCTGGGAGTCCCGTGTACCCACACGTCGGGGTTGACGCCTCGGGCCTGGCTACGCTGCGCGCAACGGTCATCGACCGCTTGCGCGGCTTCGTCCCCACCGCGTACGCCGTCCCCGCCGTCCCCGCACTCGCCGTCCCCGCACCCGCCGGGCCCTGCTATGCCCTGGCCAACAGCGGGGCGGCTGTCAGCAGACGGGCCCGTTCCGGCTCCGCTGCCGCCACCTCGGCCCCCACCCCTCGCCGTCCCGCAGCGGACAGCGACAGCGCGCGCATGATGGATCTCGTCGAACGCGCTCAGGCCGGCGAGTCCGACGCCTTCGGACGCCTCTACGACCAGTACAGCGACACGGTCTACCGCTACATCTACTACCGCGTGGGCGGCAAGGCGACCGCCGAGGATCTCACCAGTGAGACCTTTCTGCGCGCCCTCCGCCGCATCGGCACGTTCACCTGGCAGGGCCGCGACTTCGGCGCCTGGCTGGTCACGATCGCGCGCAACCTGGTCGCCGACCACTTCAAATCAAGCCGATTCCGCCTCGAAGTGACCACCGGCGAGATGCTCGACGCCAATGAGGTCGAGCGCAGCCCCGAGGACTCCGTCCTGGAGTCCCTCTCGAACGCGGCCCTCCTCGAAGCCGTCCGCCGCCTCAACCCCCAGCAGCAGGAGTGCGTGACCCTGCGCTTCCTCCAGGGACTCTCCGTCGCCGAGACCGCGCGGGTCATGGGGAAGAACGAGGGCGCGATCAAGACCCTCCAGTACCGCGCGGTGCGCACGCTCGCACGGCTCCTGCCCGACGACGTCCGATAGCGCTCCGTGGCGCCCAACTCACCTTCCGTGGCGGGTGGATGGGCGCCACGGAATTGTCGCGGTCCGATCATCTTTCGTCCGTAACCCAAGTGCCGCGACGCTCGTTGTGCGGGATGCAGGCTCCCTGTGGTCGCTACCTGGCTGGCTCCGCTCACTCGATCGTGTGGAAATGGTCAGGACATGCAACCCTCAGGACCCCCTGGGGAGTCGACCGTCTTGACGAGAGGAGGTGCCGCCAGTGATCGCGAACGTATCGGCCCACCGGCGGGCGAACGCCTTCGCCCAGGCCCTGGAGGAGCATTCCGACCAGGGTCCGGCGGCCGAGCAGTCCGAGGACTCAGCGCCCGTGCCAGCGGCCGCATCCGTGGAGTCCCCCGAAACCACCGGCCGCGCCGAACCGACCGAACAGAGCCACATGCTGGCCCTGACGGACGGTCTCGACGCGCTGCCCAAGCCCGTCCTGGACCCCGAGGTCAAGGTCGTCCAGCGCGCCCAGCTCGTGGCCGCGATGGAAGCCATGTTCCTCGAGGGCGGCAGTCCCTCGGTGCCCGAGCAGCGGTCCCGCAAGGGTGCCCACCGCGCGGGTGCCCTGGGGAAGTTGCGGCCGCGTTCCCGTCTGTCCAAGGGCATCGCGGCGGGCGGCCTCACCGTCGGCGTCGCCGCGGGCGCGTTCGGCGGAGTGGCCGCGGCCAGCTCCGACGCCCTGCCCGGCGATTCGTTGTACGGCCTCAAGCGCGGCATGGAGGACTTCAAGCTGGGCCTGGCCAACGGCGACACCGACCGTGGCCAGATCTATCTCGACCATGCCTCGACGCGGCTGAACGAGGCCCGCAGGCTCATGGAGCGGGGCCGCTCCGGCGCCCTGGACCACGAGTCGCTCGGCGAGGTCAGGCGAGCCCTCTCCGGCATGCGGCACGACGCCACGGAAGGCCACCGCCTGCTCCTCGAGGCGTACGAGCGCGACGGCTCCCTGGGCCCCATCCAGGCGCTGTCCGCGTTCTCCCAGTCGCACCGGGAAGCGTGGAGCGACCTCCAGGGCCGCCTCCCCGTCCAGCTGGGCGACGTGGGAGAGCAGGTGAACTCCGTCTTCGACGCCATAGACGAAGAGGTCGACCCGCTGCGCTCCCTGCTGCCCCGCGCGCCGGAGAAGGGCGGCTCAGGCGGCCGGACGTCCCAGAGCCCCAGCGGCTCCGAGGGCTCCGACGGTCGCCCCTCCCATCCCTCGGGCGGCGGCAGCTCGCACGGCGGCGGGACGGGCAGCGACAGCAAGCCGAAGCCCTCCACGTCGGACCGCCACGACGACGGCCTCCTCGGCGGCGCCACCGGCGGCCTGCTCGACCCACCGGACGAGAAGGAGACCAGCCCGCAGCCCTCGGACGGCAAGAGCAAACCCGGCCAGCACAGCTCCCCGGCCAAGCCGGACGTCACGCTGCCCCCGCTCCTGCCCGGCCTGCAGCTCCCGGAGCTCGGCATCAAGGGCGAGGACGCGAACTAGTCCCTGCCCGTACGGGGTCGGGGGCGCTCTCCTCACCAGGAGGGCGCCCCCGGCCGCGTACACGCACCTAGAAGAAAACCGACCGCCGCTGCACCAGCAGCTTGTACAGCGAATGCTGGATCTGCTCCCGCACCTGATCCGTCAGGTTGAACATCAGCATCGGATCCTCCGCCGCCTCCGGCGGATACCCGTCCGTCGGGATCGGCTCACCGAACTGGATCGTCCACTTCGTCGGCAACGGCACCGCACCCAGCGGACCGAGCCACGGGAACGTCGGCGTGACCGGGAAGTACGGGATGCCGAGGACCCGCGCCAAGGTCTTGGCGTTGCCGATCATGGGGTAGATCTCCTCCGCCCCGACGATCGAGCACGGCACGATCGGTGAGCCCGTGCGCAACGCCGTCGAGACGAAGCCGCCGCGGCCGAACCGCTGCAGCTTGTAGCGGTCGCTGAACGGCTTCCCGATGCCCTTGAAGCCCTCCGGCATCACACCCACCAGCTCGCCCCGCTCAAGGAGGCGCTCCGCATCCTCCGCGCAGGCCAGCGTGTGCCCGGCCTTGCGGGCCAGTTCGTTGATCACCGGCAGCATGAAGACGAGGTCGGCGGCGAGCAGCCGCAGATGGCGACCCTGGGGATGGTTGTCGTGCACCGCGACCTGCATCATCAGGCCGTCCAGCGGCAGCGTCCCGGAGTGGTTGGCGACGATCAGCGCCCCGCCGTCGGCGGGGATGTTCTCGATGCCCTTCACCTCCACCCGGAAGTACTTGTCGTAGAACGGCCGGAGCATCGACATCAGGACCTGGTCGGTGAGCTCCTCGTCGTAGCCGAAGTCGTCGACCTCGTACTCACCCGTGAGCCGCCGCCGCAGGAACGAGAGGCCGCCCGCGATGCGCCGGTCCCAGCCACCACCGCCCCGCGGCTCCGGCACCTTCCCCTGCGGCCCCGCGGGCGCCGGCTGCGGCTCCGCGAGCTGCTGCACGTCCTGCTGCTGCCCCTCCTGCTGCCCGGGCAGCGCCTTGACCCCGGCCACGGGGTCGCCCTTGCGCCGGGGCGCGGACCTGCGGCGCGAGGTGCGCTGCGCGCTCCCGCGCGACCGGTCGTCGTCGAACGGAATGACCTTGGCGTCCGCCATCGTTGACGCTCTCCTCAGTTGGCGCTCTGGTGGCCACCCGCGAGGGGCAGCGCGGCGATCCGGTCGACTGCCCCCGCGAGGGCACCTGGTGGCAGCAGCCCGGGGCCCCGGCTGCGTACGAAGTCCGCGAAGGTCTCCGCGGTCGTGTACTTCGGCCTGAACCCCAGTGTCTCGCGCATCTGCCGGGTGGCCACGACCCGGCCGTGGGTGAGCAGCCTGATCTGCTCGGGCGAGAAGTCCGACATGCCGACCGTGCGCAGCGCCGAGCCGACCCAGGTGACGGCGGGCAGCAGCACCGGCACCGTGGGGCGGCCGAGCCGCCGCGAGCACTGGGACAGGAGCAGCTGGCCGTCGCCCGCGACGTTGAACGTGCCGCTGTTGAGCGTGCCGCGCTGCGGGTCGTGCGAGGCGAGCCGCAGCACCTCGACCGCGTCGTCCTCGTGGACGAACTGCAGGCGCGGGTCGTAGCCGAACACGGTCGGCAGGACCGGCAGCGAGAAGTACTCGGCGAGCGGGGAGTCCGCGGCGGGCCCGAGGATGTTCGCGAAGCGCAGCACGCACACCGCGACGTCCGGGCGGCGCCGCGCGAAGCCGCGTACATAGCCCTCGACCTCGACGGCGTCCTTGGCGAAGCCACCGCTGGGCAGCGATTTGGGCGGCGTCGTCTCCGTGAAGACCGCGGGGTCCTTGGGCGCCGACCCGTACACGCTGGTGCTCGACTTCACCACGAGCCGCTGGACCGTCGGCGACTTCTGGCAGGCGCCGAGCAGCTGCATGGTGCCGATGACGTTGGTCTCCTTGACCGAGCCCCGGCCGCCCCTGCCCCCGCGGCCGCCGAGCGCGGTCGCCGTGACGTCCATGTGCACGACCGTGTCCACGCTGTGCTCGGCGAGCACCCTGGCGATGGCGGGCTGCCGGATGTCGGCCCTGACGAAGTCGGCGCCGCCCAGATGGTGCTCCGGTGGGACCGCGTCGACGGCGACCACCCGGTCGACGTCGGGGTCACGCTGGATGCGCCGGACGAACCGTCCGCCCAGCTGTCGGGCCACTCCGGTCACGAGCACGACCTTGCCCAAGATCAGCGCCTGCCTTTCCCCAAACCCCTCGCCGCGCCACCGTCGGCGGTGTCCCGGACCACGCTATCTGGTGGACGTTGCGGTGTGATGTCCGTGAGCCCAGAGACGGCCGAAAACACCGAAGCCCTCCCGTCGGATGACGGGAGGGCTTCGGAACACGCTGTTGCAGCGGTCGCTTACTTCTTGTTGCGACGCTGAACGCGAGTGCGCTTCAGCAGCTTGCGGTGCTTCTTCTTGGCCATCCGCTTACGCCGCTTCTTGATAACAGAGCCCACGACTACCCTCGCTCACTTCTCTTCACTCGGTGCGGGGCAGCAGACTGGGCCCACACGACCTACGTCGGCCTAGCCTACCCGTCCCCGCGTGAGGGACGTAATCGAGGGGCAATGACCCCTGCCCGAAGGGCCCCGGGGGACCCCTCGCTCAACCTGCTTCGACCCCCACATAGGACTCGCGGAGGTACTCGTGAACCGCCTGCTCCGGAACCCGGAAGGACCTTCCGACCCGGATGGCGGGCAGATGACCGCTGTGCACCAGCCGGTACACGGTCATCTTGGACACTCGCATCACCGAGGCGACTTCCGCCACGGTCAGAAACTGAACCTCGTTCAGCGGCCTCTGGTCTGCAGCCATGACACCCCACCTGAACCTTCCGCACATGACGGGCACCGGCTTCCCCTTCCGGTGACTCTTCGTCGCTGCGCGCTCACTCCCCAGACTAGGGGCGGATGATGCGAGTGGGGAAGAGGAGCAGCCATCGGCCGCCTACTGTGACAGACACGCTCGATTGAGTACATAGCGAGTAAGCGGTCGGTAGTAATCAGACCGCACAGCGTCATCAAGCGGAACGACGACGGACACCTGCCCCTCGGCCTCCCCGACGAATAGCGCCGGATCGTCCGTATCCGCCAGACCGATCGCCTCAAACCCCAGCTGACCTGCTCCGCAGACCCATCCGTGGTCCCCGATGACCAACCCTGGAAGCGGTCCGCCGGCCTCCGCTGCGGCATCCAGGACGGCTCGAACCGGGAGGGGTGAGTGGGTGTGTGCGCCGGTCTCACTCCCGGTGAGACGCGCGCCGGGTTCGCGCACCAGCGCGACTCCTTGTACGTAGTCAAGGTTGTACGTACGTAGGCCAAACCGGGTCGTTATGTCGACACTGTTGCCCTGCGCGGGGGTGAGGACGGTGCATCCGGCCGCCGACAAGGCGTCCGCCAAGGCGGCGTAGAACCCGAGCAGCCGGTGCGGATGACCGGTCCCGAAGAGCACGGGGACCCGCCACCGGGCCGCGACCGCGAGCCGTTCCGCGAACGCGTCGAGCGCCGCCAGTGTCCGCTCCGGATCGATGACGTCGGTCCCCGAGGTGTGCCCAGGGTCGGCGGACACTCCGCACTTGTCAGACATCAGGCGCAGCAGATCACCGGAGCCCCAGCTCCATTCGGGGTCGAGCCCGAGAAGTATCCGCGGGTCCCGGGCCGCGAAGAGCCGATAGCTCCGCAGGCTCTCTTCCCGTGAGGTGGCCACGGGCCCGGCCAACCGAGCCGCCAACAGATGCGCACGCAGGGCGCCGGTGCTCAACACGCTGCCGATGCTGGCGCATCCGCGCGCGCCCGGACCACAAAACCCCGGAAACCACGCACAGTTGGGCTAACGCGGGCATAATCCAATCCGATCGGCCGGACCGCGGCCTCCCGGACCCCTCGGCACTGCTACGCGAGCAGCCCCCGCAGCGGGAACACCGCCCGCCGGGCCGCGAGCACGGCCTGGTCGAGCCGGTCGGCGGGGTCGTATCCCGACTCCCAGCCCTTCCACTCCACCGGCCACCGCCCGTCCGTCATCCGCCCGGGCGCCAACTGCCGGGTCCGCGCGAAGACTTCCTGCCGCCACGCTTCGGGGATCTGCGCCGTGGGCTCGACCGGCCGCCCCGCCGCGATGGCGACGAGATGCGTCCAGGACCGCGGCACCACGTCCACCACCGCATATCCCCCGCCGCCCAGTGAGACCCATCGCCCGTCGGCGTACTCGTGGGCCAGCTCGTGGCAGGCGACCTGCACGGACCGCTGGGCGTCCAGCGAAACGGCGAGGTGCGCCAGCGGATCCTCGAAGTGCGTGTCCGCGCCGTGCTGCGTCACGAGGACCTGCGGCCGGAACTCGGCGAGCAGCTCGGGCACCACGGCGTGGAAGGCCCGCAGCCACCCGGCGTCCCCGGTCCCTGCGGGCAGCGCGATGTTCGCGGCGGTCCCCTCCGCGGCGCCGTCCGCACCCGTCTCCTCGGGCCAGCCGGTCTGCGGGAACAGCGTCCGCGGATGTTCGTGGAGCGAGATCGTGAGGACCCGCGGGTCCTCCCAGAAGGCGGCCTGGACGCCGTCGCCGTGGTGCACGTCGACATCCACGTACGCCACGCGCTCCGCGCCCAGCTCCAGGAGCCGGGCGATGGCCAGCGCGGCGTCGTTGTAGATACAGAACCCGGAGGCGCCCCCGGGCATCGCGTGGTGCAGCCCGCCCGCGAAGTTCACCGCGTGCAGCGCGTCCCCGCGCCACACGGCCTCGGCCGCGCCGACGGACTGACCGGCGATCAGCGCCGAAGCGTCGTGCATCCCGGCGAAGGCCGGGTCGTCCTCCGTGCCGAGGCCGTACTCCCCCCGCGCGGACGCGGGGTCGAGGGAGGCGGCCTTCACCGCGTCCACGTAGTCCCCGCGGTGCACGAGACGCAGCGTCGAATCACCGGCACGCTTGGCCGCGACCACGTCCAGCTCCCGGTCGAGCCCGAAGGCGTCGACCAGGCTTCGGGTCAGCCCGAGCCTGACCGGGTCCATCGGGTGGCCCGGGCCGAAGTCATAGCCCGTTACTGCCTCGTCCCACATCAGCTGTGCGCGGCCGCTCATGTCCGTCACCGTACCGGTCCGGTCCTGGGGCGAAGGAACGGGCGTACAGCAGGGTCAAGAGCACCAACACCATGGGAACGACCATCGCCCCCCGGTAGTTCCAGGCGTCCCCGAGCCCGCCCACCAGCGGCGAACCGATCAGGAACCCCACATAGTTGAAGATGTTCAGTCGCGCGACGGCCGCATCCGAAGCCCCCGGGAACAGCCTCCCCGCCGCGGCGAACGTCTGCGGAACAATCACGCACAACCCCAGTCCGAGCACCGTGAATCCGGCGATCCCGACCCACGCCCCCGGCGCCACCGCCACGACCGCGAACCCCAGCGCCGCCACCACCGACCCGGCCCGCACCACCGCCACGGCCCCGAAGCGCCGCACCCCCAGATCCCCGAGCCCGCGCCCCACCAGCGTCATGACCATGTAGACGTTGTAGGGGACGGTCGAGACCTCCTCCGAACTCCCCAGCACGTCCTGCAGGTACTTGGCACTCCAGTTGGAGACGGTCGAGTCGCCGATGTAAGCGAACGTCATCACCAGACAGAGCGGAAGCAGCACCTTGAAGACGACGGCACCCCCGCCGTCCTCCGCACTCCCGCTCCCGGCCTTCGCGGCATCGACGTACCACCGGCTCCCGACCAGCGCGGCAGGCAACAGCACGGCCACGACCGGCAGATAGGAGACGAAGAGCGACAGATCCCAGTGCGCCCCGGCCCAGGCCAGCGACGCCCCCACGATCCCGCCCAGGCTGTACGCGGCGTGAAACCCGAGCATGATGCTGCGCCCGTACGCCCGTTGGAGACTGACCCCGAGCATGTTCATGGACGCGTCGAGCGCACCCACCGCCAGCCCGAACCCCCCGAGCGCCACGGCGACCTGCCACAGCGCGTCGCCCGCGCCCACCCCCAGCAGCGCAAGCAGCACGGCGGGCTGCGACCACCTCAGCACCGCGCTCGGCGGCACCTTCTTGACGAGCTGCTCGGTGCCCACGCTCCCGACTCCCGCCAGGATCGGCACCGCCGCGAGGAAGACGGGCAGCAGCCCGTCGGATATCCCGTACCGGTCCTGGATCGCCGGGATCCGCGTCACGAGCAGGGCGAAGGTCACTCCCTGCACCAGGAAGGCGAACGCCAGCGAGGCCCTGCCGCGCCGCAGCACTTCGGTCATGGCTGCAGAGCGTAGGGCCCACGGCTACCAGTGGGTAGATGGATCACTCAACCAATTTCGGCGCCTTCAGCGCCCCGACGCGTCCGCCCCACGAGCCACACCCACCACGTCCGCCTCGACCATCTTCTCCATCGGCCCGACGACCAGGCCGCCACTGACGAACATGGTCAGCGTGATCGTGCCGGCCGCGATCGCCCCGCCCAGCCACACCATGGTGTCGACGGGCAGCGTGTAGGCCCCCACGACCCGCAGCAGCGCCTCCCCGAAGAGCGCCAGACCCCATACGACCGAGAACATCCGCTCCAGCCGCGCGAACCGCCCGCGCTCGGCGCTCAACCGTTCCCAGGCCGCGGTCCTCGCCGCGTTCCCCTTGGTCACCCAGGGCTTGAGACCGGCGGTCATCAGCGGCCGCCCGGCCACCACCGACAGCAGGATCGCGATCCCCACGGTCGCCGTGATGGCGCTGTCCTTGGCGAGCATCAGCCGCGGGTCCCCGGCGACGAGGCTCGCCAGCAGCCCGACGACGTTGGCGGTCAGGATGAGCGCCGCGAGCCCGTTGACCCGCCGCTCCTTGACCAGGCTCCACAGCGTCCGCGCGGCCGGCACCACACTGCTCCAGGCCAGCGCGGCCATGGTGCCCATCCCGAACCCCTTGCTGAGCAGGTAGTACGAGGCGGTCGGCACCAGCGCGTCCAGCACCAGCGGCTTCAGGGACTCGATGCGGGCCTTGCGTGCGTCGTCGGGGGCCTCGGCCGTGGTGGCGGCGACGGGGCGGACCTCTACGAGGGCGTCGGTGGCGAGCTGACTCATGATCGGTTTCCTCCGTCGGGCTGCGTACGTCCGGCTTCACTTCCTCCGCGACAACCTCAGCTTCGCCTCCGGGGCCCACCCGCCGACAGAAACGATCGTCCGCACCTGGCCATGACAAATGTCAGCCCGACCACCCGGTCGACGTCATACGAGCAGGTCAACCAAGTCCCGCAGATCACCGAAGAGTTCATTGGCCCCCACGAGCCGCTCGGCGGGCGTCATGGCGGTGAACCCGAGGACATCCATCCCTGCGGCGACCGCGGCCTGCACTCCGAGCGGACTGTCCTCCACCACGACGCACTTCTCGGGCGCCACTCCCATGCGCTCGGCGGCGTGCAGGAAGAGATCGGGCGCCGGCTTGCCCCGCCCGACATCCTGCGAGCTGAAGACCAGCCCCTCCCCGAACCACTGATCAAGCCCGGTCTTCCGATGCCCGACCCGAATCCGCTCATGGCTCCCGGAAGAGGCCAGACAGTAGGCCACCCCGTCCCCGGCGAGCTTCTCCAGCACTTCCACGGCCCCGTCCACGGGCTGCAGCTCCCGCTCGAAGGCAGCGAACACCCGTCCGTGAAAGACGTCGTCGAAATCCTCGGGAAGCCGCTGCCCGCTCCGCTCAAGGATCACATCGTGTACGCGGTGCATGGCGGCCCCCATGTAGTCGCGCAGGGAGTCCTCGTACGAGGTGGGGTGCCCGAGCTCGGTCAGATAACCGGCCAGGATCGTGTTGGAGATCGGCTCGCTGTCCACCAGAACGCCGTCATTGTCGAAGATGACCAGGTCGTATCGCATGTCCCGACCCTAAGCGTTACCAAAAGCCCCCGGAATGCAGAAAGGGTCTGGAACGCAGAAAACCCCCGCACCATACGGTGCGGGGGTTTTCTCTACAATGAGTTCGGCGGCGTCCTACTCTCCCACAGGGTCCCCCCTGCAGTACCATCGGCGCTGTGAGGCTTAGCTTCCGGGTTCGGAATGTAACCGGGCGTTTCCCTCACGCTATGACCACCGAAACAATATGAAACTGTCAACCGGAGCCGTGGCACATGGCTACGACGGTTGTTCGTGGTTTCAGAACCAACACAGTGGACGCGAGCAACTGAGGACAAGCCCTCGGCCTATTAGTACCAGTCACCTCCACCCGTTACCGGGCTTCCAGATCT